>JAIESR010000028.1 GCA_019745775.1 Xanthobacteraceae bacterium | reverse complement strand
GAGCGTAGCGCAGCCCGGTTAGCGCACCAGTCTGGGGGACTGGGGGTCCCGAGTTCGAATCTCGGCGCTCCGACCATTTCCACTCGCCGCCATCCCGCAAAGCAAAGCGCTTCCGGAGCAGCGCCCGGCAATACGCGCCGGTTTCCGGCAGGCGGTCCCTCCGGTGGTCTGCACATGCGCAGACCACCGATTTTCATGTGCTACAGCGTGCGGACCGGCGGCAGCGGTGTCCGCGACGCTTCGAATTCGGCGCGCAGCTTCGCCACCGACTCCGCGATGATGATCTTATGCTGGATCGCCGTCTCGGCGAACTCGGCGTGCGACCGGATCGCCTCGCGGATCAATTCGCGGCGCTCACTCATATCCCGCATCAGATCATCGATCTGCTCGCGCAAGGAGCGCAGCTCCCCCAGCATCTGCGAAGAGATGTTGTTGACGAGCTGCTGCGCCCGTTCTTCTGCGATCGCCTGTGGCGACGGCGCCGGGTCGGACCGCCTGTCGTCGGCCGACGCGCCGGCGTCTGCGGCGTCCAGCGACGGGCTATGCGGGAGCTTGACCAGCGCCGCTTCCGTGCGGCGCATGGCCTCGGCGATGGCACCGCCGCCAGGATCCGGTTCGACGCGGCGCTTGCCGCCGAAGAGCGGCCGCGAAGATTTTGAATTCCCCAATTCGCTGTTTGGCTGGCTACTCGTACTCGTACTTGTACTCATACTCACACACTCCTAGTTTGAGCGCTGCGTCATGCCGTTCTTGTTGGTTGGCCCTCTGCAGCACTGACGCCGCTTGGTGCCTGCGACACTTGCTTCTTTGCGCTCGCGATTTAGCTGGCCCCTTACCCCAGCGGTACAATGGGACGTGTGGGTTATGGCAGCAACAAGGCTGGCAAGTCGGAAAGCCGCCATATGCGGGGCCGGAGAGGTAACCAGGAACCGAGTTCCGCGATGTCTGTCCACAAAACCGAGCAAGACGCCGGTGCCAGCACCATAGTTTATCGCGCCGACGCGACCCTACGCCACGGTTCAGCATGACCGGCTCGACGGCTTTGCCCCCGGCGCCGGCGGCTGAGAGACAGGATTTCTCCCTGACCGGCGCGGGCATGAGCGGACGATCGAGCGGCGCCTACTGCATCACGTCCGCGAAGCGCTTGCGGATGCGCGGGCTTTCCGCCTCGATGTAATCGTAGTCGACCGGCATGATCTTGAGCGAGGTGAGCGGCGGATAACCCTGCGGCCCCGGCACGTCGGTGCGGGCGGAATAGAGGAATTCGTGCGGGAACAGCTCCTGCACCGTACGGCCGAGCATAAACTCGGCGAACGCCTTCGCCGCGTTCGGATTGGGCGATCCCTTCACCACCGAGCTCGGCGACGCGATGACGAAGGTGCCGTCCTCGGGATAGAGCGTCGAGATCTTCATGCCCTGCCGGCGGCCTTCGCCGACATAGGCGGCGTCGGCGGCCACCGCCATGATGCGCTCGCCGCGCTTGATCATGTCGGAGACCTGCTGGTTCGACTGCACCATCATGATGTCGTTCTTGCGCAGCCCCTCGAAATACTTCCAGCCGTGCATCCGCGCCAGCGTGCCGGTGATCACCACCAGGAGCGACGAGAACGACGGGTCCGCCATCACCATCTTGCCCTTGTATTTCGGGTTGATGAGATCGGTCCAGGTCTTGGGCCGGTCCGCTGCCGGCAGGAGATCGTCGCGCACATAGATCGCCATCACGTTGAGGCGCTGCGCGACATGAAAACCCTCGGGATGCTTGACCGCGTCCGGCACCTTGTCGAAGTCGGCAGCCTTGAACGGAACGAACAGGCCCTTCTTGGTCATCGCGCTCGCGGCCGCCGGCTCGGAGTGGGTAAGCACGTCGACGAACACCTTGCCGCTGTCGGCTTCCTGCTGGAAACGGCGCAGGATGTTGGAGCCGCCGGAGCGGAACAGCTCGACCTTGATGCCGGTTTCCTTCTCGAACATGTTCGCGACCTTCTGCGCGGTCGCGACTGGCACCGAGCAGTACCAGACGACCTTGCCTTCCTTCTTGGCCGCCGCCATGTCGACCGCCTGCGCGAACGACGGCCGCACGCCGCCCGCGAGCGTCAGCGCGGTACCGGCAACGAACGCACGGCGACTGAGCTTATCCATGTCCTTGGCTCCCGCTTCCCTGCCGCCGCCGATCCATCCGCCGGCGTCTTGGGGCGACAATCTACCCGTCCGGCGAAGCGCCCGGCAACGCCGCATTGCCGCACCCGTCACACGCTTGCGCAGCCCGGGCGGGCCTTGCCCCGCACGCAAAAATCGCTTCAAAAGGAGCGGCAATTTCGTTCCGATTTTCGCGGGTTATGCCGCACTGCCAAGGTCAGCCAAGGTCAGGATCGACACACCATGAAATACCGCGTGCTTGGAAAAGACTTCCGCGTCTCCGCCATCGGGCTGGGCTGCTCCGGCATGAGCGCGGACTACGGCGTTCCCGACGATGTGGAGTCGATCGCGACCATTCACCGCGCCGCCGAGATCGGCATCACGCTGCTCGACACGTCCGACGCCTATGCCGCCGGCGTCAACGAGCAGCTGGTCGGCAAGGCCGTGCAGGGCCGCCGCGACAAGTATTTCATCGCCTCGAAGTTCGGCAACATCCGCGGCCCGGGCGGGCAGCGCGGCGGCGTCAACGGCAAGCCGGACTACGTGCCGGTCGCGTGCGAGGCAAGCCTCAAGCGGCTCGGCGTCGACCACATCGACCTCTACTACGCCCACCGCATCGATCCGAGCGTGCCGATCGAGGACACCGTCGGCGCGATGGCGCGCCTGGTCGAGCAGGGCAAGGTCCGCTATCTCGGCCTGTGCGAAGCCGGCGCGAATACGCTGCGCCGCGCGCACAAGACCCATCCGCTCACCGCGCTCCAGACCGAATATTCGCTATGGACGCGCGACATCGAGAACGAGATCTTCCCGACGCTCCGCGAACTCGGCATCGGGCTCGTGCCCTATTCGCCGGTCGGCCGCGGCTTCCTCACCGGCACCTTCCAGAGCCGCGGCGACCTGATCGAAGCCGACCGCCGGCACGCGCATCCGCGCTTCCAGGAAGGCAATTTCGAGAAGAACCTCAACCTGCTCGGCCCGCTCAAGACGATCGCCGCGCAGAAGGGCGCCACCATGGCGCAGATCGCGATCGCCTGGCTGCTGGCGCAGGGCGACGGCGTGGTCCCGATCCCCGGCACCAAGCGCCGCAAATATCTGGAGGAGAACGCCGCCGCCGTCGACATCACGCTGACCGACGCGGAGGTGCGCGCGCTCTCCGATGCCTTCCCGCCGCAGGCGGCGTCCGGGCTTCGCTATCCGGAATTCCAGCTCAAGATGATGGGGATATAGCGCTGGGCGCCAGTAGCCCGGGTTGAGCGGGAACCCGAAACCCTGGACCGGCCGTCCCGGCTTTCGCCGCGCTCAAGCCGGCCTACGAACTACGGGATGACCCCAGCGACCAGGCGTTGACCTTTGCGGGACGACATCCCAGCATCGGCCCACCAGAACAGCCGGGAGGAATCGATGGCCGATCAAAAGAGCCAGAACGCGAAACGTCGCTTCGGCCTGAACCGCGGACAGTCCTGCGTCTGCTGCCTGCCACGGCGCGACCTGCTCACCGGCTTTGCGGCGGTCGCGGCCTCTGCGGTGCTGCCAAGCGTGCCTGCGGTCGCGCAAGCGCCTGCGGCCAAACAGGCGCCCGCGAAGGTCGCCGCCAATGCCGGCCGGATCGACGTGCACCGGCACTTCGTTCCGCCCGGTCATCTCGTCGACCCCAAGCGCAGTTACCTCAACGAGCGCTCGACCATCCCGAAGCAGCTCGAGGACATGGACAAGAGCGGCGTCGCGCTCGCGGTGATGTCGCTCAGCGCCTCCGCCCTCTCCCATCCCGACGCCCGCGATGCGCGCAAATTCTCGCGCACGGTGAACGAATACGCCGCGAAGCTCGCCGGCGATCATCCCGGACGCTTCGGCCAGTTCGCCTATCTGCCGTTCCCGGACGTCGAGGGCTCGCTGAAGGAGATCGAATACGCGCTCGATACGCTGAAGGCCGACGGCATCTACCTGATGACCAACTACGGCGACAAATTCCTCGGCGACCCCTTGTTCGCGCCGATCTTCGCGGAGCTCGACCGCCGCCGGGCCGTCGTCTACACGCATCCGACCGGCCATCCCTGCTGCGAGCGGCTGGTGCCGGGGCTGCGCGACGCCGACATCGAATACGGCACCAACACCACGCGCGCGATCGCCAAGTACGTGTTCAGCGGTTTCTCGCGGCGCTATCCGAACGTCCGGATGATCTGGTCGCATGCCGGCGGCACCATGCCGTTCCTGATCCGCCGCTTCGACAAGCGCGTCAAGGAGAGCCCGGAATTCCAGCCGATCCTGCCCGAGGGCTTCTCGCCGGAGGCACGCAAATTCTTCTACGACATCGCGCAGGCGCCGGAGCGCGCGCCGATGGCGGCGCTGCGCGCGGTCGCGCCGGTGTCGCAGATGCTGTTCGGCACCGACTGGCCGCATCTCACCACCGAGGAGCATGTCGTCGGCTTGCAGAACTGCGGCGTGTTCGACGCCGCCGAGCTCAAGGCGATCGATCGGGACAACGCATTGCGGCTGATGCCGACCCTGCGGGCGGTGTGACTGGGGCGGGTCCCGCTTTGGGCGAGCCCCCTATCGAAGGCACATCAGATACGCTCGATTTTGGCGGCATCAATCACCGCCGACCACTGGAGGATTTCGGCGGCGATTCGCGCTTTCAGTTCATCCGGCGTGGAGGGCCGGGGCTTATTGCCGAGCGCACGGATGCGTTGAACGACGCCTGGTTCCACTAGCGTATCGACGAGTGCGGAATTCAAGCGATGCACGATACGCTCGGGCAAGCCCGCCGGACCCACGAGCCCCATCCAACCGCTCACGTCAAACTGCGGGAATCCCGCTTCGGCAATGGCCGGAATATCAGGCAGCGCATCAACCCGTGTCGCGGTCGTGACCGCGAGGATGCGCACTGTGCCGTTCCTGACGTGCTCCAACAGGATTATGGGAGGATCGACCATGAAATCGATACGTCTGGCGAGTAGCTCTGTCAGGGCCTGCGCGCCCCCACCCCGATAAGGCACGTGTTGGAATTGACACTTTGCCTGTTGCGCCAAATGTTCGACCAACAGATGCGCAATCGAGCCCAGCCCGGGCGTACCGTAGAGCAAGGGGCTCTCCGCGGTCCGTGCCATCTTGATCAAATCGGAGATGCTGCGGGCTGCATGGTCGGCGTGCGAAGCCACCACCAGAGGAAACTCGATAACCTGGCCAAGCATTGCGAAATCGTCGACCGGGCGGAATGGCAGCTTGCTGTGCATCGCCGCCGCGGTTGCATAGGTGCTGGCCAGGAAGCCGAGGGTATGGCCGTCCGGCGCGGCGCGAGCGAGCTGCGCCGAGGCGAGCGTGGATGAGGCGCCGGGTTTGGATTGCACGATGACCTGCTGACCGAGCCGCCGCGACAAACCGTCAGCGACGATACGGGCGGTGGTGTCGACGCCCCCGCCAGGCGCAAGACCGTGCACAAGCGTGATTGGTTGGGTCGGATAGGCTTGTGCCCTTGCGTTGCGCATCGTGAGCGGCAGAGCGGCAGCACCGCTTGCCAGACGAAGAATTCGCCGGCGGGAAAGTTTCATGAATGCCCCGGAGCGTTGGTGCCCTGACGAACGTGAAACGCACGCAAATTGGCCACAACTTCCGCTGGCCATCCAATACAAAATGGCTCTGGCCGGCTATGCCGATCCGGCATAGAAAATGGTATGGACCTGCGACAGGCGCGAACATTCGTAGCTGTGGCCGAGCTCGGCACCATTTCGAGGGCTGCGCAAAGCCTGCGGATCGCACAGCCTGCACTGTCCAGACAGATCAGAAATCTCGAGGAGGAGCTTGGCCTGACACTGTTCGATCGGGCGGGAGGGCGCCTTCGGTTAACCAGCCAAGGCGAACAGTTGCTGGGCGACTGCCGCGATCTGTTGAACCACGCGAACGCAGTACGCGAGCGGGCACAGTTGCTTCGGCACGAGGAATCCGGCGTGCTAAAGGTGGCAGCCGCGCCGGGGAATATCGAAAGTTTGTTCGCGGATTTTCTACATCGATACGCAAGACGCTTTCCCAAAGTACAGGTGAGATTGATCGACGCGCATGGTCCCGAAATGCTGGGGATGTTGGAACGAGGCGAGATCAGCCTGGGGCAAAGTCTCATTCACGCGCTTCAGCCCGATGATCGGCGGTTCGCGAGTCACCCGCTTGGATCTATCGATATCCTGGCGGCCTCCAAGCCTTCGGTGGCACTCGGCAAGGGCAGCAGCATTGAGATCGCGCAGCTTGCGCCTCATCCGCTACTGCTGCTCAGCTCGGATTTCGTGCTTCGCAGAACCTTCGACGCCGCCTGTCGCCTTGCAGGGCTGAAGCCGAAGATTGTGCTTGAAAGTCGCGATCCACGAACCTTGCTTGCGATGGCGGAAGCTGGGCATGGCGTTTCCATCATTCCGTCAGTATTGCGAACGCACTCCTACTCTTTGCGAATTGTCGCGGTTACGTATCGTGGCAAGCGTCTGCGCGAACCTTCGATCATCCTGTGGGACAGGCGACGACCTCGACCGCGCTATGCCATCGCCTTCTGCGAAATGCTCGCCGAATATGCACGCGAAATTTTCCCAATCACGCGACCCACAAATTCAAGTCGATGCTGAGGTAACCTGACCGGAACCTAGCAGGCCGATCCGGAACGGACTGGCCGCACTTGACCACCGAAGAGCATGTCGTCGGCTTGCAGAACTGCGGCGTATTCGACGCCGCCGAGCTCAAGGCGATCGATCGCGACAACGCACTGCGGCTGATGCCGACGCTGCGGGCGGTGTGACGGGGGCGGGTCCGCATGGACCGCATGGTTGTCCCTATGCAGCCCGCGACGGCGCGGCGTGCTTCGCGCGCCACTTCGGGCCGGGTCCGCGCATGTAGTGGCGCTCGGGCCGATATGGGTCCAGCACCTCTCTCAGAGCTCGCCGGAACTGAGCGAATTCGGCGGCCAGGCTCGGCACCTCCCGGCACGGGGAAGGTGCCCGTTCCGCACGATGCGTGGCTGTCCTGATTGCGTTTGTCATGCGCGGATTGTGCGCGCGCAGACGAGCGCGGTGAATCACCGTGTCGTCTTGGGACGGCCCGCAAAGCGATTCAAATTACAGCCGTCTTCCCAGCAATTGTGGGCAGCAGAGTGGACCTACCTTGGTCTTGGGACTGCCGCATGCGCGGTCGGGGGACGCGCAGAGACTTGCGGCTTGATCAGCGATCTTGCGCCGCAAGATTTGGTTTGCGGCCGACAGGCCGTTGATGGTCCGGCGTGCGGGCCGCGCGATAGATCGCGCGCGCGATGGCTGCGCATTCCTGCAGCGGCGTCAACGCGCCTTCTTCGACCGCCGGCAGCACCCCGCCCCGGCACGCGCGCTCGGTGGCGCGCCGGATCATGCGGATCCCTTCGGCGAGGTCGCGCAGGTCCTTCTGCAGTTTCTCGTATTCCGAGACGAACTCGTCGCCGAGCGCTCGAGCCACCACGCGCTTGGCATCCGCTTTCCGCTCGGAGGTATCTGCGGACGTTGCTCTCGGTCCGCGCTTGCGGACACGACTCGTTCCCGTGCGCCGTGCGTCTGAGATCAAACCAGCCCCCACCCGCTCCCAGTTTCCCGCGACCGGATGTGAGGGCTTGTTTTTGTCACATTGAAGGCCTTCCACAGCTGCTTATCCGTCCTTCACTCAACTTGGTAACGCGGTAGGTCGCTGCGCGCGAAAATTTTGCGGCAACCGTAGCCGCACCGAAATGGTTCGACGTTCACCGGTACCGAGATGTAGCGCTGCCGGGTGATCTAAGGAGATCCGGCGTTCCGCGCATCCTTGATCAGCTGCCAGATTCGCGCCGGCGTGAGCGGCAGCACGCGCGGCTCGGCGCCGAAGGAGGACAGCGCCGCCGCCACCGCGTTCGACAGCGCGCCGCCGACCGGGATGATGCCGCCCTCGCCCGCGCCTTTTGCCCCCAGTGGATTATTGGGCGACGGGTGCCCCTCGAGCGAGAGCGCGCGCAGGTTCGGATAGTCGGTCGCAAGCGGCACGAGATAATCAGCGAGCGAGGCGACCAAGAGCTGGCCCTGCTCGTCGTAGGCGATCTCCTCGCTGAAGGTCGAGCCGAGCCCCTGCACCGCCCCGCCGATCACCTGCCCGTGCAGCGTCTCCGGATTGATGATGCGGCCGACGTCGTCGACCACGAGATAGTCGAGCACGTCGACGCCGCCGGTGCGGGCGTCCACGGCGACATGCGCGACCGCGGTGCCGTAGGTGTAGGTCGCCTTTGAATTGTCGAACTTGCCGTCGGCCGAAAGTCCGGCGAGCTCGGCCGTCGCCACGCGGCGGCCGTCGGCGGTGCCGGCCCTGCCATCGCGCCATGTCACTGCCTCGGGAGCGACGCCGAGCCGCCCGGCGGCGGCGGCGCGGATCTGCTCGATCAGCGCGTTGGCCGTCGCGACGATCGCCGAGCCGCCCATCACCGTCGCGCGCGAGCCGTAGGAGCCGTAGCCCTCCGGCAGGTACGTGGTGGAGCCGTGGTAGACCGTGACCTGCTCGATCGGCACGTCGAGCGCGTCGGCGGCGATCTGCGCCATGATGGTCTCGACGCCCTGGCCGACGGCCGACGAGCCCACATAGACCGCGAACGAGCCGTCGCGCTCGATCACGATGCGGGCCGTTTCGCGCGGCCCCGAGCCGCCGCCTTCGATGAAGCAGGCGATGCCGAGGCCGTGGTAGCGGCCGTTGACGAGCTTGCCGTTCTGTTTCGCCTTCTCCGTCCAGCCGAAATCCTTGATGCAGCGGTCGAACGCGCTCGCATAGTCGCCACTGTCGCAGGCAGTGTCGGGGAAGCCGTCGTTCGGCCGCACCAGCGCCAGCGCATAGGGCATCGCGGCGCGCGGAATGAGATTCTTCCGTCTGATCTCCAGCCGGTCGAGGCCAAGATCTTTCGCCGCCATGTCGAGGAGCCGCTCCATGAAGAAGCCGCCCTCGAAGCGTCCCGGGCCACGATACGTGCCGGACGGCGTCTTGTTGGTGACCATCGCGTGCGATTCCACGGCCAGGTTCGGGACGCGATAGGGCCCGGTGGTGAATTGCGCGAGATTGCGCACCGGGGTCATGCCGTTGGGGCGCACATAGGCGCCGATATCGACGAAGATGTCGCCGCGCAGCCCGAGGATCAAGCCGTCACGGTCGAGCGCGATCTCAAGCTCGCATTCGGTCTCGCGCGAATGGCCGATCGCCATGAAATGCTCGCGGCGATCCTCGACCCATTTCACCGGGTGGCCGAACTTGCGCGCCGCGAACGCGACGAGAAAATCCTCCGGGTAGAACTCGCCGCGCGCGCCGAAGCCGCCGCCGACGTCGTATTCGACATAGTCGACCGCCTCCTCCGGCAGCTTCATCATCGCCGCCATGGCGCGGCGGTTGAAGAAGGGCAGCTTCGCCGCGCCCGACACCGTGAGCCGGCCGGCCTTCGCGTCCCACTCCGCCAGCAGCCCGCGCGTCTCCATGGTCATGGCGGTCATCCGCTGCACGCGGAACTCTTCGCGCCGCGTATAGGCGGCGTTGCCGAAGGCCGCCTCGATGTCGCCGTCGGCAGCGGTGTACACCGCGGCACGGTTGCTCCCGGTGCCCGCCACCAGCAGCACGTCGCCGCGCGCGGAGGCGCGGCGATCGGCGACCGGGGGCAGATGCTCGATGTCGAGCGCCACTGCGGCGGCACCGTCCTCGGCCCGCTCGGCGCTCTCGGCGAGCACCAGCGCGACCGGCTCGCCGACATAGCGCACCACGTCGTCGGCCAGCACCGGCTGCATCCAGGGCGTCATCCGCGGATTCGGCCGGCGGAACGGGATCAACGGGATCGGGCGCGGCAGGTCCCGCGCCGTGATCGCCGCATGCACGCCCGGCAGTGCCAGCGCCGCGGCGGTATCGACCGCCTTGAGCCGGCCATGCGCCACGCCGCTGCGCACGACGGCCGCGTGCCACTGCCCCGGACGCACGAGGTCGTCCACATACTGCCCGCGCCCACGCAGGAAGCGCAGATCCTCGACCCGCTGGACTGGGCTACCGATGAAAGTGTTGACGAGTCTCATGGGATGGCGGGCGCTTGCGGAGGACGGGGTGGAAAACCGACCATAGGGCCCCGCCGCCGATTTTCAAACCGGCATCCTTGTCGCGCGCTTGAATCGGGCTAAGCTGTCCGCCGCTACCTAAACAAGAACCAACAAGGGAGGGGACGCGATGAAAGTCGGCGTTACCGCAATGGCGCTCCTGCTGGCCGGCCTGCACGGCGCGGCGGCGGCGGACGTCGAACTCAACCAGACACAGATGCTCGGGCGCAGACTGGTCGACCAGCATTGCGGGGTCTGCCACACCCGGCCGACGCTCGTTTCCGGCATGTATGGACCGGAACTGTCGCGCGAGACCGCCGGCGGCAACCAGGAGATCGTGCGCGGCATCGTCGCGGACGGCACGCCCCGCATGCCGGGCTTCAAATACATGTTCAATGCCGGAGAGATCGCCGCGATCGCGGCCTATCTCGCGGTGCTGCCGCCTGGCCACCAGGTGGTGAACCTGCCGCCGAAGTAATCCGCTTTACGCATAAACAAGAATACTCGGGAGAACGCACATGACACGCGCACGCCGTTTCGCCAGCGTCAGTCTCGTCGCCCTCGCAGTGGCGATGGGCGCGACCGCCCTGCCCGCCACCTCGCCCGCCCATGCCGACGCGCCGCTGTCCGGCGCCATCACCTCCGCCACCGGCGAACGGCTGGGCGGCGTCACCGTGTCGGCGAAAGCCGAGGGCGCAACCATCACCACCAGCGTGTACACCGATGCGCAGGGCAACTACTACTTCCCGCCGCTGCCCGAAGGCAACTACCGGGTCTGGGCGCAGGCGGTGCAGTTCGAGCGCGCGGTCAGCAACGTCGCCGTCGGCAAGGCGCGGGCGCAGAATTTCGTGCTCAAGCCGATCACCGACCGCGAGGCCTGGATCAGGCAGTTTCCCGGCGATGAATTCCTCGCCGCGCTGCCGGGCGACACCCCGGAAGATTTCCGCATGAAGACGCAGGTGCGCAAGAACTGCACCGGCTGCCACAGCGCGAGCTATGTCCTCCAGCACCGCTTCGATGAGGAGGGCTGGTACAAGATCATGGACCTGATGAAGCAGGTCAACGTCAACGGCACCTATCCACGTCCGGACAAGCGGATCACGCCGAACATCGACTTCCACCAGCGCGACCTCGCGAAGTATCTCGCGCGAGCGCGTGGCCCGGGCGAGAGCTCGATGCGGTTCAACCTGCTGCCGCGCCCCTCGGGCGAGGCCGCCCGCATCGTGGTCAAGGAGTACGACTTCCCCACCGAAGACAATCACGTCCAGACCAACGACGGCAGCGACTGGTCGCTCGGCACGGCATCCGAGTCGGGCCACATGGCCGGCGTGCATGACGCGGCCGGCGACCGCGACGGCAACATCTGGATCGTCTACTCGCGGCCGAGCCGCGTGACGTCATACGCGCGGATCGACGCCAAGACCGGCGCGGTGAAGCACTTCACCCTGCCCGACCGCCGCGGCATCGTCGCGGGCAGCCACGGCATCGTCAGCGACGAGAACGGCATCCTCTGGTTCAACCTTCGCTCCCACGTGCAGCGCGGGCACGGCGGCCTCGCCAAGCTCGATCCGCGCACCGAGAAGCTCGACATGTATGTGCCGCCGACGACCATGTCGGGCACGGCGGGAACGATCGACGCCGACATGAAGGGCAATATCTGGGTGACGTCGCCGGACGGCGCGCTGCGCTTCAACATCGCCGAGGAGAAGTTCACCGAGTTCAAGTCCAAGACCTATAAGGACAAGCACGGCACCGCGACCGTGTACGGCCTCGCCGCCGACTCGGCCGGCAACGGCTGGTGGCTGTTGATGACGCACGACCTCGTCAACTACAGCGACATCACCACCGGGCAGTCGCACGAGTTCAAGCTGCCGCCGGAACAGTCGGTGATCGAGAACCTCACGCCCGAGCAGGTGAAGCTCTACGAGAATTTCGTGGTGCCGGATTTCAACACGCCGTTCGCCTGGGCGCAGTCGCCGCGCCGCATGGGCGCCGACAAGAACGGCCCGCATGTCTGGATCGGCAATTCCTTCGGCGGCAATCTCGCGCGCGTCGACATCAACACCAAGCAGGTCACGCTGGTACCGCTGCCCAATCCGGAAGCGCATCAGCCCTACCAGGTGTCGGTCGACAAGAACCATAATGTGTGGACGCACCTGTGGAGCACCGACAAGGTGGCGAAGTACAATCCGGCGACGTTGCAGTGGACGTTGTTCGACCTGCCCAATCGCGGCACCGAGTCCCGCCACATCTCGCTGTTGGAGCGGGAGGGCCAGCCGATGCAGGTGATCGTGCCCTACTACCGCACGCGCAAGGTCGCGGTGATCACCCCGCGCAGCGAAGCCGAGATCGAAGCGCTTCGGAAGCAGGCAAGCCGGCCATAGCCCAATTTGCCTAGCGTTCAAGTGTGAGACACATTGTACGGCAGACGCGGTCTACTCCCTCTCCCCACCCGAACTCGGGTTTACCCGAGTTCGGCATCAAAGGAGTGGTCGAAGTCGGAAACATCCGACTTCGACTGGGGAGAGGGGTGGGGTGAAGGGGTTAGGTCCCTCGATAGGTTCGAACCCCCTCACCCTAACCCTCTCCCCTCCGGGGAGAGGGAACGCACCGAGCGTGCCGCAACGTTGCCCGTTGCAAAAATCGGAAAACGAAAGACCCGTGCCATGAAGCCCCTCCAGTTTCTCCGCCTGATCGGAGCCGCCGCCATCGCCGCCGCGATGGCGATCCCGCTTGCCGGCCAGCACGCCTGGTCGCAAACAGCGCGGACGATCCGCGTCGTCGTGCCATTTCCCGCCGGCGGCAGCGCCGATATCCTGGCGCGGCTGCTGACCGAGCACATCGCCAAGAACCAGGGCGTGTCCGTGGTGGTCGAGAACCGCCCGGGCGGCGGCGCCTCGATCGCCTACGAGGCGGTGGCGCGGGCGGCGCCGGACGGCAATACGCTCGTCATCAACGGCAACTCGCTGGTCATCAATCCGCATCTGCGCAAGGTGGCCTACGACCCGCTGACCAGCTTCGAGCCGGTCTGCTACCTGCTCGCGTCGCCGCAGGTGTTCGTCGTGAAGGCGGACTCGCCCTATAAGACGCTGGCCGAGCTGGTCGCCGGCACCAAGGCGCAGGCCGGCACGCTGGTGTTCGCGACCGTCGGCCCCGCCACCACCCAGCACATCGGCTTCGAGCAGTTCCGCGCGATGTCGAAGATCGACGTCACCTATGTGCCCTACCCCGGCGGCGCGCCGGCGATGACCGCGCTGCTCGGCGGCCACGTCCACGCAGTGCTCACCAACTATTCCGAGGCGGTGGAGCAATTGCACGCCGGCACCGTGCGCGCGCTCGCCTCGGCGTCGCTCAAGCGCATCCCGCCGCTGCCGGACGTGCCGACCGTCGATGAGCTCGGCTACAAGGGCTATAACGTCGAGGTCTGGTTCGGCGTGGTCGCGCCGGCGAAGACCCCGCGCGAGGCGACCGCGCAGCTCGCGTCCTGGTTCCAGGCCGCGCTCAAGGCGCCGGAGCTGACGCCGCGCCTGCTCAAGCTCGGGCTCTACCCGGTCGGCACCTGCCTCGACGATTTCGGCAGGCACATCCGCAGCCAGTACGACGACTATGGCCGCATCATCCGCGACGCGGGCATCAAAGGGCAGTAGTAGGCCTTGTGTCCCGGGCGCAGCGCAATACGAAGTAGTGCGCTGCAGACCCAGGACCGTTCCATCCTCGGAGCTGTGAAACCGCCGTTTAGACGGTCCCGGATCAGCGGTGCATCACTGCGTGCTGCACCGCGTCCGGGACACATGCGGAAAATGGACTTAGCCAACACCCCCTGCTCAAAACCGCATCGCCTGCCCTTCGATGGTGAGCCGCCGCATCAGCCGCGGCTGGTCGCGTGGGAAATCCTTGCGGGCGTGGATCGAGCACCAGTTGTCCCAGATCACCAGGTCGCCGAGCTTCCATTCGTGCTCGTAGACGATCGCCGGGTCCTCCGAGATCTCGAACAACTGTTCGAGCACGGCCGCGCTCTCGTCGCGTGACAGCCCGACGATGCGCGCCGACATCAGCCGGCTGATATAGAGCGCTTTGCGGCCGGTCGCCGGATGGGTGATGAAGATCGGCTGCTCGTGATGGCGCACGCTGTTCAGGTCGATCTTGTCGAGGTCGAGGCGTTCGCGCCGCTTGTAATCGTGCACCTGCAGCACCTTCTTGCCTTCGAGCTTGTCCCGCAGCGGACGCGGGATGTTCTCGTAGGCCTTGTACATGTTGGAGAAGCAGGTGTTGCCACCCCAGGACGGCAGCTTCATCGAATAAAGCAAGGTCGCGCGGTGCGGCTCCGGATAGTAGCTGGTGTCGTGGTGGAACCACATCTCGCCGTCGCCGAACACGCCGATCGATTTTCCGTTCTCGACGATGTTCGTCACCAGCATGAACGGCGTATCGAACTGGCCGCCGGGATCGCGCGTGGTCACCGGCCGGCGGCGGATATGGACCTTGCCGAAATAGCCGGCCGCGCGGATCTGATCCTCCTCCGAGAGCTTTTGCGCGCGGAATACGACGAAGATGTGCTGGTCGAAGGCGTCGCGGATCACCTGCGCGGTGGCGTCATCGAGCGGCTGCCGCAGATCGAGCCCGGTGATCTCGGCGCCGAGCGCCTTCGACAATGGCGTGACTTTCATGGGCGTCTCCTTTGTCTTTTCTTGTTGTTGCAAGCCGGCGTAGCAGCACTCGTCATGGCCGGGCTTGTCCCGGCCATCCACGTCTTTTGGTCGCTCAAAGTGTAAAGACGTGGATGCCCGGCGCAAGAGTTTACACTCGGGCGCGCCGGAGGCACGACCCGGGTGCCGGGCATGACGGAGAATTCAGCTGAAGCCTAGGACCGCGGCGCTGTTACGCCGTCGCGTGCAGCGACGCGTCGAGCAGCCGGCGGCATTCTTTGAGCTCGTGCAAGGCCGACTGCAGCCGCCGCAGGTCCTCGCGCGGAATGGCGCTCTGGCCCGGCACCGGCGGAACCGGCCGCTGCGACGGTGGCGCCGGCTCGGGCCGCAGGTCCTCCGCAGCGAATTCCGGCCCCGGCGGCTCGTTGCGGTCGCCGAGCAGCGCGGGCAGGAGCGCAAACAGGCCGCGGCTGCGCTCCGCCTCGGCGGCGGCGGAATCCGGCGCCTCGACCTCCTCGATCAGTTCGTCGACGTCGGCCTGCGGGGTGCGGACCGGATGCCCGGCCGCCTGCACGAATTTAACGCCCTGCTCGCGGATAATGCGCTGCACGCCGCGGATGGTGTAGCCCTCGCCGTACAGCAGATGGCGGATGCCGCGCAGCAGCGACACATCGTCCGGGCGGTAGTAGCGACGGCCGCCGCCCCGCTTCATCGGCTTTATTTCACGGAAGCGGCTTTCCCAGAACCTGAGCACGTGCTGCGGCACGTCGAGGTCGACCGCCACTTCGCTGATGGTACGGAATGCGTCCGGCGATTTTTCCACTGCAGCCCTGCCCCCTTAGAGCGTGCCTGCGTCACTCTTTGTCGTCTGCGCCGTTGGCGCCTTCCGGCAGGCCGTTGATGCGCTGCTTGAGGATGGCGGACGGCTTGAACACCATCACCCGACGCGGCGAGATTGGAACTTCCTTGCCGGTCTTCGGATTGCGGCCGATCCGCTGGCCTTTCTTGCGCACCACGAAGGAGCCGAACGACGACAGCTTCACCGTCTCGCCCCGTTCGAGGCAATCGGTGATCTCCTTCAGCACCAGTTCCACAAGTGTGGCAGACTCCGTGCGCGACAGCCCTACCTTCTGGTAGACCGCCTCGCAGAGATCTGCGCGTGTGATCGTCTTTGCGCTCATCGCCTGCCCCGCTTTCGGCGATTATCATATCCCTCTGTTTTATCAAACGATATTCGCTCGCTGCAAGCAAAGTCAACGGGGGACAACAGGGTCGTCGCCTACCCGCCTACCACCGGATGGGGGCGGCTTCTCGCCCTTGATGTCAAAAAGCACCACCAAATAGCCGTGTTTGGTGGGGGAAGCGGCCCTGTCAGGCAGGCCGCAGAGAATCGCGCTGTCGAGCGTCTCGGTCAGTTTGAGACGATCCGAAGCCGTCGTATGCGCAGACTGTTGCCGACCACGCTCACGCTCGAAAGCGCCATGGCGGCAGCGGCCACCATCGGATTGAGAAGTCCGAAGGCCGCGAGCGGCAGCGCCGCGACATTGTAGAAGAAGGCCCAGAACAGGTTCTGCTTGATCGTGCGGAATGTCGCGCGTGAAAGCGTAAGAGCCTCGATCACCTTCATCGGATGGCCTTTCACGAGCACGATGTTGCCCGCTTCGATCGCGACGTCCGTTCCCGTTCCCATTGCGATGCCGAGGTCGGCCTTCGCCAGCGCGGGGGCGTCGTTGATGCCGTCCCCCACAAAGGCGACGCGATTCCCTTCGGCCTGCAGACGGCCGACTTGTTCGGCCTTTTCATGAGGCAGCACCTCGGCAAATATCCGTTTGATGCCGATGGTTGCCGCAAGCGCGGTGGCGGTCCTGCGATTGTCGCCGGTGATGAGCACCGTTTCGATGTTCTCGGCGTGAAGCCGGGCGATCGCTTCCGCCGCATCGCGCTTCACGGCGTCCGAGATCGACACCAGCCCCAGCAGCACGCCGTCGCGCGCGACCGCGACAACCGTCTGCGCGCGCGCCTCGCGCTCCGCGATGGCTTCCCTGTGATCGCCGAGCGGCACGCCGCTTTCCTGCAACAACCGCGGGCTCCCGACCAACAGATCGACACCGTCAACCCGGCCGCGCACGCCCTTGCCGGCGACGCTCTCGAAGCCGGAAACGTCCGCGAGCGGCAATTGTCGGTCCCGCGCGGCCTGCACCACCGCCTGCGCGAGAGGATGCTCGGACAGCGCCTCGATACTGGCGGCGGCGCGCAGCACGTCGGCCTCGGCCGCGTCTGGCGCGCAGGAAAGGATCGCGGCAACGCTTGGCCGGCCTTCGGTCAGCGTACCGGTCTTGTCGAATGCCACCACGTCGACATGCCGGCCCCGTTCCAGCGCCTCGCCATTCTTGATCAGGATGCCCCGCCGCGCCCCGAGGCCGGTACCGACCATGATGGCCGTGGGCGTCGCGAGCCCGAGCGAGCACGGGCACGCGATGACCAGGACGGCGACCGCAGGAATGATGCTCTGCGCGACGTCGCCGGTGTGAATGAACCAGCCGATCGCAGTCAGCACGGCGATGCCAAGCACGACCGGCACGAAGATGCCGGATACACGGTCGGCCAGCTTCTGGATCGGGGCTTTGTTCGCCTGGGCATCGGCGACGAAACGCACGATTTGCGCGAGCGTCGTGTTCTCTGCGGTCTTGGTGACCTTCATGGTGAGCGCACCGCTGCCGTTGAGCGTTGCACCGAACACGGCATCGCCTTCCTTTTTGCCGACCGGCATGCTTTCGCCCGTCAGCATGGACTCATCCACGCTGGAGCTTCCGCGCACGACCGTGCCATCGACCGGTATCTTCTCGCCGGGCTTGACCAGCAGGAGATCGCCGACCTTTACGTGCTCGATCGGGATATCCGTCTCAGCGCCGCCGGAAACGACGCGCGCGCTCTTGGCGCCGAGATCGATCAGCTTCTCGATCGCCGCGCTCGCCTGGCCTCGGCTTCGCGCCTCGAAATAGCGGCCGAGCAGAATGAGCGCGGCAATAACCGCGCCGGTCTCGAAATAGAGATGAGCGTCCCCTGCGGCCATCCCCCACAGACTGTAGAAAAACGCCGCCAGAGTGCCGAGCGAGATCAGTGTGTCCATGTTGGCCGATGCATTGCGCGCCTGCCGGAGCATTCCGACATGGAATTGCCAGCCGAGCCCGAGGATCACCGCGCCGCTCAGGATCGCCTGAATCCAAGCACCGAGGTTGCGGCCGTAGAGGTCCCAGGGCAGATGGAGCTCGAGCATCGCAAGCGCCATGACGGGAGCCGCCAGCAGCAGCGCCGCATATGCGCGCTGACGGGCTTCCTTCAATTCGCGTTGCGCTCTCGCCTTGTGGTCGCCGGCATAGTCGCGCGCCAGCACCTCGTAGCCGTTGTCGATGACGGCTTCGTGCAGGGTCTGCTCGGAAGTGAGGTTTTCGTCGAAGACGACGCGGGCGCTATGCGTCGCAAGGTTGACGCTGACCTCCTGCACGCCTGCGAGCTTCTTGAGCGTGCGCTCGTTGCGCGCCGAGCAAGAGCCGCAATGCATTCCGCCTATGCTGAATGTCGCCGTTTTCATCGCGGTCAGCCCTGCGGAACCACGATGAACCTCGCCTCCCACGGCGACATCATCCCCATTCCGCAATTGAACTGAAACTCGCCGGTCTGGCGGGGCGTGAAGGTGACCAGGCTCGTGCTCTTCGACGACAGCAGCTGGCGGATACGAAGGCCCGGCGCCAGAAGGACCAGGCCGCACCCGACGGCCTCACTGGCGTCGATACGCCATTCGACCGGAATGCCCTGCTTCACCTCGAAAACCGCCGGTACGTAATTGAATTCGACGATCCGCATGCTGACGACTTGCTTGCCGCCCTCCTGGCTGGCGCGCACCGGCGCCATGCCGCCGGCCATGCTCTCCGCCGGCGCCGAGCCGCCGAGGCCGCTCAGCACGAGCCCGTATTGAATATTCAGGACACCCAGTACGATCACCACGGCCCCCGCGAGGCGTAGAAAATGTTTGTGGAAGGCGCCCGTCGCGAAGCTCGACAGTGCCGACAGCGACAGCAAAGCCGGCAGCGTGCCGAGCGCAAATACCAGCATGGTGAGAGCGCCGGTCATGGCGCTTCCCTTGCCGAGCACGTAAAGCTGCAGCGCCTGGGTGAACCCGCAAGGCAGGAAGAAGGTCAGTGCGCCGGCGGTGAACGCTCCGCCCGCCACCTTGCGCGAAGCAAGATCATGGACGCCATGGGCGAGCGATTTCGGCAGCAGGGTGCGGCCGAAACGCGGCACGAACCCCAGCATCTGGAGGCCGAGCACGATCATGATCGCGCTCGCGGCAATGGTGAGAACGCCGCTCGCCATCTCGGAAAGCGTCAGCGCCGAACCTAGCGCACCGATGGCGGCGCCGAGAACCGTGTAGGAGACAAGACGCCCCGCATTGAAATAGAGATGCGGCACGAAACGCTGATAGCCGCTGAGGCCGGGCGTGCGCTCGTTATACGCGGCCGCCGCGGCGACCAGCAGGCTGCCGGTGACGGCCATGCAACTTGAAACCGATGCGACAAGCCCGATCAGAAGAACGAGGCCGAGGCTCATCGTATCCGAGGAGGCGACCCCGCGCGGCACGAGCCCGAAATGGTGGAGCGCGAACACCACGCCGACCAGGACGACGAACAGTCCCGCGATCTCGGCGTAGTCCCGTCCCGAGGTCAATCGGTTTTCCACCGCGGCATCGTCCCACGGCGAAATACGATAACCGTCGTCCTCGACGGCACGCTGCAGGGCCGCGACGTCCAATGGACCGCGGTGCTCGATCGCGGCAAGCCCGCGCGCGTGATCCGCACGCACGCCCTCCACGCCGGGGATGCGCTTCAGTTTTCGTTCGACGATGACTTCGCAATTGGCGCAGGTCATGCCGCCGATGGCGACCTTCTGCGTCGTCACGGGATTCGACGAGTCGGACATCGTGATCCTCTCCGCTCAACTTATCGCATATCCGGGCGCACCGGACGGCCGGAGCGCCGTCGACGGGCGGCAGCCCTCGCCGCGCATCGACGCGGCGCAGGCGTCAGACCGCGATATGCAGCTTGGGAGGATGCGGATCGGGCGGCCCGTGCAGGCTCGCGAGCGAACGCGCCAGCGGCCGTTCCAACGGGCGAGCAACGCTCGTCACGGGAGCGAGGGAAGGCTCGGCGAGAACGCCCACCACACTGGCGCAGTGCGCAAAGCACGCCATCGCGTGCGTGTTCATGTCGTTCGCGCAATTGGACGACATCGGACACGGTGCGTCATGCGATTCCATCGCGCTTGCCTGGGCCGACATCGCCATGGCCGGTTCCGCATTCATCTCTGCGGCCATGGCACGATGCGCGGCGGCGCTGATCGTCATCAGCGCCACGGTCACGACGGCGATCAGGCGTCGGCAAGCAAGGAAACGCATGATTTAACGATACGTCGTCGCCTTGGAGCCCGCAAACACAATGTGGTGAGGCGCCGTTCAAGCGCGCTTCGCAAAAAATTCTTTTGATAGCGATACGGCGAAAACAACTGACGACGCCGCGCCTTGGCGAAACCCGCCCCATTTCGTGGACGGGTTATCATACGGGTTTCGTTCATAACGCACGAAAAGGATTTGACGCGGCATCGTCAAGGACTATCGTCCTGGGGGCCTGTGCGCCGAGAGTGTCGCGCGGCATCGCCTCGTAGGCCGGCCTGAGCGCAGCGAAAGCCGGGAGAGCGCGTGCAATTCGATAGGTCCGTCCCGGACTTCGCTCGCGCTCAGTCCGGGCTACGAACGGGACTTGTAAACGCATCGCTACGCCGAAAAGGCACATAGTGGTAAGAGCCGTAAGAATGTAAGTTTCGAACCTAAGCTTATGATTGCTCTCAAGAATAAATCTTACACCCGAATCTTACATCCCATGCCGGCGGTGAAAGAAGCAGCGGGAACGATGATGCTCGCGCAAACGTCGTCGCGCGGCTTGAGCGCAGCGAAATCCGGGAGAACCCGCGCAGTTCGACAGGTCCGTCCCGGACTTCGCTCCCGCTCAGCCCGGGCTACGAGCCCTGCGGGCAGGCAGCGTGTTCACCACCGGATCAGCGTCGCGCCCCAGGTGAAGCCGCCGCCCATCGCCTCGAGCATCACTAGGTCGCCGCGCTTGATGCGGCGGTCGGCCACCGCGTCGGCAAGCGCGAGCGGGATCGAGGCCGCCGAGGTGTTGCCGTGACGGTCGAGCGTCAGCACCACCTGCTCGGGCTTGAGACCGAGCTTGCGCGCGACGCCGTCGATGATGCGCTTGTTGGCCTGGTGCGGCACGAACCAGTCGATGTCCTCGGACTTGAAGCCGGAGCGCGCGAGCGCGCCCTCGATCGCTTCCGAGATCGAGCCGACCGCGTGGCGGAAGACCTCGCGGCCGTCCATGCGCAGATGGCCGACGGTCTGGGTCGAGGACGGGCCGCCGTCGACATAGAGCTTGTCGCGGTAGCGGCCGTCGGAGCGCAGATAGGACGTCAGGATGCCGCGATCGTCCTTGCTGCCGGTGAGTTCCTGCGCGTCCAGCACCACCGCGCCGGCGCCGTCGCCGAACAGCACGCAGGTGGTGCGGTCGGTCCAGTCGAGGATGCGCGAGAAGGTCTCGCCGCCGATCACCAGCGCGCGCTTGTGGGTGCCGGTCCGCAACAGCCCGTCCGCGGTGGCCAGCGCATAGACGAAACCCGAGCACACCGCCTGCACATCGAACGCGGCGCCGTGGTGGATGCCGAGACGATCCTGCACGGTCACCGCGGTGGCCGGAAAGGTCTGGTCGGGGGTCGAGGTCGCGAGCACGATCAGGTCGACCGACTGCGCATCGACCTTGGCGTGGGCGAGCGCGGCGCGCGCGGCGTTGAAGCTCAGGTCCGAGGTCAGCTCGCCGTCGGCGGCGATGCGGCGCTCGTGGATGCCGGTGCGCTGCACGATCCATTCGTCGGACGTGTCGACCGTCTGCGCCAGCTCGGTATTGGTGAGGACACGGGCCGGCAGGTAGCTTCCGCAGCCGAGAACAACAGAACGGATCATGCTCACGAACGACTCCCCCCGATCAGCCGGGGTGGCAATTGATTATCCCCCTCACGCGTGAGGGTCTCGCCGATCCGCGCCAGGAGATCGTGCCGGATCATGTCGTAGCCCACGTCGACGGCATTGGCGAAACCTTCGGCGTCGGTGTTGCCGTGGCTCTTGATGACGATGCCGTTCAATCCGAGGAACACACCGCCGTTGGCCTTGCGCGGATCCATGCTCGCCTTCAGCGAACGGAATGCGCCGCGCGCCAGCAGGTAGCCG
The DNA here is from genome assembly GCA_019745775.1 of Xanthobacteraceae bacterium. GTDB lineage: Bacteria > Pseudomonadota > Alphaproteobacteria > Rhizobiales > Xanthobacteraceae > VAZQ01. The sequence goes on along the minus strand of JAIESR010000028.1, from coordinate 149,247 downwards.
AGCTTCGACCAGATCGAGCGGCTCATGGCCGCTCTGAGCAGATGCTCGATCTGGCGCGCGGTGCCTTCGGCCGCCTTGAGCGCGATATTGCCGGCGAAGCCTTCGGTGACGACCACGTCCACGACGCCGCGGCCGATGTCGTCGCTCTCGACAAAGCCGACATAGTCGAGGAACGGCAGGTTGCGCGCGCGCAGGATCTGGGCGGCTTCACGCACCTCGTCGAGACCCTTCACCTCCTCGACCCCGATATTGAGAAGCCCGACGGTCGGCCGCTCGCGGCCGAACAGGATGCGTGCCATTGCGGCGCCCATGACCGCGAGATCGACGAGATGGGCGGCGTCGGCGCCGATCGAGGCGCCGAGGTCGAGCACGATCGCGTGGCCGCGAATGGTGGGCCAGCGCGCCGCGATCGCCGGGCGGTCGATCCCGGCCATGGTCTTGAGCTGGAATTTGGCGAGCGCCATCAGCGCGCCGGTGTTGCCGGCGGAGACCGCGAGGTCGGCCTCGCCGCGCTTCACGGCGTCGATAGCCATCGACATCGAGGACTTCCAGCGACCCTGGCGCAGCGCCTGGCTGGGCTTGGCATCCATGGCGATCGCGACATCGGTGTGGACGATGCGTGAGGCCGCCTTGAGCTGGGGCCTTGTGTCGAGCAGCGGCTCGATAAGCGCGCGGTCGCCGAACAGCATAAATTCGATGCCCGGGTGGTGGTCGAGCGAAATCTGCGCCCCAGGCACCACCACGGACGGACCAAAGTCGCCCCCCATGGCGTCAAGCGCGATACGGACCTTATCCGGCATGGACGACCTTGAAGGCGCGTCGGCCGCGACCGGACCATCCATCCGGCAGCGCCGACCCCGACAGACCATAACCTGCCCGGGCGGATCGAGACCAGTACGGTTCGGCGGTCATGAACCGCCCTGCTTATTCTTGAGCGCGGCCAGGTTCTTGAGTGCGGCCAAGCCGGCAAACGGCTTCGGGGTATCATCGCTGGCGGCTGGCGCGGTGAATTCCGCGCCGGATTTGCGCGGATACGGGTCGATCCCGAGCGCGAGGAATTCGGTTGCGACCACGCCCAGATCGACCCCGCCGCCAACCAAAGGTTCTGGTGCGTCCTCGGCGGCAACGCGACTGCGGCCGCTGGCGGCGTCGTCGGGCAGCTCGAGTGCCTCGTCCGGCGTGAACACGAGATCGACGGCCTCGTCGATCTCGTTGTCGATCGGATCGAGCGTCACCACGCAGGTCTGCCCGACCGTCGCCGACACACGGCCGGTCACGTGCAGACCGTCACGGCCTTGGCGAACGATGTCGAAGCTCGCTTCGAGGCGCGGCACGTCGCGCACGCCGATCGCCTGTGCCACGGCGGCACGCGTGGCCTCATCGGCCACGAGCTCGACGTGGCGTCCGGTCTCCGGGACCTCGTGCAACGAGACCGGCGCACTCCACGGCGGCTTGCCTTTGGGGGCGCGGGTCTCGCGGGGCATATCCTGGCTCTTGTCGCGGCGGCTCATGGTGCACCCGCTGCCGGTTCAGCGGCCGCGCCCGCGCGCGGATCGGGAAACGCAAGCTCGCCGCGCCGCAAGGCCGCGCCGTCGACCGCGGCCAGGGTTCGAACCGCCGCGCGCATATGGGCCGCTAGCTGCCGGACGCCAGCATCGGCGGCGGTGGCGTCGATATAGACATTGCGCGCCAGCGCCGCCGCGAGCTGGTCAAGCCCGGGCGCCGCCAGCGCCGTCTCGTAGGCGCGCTTGCGGCCGTAGAAGGCCTCGGCGATCCCCTTCATCTTGCGGGGCACCGCCATGTCGCCGACGCCCATCTCGCGCAGGTTGGCGTCCATATCGCTGCAGAAATGGTCGAACAGCGCCTGCCCCAGGGGCCGCAGCGCCTCGCCTTCGGCCTCCAGCCGCCCCAGCACCAGGACGCAATGCAGGATGATCATCTCCAGCCGGCCATTGGCCGTATCGGGAACCCGGTCGTGGCGGTAAAATGCTGGATCACGAGCCTGCGCCACGATGGCGCCATATAAAACGGCGATGGTGTCGTCCCTTGGGGTGCGCCGAAACAGGTTCAAAATCATCGGGATAGCTCAGGGGCCGCCAGCGAATTATCGGGCCCGCCCGCGAACCGGATCGGTTGCAAAAGGCGGCGCTGCCCGGTACGTCAACGGGGTTGCGATTGCAATGGGATATCGCAAGGGCAACGGAATTCGGGATGTTCGGGGATAAGTCCAACCTTCAGCCGAGGCGAAGGGCGCCGGCGCTGGCCGTCGCGGCCGCGATCGCGCTTGCGCTCCCCCTCGCCGGCTGCTTCGGCGAGACCTATCAGCGGGGCTACGTGGTCCCCGAGGGCGCGCTCGAGCAGATCCCGATCGGCGCCAGCCAGGAGCAGGTGCTGATCCTGATGGGCACCCCGTCCACCGTCGCCACCGTCAGCGGCGAGGTGTTCTACTACATCTCCCAGCGCGCCGAGCGGCGGGTCGCCTTCATGCCCCAGGCCGTGGTCGATCAGCGCGTGGTCGCGGTCTATTTCGACAAGAACCGGCGGGTGCAGCGGCTTGCTAACTACGGCATGAAGGACGGCAAGATCTTCGACTACATCAGCCGCACCACGCCGAGCGGCGGCGAAGAGATCAACTACCTCGGCAGCGTGTTCAAGGCGTTCACGGTCTGGTAGTCCGCCGGGCGGCGGCGCCTAATCTTCCTTGTCACCCACCGGCCCGCGCACCAGGTGCATGATCTCGATCACGTTGCGATCGGGATCGAGAAAATAAGCACTGCGACCCTGGAAGGTGCCGGCGCGGCGATCCTCTTCCTTGAATATCTCGACGCCCTTCGATGCGAGAAATGATTTCGCGCGATCGTATTCGTCCGCGGTCAGCCGGAACGCGCTGTGAATCTCATGCTTGCCTGCCGGATTGGGATCGATCGGCTTCTCCGAGAACGTGAGCACGAAATTGTCCTTGCCGGCGGCGCGCAAAAACACCATGTGGCCGGTGCGGCGGATTTTCTCCATGCCGAGAATCTCGGTGTAGAATTTTTCCGACCGATCGAGATCCGTCACCGGGATCGTGAAATGCAGAACGCCTTCGGTCTTGAGCATGGTCGCCTCCTTGCGGCCCGATCAATACACCCGTGAGGGCGGCAAGTCAGCCGCCGTCGACACGTCAGCCGCCCGGATTCATGATTTTGCGCAGCCGCGCGATCACATCGGGCTCCGTCTTGGTGTAGATGCGTTGCACCAGCGCCTGCAGTTCCTCCCCGGAGCGCTGCGACGCGACGTCGAGCTGGCGCTTCTTGGCTTCCTCGACGAAGGCCGGATCGCGGAAGGTATCGGACAGGGCCTTCCGCATCGCCGCGACGCGCTCCGCCGGGACGCCGGGCGGCATCAGGAATGGGCGGCCGGTGCCGAGTGGCGCCGCGCCGACTTCGATCAAAGAGCGGTCGCGGGCATTTTTAGCAAGATCGAGCGCCGACGGCACATCCGGCAGGTTCGGCTCCTTTTCGAGGCCGACCTGCACCAGGAGCTTCACCTTCTTCTCCGGCAGCCAGCTCGGGCGCGTCGAGGTGAGCGCCGAGTAGAACACGCTCGGATAGCCGTCGACCTCGCCGCGCTCCATCGCCAGGAACACGCGGCTTTGCGATTCATAGCCGACGATGAGCTTGAGTTTCAGCGCGAGCGTCTCGATCAGAAGCCGGCCATAGAAGCTCGGCGTCGAGTTCACCCCCGACGAGCCCATGGTGATTTCCCTGGTGAGCACGTCCTGCCAGCTCGTGACCGGGGTCTGATGCCAGACCGTCAAGAGCGCGGTCTCGATCGACGGCGTACCCAGCCAGTTGAACTTCAACGGATCGTACATCGCCTCCTTGGTCCCGAATAACGGTTCAAATGGCGTGTTGTTCTGCACGTTGGCGATCACCGTGCCGTCCTTGGCGGCGACATTGAACAGATGATTGACCGCAACGATGCCGCCCGCACCCGACATGTTGCGCACCACAACATTCGGATTGCCGGGAATGTGGCGCGACAGGTGCGGCGCAACCGTGCGCGACAGCGCGTCATAGCCGCCGCCCGGCGCCGAGCTCACGATCAGGGTGATGGTCTTGCCCTTGTAGAAATCCGCAATCGATTGGGCATCGGCTGGCGACGACGCCAAAGCAACGGCGACCATCAACAGCGACAGCATGCGAAACGTGGAACGAACTTGCATCGTCGTCTCCGCTGGACCGGCAGCGACGATCATAGTCCGACGCTTCGCGGGCTTCGGCAAGCGGCGCTGCGACCGCTGGCCACACCCGGCGTTCGCCAAGAGGCAAAAGGCCCCGAGACTACGGGGCCTTCGCATTGGGTCATTCGTGAACCGCTTAGTGCGCCAGCACCGCCAGCAACAGCAGCGCCACGATGTTGGTGATCTTGATCATCGGGTTCACCGCCGGACCGGCCGTGTCCTTGTAGGGATCGCCGACGGTGTCGCCGGTCACCGCGGCCTTGTGGGCTTCCGAGCCCTTGCCGCCGTAGTTGCCGTCCTCGATGTACTTCTTGGCGTTGTCCCAGGCCCCGCCGCCCGAGGTCATCGAGATCGCGACGAAGATGCCGGTGACGATCACGCCGAGCAGCATCGCGCCGACCGCTGAGAACGCCGCCGACTTGCCGGCCGCGCCGCCGCCGGCAACGAAGAAGATCACGTAGTACATGACGATCGGCGACAGCACCGGCAGGAGCGACGGCACGATCATCTCCTTGATCGCTGCCTTGGTGAGCAGGTCGACCGCGGTGCCGTAGTCCGGCTTGTCGGTGCCTTGCATGATGCCGGGCTTGGCGCGGAATTGGCGGCGCACCTCTTCGACGATCGCCGAAGCAGCACGGCCGACCGCGGTCATGCCCATCGCGCCGAACAGGTAGGGCAACAGGCCGCCGAACAGGAGGCCGACGACGACGTAGGGATTGCTGAGCGAGAAGTCGAGCGCGACGCCCTTGAAGTAGGCGTGCTGGTTCGCGTTGGCGATGAAGTATTTGAGGTCTTCGTTGTAGGCCGCGAACAGCACCAGCGCGCCGAGGCCGGCCGAGCCGATGGCGTAGCCCTTGGTCACCGCCTTGGTGGTGTTGCCGACCGCGTCGAGCGCGTCGGTCGACTTGCGCACTTCTTTCGGCAGGCCCGCCATTTCGGCGATGCCGCCGGCGTTGTCGGTGACCGGGCCGAAGGCATCGAGCGCGACCACGACCCCGGCAAGCGCCAGCATGGTGGTGACCGCGATCGCGATGCCGAACAGGCCGCCGAGCGAGTAAGTGATCAGGATGCCGGCGATGATGACGATCGTCGGCAGCGCGGTCGACTCCAGCGACACCGCGAGGCCCTGGATGATGTTGGTGCCGTGACCCGTCACCGACGCCTTAGCGATCGACTGCACCGGGCGGAAGTTCGTGCCGGTGTAGTATTCGGTGATCCACACGATCAGTCCGGTCACCGCGAGGCCCACGACGCCGCACCAGAACAGCGCAGTGCTGCTATAGGTCGCGGCCCCGATCTTGATCGGCACGCCGAAGCCGACGAGCCAGTGGATGACCAGCGCCAGCGCCGGCAGCGAGAGCACGCCGGTTACGATCAGGCCCTTGTAGAGTGCGCCCATGATCGACTGGCTGGCGCCAAGCTTCACGAAGAAGGTGCCGATAATCGAGGTGACGATGCAGACGCCGCCGATCGCGAGCGGAAGCATCATCATATTCAGGAGCAACGCCTTGTCGCCCGCGAAGAAGATCGCGGCGAGCACCATGGTGGCGACCGCGGTCACCGCATAGGTCTCGAACAGGTCGGCGGCCATGCCGGCGCAGTCGCCGACGTTGTCGCCGACGTTGTCGGCGATGGTCGCGGGATTGCGCGGATCGTCCTCGGGGATGCCGGCCTCGACCTTGCCGACGAGGTCGCCGCCGACGTCGGCGCCCTTGGTGAAGATACCGCCGCCGAGACGGGCGAAGATCGAGATCAGCGAGGCGCCGAAGCCGAGCGCGACCAGAGCGTCGACCACGGTGCGGCTGTTGGCGGCGTAGCCGAGCGGACCGATCAGCAGCCAGAAGTAGACCGCGACGCCGAGCAGCGCGAGGCCGGCGACCAGCATGCCGGTGATGGCGCCGGCCTTGAAGGCGAGTTCCAGTCCGCCCGCGAGCGAGCCGATGGCGGCCTGCGCGGTACGCACGTTGGCCTGCACCGAGACGTTCATGCCGATAAAGCCGGCCGCGCCCGAGAGCACCGCGCCGACCAGGAACCCGATCGCGACCAGCAGCCCGAGGAAATACCAGACCACCAGGAAGATCACCGCGCCGACGATGCCGATGGTCGTGTACTGGCGCTTGAGATAGGCCTGCGCACCCTCGCGCACCGCGCCCGCAATCTCCTGCATCCGTGCCGAGCCGGGATCGGCCTTCATGACTGACATGGTCGCCCACGCGCCATAGGCGATGGCGAGCAGACCGCAAACGATGATCACCCCAAGAGCTGCCATAGATGAGAATCCCGGTTGGTCGTGACTGCCAGACAAACCCCTGCCCGGCCTGAGGAATTTCGGTTCGGCTACGTTGACGGGCCGAAAGCGCGCGGACATTGCCAAAAACGCCCGGACTACGCAATGTTTGCGACGCAATTGTCCCGCTCGTCCAGAGCATCCAGAGCATCGGGGCCGCCGGCGAGAACAGCCTCAATTTCCGGGTTTTCGGCCTTTGCCGGCCGGCTTGGCACGCCGGCAGCGTGGCGGCGCGCTACGGCTGAACGGCTCTCTCGCGCGGCCGCGTGGCCTGCCAGATCAGCAGCGCGGCGGCCGCCAGGATCACCGGGAACACGATGTTGTTCACCGCGGCCCAGCCGAAGATCACGAGGACGGTGCCGGACGAAAACGAGCCGATCGCCATCGAGCCGAACACCAGGAAATCGTTGAACGACTGCACCTTGTTGCGTTCTTCGGGGCGGTGGCACTGGGTCACCATCGTGGTGGCGCCGACGAACGCGAAATTCCAGCCGACGCCAAGCAGCGTCAGGCCGATCCAGAAATGCCAGAGCGAGATACCGGAAATCGAAATGACCGCGCTCGCCATGATCAACACGAGCCCGAGCCCGACAATGCGCTCGACGCCGAAGCGCAGGATCAGCGAGCCGGTGAACAGCGACGGCACGAACATGCCAAGAATATGCCACTGGATGCCGAGCGCCGCCTCGCTGACCGAGTGATTGCAGTCGACCATCGCGAGCGGCGCCGAAGTCATCACCATGTTCATCATCGAGTAGCTGCCGACGCCGCAGGCCACCGCCGCGATGAAGCGCGGCTGGCGCGCGATCTCGGAGAGCGGGCGGCCGGGATTGGCGGTGACGTGCGCCGGCGGCATCGGAATTTTCACCAGCGCCAAGACTGCCGCCGAGATCAGCGCCACCACCGCCTGCGCGATGAAGGAACCGGCAAAGAGATACGGCTGCCACAAGTCCTTGGTGGCGATAACGAGCTGCGGGCCGAACAGCCCCGCGAAGATGCCGCCGACCATCACCCAGGAAATCGCCTTCGGCCGGAATTTGTCGCTCGCGGTGTCGGCGGCCGCGAAACGGTAGGACTGATGCACCGCCGCGTAAAAGCCGGTGCACAGGGCACCGATACAGAGCAATGTGAAAGACGCCGTCACCACTGCGGCGCAATTGAACAGGCCGGCGAGCACGCCGAAGCCGGTGCCGACGAAGAACGACGCCTGCCGGCCATAGTGGCGGGCGATCCAGCCGCGCGGCAGGGCGCCCATCCACATGCCAACGACATAGACGGAGACCGGAAGCGTCGCGAGGCTGCGGTCGGGCGCCAGCATCGCGCCGATGATCGCGCCGGTGGCGATCATCACGACGTTGTTGCCGCCGGCCAGCGCCTGCGCGACCGCCAGGATCATGGCATTGCGCCGGGCGAGCCGGTCGCCGGCAGCGGCGTCAAGCGTGGCGGTTTCGGCAGTCGCCGACATAATCGTCTCCCGGCAGGGACAAACCTGAAACGGCGTTCTGTCTATCGGCTGAACCGGGAAATTGCCACCTCACGATGCGCGGGGCAGCAATGCCGGACCCTGGACGGGAGCCGTTAGACGGGCGGAAATGCCAATACGCCGGGATGCCGGATCACGACGGATCGCGCGTCGGCCGGTGTCTTGGCGCCGATCTGGCCGAGCGAAGCGCGGGTTTCGTCGATCAGCAGGTCGATCACGTGCTTGGGGCCACCGCCGCCGAGCGCCCCGAGACCCCAGAGGAACGCCTTGCCGGCGAACGCCGCATGCGCCCCGAGCGCCAGCGCACGCACCACGTCGAGACCGCTGCGCACACCTGAATCGAAAAGCACGGTGGCGCGCGAGCCGACTTGCGACGCGATCGCCGGCAGCACGTCGATCGGCGCCGGCAGCGCTTCGATCTGGCGCCCGCCGTGGTTCGAGACCCAGATGCCGTCGATGCCCAGCGCAATGGCGCGCTCGGCGTCGGCCGGATGCATGATGCCCTTGAGCGCCAGCGGCCCCTTCCACTTGTCGCGGTAGCGCGCGATCTCCTCCCAGGTGAAGGCGCCGCCGATCTCGGAGCGCGCGAAACTTATCACCTCGTTCACGCTCGCATGCTCGCCGGCATAGTTGCGGATATTGGCGAAGCGCGGCTGACCGTTCTGCCAGAGCGACATCAGCCAGCCGGGCGAGCGCAGCATCTCGTAGATCATGCGCGGTCCGGCCGAAAACTTGCTGCCACCCATGCCGACGACGACCTCGCGCGGGCGCACCGTGCGCACCGGGACGTCGACCGTCATCACCATCACATGCACGCCGGCGGCCGCGCAGCGGCGCATCAGCTCGAAGCCGAGCCAGTGATCGTTGCGCGCCATGCGATAGAGCTGGAACCAGAGGACGTCGGGCGCTAGCTCGGCCGCCTTCTCGATGGTGATGCCGCCGACGGTACCGAGGGTGTAAGGCACGCGGGCGCGCTGCGCGGCCTCCGCCATGTAGCTATCGGCACCCGGCCAGACGATCGCCGGCCCGCCCATCGGGGGAATGCCGAGCGGCGCCGCATATTTGCGGCCGAACAATTCGACGTTGACCGGCGGCAAGGATGGCATCACGCCGTAGCGCGGTACGAGTTCGACCGCATCGAGCCCGGCCCAGTTGCGCCGGATACCGCCGTCGGTGCCGGCGCCGCCGTCGGAGTATTCGAAGGCGAAATGCGGAATGTGCCGACGGGCGCGCTCACGCAGATAGGCGATGGTGGGATAGAGCGTGCGCAGCTTGTCGCCGCCGCGATACTGTGCCTGTTGTGTGGCCGGGACCGTCGCTGCTGTTGCCGCCGTCGTGTCGTCCATCGAACTCCTCCCGACGACCTCAGAAGTGACTGAAGGACGTCTGCTTGAATTTCATCGGCTTCCCGTCGCGGCCGAGGAATCGCGGTGGCGCTCTCGCCGCCGTCACGCGGCCGATGTCCGCGACCGGCACGCGCGCGGCATCGGCGGCGGCGCGGAAATCCGCGAGCCGCTCCTGCGGCACCGTGCACACGATCTCGTAGTCGTCTCCGCCGGTCAGCACCTTCTCGATCGCCGCCGCCTCGGATGCGACGACACTCGTGGCCGCTTCCGACAGCGGCACGCGCGCAACATCGATGTCGGCAGAGACCCCGGACACGTCGCAGAGCTTGCCGAGGTCGCCGACAAGGCCGTCGGACACGTCCATCGCCGCGCTGGCATTGAGCCGGATCGCCTCCGCCAGTGCGTTGCGCGGCTGCGGCAGCAGATAGCGGCGCATCAGCTGGTAGCTGAACTTGTTGTCGAGCTTCCAGCGCTTGGCGGCGGTCACGGCGTCACGCAGTTCGAGCCCGAGCGCGGCGTCGCCGATCGTGCCGGTCACCATCACCGCGTCGCCGGCCTGAGCGCCGCTGCGGCGGACCATCGTATTCGCCGGCACCGAACCCAATGCCGTGATCGAGATCGCAATCGGGCCGGTCGTGCGCACGGAATCGCCGCCGAGCAGGGGGCACTCATATTGTTCGGCATCGGTGCCGAGCCCGCGGGCGAACAGCTCGACCCAGGTTTCAGGCACGGCTTTTGGCAGCGCCAATGTGAGCAGGAAGCCGAGCGGCTTCGCGCCCTTGGCGGCGAGATCGGAGAGGTTCACCCGCAGGGCCTTTTTGGCCACCATGTCGGCCTCGTCCGCGGGGAAGAAGTGAACGCCGCCGATCACCGCGTCGGCGGTGAGAACGAGGTCGTGTCCCGCAGGGGGCGTGAGGAGTGCGGTATCGTCGGTCAGCTTGAGCGCGCCCGGATGGGTGGCGAGCGGACGGAAATAGGCCGCGATCAGGCGATCTTCGGCCGATTTCGGTCCGTCGGGAGCCATCGCACTACCCTGCCCGCTCGAATTCGGCGCCGCGGAGCTTGCGCGCGATCTGGTCGAGGACCGCGTTGACCATGCCGGTCTCCTCACGCTCGACAAAAGCATGGGCGACGTCGACATATTCGGAGACCACGACGCGCGCCGGCACGTCGCGCCGGTGGTCGAGTTCGTAGGCGCCGGCGCGCAGCACCGCCCGCAGGATCGCCTCGATGCGCTTCAGCGGCCAGGTCCTTGCCAGCGCGTCGTCGACCAGCGGATCGAGCTTGCGCTGTTCGCGCACCACACCGCCGACCACGTCGCGGAAGAATGCGGCCTCCGCCGGCAGATACTGGTCGCCCTCGACCTCACGGCCGATCCAGTGGCTCTCGAACTCGGCGAGGATCTCGTTCAGGCCGGTCGAGGCGATGTCCATCTGGTAGAGCGCCTGCACCGCCGCGAGCCGGGCCGCTCCGCGACGGTTGGCTTTGCGCTCCTCGGGTGACGGGTGGGCCATGCCGCTAGGAGACCTTGCGCTTGAGGCGGATCAGCGCGAGCGCGGCGCGCGCGGCGTCGCCGCCCTTGTCGCCCTTGTCGAGTTGCGCGCGTTCGCGCGCCTGCATATCCGTGTCCACGGTGATGATGCCATTGCCGATCGGAAGCCGGCGCGCGACCGACAGGTCCATAAGCGCACGCGCCGATTCAAACGACACGATCTCGAAATGCAGCGTCTCGCCACGGATGACGCAGCCGAGCCCGACCGCACCATCGTAAGGCCTGCCGGCGCGCTCGGCGGCGTCGAGCGCGATCGCGATCGCGGGCGGCACTTCGAGCGAGCCCGGCACGCTGACACGCTCATACGTGCAGCCGGCTGCGTCGATGGCGCGGGCGGCACCAGCCAGCAGGGCGTCCGCGATATCGTCGTAGAAGCGCGCCTCGACGATAAGCAGGCGCGCGCCCGCGATGTTATCCGCATCGGTGCCGGTGGTCCGGCGCGGCTCGGCCATTCGTGGTCTCCAAGGTTGCGAAGTCAGTACAAGCGGATGGCGGCAGCCGCAAGGGCGGCCGGTGGCCGGCAGTGGCAGGCGCGCCGATTTTTGCCTAGACTTGCTGAACCGGCCCGCAACGAGGCCGGACAAGAATTCAAGGGAGGGATGCGATGCGGTTCTGGCTGGCCGGACTATCGCTTGTCGCCGGGATTTGCGGATGGGGCGCTGACGCGAGCGCCAAGGTCGTCAAATTCGAGATCGTCCGGATCGAGCGCGCTTTCGAGGGCCGCTCGTTCGGGACGGTCGGCACCTACGACCGGATCATTGCCCGCGCCACCATCGCGCTGGCACCGACCGACCCGCGCAATGCCATCATCGTCGATCTCGACCGCGCGCCGCGCAATGCGCAGGGCCTGGTCGACGCGACCGCCGAGGTCGAGATCCTGACGCCGACCAATGCGGCAAACGGCAACCGCCGGCTACTCTATGACGTGGTCAACCGCGGTAACCAGCGGGCGATCACCTATTTGAACGACGCTCCCGCGGGCAACGATTTCTCCAAGGCGGCCGCGGCCGGCAACGGCTTCCTGATGAACCGCGGCTACGCCGTGGTGATCAGCGGTTGGCAGGGCGACCTCCAGCCCCGTCCAGCCTGGAAGACGATCTCAGTGCCGGTGGTGCCGGACATCACCGGTATTTCGCGTGAAGAGTATATCTTCGACCACACGCGCAATCCGGCGGTCGCGACCCTCACCTATCCAGCAGCCGATCTCGACCCGTCGAAAGCACGACTGACCGTGCGCCAGCGCGAGACCGATCCGCGCGTCACTCCCGCCGACCTCAGCTTCACCTTCGACGGCCCCGACAAGATCTCGATCAAGCGACCCGCAGGCTTCGATGCCGGCGCGATCTACGAATTCATCTACACCGCCAAGGACCCCAAGGTCATGGGCATGGGGTTCGCAGCGACGCGGGACATCGTTTCGTTCCTGCGACGCGAGCGTGCCGACACGAGCGACACACCCAATCCGGTCGCCGGCCGCATCGACCATGCTCTGTCCATGGGCGTCTCGCAAAGCGGACGCTTCCTGCATGATTTCCTCTATCTCGGCTTCAACGAGGACGAAGCCGGCCGCGTGGTGTTCGACGGGCTGCTGCCGCACGTCGCCGCCGGCAAGAAGATGTTCACGAACTATCGTTTCGCGCAGCCCGGCCGCAACATGCAGGAGCACGGCGAGACACTTTATCCCGGCACCGCATTCCCATTCACCTATCCGGTGACGACCGACGCGGTGACCGGCCGCACCGACGGCTGGCTGGCCCGCTGCCTTGCGAGCAAGACTTGCCCAAAGATCATGCAGACCGACACCGATCTCGAATTCTACCAGTCGTTCGGATCGCTGGTGACGACCGACACCAAGGGCGAGCCGCTCGCCATGCCCGACAATGTGCGGCTTTATTACCTGGCGAGCCTGCAACATGCTTCGACGGCGAACGCGAAGACGGGCATGAACCCGGTCTGCACCTATCCGACCAACCCGCTCTATGCCGGGCCGGTGTTGCGGGCGCTGCTGGTTGCACTCGAAAGCTGGACCGCCGACGGCACGCCGCCGCCGGCGAGCCGCTATCCGAGCCGCGCCGACGGCACGCTGGTGACAATTGCCGAGAACACCAAGAGCTTCCCCGACGTGCCCGGCTTCAAGTATGGCGGCGTCGTGCATCAACCGACCGTGGTCGATCACGGCGCCATGCCGCCGGTGAAGAAGACCGCCTATCCGCTGTTCGTGCCGAAGGTCGATGCCGACGGCAACGCCGTCGCCGGCATCCGGCTGCCGACGCTGGTGGCGCCGATTGCGACCCATCTCGGATGGAACGTACGCAAGGCGGGCTTCGGCGAAGGCGGGTTGTGCGGCAATCTCGGCTCGATGCTTCCATTCGCGAACACCCGTGAAGAGCGTGAGAAAGCGAACGATCCGCGGCTGTCGCTGGAGGAGCGCTATCCGACGGCTGCGGCACGCGCCGCCATCATCGAGCGGGCCGCGCGGCAACTGGTGCAGGACCGGCTGCTGCTGGAGGACGACGTTGGGGGTTACCTGCAGGCGACGAACTAACGCGCTTCGGTCAGCCGCGCCGCGTAGCGGGCCATGAGATCGACCTCGAGGTTGATCTCGTGGCCGGCCGCGAGTGCGCCGAGCGTCGTGACCTTGAGCGTGTGCGGGATGATCAGCACGGTGAAGGTATCGCCTTCGACCCCGTTTACGGTGAGCGATACGCCATCGAGTGTGACTGAGCCTTTTGGCGCGATGAAACGCGCCAGCGGCTTTGGCGCCCGCAAGGTCATGCGCGCCATCTCGGTCAGATCCTCGCGCTTCAACAGCGTGGCGAGGCCATCAACGTGTCCGGCGACGATGTGACCGCCGAGCTCGTCGCCGACCTTCAGCGCGCGCTCCAGGTTGATCCTGGTGCCGTGCTGCCAGCGCCCGACGGTCGTGAGCCGCAACGTCTCCGCGGCGGCATCGACCGCGAACCAGGTGCGACCGTCCTCTTCCCCGATACCGACGACGGTAAGGCAGGCGCCCGAGCAGGCGATCGAGGCGCCCTCGACGATCGAGGCACGCTCGTAGCCGCAGGCGATCTTGATGCGATGTAGCCCTTCCGCACGCTGGCGGACTGAAACCACGTCGCCGATGTCGGTTACGATGCCGGTGAACATCAAAGCCTCGGCATGAGTTTATGCGATTGCAGGAAGTCGATCACCAGGGCATCGAAGCCGGCCGGGTCTTCGAGGCAGCAGGCATGGCCGGTTCCGGGCAGCACCTTGTGCACCGCGCCGGGCGTCAGGCTCGCCGTGGCCTTACCGGCTGGCAGCGAATGGTCGAACTCGCCGTTGATGACGAGCGTCGGCACCTTCATGGTCCCGAGGCGGTCGGTGGTGGCGGTGTGGTTGCCGGCCATGAACACCTGCGCGATCGCTTCGCCCTTGAGCCGCGGCTCGCGCTCCACCCACATGTTGAGGAGATATTTTCCAAGCGCGCTGTCGGCGAAGGCCGGCGCCACCAGCTGGCGCAGATGCTTGATGTGGTAGTCGCGGAGATCCTTGCGATAATTGTCGATCCGCGTCTGGTAGCGCGCGCTCGACCCGCTGTTGCCGCCGACCAGGAATACGGCCTCGAACAGCTCCGGATGGTCGAGCGCAAGCAGCAGCGCGATCGAGGAGCCGACGCTGCAACCGCCCAGAGCCGCGCGAGAGATGCTGAGATCGCCCATGACGCCGACCACGTCGTCGGTCATGTCCTTGAGCGAATATGGCGTCGTGACCTTGCCGGAGCGCCCGTAGCCGCGGATGTCGATCCCGACCACCTTGAACCACGTCGAGAAATGCGCGCTCTGATACATCCACAGATCGTGGTCGAACGGGTTCGCGTGGACGAGCACCATCGCCGGGCCGTCGCCCTTCACCTCGTACCAGATATCGACCCCGTTGCTGCGGCTGAACGGCATCAAGGCCTCACGCGACGGCCTTGATCACGGCGGTCGGATGCTTGTGCCAGACCGGATCGGCGGCCTTGAAGCCGGCGACCTTCATCGAATGCTGGTGCAGCGGCACGCCGCCGAACTTGTCGAAATGGTCATAGTCGAGGAAGCAGCCGCCGGGCTTCAGGAGCCCATGCACGGCATCGTAGCAGTTGGCCATGGCGGCGAGGTTCTTGAGATTGTGGATCGCGATGCCGGAGACCACGAGATCGAACGGCCCGCCGACCTTCTGCGGCCAGGTCGGGTCTTGCAGATTGCACTGCACATATTTGATCACCCGGTCGTGAGTCGAGAACTTCTCGCGCGCCCGCGCCAGCATCTGCTCGGAGAAATCCTGCAGCGTCAGCCGCGCCGACGGGAACGCATCGAGCACCGCTTCGCTCACCACGCCGGATCCACTGCCGACGTCAAGAACATCGATCTGGGCATCGGCCGGGAACGGCACCGCGGCAATGAGCGCTTCCAGGATCGGCATGCGCTCGGCCATGCGGCGCGCATCGCGGGCGATCCAGTCCGCGACGTAGCGGTCGGAATGCCAATCGTGGCCGTGATCGTCGTGATGATGGTGGTGGTGATGATCGTGATCGTGGTGACGATCATGACCGTGGTGATCATGGCTGTGGCCATGGTCATGGGAATGGTCGTGCGAATGACTATGCCCGTGGCCGTGCTTGGGATCGTGCGACATCACCTACGTCTCCACTACGCCTCTTGGCGGCGGAAATGCTCGACCGTGTCGGCTTGCGCCGTTTCGCTACCCGTCATGACCAGTCGCGGCGACTTGGTCAATGCGGCGAGCGGAAGCCCTTCCAGCGCATCGATGCCGTCAGGCCCGATAGGCTTGGGCGAGCGGAACACTACCGCCTCATCGACCAGGTCGGCGTTAACGAATGCTGCCGAGACGATCGGGCCGGCTTCGACCATCAGGCGGGTGATGCCGCGCTGTGCCAGCATCTTTACCGCCGCATGAAGACTAAGCTCCCCATCCGGCGAGCCGACCCGCAGCACCTCGACGCCACGCGCCTGCAGCTGCTGCTCGCGATCGCTTGGCGCGCCCTCCCCGGCAACGACCCAAAGCGGCACCGCGCGCGCGGTCGCGACCAACCGGCTGTCGAGCGGCAGCCGCAGCTGGCGGTCCAGGACAATCCGCACCGGCGAGCGATCGGCCATGCCTGGCAGCCGGCACGTCAGCAGTGGATCGTCCGACAACACCGTGCCGATGCCGGTGAGGACGGCGTCGCTGGTCGCCCGCATCAGGTGGACGCGGTTGCGCACGGCTGAACCAGTGATCTGCACCGGCTTGCGCCCCCTGAGCCCGGCCTTGCCGTCGGCCGACATCGCGAGCTTGAGGATCACCTGCGGCCGGCCGTCGGTCATGCGGCGGATGTGGCCGGCGTTGTCGCGCCGCGCTTCGTCGGCGCCGATGCCGACCTCGACAACCACGCCGTTCTCAGCCATGCGCCAGTGTCCGGCGCCGGCGACCTGCGGATTGGGATCGGCCATCGCCGATACGACGCGCCCGATGCCGGCCTTGATGATGGCGTCGGCGCAGGGCGGGGTCTTGCCGTGATGCGAGCAGGGTTCAAGCGTCACATAAAGCGTTGCGCCGCGCGCCGCGTCGCCGGCCCGCGCCAGCGCCTCGGTCTCCGCATGCGGCCGGCCGCCGGGCTGGGTCCAGCCGCGGCCGACGATCACCGATCCCGCGCCGTCGTCGCGCACGACCACCGTGCCGACCGCCGGGTTCGGCCAGGTGCGCCCGAGGCCGCGGCGGCCAAGCGCCAGCGCCAACGCCATGAAGCGCAAATCTTCGGACCCTATGTCGTCGGACGGACTGGTCATTTCGGCCTTGTTGCATCCGGCAAAGGGTTCCGGTCAACTACGTGACGACAATACACCATACGTGCCTCGACATGCCCGCTCAGCCCAACATCCTGTTCTTCATCACCGACCAGCTGCGCGCCGACCATCTTGGCTGCTACGGCAACCGCACCGTGCGCACGCCGGCGATCGACTCGATTGCTCGGCGCGGCGTCGCCTTCGACCGCTTCTTTGTGGCGAGCCCGGTGTGCCAGCCCAACCGCGCGACGCTCGCCACCGGCCGGATGCCGTCGCTGCACGGCGTGCGCACCAACGGCATTTCACTCTCGCTGACGGCCAATACCTTCATCGACATGCTGCGCGCGTCCGGCTGGCGGACGGCGCTGATCGGCAAGAGCCATCTCCAGAATTTCACCGGCATGCCCCCGATTACCAAGAAGGCGGAGATACGCGAAGGCTATCAGGCGCCGCCAAAGGGCTACGACGAGGCCGAGAAGGAGGACCGCGGCGATCCGATCTACGACCAGGAGAGCGGCCGCGAATGGGCCAGCAACCCGGCGCACGCCATGCGTCTGCCCTATTACGGCTTCGACCACGTGGAATTGTGCTCCGGTCACGCCACCCAAGTCCACGGCAACTACACCAAATGGCTGCGTGACCATCGTGCCGACGGCGACGCGCTGCGCGGACCGGAGAACCAGTTGCCGCACGACTATGTGCTGCCGCAAGCCTGGCGCACGGCGCTGCCGGAGGAGCTCTACCCGACGTCCTACGTGGTCGAGCGCACGCTCGCCTGGCTCGACGGTTTCGCCAAACGCAAGGACGGCGCACCGTTCTTCCTGCAATGCTCGTTTCCCGATCCGCATCATCCGTTCACGCCGCCGGGCCACTACTGGGACATGTACAAGCCCGCCGACATGGCGCTGCCAGACAGCTTCCGCATCGGCAACCGGCCGCAGCCGCCGCATGTCGCGGCGCTCATCGCCGCGCGCGACAACGGCACACGCGTCGCCAATACGCAGGCGGCGTTTGCGGTGAACGAGCGCGAGACCAGGGAAGCCATCGCCCTCACCTACGGCATGATCACCATGATCGACGACGGTGTCGCCAAGGTGCTCAAGCGCCTCGACGAGCTCGGGCTCGCCAAGGACACCGTCGTCATCTTCACCAGCGACCACGGCGACCTGATGGGCGACCATCAACTGATGCTCAAGGGCGCGTTCGCCTACCACGGCCTCACCCGCGTGCCGTTCATCTGGGCGGAGCCCGACGGCGCCCGCGCCGGCACGCGCACCGATGCGCTCGCCGGCACGCTCGATATCGCCGCGACCATGCTCGATCGCGCGCGGATGGCTCCCTACAACGGGCTTCAGGGCAAGAGCGTGCTGCCGATGATGGACGGCGGCGGCGGCCACGACGCGATCCTGATCGAATATGGATCGCAGCGGCCGCTCTTCGGCACCACCGGCGAGATGGCGATGCGGACGCTGGTCGATGGGCGCTACCGCATCACCTATTACCGCGGCGTGCCGTGGGGCGAATTCTACGACCTCGAGAACGACCCGCTCGAGATGGACAATCTCTGGGACGATCCGGCCGCCGCGGCCGCCAAGCGCGACATGACCGAACGGCTCATACACAAGATGATGGAGCTCGCCGAGCGCAGCCCGCTCCCGACGCGGACGGCATAGGTATCACCGCCGTCATCCCATGCAGCCCGCGCGCCCTAACGCTGTCCGCTGCTGGCGGGGGCTTGCTTGGGAGCCGCCTTGGGCGCCGCCGCCTCTCGGCCGGTGGCATTGGCGACGGCCTGGTAGGCGTTGACGAGGCCGGCACCGGTGCGGTCACGCGGGCCGATCGATTTGGCGGTCCGGGTCAGTATCCGGCGGACCTCGGCGGGGGTGAGCTTCGGATTGCGCTCCAGCAGAAGCGCCACGACCCCGCTGACGTGGGCGGCGGCGACCGAGGTGCCGGTGGTGAACTGGAAGGAGCCGCCCGGCGCCGGCACCAGGACGTCGACGCCCGGGGCGGCCACCGCGATGTGGTTGCCGCGGTTGGCGCCGGTATAGACCCGGTCCTCCATGTCGGTCGCGGTCACCGCGATCACGTTCTTATCGGCGGCGGGAAACAGCGGCGGCGAATTGGGACCGGCATTGCCGGCCGCCGCGATCAGCACGATGCCGCGCCTTGCGGCCCGATCGAGAACGTCGGCCAGGCGCGGGTCGGCCGGTCCGGCGAAGCTCATGTTGATGATGCGGGCGCCGTTGTCGGCGGCCCATTCGATGCCCTTGATGATGTTGAAGGTGGTGCCCTCACCGCTATGCGTGCGCGGATCAAAGGCGCGCACCGCCAGGATGCCAACCCGCGGTGCCGTGCCAAGCACGTTGCGGCGCGCGGTGAGCGCGCCGGCCATGCCGGTGCCGTGCGCATGCGGTTCGCCCGTACTGGCCGTGGTACTGCCGCCGTTGTCCTTGGTAGCGGCCGCCGCGGCGTTGAAGCTTTGCACCACCGCACCGGCGAGATCCTCGTGCGAGGCGTCGATGCCGGAATCGATCACCGCCACCAGCACGCGGTTGCCGGTCGCGAGCTTGTGCGCCTCCGGCAAATTGAGCCGCTCCGGCGCATACTGGTCTGAGTTCATCTGCGGCAGCGGCGCCTGCGCCAGCGGGAAGAGGTAGTTCGGCTGCGCGCCCGCGACCAGGTTCTCGCCCGAAACGCTGCGGATCATGTCAGGGACGCTGGTGCCGCCGTCGATCCGCCAACGGAACAGCCGGCGTCCGGTGAGGCGGAAGGTCTGCGTCTCCATGCGGGTCATCGCATGGCGGCCCGCGATCGCATTGAGCTGCGCCTCCGACACGTTCGGCGGGACGTCGAGGATCACCTCGTTGGCGACGAATCGGGCGCCGGGCGGCGGCAGGTTGAATCCCTTCCGCGAGGTCGTGGTGACCTTCGGCGCGCTTTTGCCGGCGCCAGGAGCGCCCGCGCCGCCACCCGGCGGCGGCAGGTTGACCGGCGTGACCGGCGGCGGGTCGCCCGAGGGCGGCTCCGGCGGCAGGCCGCGCTCCGGATCCGGGAACAGCCGCCAGGCGATGAAGGCGCCGAGCGCCGCTGCGGCAATGCCGCCGACCACGTACCAGACGGTCTTGTCGTTGGAGTCGCGAGACGGTGGCGCAGAATTGGGGGGAGACGGGCAAGGGAAAGAGGGGCATGCCGTCTGCGCCGACGCGCGCTGCGCGCCGAGCGTCAAAACCAGCACTAGGATCAGGAACGTGCGGAAAAGCGCCCGGGCCATCAGCGACCGGCTCCCCCAGAAACGCGATTTCCCCGGCAGCGCGTCAAAGCGCCGCCACCCATTGTCAGGTTGCCACAACGCAGTGGCAAAACTGTGTTATCCGGCTACCGCCCCCATCCTGTTGATATTTCGCCGGCTACTGGTGCTGGTTGGTCACATAGGCGGTCCGCACCTTGGCGAGCATCTCGGGCGAGAGATTGCTCACGGTGGTGACCAGCTTCTGGAGCGCCTCGCCGCTCATCGGGCCCACCGTCAGCTTGGTCTTGAGCGCCTCCGCCAGGAATTCCTTGTCCTTCATGGTGGCGTCGAAAGCCCGCCGCAGCGCCGCCAGCCGCTCCGGCGGCACGCCCGGCGTGGTGAAGAAGGCCGAACCGATTTCGGCCGCAACCATGATCGCGCTCAGCACCTGCTTCTCTTCCTCGTTACGCGCGAGATCGACCGCGGTCGGGATGTCCGGCAGCTCCGGATGCCGCGACAGCGAAAACTGCACCAGGATCGAGATCGTCTTCTTCGGCCACCACTCCGGATGGCCGACCTTCACCGCAGTCCAGGAGGTCGAGTGGCCCTCGACCTCGCCGCGCTCGACAGCGAGCTGCGCCTCGGCAGAGCCGCGATAGCCCATGATCAGCTTGAACTTGGTGCCGAACACGTTATTCATCACGGTCGGGTAGATCGAGACGGTCGAGCCGGCACCGGTCCCCGACAACGTCGATTCGTATTTCATCGCATCGGCGAAGGTCTTCACCTTTGACGTGTGCCACATGAAGACGATGTTGATGAGCGAATCCACACGGCCGATCCAGCCGAGCTCTGCGGTCTTGAAGCGCACATTGGCGGTGCCGAGCCGTTCGTCGAGCGCCGTCGTCGGCGCGCCGATCGCGAGCACGGTGCCGTCCTTGGGCGCGACGCCGTACACGTGGTTGACGGCGAGGAAGCTGCCGGCACCCGGCATGTTCTTCGCCACCACATTGGGCTGGCCGGGAATGTGCCGGCCGATATGGCGCGCCAGTACGCGCGCATAGGTGTCGTTCGACCCGGCCGGCGGATAGCCGATGATCATATCCACCGACTTGCCCTTGTAGAACTGCTCGACCGCCAGCTGCGCCGAAGCCTGAGTTGCCACGCTGGCCATGGCGGCGACCGCTAGAAGGCCGATACCCGCATGCAAGATCACCCGCATCCTGTTGTCCTTCCCTGTGGCACGCGCATGCGCCCTCTTCGCGCTTTTCGGTTCACGCAAGAATGTCGCGTTTTCGGTCCCGCTCCAAGGGCGCCGGGCGAGCGCTGCCCGGGGCAAATGCGCGCGCAAAGTTAATGTCGTTATGTGGCATTCAACCTTTCAACCGCCCGCCGCCAACCCCTTGGCGCTCCGAAAAAATGTCGTAAACGCGCACCTGACGGCGGCCCCGTATCGATACTGACAAAGGTCCTCGGGGTCGCTAATGTCCGCCCTGGCGGCAGTTCCCCACGGCGCGGCGCGCGTGCGTCACGCATTGATTTGGAGACCGGTGTGATGAGGTTATCGCAGTCTTTCACGCGGTCGCTGGCGCTTTCGTGCCTGGCGGTCGTGATCGTGGTCGGCGCAGCGCTTGCGGAAAAATTCGAGCCGCGCGTCGGTCAGCCCGGCAAGGACGTGGTGTGGGTCCCCTCGCCGCAGGCGCTGGTCGACCGGATGCTCGACATCGCCAAGCTTCAGCCGGGCGAATACCACATGGACCTCGGCTCGGGCGACGGCCGCACCGTGATCACCGCGGCCAAGCGCGGCGCCACCGCCGTTGGCGTTGAGTACAATCCGAACATGGTCGCGCTGGCGCGCGACGCCGCCAAGCAGGCGGGCGTGAGCGACCGCGCCACTTTCATCGAGGGCGACCTGTTCCAGGCCGACATCTCGAAGGCCAACGTGATCACGCTGTTCCTCCTGCCCGACATCAATCTGCGGCTGCGTCCGAAGATCCTCGACCTGCGACCCGGCACGCGCATCGTGTCGAACTCGTTCGACATGGGCGACTGGACGCCGGACCAGACCATCCAAGCCGGTCCGGAATGCACCTCCTGGTGCCGCGCCCACCTGTGGATCGTGCCAGCCAAGGTGCAGGGCACCTGGAAGCTGCCGGACGGCGGCGAGCTGACGCTCGAGCAGAAATATCAGGTCATCACCGGCACGCTACGCCAGGGCGCGAGCAACATGACCATCTCCACCGGCAAGGTGATCGGCGACCAGATCACCTTCACCGCGGGCACGGCGCAGTACACCGGCCGCGTGAACGGCAACACCATCGAGGGAATTGCCCAGACCTCGGCCGGCTGGCGCGCCATCCGCTGAGCAAAAGGCAAGACTGCGACATGCAGGCGGGAGCGCTGGTGGACTAGCTCCCGCCTGATCATTTCGTCTTGGAGGATGCCATGATGTTTTCTGGCTACCGATCGTTTGCTTCGTCGCTTCCCCTCGCCGCCGCGGCGATCGTCGCAGCCGGCCTCGCCTTCGCAGAGCCGAAGGCGCCGTTCGAGCCGCGCGTCGGCCAGGCGGGCAAGGACGTGATCTGGGTTCCGACCGCACAGGCCCTGGTCGACCGCATGCTCGACCTTGCGCAAGTCAGGCCCGACGACCTCCTGATGGACCTCGGCTCCGGCGACGGCCGCACCGTGATCACCGCGGCGAAGCGGGGCACCCGCGCGATCGGCGTCGAATACAATCCCGACATGGTTGAGCTTTCGCGGCGCAGTGCCAAGGAAGCAGGCGTGACCGAGCTTGCGACCTTCACGCAGGCCGACCTGTTCGCCACCGATTTCTCCAAGGCCACCGTGATCACGATGTTCCTGCTGCCGAGCATCAATCTGAAGCTGCGGCCGAAGATCCTCGAGATGAAGGCGGGCACGCGCGTGGTGTCGAATTCGTTCGACATGGGCGACTGGCGGCCGGAGCAGACGGTCGAGGCGCAGGGCGAGTGCACCTCCTATTGCCGTGCGCATCTGTGGATCGTGCCGGCCAAGGTCGAAGGCACATGGAAACTGCCGGATGGCGACCTGCGGCTGGAACAGACCTTCCAGACCCTGCTCGGCACCTTCCGCACCGGCGCGTCGACTTTCAACATTGTCGACGGCAAGGTCATCGGCGACACCGTCTCCTTCGTCGCCGGCGATACCCGCTACATCGGACGGGTGAACGGCAAGACGATCGAGGGTATCACGCAGACCTCGACCGGCTGGAGCGCCAAGCGCTGACGACTGAACAAGACGCGCCTTATGTGCTAGCCTGACGACTGCCTCACCGGGAGGCGGTCGTCCGGAGTTCATCATGGCGCGCGATTTTGAAGACCATTGCTGGAAAGACGTGATCGATCCCGACACGTTGCAGATCTACCAGGCCTATCGGCGGGACGTGCATGTCGGGGCTAATCCAGCGGTGCTGGCGATCGATCTCTACAACAAGGCCTATCTCGGCGGCGATCGGCCGGTGAAAGAGGTCGACCGGGAGTTCTCCGGCTCCTGCGGCGAGAATGCCTGGCGCGCCCTGCCCCACACCCAGAAGCTGTTCGCGGCCGCCAGAGCCGCCGGCGTACCGGTGATCTACTCGACCCGCCATGTCGACACCGGCGGCGTGCAATCGACCAACCGGAATCTCGCGAAGCTCGCCGACGACGTCTACGACATCAAGGCCGAGCTCGCACCGGAGCCCGGCGAGCTCGTGATCTACAAGGAACGCGCCTCCGCCTTCTTCGGCACGCCGCTCATTGCCCATTTGCAGATGAAGGGTATCGACAGCCTGATCATCTGCGGCGAAAGCACGTCCGGCTGCGTGCGCGCGTCGACCGTCGATGCCTATTCCTACGGCTTCCACAACACCGTGGTCGAGGAATGCACTTACGACCGCTCGATGATCACGCACAAGGTCAACCTGTTCGACCTGCACCATAAGTATGCGGACGTGATGCATGTCGACGAGGTGCTCGCGCATCTCGACGCGCTGGCGCGGCAGCGCAAGGTTGCTTAACACAGGCTATTGTCATGGCCGGCCTTGTGCGCCTTGTGCCGGCCATCCACGTCTTTGGCGCAGTCACCAAGACGTGGATGCCCGCGACAAGCGCGGGCATGACAGCTGAGATCGTGGTCCGCCGCCCTATTTCTTGTCGACCTTGATTTCCTGCGTGTGCTCGTCGCGCGGCTGCAGCGCGACCTTCATGCGGTCGCGCACGTCCTGCGGCGCATTAAGAATTCCCATGAGCACCTGCGTCAGCACCTCGGCCGACTGGGGACGGATTTCCATGTTTTCTTTCTTGGCCGTGGCAATGAACTCCGGGTCGCGGATGGTCGCCTCGAACGCCTTGCGGAGCGCCGCCACGCGCTCCGCCGGCACGCCCGGCGTAGTGCCGAGCGGCCGCCCGACCGCCGACGAATTCGCCATGAACCGTAACAGCGGCTGGTCCTCGGCGCGCACCTGTTGATCGATGATAAGCGGTACGTCCGGCAGCGCCGGCTCCTTCTCGATGCCGGCCTGCATCAGCGGGATGATCTTCTTCTCCGGAATCCAGGTCGGCTTCGACGCCATCCAGCCCGAATAGGGATTGGTGCCGCGGCCCTCGACCTCGCCGCGCTCCATCGCCAGATCGATATGCTGGCCGCCGGGATAGCCGAACACGATCTTGAATTTGGTGCCGAGCACGTTGTTGTAGAACGCAGGATATTGCACCGACGAAGAGCCGGCCCCGGTGGTGCCGATGGTGGTCACCCGGTTCTTGGCATCCTCGATCGTCTTGGTCGGCGACGTATGCCAGACCACCAGCAACTGGTTCGAGTGGACGACATTGGCGATCCAGTTGAACTCTTTGAGATCGGCCTTGAGCTGCGGCGACTGGCCGAGCGCCTGGTCGACTGCGAGCCCCTGGCTGACGATGCCGATCACGGTGCCATCACGTGGAGCAACTTGCGCCATGTAGTTCGCCGCGGTGATGCCGCCGCCGCCCGGCATGTTGACGACCACCATCGCCGGGTGGCCGGGGATGTACTTGCCCATGAAACGGGCGATCAGGCGTGTGTACTGATCGTAGTCGCCGCCAACGGTGGTGCGCACCACGAAGCGTATCTGCTTGCCTTTGTAGAAATCGGCGACCGCATCGGCGGCGGCTGGACCCGCTCCCAAGAAAGACGCGCCGGCCAATATCGCCACGAGCCTCATCATTCCACGTTTGCTCCCATCACTTTCTTTGGCTTGCCGGCGGCGCGGCCATCAGCTCGCCTGCTTGCTTTTGAGACAGACTGTGCCCGTTCCGACGCCTTGGCAAGTTCGCGACCAGGCGCAAAACGTCACGTAACAACCGCGTCAACTACGCCTGTAACACTGCTGACAGACTTGCCGCGCCCGGCTAGATTCGCCCGCGGCGGGCAATCATTTGGCGTGGCGTCGCCGCCACGCTTGCATCGGAGGTATCAATGAGTTTGACACAGTCGGTCACCCGGTCGCTGGCGCTTGCCGGCGTCACGGCGATGGTGACCTTGAGCATCGCGCTGGCGCAGCCCAGCAAGAAGCCGTTCGAGCCGCAGGTCGGTCAGCCCGGCAAGGATGTCATTTGGGTGCCCACCCCGGAGGCGCTGGTCGAGAAGATGCTCGACCTGACCAAGGTCACGCCGAACGACATCCACTACGATCTCGGGTCCGGCGACGGCCGCACCGTGATCGCCGCCGCCAGACGCGGCGCCAAGGCCTTCGGCGTCGAATACAATCCGGACATGGTTGCGCTGTCACGGGCCAACGCAGAGAAGGAAAAGGTCAGCGATCGCGCGACCTTCATCCACGGCGACATTTTCCAGACCGACTTCTCCAAGGCCAATATCATCACGCTCTATCTGCTCACCAGCCTGAACGCCAAGCTGCGCCCGACCATCCTTGATATGCGGCCGGGCACCCGCGTGGCCTCGAACTCCTTCGACATGGGCGAGTGGCGCCCCGACACCACCGTCAACGGGTTCGACGGCTGCCAGTACTGCACCGCGCATTACTGGGTGGTCCCGGCCAAGGTCGGCGGGACGTGGAAGCTGCCGAACGGGGAGCTCCGCCTCCAGCAGCGCTTCCAGGTCCTCAACGGCACGGCGGTGATCGCCGGAAAGGAAGTGCCGATCACCGATGGCAAGCTCACCGGCGCCGAGATCGAATTCACCGCCGGCGGCACCAAGTACACCGGCAAGGTCGACGGCAACAGCATGGAAGGCACCGCCGGCGGCAGCGCCTTCAAGGCGACGCGCGGCTAGAACCGTGCGACGTCGATAACTACATCGGGGGCGGGGCGAAAGCCCCGCCCCCTCGCGTCCAGGCTTCGAAGGAACATCCCATGCAGCAGACGAAGCAATACCCCGTCACCCACACCGAAGCGGAATGGCGCAAGCTCTTGACGCCCGAGCAGTATCACATCATGCGCGAGCACGGCACCGAACGGCCCGGCAGTTGCGCGCTGCTGTACGAGAAGCGCCAGGGCTCGTTCGTGTGCGCCGGCTGCGACCAGCCGCTGTTCGTCGCGAAGACGAAGTTCGAGAGCGGGACCGGCTGGCCGAGCTTCAACGATCCGGTCAAGGGTGCGGTCGAGACCACGGAGGACCGCAGCTACGGCATGCTGCGCACCGAAGTGCATTGCAGCCGCTGCGGCAGCCATCTCGGGCACGTATTTCCCGACGGGCCGCCGCCGACCGGCCTGCGCTATTGCATCAACGGGGTCGCGACCAAGTTTCAGCCGGACGTGGCGTAGCGGCTACACGCCCAGCCGCTTGGCCAGCGCGCGGAGGTAGCGCCGGTCGTCGTTGTCGAGTTCTCCCGCGGCGAGCTGGCGCTTCATATCGGTGAGGTCTTCGCGCAAATTCTCCGACACGCCCTTGCGCAGCAGGCGGTCGATCAGCCGCGTGGTCTCGTCGGCATCGGCGCTGGGCGCCGCCACCTCTTCCGGCTCGTCAGCCGGGGCGGCATCATCGAGCGCGATGATGTCGTTCCAGGACAGTCCGGCCTCGGCCACCTTGCGGCTGAGCGTGCGGGCGGCCTCCAGAACCGCAGCGTCGTCACTGAACCCAAGGCGGTCCAAGAGCTCGATCAACGCAGCCCGCTCTTCATTGGTCATGGCATTACCCCCCCAACCTGGAACCCAAGCCTTTAGTCTAGGCCCGGCACGGAATCGGCTTAGGGCCGCCGTATCGGCCGCGCAAGCCCCCTTGTTGCCCCCGAATTCGCGGACCATGTGAACCGGCTCGGCCTTGCAGGACCACGGCACGCCGCATAATGTCACCTCCATGCTTCGGCGCTCGTTCTCGACCCTCCTTCCCGCCCTCTTGGCGCTGGTGTTCTTGTGCGGGGCACCGGGCACGAGCATTGGCGGGCCGGAAACCCGCGCGACGGCGACATCGTCAGGCACCAGTAGTGCGATGGCCCCTGCGGTGCGGGGCGGCCTGACCCAGGATGTCGCGGACGTCGCGTTCAATCAGCAGGCCGACGAAGACGACATCCCGGACGATCGTGTCGTCCGCACCGTCGTCACCATTGTCTGGCAAGACTTAGCGATTCAATCGCGCATCCTCCACGAGAGCGACCGGGCCGGTCCGAGCCACCAGCCCTGCGCCTCGCCTCCCCGGGCACCCCCGACCACTGCCTGAGCCAGGTCGCGCCGCTCTCCTGCGAGAGTTGCGCGAACACGCGTGAGAAACCGCGCCCTGCTCATGCAACGAGACCCGGTCGGGTCGGTGCTTTTTTTCCGTTCCCGTGGGCGGAAATCCTCCCATAGCCTCGGCCTGACCGGACCCCTCCGCCGCATTTGGGCGCTCAATCCGTCCGTCGCCGACGTCCCGGCACAGATCCGGACCAACGGCCGACTCGAAGCGAAAGCCGAAACCATCGGTTTTAGGCGCTCGCCGTGGAGAGAACCCATGAAGTTGATCACCTACTATCTCGTGCTGTCGACCATCGCCGACACCATCGCCGTGTTCGTCTGCCTCGCCATCGAGAAGGTGGCGCCCTGGATCAGCATGCCGATCTTCCTGACCATGTTCTTCCTGATCCTGTGGGGCGCCTGGGTCGTCGCCGTGAGGATGACGGAACCGAAACCAGCACCGGTGGCTGCAACGGTCGACCAGCGGGCCTAAACCGCCGTCCCTCTCGGGCTCGCTGGAAGGACGGGGAAGCCGGTTTCACCGAGCCGGCTTCCCCTGCTCGCCTGCGGCTATCCTGCTTGCCTGCGGCTATTCGGCGTGATCGACCTTTCGCATTCGTTGCCCTATCCTGGGTTGGTTTCTGGCCCGGAAGAGCAATACGAACAGGAGGTCGCATGTCGGAGCCCGTCTGGACTAAATTTCTCACCGAGCGCGATCGGGCGGTTTTCGAAGCGTCCGGCTACGGTACGCGCGGCGGCTTCGGCAAGCGTCCGGCGCTTGTCATTATCGACGTGAATTGGGCGTTCTGCGGCGACCGGCCCGAGCCCATCCTGGAATCGATCAAGCGCTGGCGGAACTCCTGCGGCGAGGATGCCTGGACCGCCCTGCCCTATATCCGCTCATTGATCGACAAGTGCCACGAGAAGGGCGTGCCGGTGATCTACACCACCGGCGTGCGCCGCGACGACAATTGGGATTCCGGCTCCTGGAGCTGGAAGAACAACCGCAACAACGAGGACGTCCACGCGCTGGTGCCGAACATCGACGGCAACGAGATCGTCGCGCCGATTGCGCCGGCGCCGCAGGACATCGTGATCTACAAGCAGAAGCCGTCGGGCTTCTTCGGCTCCAACATGGCGAGCTACCTGACGCTGCTCGGCTGCGACAGCGTGATCATGACCGGCACCACCACGTCGGGCTGCGTGCGCGCCACCGTGCTCGACGCCTTCAGCCTCAATTACCGGGTCGCGATCGCCGAAGAAGGCTGCTTCGACCGCTCGCAGGCGAGCCATGCCATCAACCTTTGCGACATGAACGCGAAGTATGCCGACGTCGTGAAGACGTCCGAGGCGCTGGCCTTCCTCGACACGCTGAAGCCCGGGATGTTCGACCTTCCCAAGGGGACGGCCATCCACCAGGCACCCGGCACCCGCGAGAAAATGGCGGCGCGCGGCTGAACCTGCCGGCGCTGATAAGCAGACCCCGCACGCAGAACTCGTGCGGGGCACACAAACACAATAAGTCCCCGGGGAGAATGGTCCTATGAGGCGCCGCGTTGCGATCCTGCTCGCGCTCGCCGGTACGTTGGCCTGTGGTGCCGCCTCCGCGCAACAGAGCGTGGCCGAGTTCTACAAGGGCAGGCAGATCGACCTCTATATCGGAACGCCGCCCGGCGGCGGCTACGATCAATACGGCCGCGTGCTCGGCCGCTACATCTCGAAGCACATCCCCGGCAATCCCGCGATCGTCTTCCGCAACATGCCGGCCGGCGGCGGCAGGCAGGCGATGAACCACGTCTACAACGTGGCGCCCGCCGACGGCACCGCCTTCGGCACGACGCTGCGCAATATCGCCTTCGACCCGCTGTTCGGCGAAGAGGCGACCCGCATCGACGCCGGCAGGCTTTCGTGGATCGGCAGCCTCAACAGCGAGGTCAGCGTGTGCGTCGCCTGGCACGCCGCGCCGTTCCGCACCATCGATGACCTGCGCAGGGGCGAGATGCTGATGGGATCGAGCGGACCCACCTCGTCGGACACCATCCAGGCGCGGCTTCTCAACCGCATTGCCGGAACCCGGATGCGGCTGGTGCACGGCTACAAGGGGTCGATCGAGGTCCACATCGCGATGGAGCGCGGCGAGGTGCAGGGCCGCTGCGGCCTTGGCTGGGATTCGATCGTTTCCCGCTACCAGCACTGGATCAAGGACAACAAGGTCGCCGTGCTCGCGCAGTTCGCGTTGCGCAAGCATCCGGACATCCCGCAGGTCATCTCGATCCTCGATCTTGCGCAGAGGGTCGAGGACAAACAGCTCGTCGACGTGTTGCTGGCGCCGCTCGAGATGGGCCGCCCCTACTTTGCGCCGCCTGGCGTGCCGGCCGACCGTCTCGCCGCCCTGCGCTATGCCTTCGACGCCACCACCAAGGACGCAGACTTCCTCGCCGACGTGAAGAAGCAGAAGATGGAGCTGTCACCGCTCAATGGCGAGGACGTGGCTACGCTGGTCAAGCGCATCTACGCCACGCCTCCCAAGGTGGTCGACGTCGCCAAGCAGATCGCAGCCGGCGGATAGAATTTGGAGGATGGACGATGGCCACCGCATCGATTGAGTCCGACCTGAAGGCGCAAGTCTTCCGCCTGCGCACGCCGCTGCTAAGCGCAGGGCGTAGCCACACTATCCTGGCGTCGAGCAAAGGCGAGGTCGGCGCGATGAACGTCGCGATCAAGTGCTACGCCGAAGGTGGCGAGAACGAATTCCACGCCCACGCCAAGGAGGACCACACCTTCATCGTGCTGCAAGGCCGCGCCCGTTTCCACCAGCCCGACCAGCCGCCGCGCGAGCTTGGCCGCAACGAAGGCATCCTCCTCCCTGCCGGCGCGCTCTATAAGTTCGAGACCGCCTCCGATGAGCCGCTGATTCTGCTGCGGGTCGGCAATGTCTGGCAGCCGGTCGCCGGCGACACCGCCGTCGACAACAGCGGCCGGCAGGACACGCAGGGCGCGGCGTTCGGCGCTCACACCAAGGCCAACAAGGGCTCGAAAGGCGTGCCGATCCCGGGCGCATTCTACGAATAGCGCCGGGGACGGAGCGGCACCGGCATGAGCACCAACGGGCGCATCCGCGCCGCCTATATGCAGCAGTTCGCCAAGGACGAGCTGTTTCCACTCTTGTCGCGCCATCCATCGCTCGACATCGCGGCGGCGCGCAATGCGGCCGAGCTGCGCGACATCCTGCCCGGCGCCGAACTCCTGATCGCCAACAATCGATTCTACGACGAGGAAGTCGGCCGCATCGTGATGGCGCACGGCCAGGATATTCGCTGGATCCAGTTCTGGACCGCCGGCATCGAGCGCGGCATCCGCTTCGGCATGCCGCGCGGCATCCCGGTGTGTGCCGCACCCGGCGTGAAGGGGCCGACAGTCGCCGAGCACGCCATGCTGCTGCTGCTCGCGAGCTTCCGCCGTTTCCGCGAGATCGAGCAGGCGCGCACACGGCGCGACTGGATCCGCGACCGGATGCACGAGACCGCGCGCACGCTCGAGGATGCGACGCTGGTGATCGTCGGCTTCGGCGCCATCGGCCAAGAGATCGCGCGCAAGGCCAAGGCCTTCGACATGCGCGTCATCACCGTGACGCGCGCCGGCCGCGCCGGGCCAACCGTTGATCAGGCAGTCAAGCGCGAAGCGCTGCATGAGGTGTTACCCCAGGCGGACGCGGTGGTGCTCTGCCTACCGGTCGAACCTGACACGGTCGGCATGTTCAGTGACGCCGAATTTGCCCGCATGAAGCGCGACGCGTTATTCATCAATGTCGGCCGTGGTGATCTGGTCGACGAGGGCGCGCTCATCCGCGCATTGACAGCAAAGCGCATCGGCGGTGCGGCGCTCGACGTCACCACGGTCGAACCGCTGCCCGAGGACAGCCCGCTCTGGACCTTCGAGAATGTGCTGATCTCTCCGCACAGTGCCGGCTGCGGCAAGGACGGCTCCGAGCGCTTTAACACGATCTTTGCCGAGAACCTGCGCCGTTATCAGGCCGGTGAGCCGCTCATCGGCGTGGTCGATTGGGAGAAACTCGCCGACGGCGTGGCGGTGTAGCTACTTCGGCAGCCCGCCGGACGCTGCCACCACCTTCGTCCACTTGTCGATCTCGCGGACGATGAAGGCGGAGAACTCCTCCGGCGTCTGCGGCATCGGCTCCGCACCGAGCGCGCGGATGCGTTCGACCACCGACGGGTCCTTGAGTTCCGCGACCAGCGCTGCGCTGAGCTTCGTAACCACCGCCGGTGGCGTCTTGGCCGGCGCGATGATGCCGAACCATCCGTTGGACTCGAAATCGGGCAAGCCCTGCTCCGCAAATGTTGGTACGTCCTTCAGACGCGGAAACCGCGCGGTCGAGGATATCGCAATCGCCTTGATCTTGCCGGTCTCGATCGCCGCCACCGCCGACGGCGGATCGACGATGCCGAGCGCGACGTGGCCGCCGATCAGGTCGGTCACGACAGGTGCAATGCCGCGATACGGCACCATCGGCAGCTTGATGCCGGCCATCTGGTTGAACATCTCGGCGGTGAGATGCATCAGCGTGCCGTTGCCGCCATGGCCGATGGCGAGCTTTTCGCGCTTCGCCAGGGCGATGATTTCGGGCAGCGACCTGGCGGGGAGCGACGGGGCGCCTGCGAGGATAAAGGGCGAGCCTGACAGTGCCGTGACCGGCGCCAAGTCCTTGCGCGGGTCGTATGGCATCTTCTCGCCCAGCGCGACATTGCCGCCAAGCGCACCGGCGCCGCCCAGGCCAAGGGTGTATCCGTCCGGCGCAGACTTTGCGACCGCGTCGATCGCGATCACACCGCCGGCGCCGGGACGGTTCTCGAGAACGATCGTCTGCCCCAGACGCTTCTCCAGGCCGGGCTGGACGATCCTGCCGATGGCATCCGAGCTGCCGCCCGGCGGGAAGCTGATCAGCACGCGGATTGGGCGATCGGGCCAGGTTTGCGCTGTGGCGATGCCGCTTATCGCGATGCAGAACGCCATCGCGCTTGCGGCGATACCAACCAGGGATGTCATCACGCTGCGAGCCTCCGGGCGAACGAACGTACTGGCGACTAGTGGCCCTTGAACAGATCCTCGTAAAACTTGCGCGCCTGCTCCTGCGTCTGCGGCGACATCTTCATCGACGAGCTGATCACCTCCTGAAGCTCGGCGCCCGGCAGGAGATCGAGCTCGACGCCGAGCTTCTTGATGTCGGCAAGGAATGCGGGGTCGGCGACCATCGCCTGGTAGGCTGCGCGCAAGGCCGCCAGCCTTTCGGGCGGCGTACCGGGTGGCGTCGCCAGCGAGCGTCCCACCTCGGCCGTGACGTTGAAAACCCCGAGGAACGCCTTCTCAATCTCGTTGCTGCCGAACTCGCCGAGCGTTGGCGCATCGGGGAATTCCTTCAACCGCCGCACACCTTGCACGAAGATCGGCGTGAGCTCGCCGCTTTCGAGCTTCGGCCAGTGCAGCGAGCGTAGCGCGTCCATCGACGTCGCGGCCACGTCGACCTCGCCGCGCTCCAGCGCCAGGAAGCTCTCGCCGGTCGAGCGATACCCCGCGACAACCTTGAACCTGGTGCCGGCGATCTTGTTGAGGATGATGGGAGCCTGCGCCGGCACCGATTGCATCCCGGGCGCGCCGGCTGCGACTTCACGCGCCTTGGCATCGGCGAGCGATCGGACGCCGGACTTCCTGGAGGCGACGCCGATCGACGCGAAGCTCGTGAACCGCCCGAGCCAGAGGAATTCGCGCGGGTTGAATTTCGCCTCGATGTTGAACAGGCCCTCGTGCACGATATTGATGTGGCCGATGGTGACGATGGTGCCGTCGCGGGGCGCGGCGGTGCCGAGCCAGTTGAGCGCGGTGAAGCCGCCCGCCCCCTGCATCGACTGCATCACCACGGTGGGATGGCCCGGCACGAAACGGCCAAAATGCCGCGCCACCAGCTGGCCGTAGACACCATACGTCCCGCCGACGCCGGTGCCGATGATCACCCGGACGGTCTTGCCCTTGTAGAAATAGGCAACGTCGTCGGCGTGGGCTGCTGAAGCGAGGGCGACAGCGAGGAGAAGTCCGGACAAGCCGGTCTGACGGATCATTCGTTTCCTCGCATAGGCTCTTGTTTTGACAGGGTTTGATAGCTGTTCGACCTGTCGCCAGCAAGGTGGCCGGGAAGCGCGCTCGCCAACTCGCGGACCGGCCGCCCGAGGATGCGATGCTGCGCCGCCCCCTTAGCACGAACAACAGTTGTTCCGAGAAATGGGGTACCAAATTTCGCAAGCCGACCTAGACCTAGGGCAGACGCCCGCGCAATGAATGCGAAGAGTTCGACCCTATTCACAACCGGCGGACCATTGGCGAGGACTGATGGCTGACACGAGCAGGGACAAATTCGGCGCGGGCTATGCCGATCTCGATCCATTGGTGGCCACCGATCTGGTCGCGGCCAACCACATCCTGGCGGAGAACGGCGTCCTCGATTCCTTCGGGCACGTCAGCGTGCGCGATCCGCGCAATCCCGACCGCTACCTCCAGATGCAGGCGATGGCGCCGCGCGACGTGTCGGTGGCCGACATCATCACCTTCGATCTCGACAGCAATCCAATCGACGCCAACGGCCGCTCGCCCTATCGCGAGCGTTTCATCCATGGCCAGATCTACCAGGCGCGGCCGGACGTCAACGCGGTCGTGCACAGCCACTCGCCGACCATCATCCCGTTCAGCGTGACCGAGAAGCCGCTGCGCGCGATCTTCCACAACGGGCATTTCCTCGGCCAGGGCGTGCCAGTGTGGGAAATCCGCAAGCACGCCGGCGTGCAGAACAACATGCTGGTGCTCACAAACGAGCTCGGCCGGTCGCTGGCGCAGGAGCTTGGCAAGGGCTCGGTCATCCTGATGCGCGGCCACGGCAACGCGGTCGCTGGCCCCGACCTCAAGAC
The DNA here is from genome assembly GCA_019745775.1 of Xanthobacteraceae bacterium. GTDB lineage: Bacteria > Pseudomonadota > Alphaproteobacteria > Rhizobiales > Xanthobacteraceae > VAZQ01. The sequence continues at coordinate 114,686 of JAIESR010000028.1, read as the reverse complement.
CGCGGTATTCCGCGCGATCTACACCGAGGTGAATGCCAAGCTGCAGATGCAGGCCGTGATGCTCGGCGGCCCGATCAGTTTCCTCAACGAGTTCGAGCAACTCAAGGCGCAGAACGTCGATCGCCCGTGGACAACGTGGAAGAAACAAGTAGGCGCGCCGTAACAGGGAGACAACGACCATGTCGCGTATGCGAGGGTGTTTTACAACGCTATTTGCGATTTTCGTCTCGCAACTGGCCTTTGCCGGGGCCTCACACGCAGAGTCGATCGCCGACTTCTACCGCGGCAAGACCGTACGTGTGTTCATCGGCTACGGGGCGGGCGGCAACTACGATCTCTACGGGCGTGTCGCGACCGAGTTTCTCGGCCGCCACATTCCCGGCAATCCGACCGTCATTGCGGTCAACATGCCCGGCGCCGGCGGCTTCAAGGCGGTCGACTATCTCTATCGGGTCGCGCCACAGGACGGCACGCATCTCGGCGTCGTTGCCCAGCAGCTCGCACTGACCCTGCTCGTCGACGACAAGATGGGCATCGACCCGCGCCGCTTCAGCTATCTCGGTCGGCTCACCTCGATGGTCGATGTCGCCGTGGCGTTGCCCAAGAGCGGCCTCACCTCATTCGCCGACACGCGCAAACGTGAAGTCACCGTCGGCGCCGGCCAGTCGACCTCGACCTCGGCGATCTATGCCCGCGCCCTCAATGCCTATGCCGGATCCAAGTTCAAGATCGTCACCGGCTACAGCGGCACGGCGGAAATTCAGCTCGCCGTCGAGCGCGGCGAGGTCGACGTGAATGGCGGCGAATCGCTGCCAGCCATCATCGTCCAGTTCCCGGAATGGCTGCAGGGCAAGGCTGTGCTCCTGTATCAGAGCGGTCTCAAAAGATATTCGATGTTGCCGAACACACCGACCATGAGCGAGCTTTCGACCGGCGACGAGGGGCGCGCTGTGATGAGCGCCCTCGCCGGCACCTCGGAGATCGGCCGCTCGGTCCTGGCGCCGCCCGGCGTGCCGCCGGAGCGCATGGCCGCGCTGCGGGCGGCGTTTGCGGCCATGATGAAGGATCCGCAATTCATCGCTACGACCGAAAAGCGCAAGCTGATGATCGACGGCGCGACCGGCGAGCAGATGGATGCGGTCACGCGCGACACGATGAAGCTGCCGAAGGCGACCATCGACGCGCTTCGGCGCGTGATGCAGAATTAGTGCCCTTTCGTTTCCGGCGTTCGTGTGAGACTGTGCGCATCACGAACGCCGGAAACAGGGCACCAGCATGAGCCCGCCCGCGGTACACTCTGGGACCACAGTCGACGCACCGATCCCATACCTCCAGCGGATCAGGACCTACTATGCCGCGCTCGGCTACGGCGCGCCGTACGAGTGGACGCACTACACCAGCGTGCCGTTCCAACCGCTGCACAAACCGCTCTCGGAATGCCGCGTAGCGCTGGTCACCACCGCCGCGCCCTACCAGCCGGACAAAGGCGATCAGCGCCCCGGCGCGCCCTATAACGCGGCAGCGAAGTTCTACAGCGTGTATTCCGGCGATGCAGCGAAGGATCATGACCTGCGCATCTCGCACCTCGCCATCGACCGCGCCCACACGACGGCGGAAGATTCCGGCAGCTACTTTCCCCTGCCCGCGCTGCGCGCCGCCGCGGCGCACGGCCGCATCCGATCGGTAGCGCCGCACTTCCACGGCCTGCCGACCAATCGCAGCCAGCGCGTCACCATCGAGACGGATTGCGCGGAGCTCGTCGCCCGCTGCCAGGCCGACGGCGCCGACGCAGCGATCCTTGTGCCCAACTGCCCGGTCTGTCACCAGAGCGCGAGCCTCGCCGCCCGCGCGCTGGAGGAGTATGGCATTGCCACCGTGGTGATGGGCTGCGCCAAGGACATCGTCGAACATGTCGGCGTGCCGCGGTTCCTGTTCTCCGACTTCCCGCTCGGGAATGCCGCGGGCCGCCCGCGCGATCCGGCTTCGCAGGCGACAACCCTCGACCTTGCCTTACGGGTGCTCGAAACCGCGCCAGGGCCGCGCACGACCGTGCAGTCGCCGCTGAAATGGTCCGACAGTCCCGCCTGGAAGCTCGACTATTGCAATATCGAGCGGCTGTCATCCGAGGAGATCGCCGCGCGCCGCGCAGAGTTCGACAAGGCCAAGGACGTAGCGAAGGCAGTGCGGGAGGCGACGGGCTGAAAGCTACTTCCGCGCCGGCGCCGGCGCCGGCTTGGGCTCGTCCTCGCTCGACAATTCGCCGAGCAACTGCTCGAAATCCTTGGCCTCGCGAAAATTGCGATAGACCGAGGCGAAGCGTACATACGCGACGTCATCGAGCGAACGCAGCGCCTCCATCACCAGCTCGCCGACCGCCTCCGACGAGACTTCGCTCTCGCCCTGGCTCTCCAGCTCGCGCACGATCTTCGACACCGCCTGGTCGATCCGCTCGGGCTCGACCGGACGCTTGCGCAGCGCGATCTGCACCGAGCGCAGGAGCTTGTCGCGGTCGAACGGCACGCGGCGCCCGTTGCGCTTGATGATGGTGAGCTCGCGCAGCTGCACGCGCTCGAAGGTCGTGAAACGAAAATTGCAGGCGAGGCAAACGCGCCGGCGCCGGATGACGGAAGAATCCTCCGTCGGCCGGCTATCCTTCACCTGGGTATCGAGGCTCGCGCAGTTCGGGCAGCGCATCTCGCTTCCCTCTCCCCGTCATGGCCGCGCCGCGGCGGACGTGACGTCGTTATTGATAGATCGGAAACCGCTTCACCAATGCCTTGACCCGCTCACGCACCGTACCTTCGATCAGCGCGTCCTCTTCGGCACCCTTCTGCGACAGCACGTCGAGCACCTCGGAGATCATCTCGCCGACTTCCTTGAACTCCGCGATGCCGAAGCCGCGCGTGGTGCCGGCCGGCGTGCCGAGCCGGACCCCTGATGTCACCATCGGCTTCTCGGGGTCGTACGGGATGCCGTTCTTGTTGCAGGTGATGTAGGCGCGCCCGAGAGCCGCCTCGGCGACCTTGCCGGTCAACCGCTTCGGCCGCAGGTCGACCAGCATCAGATGCGTGTCGGTGCCGCCGGAGACGATGTCGAAGCCCTTGGACTTCAGCGTCTCGGCCAGCGCCTTGGCATTCTCGACCACGTTCTTGGCGTAGACCTTGAACGAGGGCTTCAGCGCCTCGCCGAACGCCACGGCCTTGGCCGCGATCACGTGCATCAGCGGGCCGCCCTGCAGGCCGGGGAACACGGCCGAGTTGATCTTCTTGGCAAGCTCCTCGTCATCGGTGAGGACGAAGCCCGAGCGCGGGCCGCGCAGCGTCTTGTGCGCGGTCGAGGTGACCACATGCGCATGCGGGAATGGCGACGGATGAACGCCACCGGCCACGAGCCCGGCGAAGTGCGCCATGTCGACCATCAGCTTGGCGCCGACCTCGTCCGCGATCGCGCGGAAGGCGCGAAAATCGATGATGCGCGGATAGGCGCTGCCGCCGGCAATGATCACCTTCGGCTTGTGCTCGCGGGCAAGGTTGCGAACCTCGTCGATGTCGATGCGGTGGTCGTCGCGGCGCACGCTGTAGGGCACCGGCTTGAACCAGCGGCCGGACATGTTGACGGGCGAACCGTGGGTGAGATGTCCGCCGGCCGCCAGATTGAGGCCGAGGAAGGTGTCGCCGGGCGCCATCAGCGCCATGAAGGCGGCGGCGTTGGCCGACGCGCCGGAATGCGGCTGTACGTTTGCGAACCTGCATCCGAAAAGCTTGGTAACGCGCTCAATCGCCAGGGTTTCGGCGATATCCACATACTGGCAGCCGCCGTAGTAGCGGCGCCCGGGCAGCCCTTCCGCGTATTTGTTGGTGAGCACCGAGCCCTGCGCTTCGAGCACGGCTTTGCTTACGATGTTCTCGGACGCGATCAGCTCGATCTCGTCACGCTGACGATCAAGCTCCTTGCCGATGGCCGCCGCGATCTCCGGATCGGCCTCCGCGAGTGAGGTCGAAAACATTGATGCTACTTGATTTTTTGCGGTTGGATCGGTGGCTGCCATAAAATTCTCCTGCGGCAGCGCGATTACCACATCCCCTGCGCAGCGCCAAGCGGTAGCGCCGCGGCAGGGGATTACCGCAATATCTTGGGATTGCGCGCGTTTTCGCTCGGCGCTCAGGCCACCAGCTCGTACGGCACCTGGGTTGGGCCGTAACCTTCGGTCCGGGTCTTGGTGGCAGGGTCATAACGCCCCTGCAGCACCGTGCCCTCGCCGAGCTTGCGGCTGCGCACGATGATCGCAACCGAGCGGGTGTCGCCGCCCTGCTCCGCGTGAATCGAGCGCGGCGGCACCAGGTCGACCTTACCCTGGCTGCCGGTCGTCACCGACGCGAGCTTCAACTCGGCGTAACCGGGCCTCTTGCCGTCGTCGATACGATCATACCGCTCCAAGCTCTCGGTGCCGTCGAGCAGGCCGTAGAGCACCCAGGCATTGGCGTGGTCGTGAATCGAGCCCTTACGGCCCGGCACCCGCACCACCGCGTTGATCACGAAGTCGTAGTCGGGATCGACATAGAGCAGGAGGTTCTTGTGGCCTTCGGTCGAGGGCCAATCCCTTGAATGGGCCTTGAGCGTCGGCTCCATCACGAATTTTTCGAGCAGCGGCTTCGCCCTCTCCATCCGGCTCTGGTTGTCGGCGTTGGTCGACCAGACCTTGCGCAGTTCGTGGATGAATTTCTCAAGAACCGGAAGCCGCGCGCTCGACATATCAGGCACCCTCGATTTGGAGGCATTCTTATCTTCCGCACAAAGGTAAATCGGCGTAGCGTTTCACGCAACACCGGGTCGGCTCAAGAGCCCGGTGACACAGGGAGGACGGAAGCATGCTCGAGCTCGACGAGGCTCGCCGCGCATTCCTTTTGCGTGCGGCGATGACGGCAGTCGCGGGCGCAGGCGTCGGGGCGGTCCCGACGTCCCTCGCACAAGCACAACAGCATCACCAACAGAGCGCGGCGCAGCCCGCCGTGCATCAACATCCACCCAGCACCGGCCACGGCGCGTTCCTGAATGCGGACGACGCCGCCACGGTCGCGGCGTTTACCGAACGGCTGATGCCCGGCGCGCCGGGCAAGCCGGGCGCGCTCGACGCCGGCGTGCTCAACTATATCGACCTCGCCCTCGCCGGCGCCTACGCGCACCTGCAGGACTTCTATCGGCGCGGGCTCACTTCGCTCGAGGCCTACTGCCAGAAAACCTACAAGACCTCGTTCGTTGCGCTCGGCGCCGCGCGGCAGGACGAAGTTATCCGCGCGCTTGAAACCGGCAAGGCCACCGAGTTCGGCTGGCCGCGTCCGCAGGCGTTCTTCAACACGCTGCGCACCCACACCATCGAAGGGATGTTTTCCGACCCGATCTACGGCGGCAACAAGGACTTCGCCGGCTGGCGGCTGGTCGGCTTCCCCGGCGCCATTCCGGTGTTCACGACCGAGGACATGCTGAGCAAGGAAGCCTACGCCGGCAAAGAAATCATCGGCCTGCAAGCGCGGGCCCCGGTACGGAGGGCTTGAGCCATGGCAACCGAAAAGACAGACGTCGTCATCGTCGGCGTCGGCGCTGCCGGCGGCATCCTCGCCGCCGAACTCGCCAAAGCGGGATTCAAGGTCATCGGGCTCGAACGCGGACCGCGGCTTGCGACCAAGGACTTCGCCCCGCAGGACGAGCTGCGTTACTTCCAGCGCCAGGACTTGCGCCCGGACGTGCGGCGCCAGCCCGTCACATGGCGCCCCAACACCAAGTCGCGCGCGACGCCGATCGCCTCGCAAAGCTACGGCAACCAGGCCGGCGGCGGCACCGTGCATTACGGTGCGGTCTCCTGGCGTTTCCACGAAGACGACTTCCGGGTGCGCTCGCACACGATCGAGCGCTACGGCAGGACTGCGATCCCGGAGGACTCGTCGGTCATCGACTGGCCGCTGAGCTACACCGAGCTCGAGCCCTATTACGACCGCATCGAGTATGAGCTCGGCGTGTCGGGCAAGGCCGGCAATTTGCGCGGCCAGAAGATCGCGGGCGGCAACGTGTTTGAGGCGCCGCGGCAACGCGAGTTTCCGCTGCCGCCGCTGCAACTCGACCAGGTCGGCGTCAACTTCGACGCCGCCTGCAAGAAACTCGGTTACCACCCGTTCTCGACGCCGCGCGCAATCCTGTCGCAACCCTACAAAGGCCGCCCGGCTTGTGCGTATTGCGGCTACTGCCAGGGTTTCGGCTGCCACATCGGCGCGAAATCATCGACGCTCGTGACCAACCTGCCGGATGCCGACGCGACCGGCAACTTCAAGCTCCTCACCAACGCGATGGTCTATCGCGTCAACACTGACAATTCCGGTCGGGCGACCGGCGTGTCGTATTACGGGCCGGACGGCTCCCGCGACAACACTGTTGAGGCGGAGATCGTCATCGTGGCGCCGTTCATCTACGACGCGGTGCGGCTGTTGTTGCTGTCGAAGACCGAGAAATTCCCGGACGGGCTCGCCAATTCCAGCGGGCATCTCGGCAAGCACCTGATGTCGCACATCCAGACGCGGGTGTTCGCGGCGTTCGACGACCGTCACATCAATATCTACATGGGCCCGAGCGCCCAAAAACATACGATCGACGACTTGAACGCCGACAACTTCGACCACAGCGGGCTCGGCTTCATCCGCGGCTCCCAGATCTCGGCCAATCCGGCCGCGATCGAAGGCGGGCCGATCGGGACGATGATGGCAATGCCGCCGCCTCCCGGCGTGCCGCGCTGGGGCGAAGGCTATCGCGACTTCTTCGCTAAATACTACACGCGCTACATGGCCATGACCGGGCAGACCGAAGAGCTGCCCTACCCCGGCCAGACGATCGACCTCGATCCCGATGTGCGTGACGCCTGGAACCTGCCGGCGCCGCGCATGACCTACGACTGGCGGCGCCCGAATGAGACCAAGCGGCTCGAGTTCATCACCGCCAAGATCACCGAGATCGGCCGCGCCATGGGCGCCACCCATGTCTGGCCATCCGGCTTCAGCCCCGGCGCGCCCGGCTCGCACCACCAGGGCGGTGTGCGCATGGGCGCCAACCCTAAGGAATCGGTGGTCAACAAATACGGGCAGAGCTGGGACATCCCCAATCTGTTCGTGATCGGCAGCGCAAACTTCTGCTCGTCGAGCGGGTTCAATCCGACGCTGACGATCCAGGCGCTGGCCTATTTGAGCGCGGACGCGATCGTGAAGAGCTACCGCAAATCACCGGGACCGCTGGTCAGGGCGTGATCGGAAGTGCCGTGTCCCCGGCGCAGCGCGGTACGAAGTACCGCGTTGACCCGGAACTTCGCCGCCCTTTACTTGCTTGGCCGATCATACGCTTCGGGATCTTGCCAATACTTCCATAATCCTACCGCAATGGTCAGAAGGGTCGTTGCCCAGACGACGCTGAGCGCGAACTCGATGCTGAGCCAGCGGTAAGCAGTTGCCAAGATGGCGGCAGGGATCACTGCGATTACTAGGACGAATATGAACCGATCCACCATGGTTTTTCCCCTCGGAGTGCGAATATAGCGGCAGCGATACTAGCACGTTCGCGGCGACGCCCAGGTCTTTCCCCGGAGGTTGCCGGGGGAGGTCCGGCCGCGCCGTATTTCGACCGAGGCGACACCTTGCTCATTGCTCATTCCCCATACCGAACGTCGGTCGGTAATCGACGTAACGGTCCCGGACACCGCGACCCCTTGCTCATTTTCCGATGTTCAAACATATCGGCGCCATGGGTAAATGTCACGTAGCCCCCTACGACTGGCGGCGCCCCAACGACACCAAGCGGCTCGAGTTTCATCACCGCCAAGAGGCTTGTGTCGACAAGCACACCGAGGTCCGCGGTGGTAGAAATCCCCGCTCCCGATTACTTTCGCACCATCGGATTACTTGGCATCGGGGGCGCTGGCGAGATCGCAAAGGTCAACCAAACGTTCTTCCCCTCTGGCCGGTTTTGGGCGGCGAACTCCCAGTATCCCTTGAGATTGAGATAGCCCTGCATTGTGCCTACCGGAAAAATGTAGCCGATCTGGGGGCCCACGCCAGCGACCCGAGACTTGAAATCGCCGAGGATCGCTCCGCTGCCGCTGTCCCCGGTCAACTGATTGTAGAAGTAGCCGACCGCTCCGACATGCAATTGCCTGGAAAGAAACTGGGAGGCTGCCCAGTCGACGTGGAAGTCAACGCCGCTGCGGTAGTCGATATCGGTGTTCTTGAAATTGTAGGTGAGCCCGGCAACGGCCGAAAATTCATGACCGGTCTGGGGATTGAAATAGGTGTACCCACCGCCGCCATCGATGGCGCCGTGCCCAAGTCCGATATTGCCGGCCCGCAGTGTTTCGTAGGCTCCGACCGGGATATTGCCCGTGACATAGGCCATGAAATTGTGAACGCCCTGATTCCATTTCAGGGTCGCGATCGGATACAAGTCTCCGACTCCAGAGACCGTATCGGTCCGCGAACCGGAGATGGCGTTGCCATTCGGCCCCGACAGGGTTGCATCGATGGTGGACCGCGTCCTACCGACAATCGACATCATCCCGACGGCGGCTTGCGCGCCGAGCACAGGATTCGCGAAGACATAGGTTGCATTGATAATTCCGAGGCTGGCGCGGGCATCAAGACCGGCCTCCACGCGAGCGCCACGAGAAAACGTCTTGTCGCCTCCCGCTGACACGGAAGAGAAATAACCGATGCCGGCAAACGACCATCCCGGTTGCGCTGGCACTGCGGCCAGACTGCCGTACAGTCCAGGCAGCCAGAAACTCAAGCCCGCCTGATCCGCTCTTGCATGGTGTGGACACATCAGTGTCATCGCCAACAAGCCAGCGGCATGAAGAACCGCGCGCCATTGCCGGCCCGCAATATCCAAAACAACGGTCGCGCCGCGTTCGACAATCATCATGCCCCCCATCCCCAGACGGCTCGGCGAGCCGCCTTATCCAGCTTGCACTATATCGGCAAACTGCCAGCAGTTCGCAGCCCACAACAAACGTCAATTAGTCTTATGCGGATTGCCGGTTGCAGATCAAAGTACAATCTGTGCGTGCGTTGCGTTATTTCTTTGACTACTCAGTTGAACTACTTCGTAGCATTCAGATAAGGAAGACGGCGGAAAGGTCTTGCGGGCGTATGTAGGCAATTTGATTGCCCACTGAAGCAACGCAGGGCCGCAAGACCACCAACACATCGGAGAGGCTGATGACCACGAGACGCGAGTTTGTGCAGGCGCTGCCTGCGGTCGGCACGGCATTCGCGGTCGGCGCACATCTGATGCTGGAGGATGGGCCTGCGCGCGCCCAGGGCGCGCCGACTCCTTTGACGGGACACTTTCATCCCAAGGGCAAAGCGCCATCGAAGTTTACGCTCGATGCGCTGAAGCGGGCGCGCAGCGGACTGCCATTCGCCGACACCAGAGATTTCGAGGAGCAGAAACGGGGACTGATTGCTCCCATGAAAGACCTCAAGATCGCCGCGGACGCCGGCCATGTCGCCTGGGACATGGAGCGCTTCCAGTTCCTCGACAAGCAGGACGATTTCGACAGCATCCATCCGTCGCTGCTGCGGCAATCCAAGCTGAACAACAATTATGGGCTCTACGAGGTCATCCCGGGCATCTATCAGGTCCGCGGCTTCGACCTGTCCGACATCACCTTGATCCGCGGCAAGACCGGCTGGATCGTGTTCGATCCCCTGATCAGCCAGGAAGTCGTCCGGGCTGCTTGGCAGCTCTTTCAGCAGCATGTCGGCAAGGGCCTTCCAGTATCCGCTGTAATCTATTCTCACACGCACGGCGATCACTGGGGCGGCGTACGCGGCATCGTCAATGAGGCCGATGTGAGGTCTGGCAAGATTCCAATCATCGCCCCGATCGACTTCATGGATTTTACCATTTCCGAGAATGTCTACGCCGGCAATGCCATGAACCGGCGTCTGTTTTTTCAGTATGGCCTCCTCTTGCCCGCCAGCCCGCACGGCTATGTCGGCCAGGGTCTCGGCCAAGGTGTTTCAAGCGGCGCGACAGGACTGATTGCGCCGACCCGCTATATCGAGAAGCCCATCGAGGAATTCGACGTGGACGGCGTCAGGATGATTTTCCAGAACACGCCCAACACTGAGGCGCCCCGGGAGATGAATACCTACATTCCCGATATGAAGGCCTTGTGGATGGCCGAGAACGTCATCGCGTCCCTGCACAACATCTACACTTTGCGCGGTGCGCCAGTGCGCGATCCGCTGAATTGGTCGAAGTATATCAGCGAGGCGCTTCATCGTTTCGGTATCGAGGCGGAAGTGATGTTCGCTTCGCACCATTGGCCGCGCTGGGGTAACTCCCGAATTCAGGAAGTGCTGAGAGCACAGCGCGACCTCTATGCGCATATGAACAATCAGGTGCTGCACCTCGCCAATCAAGGCGTCACGATTAACGAGATTCATAACGTCTACGACGTACCGAAGGGCTTGCAGGACAAGTGGCACTGCCGGGGCTATCACGGGTCGCCTCAGCACAACAGCCGTGGCGTCATCCAGCGCTATCTCGGTTTCTGGGACTGCAACCCGGCCACGCTCATCCCGCTGTCGCCTCGCGACTCAGCGCCGCTCTACGTCGAGATGATGGGCGGAACCGAGAGGATCATGACGCGCGGACAAGAGTTGTTCAACGAAGGCAAGTATCTCCTCGCCTCGGAGATCGTGAACAAGCTGGTGCAGGCCGAACCGCAGAACCAGGCCGCCAAGGACCTGCTGGCGGACATTTTTGAGCAAGTCGGCTATCAGCAGGAAAATCCAGGCCTCCGCAACAGCTTCCTGGCGGCGGCTTATGAACTGCGGAGCGGAATTCCGCAGGGCGAAACGGCCAGCTCGAGCAGCCCTGACGTAATTCGTGCGATGTCAACCGAACTATTCCTCAACTTTCTGGGCATCCGCATGGACAGCCGCAAGGCTGAAGGCATGCGCTTCACGATCAATCTGATCACTCCCGACAACGGCGAGCGCTTCATCGTCGAGTTGGAGAATGCCACCCTCACCAACATCAAGGGCTTCCTGGCCAGCAAGCCCGACTTGACCCTCACCATCAACCGCTCCGACCTCGAGCTGACGATGATGGGAGCCAAGACATTGGAGGCCCAGATCGCGGACGGAACCGCAAAGGTCCAAGGCAACGTCGTCATCCTGAAGCAGCTCGCCGCGACGATGGTCGATTTTGACCCGCGTTTTGAAATCATGCCCGGAACGAAAGCCCCGGGCGCCAAGATGGTGCAGGCAGATCCCTACCAGGCGGTCCCGCGCCCGACCATTGCTGAATAGCCGCAAGAGCCTTTCCCTCCCCCGCAAGCGGGGGAGGGTCCAGGAGGGGGCGCCGCGCCCGAGACACGCGACGTAACTAAACGAGCTTCACGTTCTTGAGCGGCAGACTGCGCACCGGCTTGCCGATTGCTGCCTGGATCGCATTGATGACCGCCGGGGCGACGACGCAGATTGTCGGCTCGCCGACACCGCCCCAGAAGTCGCCCGTCGGCACGATTACGGTCTCGACCTTCGGCATCTCCGCCAACCGCACGATCTGGTAGGTGTCGAAGTTGAGGCTGGTCATGCGGCCGTTCTCGACCGGGCACTCGCCGTAGAGCACCGCGCTCAAGCCGTAGGCGACGGAGCCTTCGACCTGGGCGGCGATCTGGTCCGGATTGACGGCATGGCCGCAGTTCAAGGCCAGCACCATGCGGTGCACCTTGACCTTGCCTTGCGCATCGACCGAGACCTCGGCGGTGGCGGCGGAGTAGCTGCCATAGCCCATGAACTGGGCGATGCCGCGATGCACGCCCTGCGGCAACGGCTTGCCCCAGTCGCCCCGTTCCGCCGCCGCGTTGAGCACGGCGAGGTGCTTGGGATACTTGGCCATCATCGCCCGCCGGAACTCGAGCGAGTCCTTGCCGGCCGCCCGCGCGAGCTCCTCGATGAAGCACTCCATGTAGTAGCCGTTCTGGTTGGTGTTGACCCCGCGCCAGGGGCCGACCGGAACGTGCGTATTGCGCATGGCGTATTCGATCAGCAGGTTCGGCACCGCGTAGCCGAGCTGCGCATCGCCGGGCTCGGCCCAGTAGCCTTGCAGCTGCCGCATGTCGCGGCCCCCGGCCATCGCCGCCGGGTTGAGCCAGGCATTGATCGACTGGCCCGACACGCGCACATGCAGGCCGACGAGATTGCCTTTCTCGTCCAGGCCGGCCGAGAACTTGCACATCGAGATCGGCCGGAAGAAGTCGTAGGTCTGATCCTCCTCGCGCGACCAGATCGTCTTGACCGGTACGCCAGGGAACTCCTTGGCGACCAACACCGCCTTGCGGACATAGTCCTGGGTGCCGCCGCGCCGGCCGAAGCCGCCGCCAAGATCATGCCGGTAGACCTCGCACTGCGTCAGCGGCAGGCCCGAAGCCGAAGACAGCGCCGCGAGCGAGGCTTCGAGATTCTGCGTCGGCGTCCAGCACTCGGCCTTGTCGGCGGTGAGCCGGACGGTGGCGTTCATCACCTCCATGCAGGCGTGCGAAAGGAACGGGGTCGAATAGGTCGCCTCGATCTTCTTTGCCGCGCCGGCGATCGCCGCCAGGGCATCGCCCTCGCGCCGCTCGCCATTGGTCTCGGTCGCGGTGAGGCCTGTCTCGAGGTGCTGGGCGATGGTGGCGCTCGATACCTTGCCGTTTGCGCCCTCGTCCCACACGATCGTCAGCGCATCGAGCGCGGTCTTCGCCTGCCACCAGGTCTCGGCGACCACGGCGACCCCGGAGTCGCCGACGCGCACGATTTTGCGGACGCCTGGCATCGTGGCGGCCTTGGAGTCGTCGATGCTCTTGAGCTTGCCGCCATAGACCGGCGAATCCTTGATCGCGGCGTTAAGCATGCCCGGCAGCTTGATATCGATCGCATAGACCTTGCTGCCGTTGAGCTTGTCCGCCGTATCAAGCCGCTTCATCGGCTTGCCGGCGACCTTCCAGTCCTTCGGGTCCTTGAGCTTCACGCTCTTCGGATCCGGCGGCGTGAGCTTTGCCGCCGCCGCCGCAACCCGGCCGTAGTTGGTTTGCCGCTTGGTCTTGGCGTGGGTGATGGTGCCGTTCGAGACGGTCAGCTCCTCGACCGGGACCTTCCATTCATTGGCCGCCGCCTGGAGCAGCATCGTGCGCGCGACCGCGCCGCCGCGGCGGACATAGTCCTGCGAACCGCGGATGCCACGGCTGCCTCCGGTAGCCATGTCACCCCAAGCGCGCTTGCGCGCGAGGTTCTGCCCGGGCGTGAGCCCTTCGGTCGATACGCGCCGCCAGTCGCATTCGAGCTCTTCGGCGACGAGCTGGGCGAGGCCGGTGAGCGTGCCCTGCCCCATCTCCGAGCGCGCGATGCGGATCACGCAGTCGTTGTTGGGTTTCACAACGACCCAGATGCCGACTTCGTTGCCGGCATTCTGCGCCTGCTGCGCGGATGCCAGCGGCAGATCGAGGCCGAGCGCCAGCCCCCCGCCGGCGACCGCGGCCGAACCGACGATGAAGTTGCGGCGGGAGATGTCGCGGGTGGTGTCGTGGATCTTTGTCATGGCTGATCTCCCCGACATCAGGATTTGCGGTTGGCGCGGCCGGAAGTGCCGCTATTGCCGTTGCCGGCTGCCTGGTGAACGGCCGCGCGGATGCGCTGATAGGTGCCGCAGCGGCAGATATTGGTCATCGCCTCGTCGATGTCCTTGTCGGTCGGGCGCGGCGTCTTCCGCAGCAGCGCCGCCGCGGCCATGATCTGGCCGGACTGGCAGAACCCGCATTGCGGCACGTCGAGCGCTGCCCAGGCCCGCTGCACCGGATGCGACGAGTTGGGCGACAAGCCCTCGATGGTGACGATCCGGTCGGTCGGGCGGACGTCGCCGACGCGCATCGAGCACGAGCGCACGACTTCGCCGTTGAGGTGGACGCTGCACGCGCCGCATTGCGCGACGCCGCAACCGTATTTGGTGCCAGTCAGCCCGAGCTGCTCGCGGATGACCCACAGGAGCGGCGTATCGGCCGCCACCTGCACGTCGCGATTCTGGCCGTTGATGTTCAATCTTGCCATTCGCACCCTCCCCAAGCGTCCCTGGTCGGCGACGCCATTCGTTGTTGATTGCTTTAGGACGACGCACAGGTTACGGCCGTGCGCCGAAGGTGCCGGACATCTCCGCCGGCAGTGACGACGTGCTCCAATCTACCAGCCGTATTCCAGCCTGCCTAGCATCCATGGTGGATTGTGCTGGACCCGGGTGCCCCCTGCGACGCGTCCTGGTAGCCTGAGCCTATGGCAGCGTTTCGGGACATGCTCGCGGGCGGTCATCCCAACTCCCTCGGCCGCACCGTCGCGGTGGTCGCGCTCGTGCTCCGCGATCGGTCGCGGCTGCAGGAGCTGTTCGCGTGCTACCAGAGCGACGACGCGGTCGTGCGCATGCGGACATCGAATGCGCTGAAGCGCATCGAGGCCGAGCGGCACGATTGGTTGGTGCCGCTGATCGATCGACTGATCGACAAGGTCGGCGCGCTCGATCAGCCGTCGGCGCAGTGGACGCTGGCACAACTCTTCCTTCGTCTAGGTCGGGACATGAGCGACGACCAGCGCGCTCGCGCGGTCCGCTTGCTCAAGCGCAACCTTGATCGGCAGGACGACTGGATCGTGCTGAACATGACCATGGAAACGCTGTTCCAATGGTCGCGCAACGACACCAGGCTGCGGCGATGGCTGAAGCCTCGGCTGAGCCGCCTCGCCCGCGATCCTCGCACCTCTGTGGCCAAGCGGGCGAAAAAGCTTGCGGCGCGCGACAAGGACTAGCTTATGCCGCTGACAAGTCGCCTTCGCACGACGGGAGACGTCATTTCCGCGGAAGCCTAAGCGAGGCGAGATCGCGCCCCACCACAACGTTGCCGGAAAAACCGGCGTCCCGCACCACCTTCGCATAGTGCTCTTCCGTCAGCGGGCCGTCGGGCACCTTGTAGGGCCCGTGACGAACGGCGCCGAGCGCGGGCGCAAGATGCGTCAGCATGAGGTGCTTCGCCCCCGTGCGCTTGGCCATCGCACCGAGATCGGCGGTGCCGGCCTGGCGGTGATAGACCGGCGCCGGCATGCCGCTGTCGTGGTCCGGCCCCATCACCGGATGCATGGTCGAATGCACGATCACGTCGGCGCCTTGCGCCAGCCGCTCGACTTGAGCAGAGGTCGAGGAAGGACGCGGCGGCGCGAACGTATCGTTGCCTGCGTCGCCCGCAATGACCACGCTTCCGGCCGGCGTGTCGACGCGATAGGACGCGTGACCCGGGATGTGGGTGGAACGGACGGCGGTCACTTTCACGTCGCCTGACGACCAGACGACCTGCGGATCGTTCGAAGGCGCAAACATGACGACGTTCGCGATATCCGATGGGCCGCCCGCCAGGCGGCTTTTGTCCTCGGCGCGGCGCTGCGCAATCTCGCCTGAGGCGATGAACGCCTCGCCGACACGCGCCACGTAGTTCGAGCAGCTCATGACATGGCCGAGCGGCGACTTCGCATCGGCACTGCACAGGATGTCGAGCTTCGGGCCGGCCGAATCATAATTCCAGCGCAGCAGCAACACGTCGGCGAGACCCTCGGTGTGGTCCGAGTGCATGTGAGTGAGAAAGATCGCATTGAGTTGCCCGGCGGTGACGCCGAGTTGCGACAGCCGCTGATTGGTGCCCCGGCCGGTATCGAACTGGAGCCGCACGGCACTGCAATTGTCGGCATCGTCGCCGTAGCGCACGAGCGTCCCTGCGCCCGCCTGCCCTTCATGGATCGGCGGGCCGCTTTGCACGCCGGTCAAGGTTACAATCAGACACGGTGCGGCCTGCACAGACGTTGCCGCCCAAATCGCCGTAGCCATTCCGGCCACAATCGCAAGCCATCGCCGATCCATACTTGCTCCCGACGTTTGATGCCATCACTCCCGGATCGGCTCGCCCTCGACGGTGCAACGGCGCAGCAGCCGCCGCTCTTCCTTCGGGAAGTCGGTTCGGGCGTGGATGGTCGCGCGATTGTCCCACATCAGGAAATCGCCGAGCTGCCAGACGTGCTCGTAGATGAACTCCCGCCGCTCGCCGATGTCGTAGAGCTGGTTGAGGATCGTGGCGCCCTCCACCGGGTCGAATCCTTCGAGCGCGGTGGTCATCAGTCGGTCGACGAACAGCGTCTTCCGACCGGTGTACGGATGCGTGACGAACACTGGGTGATAGTGATGTGGGATGCCACTGATGTCGCCCCTCGCATCCGCTTGCCGCGCGCGATTGTATTCGTGGATATGCAGGGCGCGCTTACCGTTCAACTTTGCTTTGATCTCTGCCGGCACCGCGTCATAGGCCTTGTACATGTTCGAGAACATGGTGTTCCCGCCGGTCGACGGCAGCTCGAGCGCATAGAGGAAGGTATACTGATAGGGCCTGGCGGCGTAGCCGGAATCGATGTGGAACCAGAAGTCTCCCTCCCCGAAGGCGCCGATCGGAATGCCGTTGTCGTCCTTGATATTGCTGACCAGGAGCACCTTCTCGTGGTCCTGCTGGCTGCCCTCGGCGCGCGGGCGCAATTTTTCCGGCGCCTTCTTGCGCGAACCGAGATCGCCGAAATAGGACGCGAATTTGAGTTGCTGATCCTGCGATATCTGCTGGCCGCGGAAGACGAGCACCAGATGCTTGTTCCAGGCATCCCGAACCGCCTCCACGGTCTCGCGCGACAGTGGCTTGGTGAGATCGACGCCTTTGATCTCCGCTCCACAGGCCGATGACAGCGGCACGACCTGCATCTCGAGGACGTCTTGCACTTGGGCCATGGAGCGCTCCTTTTTGCAGCTTTCTTCATTGCCCGCATGGTAGGCCGGAATCGCCGGGACGGGAATACGGCCCGGCTACCGGGCGGCCTTCAGCCGCGCCTGCAGCTTCTTGAGCGCCAGCCGCTGCAGGTCGGCCTGCGATGCGGTCGCCGGGCCGGTGACGCTGACTTCGGTGCCGGTCGCAGCGTCGATCGCCGAGACCTTCACATGGCGGCCAATGGCGACGAACTCGAAATAGACCTCGCCGGGTTGTGCATCATCGGGCACGTCAGGCCTCGACGACGACGTAGTTGTTCTCGACCCGCACCGGGAACGATTCCGCCTTGTAAGGACCCTCGACCAGTTCCCGCCCCTCCTTGACGGTTACCGTGTATTGCCGCACGCGCAGACGTGACGGATCGCACCACGACTTGCCGGTGCGGATGTCGAATTCCCAGCCGTGCCATGGGCATTTCACCATCTCACCGGCGCGCGAGCAGCGGTATTCACCCGGCACGGTCGACTCGACCAGCGCGGTGGTGATGCCGTGCGCGAGGCTGCCGCCGCGATGCGGACAACGGTTGTTGAGGGCGAAGAAATCGCCACCGAGATTGAACACCACAATATTGCGGCCGGCGACCTCGACCAGCTTGCGCCGGCCGGGCGGAATCTCATCGACGGCGGCGACGACGTGGCTGGCCATCAGCGCATGATCCCGAAAAGTGGGAACCGGTTTTCGGACATGATCATGCGCAAGCGACTATGAGAGGCGATACAGCGAGCGCGCGTTCTCGCAGAAAATCTTGTTGCGCGTAGCTTCATCGAGCGACGGCGGCAAAGCGAGGAACGGATCGTCGAAATCCCAGTGCGGGTAGTCCGACGAGAACATGATCTTGTCGAAGCCGATCCACTTCATGGTGTCGAGCAGATGCTCGGGTGTCTCGGTCTCCTCCATCGGCTGGGTCGAGACCCAGATATGCTCGCGCATATATTCCGACGGCGCCTTCTTCAGGTGCGGGACTTCGTCCTTGAGCTTCTTCCAGTTCTTGTCCATGCGCCAGCCGAGCGAGGGCATCCAGCCGAAGCCGGCCTCGATCATTACGATTTTCAGCTCCGGATAGCGATCGAACACGCCTTCGAGCACCAGGCTCGCGACCTGCGCCTGGCAGCAGGACGCGTGCTCGGTCATGTCCTCGATGTAGAACGACGGCCAGCCGGTGCTGCTCGCGGGCCGCCCGCTGGTGCCGAACACGTGGATGCCGATCGGAAGCCCGGCTTCGATCGCCGCTTCGTAGACCGGCCAGTATTGCTTCTTGCCGAGGAGATCGTTGGTACGGGTCTTGAGCAGCACATGCGCGAAGCGTTTGTCACCGGCGCGGCGCTTGACCTCGACCTTGGTCGCCTCGGCGTCCTCGAACGGCACCACCACGGAAGCGAGCAGCCTGCTGTCCTGGTTATGCCAGCCCTCGAGCTGGAACTCGTTCGCCGCATAGGCCATCGCGGCGGAGAAGTCGGAATTCTGGTCGCCCTGCCCGGTTGGCGACAGCGGATTCATGATCGCGTACTCGATCGGGTAGGCATCGAGGAACTGCTGCTTCATGAAGGCGAGATTGCTTGCCGGCAGCCCGCCATCCGGCGGCCAGCTATCGCGGCGCGACGCCATCGGCTGCATCTTCGGATAGGGAAAGCCCTTGGAGTAGCCCTGCCGCTGGCGCGCGCCGTAGGTCACCAGATGATCCCACCAGCGCTGGCTGAGATAGGGCTTGAGGTCCTCGACCGAGCTCTTGGGATGGATGTCGACGTCGACGATCTTGAGTTTGCTATTCGAGTGAACGTCGGCCTGCCGCACTTCGATATTCATCGGGCGTCCTCCCTGAGACGCGGATAAGTCGCAAGCGGATTGTCGACCAGAATCTTCCTCTTGAGCGATTCCGGCAAGCCCCGCGGCAGGGCGTCGTCGCCGTCGAACTGCCAGTGCGGGAAATCCGATGCGTAGAGCAGTATATCATCGGAACCGAGGTGGTCGGCCATCTGTTCCGTGATGGCAGGGTCGTCCGGGGCGTCGAACGGCTGGATGGTCAGCCGCACGTGTTCGCGCACGATTTCGCCCGGCGGCCGGTCGACCCAGGGCACCTCCGAACGCACCCCGCGCCAGAACTTCGAGAGCCGCCACAGGAACCCAGGCAGCCAGGTGACGCCCGATTCCATCAGCACCACCTTGAGCTTGGGGAACTTGGCGAAGGCGCCTTCGCAGATCAAGCTGCCGAGCTGCGACTGGAATGCCTGCGCATAGGACACATAGTCCTCGACGTAGTAGCTCGGCCAGCCGAGCGAGGTCATCGACTGCCGGTAGGTCGAGCCCGGATGGATGCCGATCGGCAGGTCATGCTTCACCGCCGCGGCGAACAGCGGCCACCAGTGCCGGCGCCCGAGCGGCGTCTCCTGCATGGTGACGAGCTGGATCTGCACGAAGCGCTTGTCCGCCGCCATGCGCTCAACCTCGTCGACTGCATATTCGATGTTCTGCGTCGGCACCACGATCGACGCGCGCAACCGCGGATCGCGATCGAGCCATTCCTTCTGGATGTAATTGTTGACCGCCTTCGCAACCGCAACGCCCATGTCCTCGCTGTAAGGCAGATGCGCGCCGTAGAGGCAATTGAGGATCGCCTGGCCGGCCCCGAGCCGGTCGAGCACCTGCGCCGACAGCATCGTGACATCGGTGGCGGCATTGCCGCCGCCGTTCTTTCCTTTCCAATCCTGCCGCACCGAGATCGGCGCGCGTGGGGGATAGGTGTTGCTCTCGAATCCCGGGATGCCGCGTTCGGCGATCGAGTTGCGCCAATACTCGTCGAAATGCGGCAGCAGCGCCTTGAGGCTCGGCACCGTCGGGTGGACGTCGCAGTCGATGGCAGTCTTCGTGGCAGTCATGCCGCAATGTCCACGGAAAATCCGTTCGTGCGCGCTGGCGCTCAGGTCAGGTCCTCGGCCAGAGCACGCCCTGATAGCCCCGCGGAACCGTGCCGATGCCTTTATAGACGAACTTCTGGACGCGCTTACCCTCGTAGGTTTCGGTCGTGTAGAGGTTGCCCTTGGAGTCAGTGGCCACACCGTGCACGCCGTAGAACTGGCCCGGCTGGCGGCCGCCAGCGCCGAAGGCGGTGATCTCCTCGAGCGTCTCGCGCACGATGATCCGGACACGCGAATTCTGCCCGTCCGCCATCAGGATGAAACGCTGCTCAGGGTCGCGCGTGAAGGCGATGTCCCAAGCCGAACCCGATCCGAGTGTGTTCTTCGCATAAATTCCCTCCTTCACGAACTTGCCCTCGGCCGTGAAGACCTGGATCCGATTGTTGGCGCGATCGCAGACATAGACGAACCCGTCGTTCGAGCGTTCCACGCAGTGGACCGGATTGCGGAACTGCTGTGCCGGCGGCAGCTTCGGATCGTACGGGCCGAGATTGGCGTCGTCAGGCTTGTTGCCGTAGGCGCCCCAGAACCGCTTCATCTTACCGGTATTGGCATCGATCACCGCGATGCGCTTGTTGCCGTAGCCGTCGGCGATGTAGGCCTCGTCCGTCTTTGGATCGACCCAGATTTTCGCCACGCGGCCGAAGTTCTCCGAATCGTTGCTGCCGCCGCTCGCACCGAAGCGGCCGACCTGCATCAGAAACTTGCCGTCCTTGGTGAACTTCAGGACATGGGCATCCTTGGCGCCGTTGCCGCCGATCCAGACATTGCCCTTGTAGTCGACATGAACGCCGTGGTTGGACTGCGGCCACTCATAGCCCTCGCCGGGGCCGCCCCACGAACGCACGAGCCCGCCGCCGGGCTCATAAACGAGTACCGGTGGCGCAGTGCGACAGCATTCGGCGATCGGCGGATTGAGCTCGGCGCCGCGCTCGTTGTTATGCAGTCCGCCGGCGCCGCGATGAATCACCCAGATATGGTCCTGCTCATCGATCCACAGACCGATGGTCCAGCCAAGCAGCCAATTGTTGGGCAGCGGTTTCGGCCAGAGCGGGTCGACCTCGAACATCGGGGCAGTCACGCCCGATTGCGCTTCCGCCTGCCGTTGCAGCAGCGACTGACCGACGCCGAGCGCGCCGATGCTGGCCGCCAGCGCCATCGCAGGAACGAGCTTACGCGTGACCGCGAGATTTTTCATGGGAGCCCTCCCGAGCATTCTGTCGTGGCATGCTTGTCGATGCCTGCACTCATTATAGGTGAATCGGCGGGGCTTGTAAGGCGGCTTGAAGTTCTCCTAACGTAGTGAATGGGGGAGACCAAACGCGTGCGTTTTCATCGATTTGAAGGGCTCCGGCGTGTCGTCACCGCGCTCGTCGCATTGCTCGCATGCGCGATTGCGTTCGGCGCAGCGGCGCATGAAATCCCTAACGACGTGAAGATCAACGCGTTCTTCAAGCCCGACGGTCAAAGAGCTTATCTGTTGATGCGCGTGCCGCTCGCGGCAATGGTCGAGGTCGAATATCCCACCCGCGGCCCGGGCTATCTCGATCTTGCGCGCGCTGATGAGGCATTACGCGGCGCGATAAAACTTTATCTCACCGACAACATCACGGTCTTTGAAAGCGACGCACCGCTGACGCCGCGCGTCGCGAGTTTCCGCGTGTCGCTTCCGTCCGACAAATCTTTCGGCAGCTATGAAAGCGCGCTGGTGAATGTGCAGGGCCCGCCACTGCCGGGCACCATGGACCTCTACTGGAACCAGCAGTTCATCGACGTGCTGTTTGAATATCCGATCCAGTCCGACCGTTCGGAATTCGCCATTCAGCTTCGCGTCGACAGGTTCGCCCAGAAAGTCACCACCACGCTTCGCTTCCTGACGCCCGATGGCGCCACGCGCGCGTTCGAGTTTCACGGCGATCCCGGCGTGATCGTATTCGATCCGCGCTGGTACCAGGCGGCAATGAGCTTCGTGGTATCCGGCTTCTGGCATATCCTCGAAGGCATCGATCACCTGCTGTTTCTGTTGTGCCTCGTGCTTCCGTTCCGGCGCTTGCGGCCGCTCGTCATCATCGTCACTGCGTTCACTGTCGGCCACTCGATCTCGCTGATCGCGGCCGCGCTCGGCTTCGTGCCGGACGCGCTTTGGTTTCCGCCGCTGGTCGAGACGTTGATCGCCGTCACCATCGTCTACATGGCGCTGGAGAATATCGTTCAGGCCGCGAAAGGCACCCTCGGCGACAGCGGCGTGGAATATCGCTGGATCCTCGCCTTCGCGTTCGGGGTCGTGCACGGTTTCGGATTTTCATTCGCCTTGCGCGAATCCCTACAATTCTCAGGCGAGCACCTCGTGCTGTCGCTGTTCGCCTTCAATCTCGGCGTCGAGATCGGCCAGATCGCCGTGCTGCTCGTGCTGATCCCGGCTCTTTCGCTGCTATTCCGGTTCGTGGTCCCGGAGCGCATCGGCATCATCATCATCTCGGCGCTGGTGACACACACCGCCTGGCATTGGATGCTCGAACGCGGCGGTCAGCTCGCGAAATTCCCGTTTCCCAGGCTCGATGCCGCGTTCATGGCAAGCGCGATGCGCGGGCTCATGGCTGCGCTGATACTCGCGGCCCTGGTGTGGGCCGCGAACAGCTGGCTCAAGCGCTGGATTGCGCCGGACGCGCTCAGAAAAAAGCCAACGTCCTGATCTCGATGCTCTCGCGCGGCCGTGCATTCGCCGGCGAGGTCGGATCCTCAAACGCGGTGTGGGCGGTCCAGCGCGCAACGCCCTGCTTCTGCGAGTCATAGACCTTGAACACCAGCGCTTCCTCGCGCCGCATGCGCGGGAACCAGTACCAGTGGTGGTTGGGATTGTAGGCGCAGGCGTAGGTCTGGCCCTTGCGGTCCTGGTAGATGCGTTCGGAGATGATGAAGTCGTCGAACGCGACGCTGCGCGCATCGCAGATCGCCAGCGGGAAGGTCTCGACCGGATAGCGGATCGGCCGCCACACCTGCACGATCGCGAAACGCCGCGTCAGCAGGTCTTCGGCTTCGTTGGGGAGGATGTCGCGCACCCGCTGCGGGCCGGACCATTCGGTGTAGTCGTTGTGCGCGCGGCGCACGACCTCGCGGATCTTCTTGGCCTCGCGCATCTCGTCGTCGGCGGTGCGCAGCGTATGGTCGAACACCACGACCCGCTTGGCGCCGCTCTGGGCTTTGATCAGTTCGATCATCTCCGGGTAATAGACGCGGCGGATTTCATCCTCGTCGTAGAAATCGCGCACCTTGGTCGGGTGTGGCACGAAGCGGAAGCCGTCGCGATCGAGCACGAAGCGATCCGTTTCCAGACGGCCGTTATGCATTTTCACCGTACGTGGATCGTAGGTTCCGCCCGAGCGCTTGTCGTTCGCACCCGGCGCGCCGGTATAGGTGAACAGCCGCTCGCCGTTGTTCTGCACGTAGTTGACGGTCGCATCGATGACGTCGGGGACGGTTTCGACTTCGGCGAGAGCGCTCATGACAATCTCCTTCTTCTCAAAGGCTGGCTATGAGAAAGCTAGTCTACCTTGATGTTGGCCGCCTTGGCGACCTCCGCCCAGTTCGCAATTTCCTTACGAGTCCAGGCGTCGAGCTCCTGCGGCGTCGTCCCCCATGTATGGATGCCGAGGTGCTTTGTCTTCTCCCTGAACTCGGAAGATTCCACGATGGCGCGGACCTCGGTTGAAACTTTCGTGAGCACCGGCGCCGGAATGCCCGATGGGCCATAGAGTGCGTTCATCGCCATCACGGCAAATCCGGGATAGCTTTCCGCGATCGTCGGCGTATCCGGCGTATCGCTGAGGCGTTCGGCGCTCGCGCCGGCGATGATCTTGATCTGTCCGGTATCGACGTAGCGCTTCGCCGAATGCCAGATGTCGAACATCACCGGCACGCGCCCGGCGATCAGGTCGACCAGCGCCGGCGCGCTGCCGTTGTAATTGATGTGCTGCATCTTGATGCCGGCACGCTGCTGCAGCATCTCGCCGGCAAGGTGACCGACGCCGCGCGGCCCCGGCGAGGTGTAGTTGAGCGGCTCGGCGCTTCTTTTCGCGAGCGCGACCAATTCCGGAACGCTGTTCGCGGGAAGCTCCTTGTTGGCCACCAGCGCGACCGGCTGCGTCGCGATCATCGTGACCGCGGCAAAATCCCTGAGCGTATCGTAGGGCAGCTTCTGGCCGATGGCCGGATTGATCAGCAGCGAGTTGGTGGCAACGAGAAAGGTGTAGCCGTCCTTCGGCGCATTGGCGACCGCCGCGGTGGCGACGATGGTGCCGGCACCCGGCCGGTTCTCGATCACGATCGACTGGCCGCCCCAGCGCGCCGACAGCATGTCGGCGAGAATGCGCGCCACCACATCGGTCGGGCCACCGGCCGCAAACGGCACCACGAGCTTTACCGGCCGCGACGGGTAGTCGGTCTGCGCCTGCGCGCTGCCGGCCACGGCCGTCAGCAGCATCGCGAACAACACTGCGGCAATACGCACCATCGGCCGACCATCCTCCCCGGTCCGTTCCCGGGAAAGCAGTATAGCGCGAAACGGAAAAAAGCCCCGGCCTTTCGACCGGGGCGAGGACCGCCAGTAAGTGCGGTGAACTTAGAGCCGGTAGAGGATCTGGTCGGTCCAGAACCGCTCCAGGCGATGCAGCGATTTGTTGAGCGTCGCAAACTCGTCGGAGGCGATGCCACCGACCTGTTCGACGGTGCGGACGTGCTTCTGATAGAGCGCGTCGACGATGTCACGGACCTCGCGGCCCTTGTCGGTCAGCTTGATCCGCACCGACCGGCGGTCGATCCGCGAGCGCTGATGATCGAGGAAGCCCATCTCGACGAGCTTCTTCAAATTGTACGACACGTTGGAGCCGAGGTAGTAGCCGCGCGTGCGCAGCTCGCCAGCGGTCAGCTCCTTGTCGCCGATATTGTACAAAAGCAGCGCCTGAACCGAATTGATGTCGGCACGGCTACGGCGGTCGAATTCGTCCTTGATCACGTCGAGCAGCCGGCGGTGCAAACGCTCCACCAGCGTCAAGGCCTCGAGATAAAGCGGACGGATGTGCTCGAACCGCGCTTCCCGATCAGCCGGCTCGACCGTCTTGGCAACGGCCTTCATCATGACGACGCCTCTCTCTGTGTTTTAGCAGTCGTTATATTGTCGACGAGCCCTGTTCCCCGTCGTCGTTATGCCGGACACACTACGGCCCATGGTCTAAATTCGACTTAAACAACAGGCTAAAGATAAAGTTTATTTGCGACGGTGAATGGTCAATTGAAGGTACAATTGCAGCGAATACTGTAACCGGAGATTCACACTGGCCTCGCCACACCGGTTAAGCTTTTTAATTGTTCGCCGGCTCTTGCGGAGCAGTTGTCTCTTTCCTGGCCGCCTCGCCTCCGCGCAGGAACCGTATGATGCCGGAGAAGTCCGTGCGGGCACCGCCCTGCTCCACGAAGAGATTGTAGAGCGCGGTCGCGGCCGCGCTCATCGGCGCCCTGGCGCCCGACACCTTGGCGGCCTCCTGTGCCAGTTTGAGATCCTTAAGCATCATCGCGGCGGTGAAGCCGGCCTGGTAATCGCGGTTGGCGGGCGACGTCGGCACCGGCCCCGGCACCGGGCAGTAGCTCGTCATCGCCCAGCACTGGCCCGACGCCTTCGAGGCGATGTCGAAGAGCTTCTGCGGATCGATGCCGAGCTTCTCGGCAAGCACGAACGCTTCCGAGACCGCGATCATCGACACGCCGAGGATCATGTTGTTGCAGATCTTCACCGCCTGCCCATGTCCGGGACCGCCGGCATGCACGATGGTCTTGCCCATGGCTTCGAGGATCGGCTTCGCCCGCTCGAAGGCGCGGTCGCTACCGCCCACCATGAAGGTCAACGTCCCCGCCTCCGCGCCGGCCATGCCGCCGGAGACCGGCGCATCCACCATCGCGAGCTCGTTCACCTGCGCCGCGGCCGCCACCGCACGCGCGGTTTCGACATCGATGGTCGACGCGTCGATGAGCAGCGCACCATCGCGGGCGGAGGCCAGCACGCCACCCCGTTGGAGATAGACGTCGCGCACATCCTTGCCGGCGGGCAGCATGGTGATGATCACCTCCGCGCCCATGCAGGCCATGTCGAGCGCGGTTGCGGCAACGCCGCCGTCGGTTGCAAACCGGTCGGAGGCGGCGCTGTTGAGGTCGTAACCGGTCACGGTGTGGCCGGCCTTGATCAGGTTGCGCGCCATCGGGAGGCCCATATTGCCAAGCCCGACGAATCCGATCTGTGCCATTCGCCTTACACTCCTCCGGCCGCTATCCCAATCATGCGTTCGCGCGCGTGCCCAGCCGCTGCGCGATATCGGGGATCAGCTTCTCGGCATTGAGACCGTCAACCAGGGCGCGGGCATTCGGCCCAAGCGCGCGCACCGCCGACACATAGTCGCCGACCTCCTGCGGATCGCGCACGGCCTGCGGATAGTCGGTCGCGAACACCGTTTGCGACAGCGCCACTTCCTGCAATCCGAAGCGCACCCATTCCGCGCCCCAATCGCCGGCGTGGTCGGGGCCGGCCCAGCCGGCGCAGTCGTAGAACAGCCGCTGCTCGAGATAGTAGTCGAACGGCCGCTTCGGCCGGCGGCCGTGGCGCGGCACCGCCGCGGTGCCCCACTTGTCGCGCTGCTGGAAGCCGCGGATGCGTCCGAGATAGCGGCCGATGCCGGCAGCGAAATGAGAGAACTGCACGTTCAATGTCGGCAGCTCGTCGAGCAGCCCGCTGTTGATCATGCGCACGGCCGCGACCATGAGCGAGAACTGCCATCCAAGCATGCGGCCAAGATCGTCGGCATACATGTGCTCCCAACGGATCACGTTGGGCAGCGGGTGGATGAACACGTAGAGGCCGAGATCAGCGGCAGCGCGCCAGAACGGGCGTAACGCCTCTGCGTCGAGCGCCTCGCCCTGCAGCTCCGAACCGATCACCACGCCGGGAAGCTTGAGCTCGACCGCGCAACGCTTCATCTCCGCAGCCGCTTCCGCGGGCTTGAGCGCCGGCACATGGGCGAGCCCGATGAAACGCCCAGGAAAATCGTCGGCCGCCTGCTTCATGCGGTCGTTGATCAGGCGGCAAATCTCAAGGTCGGGCTGGTCGAAGCCCGAGCCGCACGTGAGCACGCCCGCATCGATACCGGCGTGATCCATCATCCGCACATGGGCGGCAAGGTCCGACAGCAACGGATTGAGCAGGTACGCCGGGTTGCCGTGCTCATCGAGGAGAACGGAAACCGCGTCGCGACTGCCCTTCAGCAGCTCGGGCGGCGTGTAATGTTGCTGGAAATCGATGACCACTCAAGCACTCCCCTCTGACACGTGGCGCGCAACGGCGTCAGAACTCACGGCGGCTGTTCGCGCGCGGACATCAGCGCCAGCCAGAGATAGAAAAATACCAGTACGATATCGACCGCGACCACCCACACCCGTCCGCCGTAGATCTGCGGAAACAGCACCTCGACCGCCACCATGGAGATCAACGAGGTCAGCCACACCACCGCGCCCCAGGGCGCGGCGAGCCATAGCCCCACGGCGGCGACGAGATCGATCACGCCGAAGAACACCGTCGCCGCCTGCACCGGCGTCGCGGCATCCTCAAAGCCGGAATCGTTGGGGGACAAGAACCCGCAGACGATCGCCCAGTGGTAGAGGCCCTTCAGCAGGGCGATCGCCGCCATGATGCGCAGAAACAGGACGAGCCGCGGCGTCCAGCGGTCGGTCCTCCCCTCCTCCTCGCCGGCATGGACCGGATCGAGGGACTTGCGGTGCTCGGTCGTGATCGGATCAGTCATGGCAGATCGAGTTCGCGGGCGACTGGCGCAAAATAGCCGGAGACATCGGCGTCGCTGACCGCCTCGAGCGTCGGCGGCCGCCAGGCCGGGCTATGGTCCTTGTCCACGATCACGGCGCGTATTCCCTCGTAGAAGTCATGCCCGGTCACGACCCGCGACACAATGCGGAATTCGGTCCGCAGGCAAGCCGTGAAATCGAGCGTTTCGCCGCGCCGAAGTTGCGCCAAGGCGATCTTGAGACTGGTGGGTGATTTTATGCGGATCGTGGCTGCCGCGCGGCGCGCGAAATCGGCTACCGGACCGCCGGCCGCACTCGCGGCATCAAGCGCGGACAGGATGTCCTCGACACGATCAGCCGCAAACAGCCGGTCAATCGCCTCACGGTGGAGCTGTAGCGGGCCAGCAGCCGCCGGTTCCGCAAATGCGGCCAGGAGCGCGTCGACCGGAACTGAGGAGCATAGCCCATCCAGCAAATCCGGTAATCGCACCGATGGCACGCGATGGGTCGCAATGCCAAGCGCGGTCGCATCGGCCGCATCGATCCGATCGCCAGTGAGCGCGCAATAGGTGCCCGCCTGGCCCGCGAGTCGCGGCAGGAACCAGGTCGCTCCGACATCCGGGAAAAATCCGATCCCGACTTCCGGCATCGCGAAGCGAAAGCCATCCCCGGCGACCCGATGCGAACCATGGATCGCGATCCCGACACCGCCGCCCATCATGACGCCCTCGATCAGCGAGACATAGGGCTTGCGGTAGCGCTTGATGAAGGCGTTGAGCTCGTACTCATCCCGCCAAAAGCCGAGCGCTGCATCGAAGCGGCCCGCCCGCCCGAGGTCATAGAGGGCGCGCAAATCACCGCCAGCGCTGAACGCCTTGCCAGCGGCCGCCGTCACCACCACACGCGTGATCACCGGATCGGTCTCCCAGGCGCGCAGCCGCTCCGCGAGCGCGCACACCATGGCGTGCGTCACCGCGTTGAGCGCATCGGGACGATTGAGCGTGACGACGCCAGCGGTGCCACGCCGCTCGAAGAGGATATCGGTCACGCCGCGACCAACGACCAGCAGTCAGCGGTCAACCGAACAGCCAGGAATGCGGATTTTGGATCGGGCGGTTCTCGTTCAGCGCCAGGATGCCCTTGATGTTCCTGATCAGCGACCAGATGACCAACCAGGCCAAGACCAAGAAGCCGATCAAAACGAACATCAGCACAAAGCCGACGATACCGTACAGGAGGCCGATCCAGAAGGTTCTGATCTGGAAGTCGTAGTGCGAATCCAGCACTGCATCACTGCCGCCCTTCTGGACGTGCGCGATAATCACCCCAACGATCCACGTGACGCCGCCGACGAGATAGCCAACGAAATAGAGGATATAGACGATCAGCGCCATCGACGAATTTGAGACGACAGGCTGAGGCCTGCCGGGATCGATCTGGGTCATGGGCACCACCGCATTGTTGAGATTCAACATTTTGGCACGGCCATACCGGTGCCACAACCAGCCCAGACATATCGTCTGTTGACCGCTAACCAGCGTTCAGGATGCGTTCGGGTGCCTGTGGCGGGTGCGCCCGGAAATCGCTAAAACAACCTTCATGGCCATCAAATACGGCAGACCAATCCAAGTGACGCCGCACCTCACGCCGGTTGAGGTGCAGAGCGAAGCCGCACGGCTCGACCTGAGCGTGCGCCCGCGCCGCAATCGCAAGGCGGACTGGGCGCGGCGGATGGTGCGTGAGAACGTACTCACCGCCGACGACCTGATCTGGCCACTGTTCCTCGTCGACGGCACGAACAAACGCGTCGCAGTCGATTCCATGCCCGGCATCGAACGACTGTCGATCGACCAGGCGGTGCGCGAGGCCGAGCGGGCTGCCAGGCTCGCGATCCCGTGCCTCGCGCTGTTTCCCTATACCGATCCGCCGCTACGTGACGCGGACGGCAGCGAAGCACTCAATTCTAGCAATCTCGTGTGCCGCGCCATCCGTGCCATCAAGAAGGAAGTGCCCGACGTCGGCATCCTCTGCGACGTCGCTCTCGATCCCTATACCAGCCACGGACATGACGGCCTGCTGCACGACGGCGTCATCCTGAACGACGAGACCGTCGCCGTGCTAGTCCAGCAGGCGCTGGTCGAGGCCGAAGCCGGCGCCGATATCATCGCCCCATCCGACATGATGGACGGGCGCGTGCGCGCGATCCGCGGCGGACTCGACAATGCCGGCTTCGACAATGTCACGATCATGGCCTATGCGGCGAAATACGCCTCCGCCTTCTACGGCCCGTTCCGCGACGCGGTCGGCTCTTCGGCGACGCTGACCGGCGACAAGCGAACCTACCAGATGGACCCCGCCAACACCGATGAGGCGCTGCGCGAAGTCGGCCTCGACATCGAGGAAGGCGCCGACATGGTGATGGTAAAGCCCGGCATGCCCTATCTCGACGTGCTCGCGCGCGTGAAGGAGCATTTCGCGATGCCGACCTTCGCCTATCAGGTGTCAGGCGAGTACGCGATGATCATGGCGGCGGCGCAGAACGGCTGGCTCGACGGCGAGAAGGCGATGCTTGAAAGCCTGATCGCGTTCAAGCGCGCGGGCGCCGACGGCGTACTCTCCTATTTTGCGCCGCGTGTCGCCGCAAAGCTGAGGCAATCCGCGCGTTGACCACCGGCATGGGCCGGCGAATTCTTGGCGCGATCGTTCAGCCCGGGAGATTTCCGCATATGCGCTGCGACCCCGTCGAGGCCACGGCCCCGGTCCATGGCTGCGTCGCGATCTGCGGCTGCAATACGCGGCGAACGTTTCTGAAATCGCTTGGCGCCCTTGGCGCGGCGACCGCGCTGTCGGCGCCTGCGGTGTGGGCACAAGATGCGACGCCTGCCGCCTCGCCCGCCACGGCGAAGCCACACCGCGTCGACGTCCATCATCATATGTTCCCGCCGTTCGTGCAGGAACGCTGGAAGAGGGACAATATCCGCACCGCGCCCGTCGCAATGCGCTGGACGCTCGAGGCCACCCTCGACGAGATGAACAAGGGCGGCGTCGCCACCGCGATCCTGTCGCTCGCCAGCGGCGGCCTCAATCTTCCGAAGCTGAGTGCCGACGAGAACCGCAAGATGACGCGCATGGTCAACGACTATGCCGCCAGGGCACGCGGCGATCATCCCGGGCGTTTCGGGCTGTTCGCCCATGTGCCGCTGCCGGACATCGACGGGACCTTGAAAGAGATCGCCTACGCACTCGACGAGCTCAAGGCCGACGGCATCGGGCTCTCGACCAGCTACGGCAACCAATTCCTGGGCGATCCGGACTTCAGGCCGGTGATGGACGATTTGCAGCGCCGCCGCGCCATCGTCTACGTGCATCCGAACCGTCCGGACTGCTGCGATACGCTGACGCCGCAAGTGCCGGGGTCGTTCACCGAATACCCTCAGGACACCAACCGCACGGTGATGAGTCTGTTGTTCAGTGGCACGTTTACGCGCACCCGGGACGTTCGCTGGATCTTCTCGCACGGCGGCGCCGCGGTCCCGCTGCTCGCCGGCCGCGTCAACTCGCTGGCGAAGATCCAGCTCAAGAACCAGGCGCAAGTGCTGCCGGACGGAATCGATTTCGAGCTCAAGCGGCTCTACTACGAGACCGCCAACGCCGCCTATGCGCCGAACATCGCGGCGCTGCTCAAGTTTGCGTCGATTTCGCAGGTGCTGTTCGGCACCGACTATCCCTATGTGTCGGTGGTCGAGAACGCCAACGATCTGTCAAAGGCCGGGCTGTCGGCGGCCGACCTCAAGGCGATCGAGAGCGAGAACGCCTTGAGACTGATGCCGCGGCTCAAATCCTGAGCCTCGACGACCTGCCGGCGTTACGGCCGGCCGCAGGGTTCTACGTACGAACCGCGACAATCCTCCACGCGGCCAGACCCGCCACGATCAGAAACAGCAAAGCGCCGACCATTTCCAGTCCACCCATAGCGATCCTCATTCCATTGTTATGTAAGCCACGCGCGCATTCTGCGCGGTATCGTACCGTCGGTGCTATTCGACTTAGGGGCTAAGACTTTCTGCGAAGTGCCGGAAGACTAGGAACCGATCGCTGCGATACATCGGCGCAAAGACGCGATCAACTCCGCGCTTTGCCCGAGGTGCTTCTCCTCGGCATCGAGAATCCGGGTGAACGCGTCCCGCTTCAACGCCAGCACGTCGATCTTGCCGGCCGCTTCGTGGCCAGCTGCATCGCAGACGATGTCGATCAAACGGTCGGTCGCGTGCAGGCGGCCGAGCAGATAGTCGTTCTCACGATAGGCGCGCGACAGGAACGCGGCAAAGTGAGCGAAACCGATACCCTTGAGGCTTGCGATCCCCTCGAAACCTTTCAGCGTGCGCGTGTCCTGGGGGCTGATGCGGTCGACCAGGATCTCGTTGAGCTCACCAATCTCGCGCGCGCTGGTCATCGGGAAGGTCAGCACGTCCCAGAACGGGAAGCCGAGATAGTTGACCAGGACCTCGCGCCGCGCCCCGGGATGCCAACGCGCCGGGTCGAGTGACGCCAGCAGATCGTCAAGATCGCGCGTACTGCTGTCGAGCTTGATCTCGGCCGCCAGCGTCTCGATCAGCCGGTCGAGCTTGTCGTAGTGGTGGTCGACAAACGATGCTGCGTAGCCGTGCAGATCCCTCACCTCGTCCGGCGTCGGCTCCTCTGGAATGATGTCGTGCACGAGCCCGTAGACATCGGCGCTGTAGTAGTCCGGGCGCTCCTTGCGCCGGAGCGAGTCCAGTCGCGCATAAAACTCGCGCTTGAGCCGGTCGACCACCAGCGGATCGAGCCCGCTGAAGCGCGCGTGGTCGATGTGCTCGTAGAGCCGGTTCTGGCCCTCGATCAGGAAATGCAGCCGCCGCTCGCGATATTTCACGTCGAAGGCGAGCAGATAGCGCACCCATACCGGCATCTGCCCCGCGGTCGGGGTCTCGAATTCGAGTGCGCTCGACTCGTCGCTCTCATAGACCACGCCCTTGCGGATCGCCCAGGCGTCGATGATTTCCGCCACCACGCGCGACAGCGGCGACTTCTCCGGCGCGCCGCGCAGCTTGACGATCATTTGCGCACCGAAGGCGCGCACCGATGCGAGCTTCAAGCGGACATAGGCCTGATAGGCAAAGCCGGCATCGCGCGCGACCCGGGAATTCACCTGCTCGCGCCAAGCGCGGATTTCCTGTGAGGTGGTCGCGCGGTCGAGCGTTTCCGGCAGCACGCCCGAAACCAGCCGGCTGACCTGCGGGCGCGCGCTGTCGTTGATCGCCTTGAGGCGGCGGACGCGCTCGTTGAACTCGTTGACCCAGTTGAGCTCGTTGGTCACCGGCTGCGAGCTCGGGATATCGGACATCGCGCCGCGCAGCGTTGCGAAGAAGCGCGGCATACGCTGTCGCGACGGCATCACCGGCGGCGCCGGATGCGGCTCGATATAGACGAGCCGGCGATCGACCTGCCGGTAGGCCGGCCTGCCGTGGATCGACTGGATCGCGAGCTGGAACGGGCGGTTGTTGAGCACCGCCCCGTCGATGAACGGCGTCACCGCCGGATCGACGTCGGCGCGCAGGTGGTGCTCGAACGAACGCGCGATGAACTCCTCGCGCCGCGGCCATGTCCTGTTCCGCTGCGCCACTGCCTCGTCCATCTCGACGATCCGCGCCGGCGGGAACGCGCCCGGGAAAGACGAGGTCGCGCGCGCGGCGAAGGCGAGCGACGGCGCGTTATCCATGTCGAAATCGCTCTCCGTCGTTCCGTCGGACCTGCGCCGGTAGGTGAATTGCAGGACGTGATTGTGATCGAGCTCGTGGATCAGGGGGGGATCGTGGATTTGCACGAGCTGGTGGTAGCCGTAGAAATCGGTCAGCGTGACGAACAGGTCGAGGTTATGGCCCGAGGGCAGCAGCGATTGCCCTTGGTGCTCAGGCTCGCCCATCGACGCGACCGCGTCATACATCAAGCCGGCCATGATGCGGCCGTCGAGCGGCGGCTTAAACCAGCGCGAGCGCACGAACAGTGAAAGTTTCTGACGCACCTCAAGGTCGCGGATCGCACCCATCATGCCGGTCTTGGCCGCGCCCCACAGGAACGGCTTCAGGAACCACTTGCTCCAGGCGCCGGCCTTGGTGTCGGGCGACAAGAGAACGGTGACGTCGGCGTTGTCGAGCCAGAGATCGCGCATCGATTCCATGCGCAGGTCGTGACTCAGTGCCCGGGCCAGCATGGTGCCGACGATCCCGCCTGCCGATGCCCCGGCAATGATGTCGACCACGACACGCAGGTCGACCACGCGTCCGACATCGCGCAGCAGCTCGAAATAGCAATGCTCGGTGTCGTATTCGGTGTCGTTCGCATCGAAACGATCGAAGAACGACGCATCCAAACGTTTGGCGGGATCCGCAATCCGATGCAGCGCGCTTGACGCCCGCACCAGCTTCAGAATCTCCTTGCTGATGCCGTGCATGTAGACGGCCAGCGAAACGCCGCCGAAGCACACGAGCGCAATACGAAGTTCCTTCTCGCGCACGTTGTCCGCCCCAACCAGTTGATTCGCGGCCCAGGTCGCGATCATGAACGGATATCGCGCCGGGCGGAAGCGTCTAGTCCATCGTGGTGGCGGCCTCGATCCGTACCGGCTCATAACCCTCGCGCTTGAGGCGCGCGAAGATTTCATCGCCGTGGGCGGGCCCGCGGGTCTCGACCGTGACGTCGAGCTTGGCGCCTTTGGCGGGCACATTGAGGAACCTGCGGTGGTGATGGACCTCCAGGATGTTGACCCCGAGGTCGCCGAACAATGTCGCGATGTGCCCGAGCACGCCGGGACGGTCCGGAATCGTCAGCCGGAACGAAGCGATCCGGCATTCGCGCTCGAGCTCGCGCACGACGATGGTCGAGAGGATGCGGGGATCGATGTTGCCGCCGCACAGGATCAATCCGACCTTGCGGCCCCGGAACCGTTCGGGCTTGGCCAGCATCGCCGCAAGCCCGGCGGCGCCCGCGCCCTCCGCCATGGTCTTCTGCAACGTGAGATAGGCGTTGACCGCGCGCTCGATCGATTCCTCGTCGACCAACACGATCTCCGAGACCAGCTCGCGTACGATCGGCAGCGTCAGCTTGCCGACGTTCTTCACCGCGATGCCCTCGGCCAGCGTCGGGCCACCGATCGGCCGCTGCTCGCCGGTGAGTGCATTCCAGAACGACGGATACATCGCTGCTTCGGCACCGACGACCTCGATCGACGGCTTCATCGCGCGCGCCGCGATCGCGGTGCCGGCAATGAGCCCGCCGCCGCCGATCGGGATCACCAGCGTGTCGAGATCGGGCACGTCCTCGAGCATCTCCGGCGTGATGGTCCCCTGCCCGGCGATCACGCGCACGTCGTCGTAGGGGTGGACCCAGGTGAGCTTGCGCTCGCGCGCGAGCAACTCCGCTCTCACCTGCGCTTCAGCGATCGTCTCGCCTTCGAGCACGATGGCGGCGCCATGCGCCTGCGTGGCCTCGACCTTCACGGTCGGCGTGGTCACCGGCATGACGATGGTGGCGGGAATCTTCAGCCGCGCGGCGTGGTAGGCGACCGCCTGGGCGTGATTACCGGCCGACATGGCGATGACGCCGCCGCTGCGTTCTTTTGCCGTGAGCGAGGCGAGCTTGTTGAGCGCACCACGCTCCTTGAAAGAGTTGGTGACCTGCATGTTCTCGTATTTGACATAGACGTCAGCACCGGTCAGGGCGGACAACCGCGGCGCCGGCAGCATCGGCGTGCGCAAGACCTGGCCGGCGATGGTGCGGCGGGCGGCGTCGATATCGGCGGTGGTGACTGTCATACCCTGATCCTACCCGTCCGCCCGCCCCGATGGTCGGGCGGCCACAAATGCCCGTGCCTCTGGCGTCGCAACGGTTTAATCTCCATCCAGCGTCGGATTCGAGGATAGCAGGGAACCCTAACGGACTTCCCAAGGGACCTACCATGACCAACGGTGAACCGAGGCGGATCGGGGTATCGATAGAGCTCAAGCCGCATGCTTACGACCCCGCCACAAGTCCGGAATTGTTCGAGGGAGTCCTGGCGCGCCGGCTGATCGCCTTCATCATCGACGTAATCATCATCGCCATCCCGGTGGTTCTTGCCGCCATCTTCATGGCGGCTGCGACCATCGCCACGCTCGGCGTCGCGGCGCTGCTGTTCGCCTTCCTCTCGCCGCTGTTCTGGCCGCTGATCGTGATCTGGGCGCTCTGCTACTACGGCTATACGTTCGGCAGCCCGGCGTCGGCCACCATCGGCATGCGCGTCATGGACCTCGAGATGCGGACCTGGTACGGCGCGCCCTCCTATTTCGTGCTTGGCGCCGTGCATGCGGTGGTGTTCTGGCTGAGCGTCTCGTTCCTGACGCCGCTGATCCTGCTGGTCGGCTTTTTCAACGACCGCAAGCGGCTCCTGCACGACATGGCGGTCGGCACCGTGATCATGAACAATCCGGCCCGCGCCCGGATCATCCGGGAAAACTGATCCGCGACGTCCATCGAACCTGAGCCGCAAAGCCGTTTGACTGGACGGCCCGGTCGGGTGATCCTACCGCGTTCGGGAGCGAATCCGCCGCCGCAGAAGGACCGTTTAGGTTTCCGTGACACAGCATTCACGCAACACCCCGCAATTCTACCTGACCGCGCCGTCGCCGTGCCCCTATCTGCCCGGACACGAAGAGCGGAAGGTGTTCACGCACCTGGTCGGCGAGCGGGCGGCCGAGCTCAACGACCTGCTCACCCATGGCGGCTTCCGCCGCAGCCAGTCGATCGCCTATCGGCCTGCCTGCGAGACCTGCCGCGCCTGCGTATCGGTGCGCGTGATCGTCGATGAATTCCAGCCGTCGCGCAGCACGCGCCGCATCCAGCAGCGCAACGCCGACCTGATCGGCGACCTGCGCGCAGCGGTGCCGACCTCGGAACAGTACTCCGTCTTCCGCTCGTATCTCGACCTGCGCCACCGTGACGGCGGCATGGCCGACATGACCGTGCTCGACTACGCCATGATGGTCGAGGACAGCCATGTCGAGACTCGCATTGTCGAGTACCGCAGGCGCGGTCCCGACAGCTCGATCAACGGCCGCGGTGCGGGCGAGCTGCTCGCCGTCGCACTCACCGACGTGCTCGGCGACGGGCTCTCGATGGTCTACTCCTATTTCGACGCCGACCAGCGCTTCCGGTCGCTCGGCACCTTCATGATCCTCGACCACATCGCGCGCGCGAAGCACATGGGCCTTCCCTACGTCTATCTCGGCTACTGGGTGCGGGGCTCGCGCAAGATGGACTACAAGGGCCGCTTCCTGCCGCAGCAGCGGCTGTCCAGCGACGGCTGGAAACGGGTCGACGCGTAGGCCCCTGTTGCGCGAGCGGCTTGCATGATGACCGCACCGCATCCTCGGACGGTTCTTGCCGATCTCTGGCGCTTCGCCGGGCATCCGGCCGGCGCGCTCGGCGGCGTCGAGCTTACCGGCACGGAGCCGGCGCTCCCTTCGTCCTTTGCCGTCGGCACGCTGGCGCAGACGACGATTGCCGCCGGCGCGCTCGCGGCCGCCGAGCTGTGGCGTTTGCGCAGCGGACGGCAACAGCGCGTCAGCGTCGCGATGCGCGACGCCGCCATCGAGTTTCGCAGCGAGCGCTATCTGCAGGTCAACGGCAAGCCGGCGCCGGAATACATGGACCGCATCCACGGCATCTATCGCTGCCGCGACGGCCGTTTCGTCCGCATCCACGCCAATTTCCCGCATCACCGCGACGGCGTGCTTAAGCTGCTCGGCTGCGAGCACGATCGCGCCGCGGTGGCGAAGGCGCTGGCGGGCTGGGATGCGGAAGCCTATGAGACGGCCTCCGCCGCGGCCGGGCTGGTCGGGACCATGAGTCGCTCGTTCGCGGAGTGGGACGCGCATCCGCAGGGGCGCGTCATTCCGGGCCTGCCGCTGTTCACCATCGAGCGCACCGGCGATGCGCCGCCGCGGCCGTTGCCGCCCGGCGACCGTCCGCTGGCCGGCATTCGTGTTCTCGACATGACGCGCGTGATCGCGGGACCGGTGTGCGGCCGTATGCTCGCGTCGCATGGCGCCGACGTGCTGCTGGTGACGTCGCGCCACCTCCCCTCGATGGCGCCGCTGGTCATCGACAACGGCCGCGGCAAGCTCTCGACCGCCATCGATCTGCGCACCCCTGACGGCCGCGCAGCTCTCACCGACCTGCTCAAGGAGGCCGACGTCTTCGTGCAGGGCTACCGGCCCGGCGCCATCGCCGGCCACGGCTTTGGCCCGCAGGACGCGGCACGCATCCGCCCCGGCATCGTCTGCGTCTCGCTCTGCGCCTACGGCCATGAAGGACCCTGGGCCGGACGGCGTGGCTTCGACTCGCTCGTGCAGAATGCCAACGGCCTCAATGTCGCCGAGGCGGAAGCCGCCGGCGCCGCCACGCCGAAGCCGCTGCCGGCGCAGGTGATCGACCACGCCACCGGCCAACTGATGGCGTTTGCCGCAATGACCGCGCTCGCACGCCGGACGCAGGAAGGCGGGAGCTGGCACGCGCGGCTCTCGCTGGCGCAGACCGCCCAGTGGCTGCGCTCGCTCGGGCGCGTCGACGGGCTCGCCCTCCCCGATCCAGGCTTCGACGACGTGCGCGACCGCCTCGAAGACATGGATTCCGGTTTCGGCCGCATCACGACCGTGCGCCACGCCGCGACCATGAGCGAAACGCCGCCGCGTTGGACGCGCCCGTCCGTGCCGCTCGGCACCCATCCGCCGGCCTGGCCACGTTAACCCAATGCCGACGCCGCCGGCGCGTCGACCCTGCGCCGGCCCTTCCAGATCAATCCGTGCTTCGGGGCGAACAGCATCGCCAGCACGAACATCGCGGCCTGCACCAGCACGATGCAGGCACCGGTCGCGCCGTCGATGTGGAAGCTGACGATGGTGCCGAACGCGGCCGAGAACGTCGCCACCGCGGTGGCGATCGCCAGCATGCGCTCGAAGCTCGAGGTCAGCATGTAGGCGGTGGCGCCCGGCGCGATCAGCATCGCGATCACCAGGATGATGCCGACCGCCTTCAGCGATGCGACGATGG
Organism: Xanthobacteraceae bacterium; assembly: GCA_019745775.1. Lineage (GTDB taxonomy): Bacteria > Pseudomonadota > Alphaproteobacteria > Rhizobiales > Xanthobacteraceae > VAZQ01. Next base: position 75,899 of record JAIESR010000028.1, on the reverse strand, counting down.
TGAGCGAAAGCAGGATCAGCAGGCCGTAGTGCAGCACCCTCACCGGCAGCCCGATCGAGCGCGCATGGTTGGGATCGAAGCAATAAAGCAGGAGATCGCGGCGCTTGAGCAGCACGACCGCGAGCGTTCCGCCGGCGACGATCGCGGTCTCGATCAGGTCCCGCACGGTCACGCCCAGCACATTGCCGAACAGGATGTGCAACAGATGCTGGTCGGTCTCGACTTTGGTAAACATGACGAGGCCGAAGCCGAACATGCCGGAAAACACGATGCCCATCACCGTGTCTTCCTTGATGCGGCTGTTCTCCTTGAGATAACCGGTGAACAGCGCGCAGGAGAGCCCGGCGACGAACGCGCCCACCGCGAGCGGCAGGCCGATCACATAGGCGAGCACGATGCCGGGCAGCACCGCGTGCGAGATCGCATCACCCATCAGCGACCAGCCCTTGAGCACCAGGTAGCAGGACAGCACCGCGCACACCGCCGCCACCAGCACCGACACCACCAGCGCGCGCTGCATGAACGGATAGGCGAGCGGCACCGCGATCCAGTCGTACAGCACGTTCATGCCGCGGCCTCCGTCGCGGTCATGCGCCGGCGGCGCGCGGCGATCAGGCCATGCTTGGGGGCGAAGAAGAACGCGGCAAGAAACAGCAAGGTCTGCAAGGTGACGATCACGCCGCCGGTCGCGCCGTCGAGGAAGTAGCTGATATAGGCGCCGACGAAGCTGGTGGCGACGCCAAGCGCCACGCTGATGACGATGAGCCGGCCGAAACGGTCGGTGAGCAGATAGGCGGTGGCGCCGGGCGTCACCACCATCGCGATGACGAGGCAGGCGCCGACGGTCTGCAACGCCGCCACCGTGCAGGCGCTGAGCAGCGTGAAGAAGATCACTTTCAGCAGCGTGGTGTTGAGCCCGATCGAGCGGGCGTGGTTCTCGTCGAAGAACGTCACCATCAGGTCCTTCCAGATGAAGACCATGATGAGGAGCGTGACGCCGGCGATGATCGCGACCTGCACGACGTCTTCGTCGGCGATGGCGAGGATATTGCCGAGCACGATGGTCTGGATCGAGACCGAGGTCGGCCAGATCGAGGCCATCAGCAGACCGAGCGCGAACAGCGAGGTGAAGACGAGGCCGATCACCGCATCCTCGCGCAGCCGCGTCTGCTGCTTCACGAAATTCATGCCGAGCGACGCCAGGATGCCGGCGAAGAAGGCGCCGATCGCGAACGGCGCGCCGAGGATGTAGGCCGCGGCCACCCCCGGCACGATCGAATGGGCGAGCGCGTCGCCCATCAGCGACCAGCCCTTGAGCATCAGATAGGCCGAGAGGAAGGCGCAGACGCCCCCGACCAGCGCGCTCACCCACATGGCTTTCAGCATGTAGTTGTAGCCGAACGGCACGATCAGTTCACCGAGCAGCTCGGTCATGGTCGCGCTCGCGCGGGTCGATCGTAGGGTGGGCAAAGGCGCGTTGCCCAGCGTTTCCACGCGCCCAACATCGACGGCGCGCCGTGCCCACCACGGACCGCTCGTATGAGCTCGTGATCATGGTGGGCACGGCGCTGCATCGTGCCCGCGGACAGCGCGCCACTCGCGGATCGCGCCTTTGCCCACCCTACGGCGCTGCGCGATGTCGCCGTCATCTCCCGTCCTCGCCCTTGCGCGTCTTGTCGCCGTAGAACACCAGCGGCCGCTCGTCGTCGGTCAGCACGGTCACCTGCCGCGCGTCGTCGTCATCGTGCAGCGCAGGGCCGCCGAGCTGGAAGTTGCGCAGCACGCCGCCGAAGGCGCGTTCGAGGTTGGCCTGGGTGAACACCTCGGCGGTCGGCCCGGCGGCCAGCACGGTGCGGTTCAGCAGCACCACCTGGTCGCAGAAATCCGGCACGCTGCCGAGATTGTGGGTCGACACCAGCATGAGGTGGCCGGAGGCGCGCAGCTCCCGCAGCAGGCCGATGATCGCGGCCTCGGTCTTGACGTCGATGCCGGTGAACGGCTCGTCGAGCAGGATGATCCTGCCCTCCTGCGCCAGCGAGCGCGCCAGGAACACGCGCTTCTTCTGGCCGCCGGAGAGCTCGCCGATCTGGCGGTCGCGGTAGGCACTCATGCCGACGCGCTCCAGCGCCTCGTCGACCTTGTAGCGGTCGGCGCGCGAGGGCATGCGCAGGAAGTTCATATGGCCGTAGCGCCCCATCATCACCACGGTCTCGACCAGCACCGGGAAATTCCAGTCGACGTCCTCGCTCTGCGGCACATAGGCGACGATGTTCTTCTTCAGCGCCTCGTCGACGCCCATGCCGCACAGGCGCACGTCGCCGGCCGATGGGCGCACGAAGCCCATGATCGCCTTGAAGATCGTCGATTTCCCGCTGCCGTTGACCCCGACCAGCGCGCAGATGGTGCCGGGGTCGAGCTCGAACGACGCATCGTGCACGGCGGTGAAGCCGTTGGCGTAGGTCACGCTGAGATTGCGCACCGAGATGCTGGCGCCGTTCGGCACCTGGTCGCCGGCGATGCGATGCGTCTCGGTGAGTGCGTTCAACGACCAAATCCCTTTGCGATGGTCTCGACCGTCACCTTGAGCAGATCGAGATAGGTCGGCACCGGGCCGCCGGCCGCGCTGAGCGAGTCGACATAGAGCACGCCACCATAGCGCGCGCCGGTCTCGCGCGCGACCTGCCGCGCGGCGCGATCGGAGATGGTGCTCTCGCTGAACACCACGGGGATCTTGTTCTTGCGCACGAGGTCGATCACGCGACGGACCTGCTGCGGCGTGCCCTGCTCGTCGGCATTGATCGGCCACAGGTAGGCTTCGCGCATGTCATAGTCGCGGGTGAGATAGCTGAACGCGCCCTCGCTCGAGACCAGCCAGCGCTGGTTCTTCGGGATCGCCGAAAGCCGCTTGCGCAGCGGCTCGTCGAGCGCCCTGATCTGCGCCGAATATTCGGCAGCGTTCTTGGCATAGGCCTCGGCATTCGCTGGATCGTATTTCGAGAGCGCCTTGCGGATGTTCTCGACATAGACCAGCGCGTTCTTCGGCGACATCCAGGCGTGCGGATTGGGCTTGCCGTTGTACGGACCTTCCGTGATCCCGAGCGGCTCGATGCCTTCGGTCACGACCACGCTGGGCACGTCTTTCACGTTCTGGAAGAAGCGCTCGAACCAGCGCTCGAGATTGAAGCCGTTCCACAGTACGAGGTCGGCGGCCTGCGCTTTCACGATGTCGAGCGGCGTCGGCTGGTAGTCGTGGATCTCGGCGCCCGGCCGCGTGATCGAGTCGACGATGGCTTTGTCGCCGGCCACGTTCTGCGCGATGTCCTGGATGACGGTGAAGGTCGTCACCACGCGGAACGGCTTTTTCTTCGCGCCCTCCGCCGATGCGGAGCCTTGCAGGCAGGCGGCGACCAGCAAAGCGGCAAATGCTCCGACGAGGAGCCGGCGACCCATCGAAATCGTCGTCATCTGTCTTAACCTCTCCAACGCCAACTGCTTGTCCGAGGCCCGCCCCGGAACAGCTGCAACTGCAAATTATTCGCACTCACTTGACAGCCGCAAAGCCCATTGTCAAGGCTGTTGCGAATGGTTCGCAATAACTCCACGGCGGAAATGATGTTGCGAAACCAGCAGTTAGGCCGCCCGCCGAACAAACAAGTACCGCCGAATGCAACCCGGTTACCCCACGGGGCCGGCGGGGGCCGCCGGCGTCTCCTTCACTGCCGGCGCCGGGCGTAAGGTTGGGGTGTAAGATATTCTTGAAGATAATCATTGGCTTAGGTCGAAACTTACATTCTTACGGCTCTTACCACTCATGCGCGGCCTTCGACGGTGACCTGGATGCATTTCCCGCTCTTCGTGGCGCATGGGCGGTGGCGCTCGAGCGCATTCGGCAGCGCGGTTACGTGCGGTGCACGCAGGACACCGCGTCCCGCTCCGATTACGGCACCTCGTCGGAAGACGCCCTCGTGAGTGGGACGCCAAGACGATAGGAGGAACCAAGCAAAGGTCAAATTACTTCGGCGAGATGTGCATACGTCGTTGGATAGCCCGGCGGGAAAAGTAGAGTTCGTGCGGCGCCACCGCAAAACGCCATGCACAGGTTATCATCAGGCTCTCGGCGCAATTTCGAGACGCGAGCGCGGCACTCGTTATTGTGCCCTCTCCCCCGCGGCGCGAAAGCGCCGGCGCCGGGCTCAATTCTTATCGCCGTTCTTGCCGCTGCCGTTGCCGTTGACCAGCACGGAGCCGAACTTGTTGTTGGTCAGGAAGCGATCGGGACGCACGCGGCCGGCGTCGCTGCGGTTGCCGCGCCAGGCGGCGAGCTCCTTGAGCGTCAGATTGAAGGTGCGGCCGCCGCCGTCGATCCAGGTCAGGCCGTCGGCGCCCTTGAAGGTCTTCACGTCCGAGAGCGTGCCGTCCTTGTAGCGCTGTAGCCGCACGCCGCGGCCGCGGCCGAGCTCCGGCACCTGATCGAGCGGGAAGATCACCATCTTGCGGTTCTCGCCGATGGTCGCAACCAGCTCGCCGTCCACGACCGTGAAGGCGCGCGCGGTGTCCGGCGGCTTGACGTTGAGCACCTGCTTGCCCTTGCGCGTGTTGGCCATGCACTCGTCCTCGGCGACCACGAAGCCCCTGCCCTGCGCGCTCGCGACCAGGAACTTGCGGCCGCCCTCGTGGCGCAGCACCGTGACGAGATCATGGGTCTGCTCGAGATCGATGAACAGCCGCACCGGCTCGCCATGGCCGCGCCCGCCCGGCAGCTTCGAGCCGTCGAGCGTGTAGAAGCGGCCATTGGTGGCGAACACCAGGATCTTCGAGGTGGTCTCGGCCGGGAACGCAAACTTGAGCGCGTCGTCGGCCTTGAACGCCACGCCCGAAAGATCGGTGACGTGGCCGCGCAGCGCGCGGATCCAGCCCTTTTCCGACACCACGACGGTGATCGGCTCGCGCTCGACCATCGCCTCCTCGATCGCGGCCTCGTCGTGCTGCGGCGCTTCGGCGAAGGTGGTGCGGCGCTTGCCGAGCTTGGTCTTCGGCCCGAACGTCTCGCGGATCTGCTTGATCTCGCCGGCGACGGTCTTCCACTGCTCCGCCTCGGAGCCCAGGAGCTTCTTGAGGTCGGAACGCTCCTTGCGAAGGTCCTTATCCTCCTGCCGGATCTCCATCTCCTCGAGCTTGCGCAAATTGCGCAGCCGCATGTTGAGGATCGCGTCGGCCTGCACGTCGGTGAGCTTGAACCGCTTCATCAGAACCGGCTTGGGCTCGTCCTCGGTGCGGATGATCCTGATGACCTCATCGAGGTTGAGATAGGCGATCAGATAGCCGCCCAGCACTTCCAGGCGGTGCTCGATCTTGTCGAGGCGGAATTTCGAGCGCCGCACCAGCACCTCGCGCCGGTGCGCGAGCCACTCCGAGAGCGCTTCGGCGAGGCCGACGACCTTCGGGATGCGGCCCTTCACCAGCACGTTCATGTTGAGCGGGATGCGGCTCTCGAGCTCGCTCGACCGGAACAGCGACTCCATCACCAGCGCCGGATCGACCGAGCGCGACTTCGGCTCGATCACCAGGCGGATGTCCTCCGCCGACTCGTCGCGCACGTCTGCGACCAGCGGCAGCTTGCGCTCGTTCAGCAGCTCCGCGAGCTTCTCGACCAGCCGCCCCTTCTGCACCATCCACGGCACTTCCGTGATGACGATCAGGTAGGTGCCGCGGCCGGTATCTTCCTTGTGCCAGCGCGCGCGCACGCGGAACGAACCGCGGCCGGTCGCGTAGGCCTCGGCGATGGCCTCGCGGTTGTCGACGATGATGCCGCCGGTCGGGAAATCCGGGCCCTGCACATACTTCAGGAGCGTCTTCGAACGCGCATTGGGATTGTCGATCAGGAACAGCGCGGCGTCGCACAGCTCGGCGGCGTTGTGCGGCGGGATCGCGGTCGCCATGCCGACGGCGATGCCCTGCGAGCCGTTGGCGAGCAGATTGGGAAACGCGCCCGGCATCACCACCGGCTCGTTCTCCGAGCCGTCATAGGTCGGCCGGAAATCGATCGCGTCCTCGTCGATGCCGTCGATCAGCAGGCGCGCGACTTCGGTGAGGCGCGCTTCGGTGTAACGCATCGCGGCCGGGTTATCGCCGTCGACATTGCCGAAATTGCCCTGCCCGTCGACCAGCGGATAACGCTGCGCGAAGTCCTGCGCCAACCTTACCAGGGCGTCATAGACCGACTGGTCGCCGTGCGGATGGAACTTGCCGATGACGTCGCCGACCACGCGCGCGCATTTCTTGAACGCGGCGTCTGGATCGAGCCGCAATTGCTGCATCGCATAGAGCAGCCGCCGGTGCACCGGCTTGAGGCCGTCGCGCGCATCCGGCAGCGCGCGGTGCATGATCGTCGACAGCGCATAGGCGAGATAGCGCTCTTCGAGCGCATCACGCAGCGCGATCTCCTCGATCGGACCCGGAGGTGCCGGGGGAATCAGTTGTTTGCCCATGCCATGGGGATACTGCGGCAAAACGCCCTGAACAAGCCTCGTCTGAAAGCGCCGGATGGTCGCAAGACACCGGCGGAATCGAGCGGCCACATACTTCCCTCACCGTGTCGCCGTGATGTTGCCGCGTCGTTGAACCGCCCGTGAATGCGCCAGACAGCAACGCGACTGGATCGCCTGCGTAGAGTGCGGGCGTGGGCGACAAGACGTGGAAAGGTACCAAGATGCGCAAGTTGTTTCTGAGTCTGGCTGCCGCGGCGGCCACCATGACGGGCGCCGCGCTGATGCCGTCGAACGCGGGCGCGGCCGTCGTCGCTCCGGCGGCGATGCAGCCGGCTGTTGAGCACACCAGCATGGTCGACAATGTGCGGTGGGTTCGGGTCTGCCACCATCACTGGCGTACCAGCCATGGCCACTGTGGCTTCGTGTGGCGCCCCGGTCACTGGCACCGCCACCACCACTTCTACCATCACCATCATCGCGGGCATCATCGTCCCTGGCATCATCGTCACGGGCATCACCACCATCATCGTCATGGGCACCGCCACCGGCATCGCCACTAGCGGCGCCGGCGCACCGCTGTGTGACGCGTGCGGTGCGAAGGTCGGTCCTGCGGCGGGTCTTCCCGGACGGGAAGGCCCGCCGACTTGTGTCGCTGCGACCGGATGCCGCCGCCGGCAACAACCGATGAATGCCAGATGAACGCAGTGCCCACGGGCAGTTCAGTCTCGCCGATGTAAGGACTTGAATAACAGCCATTTTTGGAACTTGCCGGGCTGTGCGAAGTTGCTTTGAGACCCGCTCCAACAAACCCCAAGGAGAAAACCACCATGCGCAAAGTCCTGCTTTCGCTGGTCGCGGCCGCGGCCATCGGCGCCAGCTTCACGATGATGCCGACTGCCAATGCCGCGCCTGTGTCGCCGTCGGCCCTCGCGCCGGCGCTTGTCGATTCCAACATTGTCGAGGACGTCCGTTGGGTCCGCCGCTGCCGGCACAACTGGCGCAACAGCCGCGTCCGCTGCTGGACGGTGTGGCGTCCGGGCCGTGGCCACTACTGGCGCTGGTCGCGCCGCTGGTGATCCGGCGTACGCGGAAACGACCTGCAACGGGCCTTCTCACGAAGGCCCGTTTGCTTTTGGGGAGTTTGCGCGGGCTAATCGGCGCCGGCCGCCCTGCGCGCGCCCGCGAGCGTGGCCGCGACAAAGCTTTCGCGCGCTTCGGCAAAGCTTTCGCCTCGCGGCTCGAGCACGCGTTGCAGCAGGAAATAGCCGGTTACGGCAAAGCCGTCGGCAACATCCTGCAAAGACGGCTCGGGTGTCTCGACCTCGCTCAGGAACGCGGGCAAGCGCAACAGCTTGTCACGCCATGGCTCGCCGGCTGCGCGCGATACCGCCCGTCCCGACCGGGGCGACACATAGACCAGGTCTTCCAACGCGCCGGTCGAGGCACAGCGGTCGAGCTCGAGGCCGAAGCCGAGCTCGCTCAGGATGTGCATCTCGAACTGCACCATCAGCGCACCCGCGACCGTCGCGTCGCCGATGTGGTCGAGGATCGTCTCGACCATCGGCACGATGGTGGGATGGGGATCGCGCTCCGGCAGCAGCCGGCAGAGCGCGGCGAGATGGGTGACGCCATAGACCGCGTGGGATTGCGACAGCAGCGAGCCGACACGCAGGTTGAGCCCTTCGATCACGTACAGGCCGAGGTGCTGGTCGAGCCGGGCGCGCCAGACCGCGTTGACGAGGTTGCCGGTCTGCAGCACCGGCCGCATCGCCCGCCCGGTGCCGCCGCGCACCAGGCCGAGATGGCGGCCGTGCTCGCGCGTCATCAATTCGAGGATGGCGCTCGCCTCCCCGTGACGCTTGACCCCGAGCACGATGCCTTCATCGGTCCATTGCATCGGTCATATCTTAACGTCGAGTCGCTGCCCGCGCCTGGGCGTTGCAGTTATTGGGCCTTGCCGTCATTTGGCCTTGCCGCGCAGTTCGCGCAGCGCCAGCGGCCGCCCGACCGTCCGCGGCCCCGCGTCGTCCATCGCAAAGCAGCGATAGTAGGCCGCCGCCGGAACCCGGCGATCGGTGGCGCAGCGGTGCACCGCCAACAGGTCGTTTTCGCTTCGGTATTGCATATAGGGATTGATGCCGTAGCGGGCCTCGCCACCCTCGAAATAGCCGAGCCGGTCGATCTGGCCCTTGACTGTCGGGTCGCTGTCGACGATCGCCTGGCGGAGCGTCTCGCCCTCGATGAAATTGTCCGGCAACTGGTCGAACGGTCCGTCGAAATAGTTGTTCTGCAGCACGTTGCGCTCGAACACGCCGACCAGGATTTTGCGGTCGAGGCGATGGTCACGATAGAAAGCGAAACCGGTGCGCTTGCCGACCAGGAGCCGGTCGCTGCGCGGCGATGGCACAAGCGCGTCGGGCACGCGCGCGGTTTCATCGAGTATGTAGTGAAACACCTTCGCCTTGGTGTTGTAGACCAGGAAGAACCGCACCGCCGACTCGTCGAACACGGGTCCGATCAGGCGCTCGTCGGGGCCGACGGCGCCCGCAGGCGGCTTGATCTGCGACACGTCATTGAGCGCGAACACGACGCTCGTGCCTTTATAGGTGACCCGATAGACGAGGCTCTCCACCCGCTCGACCAGCACATCCTCCCTGGCGCCGAGCTCGAGCCCCTGTTCGAAGCCGTCCTTCTTCCACTCGGCATGGTCTTCATAGTAGCCGAGTTGAATCTTGCCCTGGTCGCGATCGCGCGGATCGAGCCGCAGGTTGCCGGCAATCGGCACGCCGCCGTGCACGAACTTGAAATAATAGTAATTCTCGGTCGGGTAGACGGTGACCCGGCTCGGCAGGCTGGCGAGCACATAGGCCAGCACCGCGACCGGATCCTTGAGGTCGAAGGTCGCCGGACGCGTGACCTCGGCAACCATCGCTTCGTTGGTGACGAGCTGCGGCTTGGACTGTTGCTGTGCGCCCGCCATGCCGGCCGGCAGCATGAGAGCAGCCACAATTGTCGCGATGCCCGACAGTCGCGCCGACGTTTTCATGGCGATCACTCCTGGGGGAACTCGAGCCCCATTTCCCGATAACGCTCGGGATCGTCGCCCCACCCTTCACGCACCTTCACGAACAGAAACAGATGCACCGGCTTTTCGATGGCGACCGCGATCTCGCGCCGCGCATCGGCGCCGATCGCCTTGATGGTGGCGCCGCCCTTGCCCAGCACGATCTTGCGCTGGCTGTCGCGCTCCACAAAGATCGTCTGCTCGATCCGCACGGTGCCGTCGCGCAGCTCTTTCCAGATGTCGGTCTCCACCGTCGACTGATACGGCAGCTCCTGATGCAGGCGCGCGTACAGCTTCTCGCGCGTGATCTCGGCTGCAAGCTGGCGCATCGGCGCGTCGCTGACCTGGTCTTCCGGATAGTGCCACGGCCCTTCCGGAACGCGCCCGGCGAGCCAGCGCTTGAGATCCACGACGCCGTCGCCGGTGAGCGCCGAGGTCATGAAGGTGGCCTCCAGCGGGAGCCGCTCGTTCACCTCCTTCGCGAACGCGAGCAGCGTCGGCTTGTCCACGAGATCGACCTTGTTGATGATCGCGACGCAGGGCCGCCCGACCTGCTTGAGCCTGTCGATGATGCCGCCGGTCTCCTCGTCGATGCCGCGCCGCGCGTCGAGGAGCAGGCAGACGATGTCGGCGTCATGCGCGCCGGCCCACGCGGTGGTGACCATCGCGCGATCGAGCCGCCGCTTCGGCGCGAAGATGCCGGGCGTGTCGACGAAGATCAGCTGGGCGCCGCCCTCCATCGCGATGCCGCGGACCGCCGCGCGCGTGGTCTGCACCTTGTGCGAGACGATCGCGACCTTGGCGCCGACCAGCGCGTTGACCAGCGTCGACTTGCCGACATTGGGCGCGCCGATGACCGCGATGAAGCCGCAGCGCGTGAGCGGCTCAACCATCGAACCGTTCCGTCTTGACGCCTTCTCGCGCGAGCATCGCGGCCGCCGCCGCCTGCTCGGCGGCGCGCTTGGAACGGCCGAGGCCTTCGGCGGGTGCCTTGTTGGGCAGTTCCACCGTCACGCGGAATTCGGGATTGTGGTCGGGCCCCTTGCGCTCGACCTCCCGATAATTGGGCGTCGGCAGGCCGCGCGCCTGCGCCCATTCCTGGAGGATGGTCTTGGAATCGCGCAGCGGCCGCGCCGGCGCGCGCATGCGCGGCTCCCACAGCCGCCCGATCACCTCGGATGACGCCTTGTAGCCGCCGTCGATGAACACGGCGCCGACCAGCGCCTCGCAGACGTCGGCCAGGATCGCAATGCGGTTGCGGCCGCCGGCGTTGTTCTCCGACGCGCCGAGCCGAATCACGGTACCGAGATCGATCGCCCGCGCCACATCGGCGCAGGCCTCCTTGCGAACGAGGTCGGCCAGCCGGCGCGACAGCTCGCCTTCGTCCGCCTTGGGAAAGGCCGAGAACAGCATGTCCGAGATGACCAGGCCCAGCACATGGTCGCCGAGGAATTCGAGCCGCTGATAGCTGCCGGACCGGTGGCGCGGCCCCGCCAGCGCGGAAATATGGGTCAGGGCCTGATCGAGCAGCGCCGAATCCTTGAATTTGTAGCCGATCCTCTCCTCGAAGCTCGGCGGCGTACGCTTGCGGCGGCGCTTGGGCTTCGCCGCCGCCGGGTCCGCGGCAGCCGCCCCATCCACCCGCGCGGGCGCCGCGGGCACGGCCGCCGGTGGCGGGGCGGCGGCGGTAGCGACCTTGCTCTTGGGCTTGCGGCTCATCGGATGGTCATGAAAAAGCGGCTGAAACGGAGTGACGCCGGCCAATTCCAGATCTGCCAGGCAGGGACTCCGTCTCCAATCGAGAAGTAGATGATCTTGGCCTGCCCCACAACGTTCTCGAATGGGACATACCCGACCTCGCTGCGGCTGTCCGTTGAGCCGTCCCGATTGTCGCCCATCATGAAGTAGTGCCCGGCGGGTACCTCGAATATCTCGGTGTCGTCGAAGTCGCCGTCGTCGAATAAATCGAGCGTGACGTAGCTGGCGCCGCCCGGCAGCGTCTCGCGCCAGCGCTTCGCGCGCACCGTCTTGCCCGGGATCTCGTCGGTGTCGACGACGTCCTCGAGGCGCTCGCGCTTCACCGGCTCGCCGTTGAGATGCAGCGAGCCGCCGATCATCTGCACCCGGTCGCCCGGCAGGCCGATGATGCGCTTGATCAGGTCCTCGGACGGGTTCTGCGGCAGCCGGAACACCACGACGTCGCCGCGCGCCGGGGCCGCCGGAAAGATGCGGCCGGCGAACAGCGGCGGCGAAAACGGCAGCGAGTAGCGGCTGTAGCCGTAGCTGTACTTGCCGACCGCCAGGACGTCGCCGACCAGCAGCGTCGGCTTCATCGATCCGGACGGGATATGAAACTGCTGAAACGCGAACGCGCGGAACGCGAAGAACGCCACCAGGAAAAAAGCGCAGACGCCGACGGCCTCTTTAAGCGAGACCGTGTCCTTGGCTTCCGCGCCCGCGCTCATCGGCGATCGTCACGGGTTCAAGCAGAAGCCTCAGCGCACGAGGTGGAACAGCCGGCCCCAGCGCACGCTCCACGGCCAACGCCAGAGCTCCCAGGCGCGCTCGCCTTCGTGGATCGAGAAGAAGATGATCTGCGCCTTGCCGACGAAATTCTGCAGCGGCACGTAGCCGACCTGGCTGAGCACGCGGCTGTCGGTCGAGTTGTCGCGGTTGTCGCCCATCATGAAGTAGTGACCCGCCGGCACCTCGTAGACCGGCGTCGAGTCGTAGAAGCCGTTGTCGATGAGATCGAGCGTGGTGTAGCTCACGCCGTTCGGCAGCGTCTCGCGCCAGCGCTTGACGCGCGTGGTGCGGCCGCCCTCCTCGTTTTCGATGAAATCCTCGATGCGCTCCCGCTTCACCGGCTCGCCATTGATGTGAAGCAAGCCCTCGATCATCTGGATCTTATCGCCGGGCAGCCCGATCACGCGCTTGATGTAGTCGGTGGTGTCGTCCTTCGGCAGGCGGAACACGACGATGTCGCCGCGCACCGGATCGCCCGACCAGATGCGGCCCGAAAACAACGGCGGCGAGAACGGGATCGAATAGCGGCTGTAGCCGTAGGTATATTTCGAGACGAACAGGTAATCGCCGACCAGCAGCGTTTCCTTCATCGACCCGGACGGGATGTTGAAAGGCTGAAACAGAAAGGTGCGGATGATGAGCGCAATGATGAGCGCATGGAAGATCACGCGCACCGTCTCGGCGATGCCGCCCTCTTTTCGCTTTGCGCCTGTCGTCACACTCATTCTCTTTCTCTTTCGTGGCTCGCGCACCCGCGGGGGAATCTTCTATCTGCTGGTCAGCCGGGGCGCAATGAAGCCTTGGGAAATTCGATCACCATCGCGTGGATGGTGGTTTACCGTGATATTTCAGCCTTTTACGGGGCTTTTCGATCGGGTTCGCGATGCTGGAAAGGGCTTGCTGAGGCAACCATCATAACAGCGTCGCGATGCCCTTTCAGGGCGATTTCGGCACTGCCGAGATGATGACCAGCGCGTGCGCCATCGGACCTTCGTCGGTGATGGTGAGGTCGATCCTCGCCTCGTGACCGGACGGTGTCATCGCGCGCAGCCGTTCCAGCGCACCGCCGGTGAGTTTCATGGTCGGCCGTCCGGACGGCAGGTTGATGACGCCGAGGTCGCGCCAGAACACCCCGGTGCGGAAGCCGGTGCCGAGCGCCTTGGCACAAGCCTCCTTCGCCGCGAAGCGCTTGGCGTAGGTCTCGATCCGCGTGGCGCGCCGCTCGGCCTTGGCGCGCTCCACGTCGGTGAAGATGCGCAGGATGAACCGGTCGCCATGGCGCGCGATGACGCGCTCGATCCGCCGCACGTCCACGAGGTCGGAGCCGACACCTAATATCATCGTGTCACCGTCATCGCGCCACCGTCATCGCGGCACCGCCTTGGCCCGCCCGCGATCCATGGCCGCGCGCATCGACCGCACCGCCTGCGGCAGGCCCACGGACATCGCCTCGCCGACCAGGAAATGCCCGATGTTCAGTTCCACGATCTCCGGCAGCGTCGCGATCGTCTCCGCGGTGGCGTAGTTGAGGCCGTGCCCGGCATGAACTTCGAGGCCGAGGTTGCTGGCAAGTATCGCACCGTGCCGAATTCGCGCAAATTCGATCTCCGCCACGCCCCCCGGCCCCTCGGCCAGCGCGTCGCACCAGGCGCCAGTATGAATCTCGATCACCGGCGCATGCAGCCGCGCCGCCATCTCGATCTGGGCGGGATCGGCGGCAATGAACAGCGATACGCGAATGCCGGCCCCGACGAGCTTCGAAATCACCGGCGCGAGCAGATTGTGCTGGCCAACGGCATCGAGCCCGCCCTCGGTGGTCACCTCCTGCCGTCGCTCGGGAACGATGCAGGCGGCGTGCGGCCGCGTCTTGATGGCGATCGCGACCATCTCATCGGTCGCCGCCATTTCCAGATTGAGCGGCTTTGCAATAACCGCCTTGAGGCGTGCGATGTCGTCGTCACGGATATGCCGGCGGTCCTCGCGCAGATGCGCGGTGATCCCGTCGGCGCCGGCCTCGATCGCAAGCTTCGCCGCCTGCACCGGATCGGGATGGGCGCCGCCGCGCGCGTTGCGAACGGTCGCAACGTGGTCGATGTTCACGCCAAGGCGCAGATGCGGAACCGACGACACCGTCTAGTGCCTCGCAGTCGATTCACCCGGCTCAACCACGCCGCTCTTTTCCAGATAGAGCTGCCCGAGCACGGCGATGACGTCGGCGAGCAGCGTGGCCCGATCCGTCTCCGGCGCCATCAGGATCAAGTCGACGAGGCTCTCCGCCATCCGCGCGGCAAGCTCGGAGGCGTCGCTGTCGGGCCGCTCGGCGTATTTCGTGACCAGCTCGTTGATGTCGCAGTGCAGGCAGTCAGACATGGGAATTCCTCAATGGATCGAGCAACCGTACGGACAATTTCGGGCCGTTGGTATCCCTGTGAGATGGCGGCTAGCTGCCTGGTTGGCAAGTAAAGCCCCGCAAATCAGGTTTACGCATTCACCCGCTCGGCGTCCGCGACCACGTGCTTGGCGCGCAACTGCGAAATGATCGAGGTCAGGTGCTTGAGGTCATAGACCTCGAGATCGATGGTCACCGACGTGAAATCCGGCGCCTGGCGCTCCATGCGGATGTTGTCGATGTTGCCGTCGTGCTCGGCGATCACCTGCGCTACCTGGGCGAGGCTGCCGGGCTCGTTGACGGTTTTGATCTGGATGCGGGCCGGGAAGCGCTGCGGGGCGCGCTCGTCCATGTCCCAGCGCAGGTCGATCCAGCGCTCAGGCGCGTCCTCGAACTCCGACAGCGCCGGCGACTGGATCGGATAGATGGTGATGCCTTCGCCGGGCGTGAGGATGCCGACGATACGGTCCCCCGGCACGGCCCCACCGTTCGGAGCAAAGCGCACCGGCAGGTCGCCGTTGATGCCGCGGATCGGGATCGCGCCCTGCTCGTTGCCGCCGGGCGCCTGATATTTGACGCCCTTGGCGCGCCTGAGGCCGAACCACCCGCTGCCAAGCTTCGTCTGCTGCTTGATCGCAGCCGCGCGCTCCTCCTTGTAGTCGGGATACATCGACCGGGCGACATCGGCGGCCCGCATCTCGCCGCGCCCGACAGCGGAGAACACCTCGTCGAGAGACGCGCGCGCGAGACGCGGCAGCGCGCCCTGCAGCTTCTCGTCGGAATAGGCGATCTTGGCCCGCTGGCACAGCCGCTCGACGATGCGGCGGCCAAGCCCGGCATATTGCGTGCGCACCGCAACGCGGGTGGCGCGCCGGATCGCGGCGCGCGCCTTGCCGGTCTTGACCAGCGATTCCCAAGCCGCCGGCGGCGTGGTCTGCGCCTTCGAGGTGATGATTTCGACCTCGTCGCCGTTCGCGAGCTCCGAGATCAGGGGTGCGATCTTGCCGTTGATCTTGGCGCCGACCGCGGTGTTGCCGACGTCGGTATGTACCGCATAGGCGAAGTCGATGGCATTGGCCGAGCGCGGCAACGCGATCAGCTTGCCCTTCGGCGTGAAGCAGAACACCTGGTCGTGGAACAGCTCGAGCTTGGTGTGCTCGAGGAACTCTTCCGAGTTGGAGCCTTCCGCCAGGAGCTCGATCGTCCGCCGCAGCCAGGCATAGGCGCTGGATTCGCGCGACAGCATCTCCGTGGGCGAGCCGACGCCGTCCTTGTAGAGCGCATGCGCCGCGATCCCGTATTCGGCGATGTCGTCCATGTCGCCGGTGCGGATCTGCAGCTCGACGCGCTGCTGGCCCGGACCGATCACCGTGGTGTGGATCGAGCGATAGTCGTTCTGCTTCGGCGTCGAGACGTAATCCTTGAAACGGCTCGGCACCATCGGCCAGGTGGTGTGCACGATCCCGAGCGCCTGGTAGCACTCGGCGATGGTCTTCACGACGACGCGGAATCCGACGATGTCGGAGAGCTGCTCGAAGCCGACCGACTTGCGCTCCATCTTGCGCCAGATCGAATAGGCGCGCTTGCGGCGGCCGGACACCTCGGCGACGATGCCCCGGTCGCCGAGCTTGCGCGTGAGCTGCTGCTCGATCTCCGCGATCAGGCCGATATTGCGCTCTTCCAATGCATTCAATCGCTCGGTGACGACGGCATAGGCGTCGGGATTGAGCTCCTGGAACGCGAGGTCTTCGAGCTCCTCGCGCAGCTCGTGCATGCCCATGCGGCCGGCAAGCGGCGCGTAGATGTCGATCGTCTCCTCGGCGGTCCGCCGCCGCGCTTCCGGCGGCATGTGGCCGATGGTGCGCATGTTGTGCAGGCGGTCGGCGAGCTTGACGAGTAGCACCCGCACGTCGTCCGCGATCGCGAGCAGGAGCTTGCGCAGGTTCTCGGCCTGCTTCGCCTCCTTGGTGACGAGGTCGAGCTTGGCGAGCTTGGTCAGCCCCTCGACCAGGCCGCCGATGTCCTCGCCGAACAGCTGGTCGATCTCGGCGCGGGTGGCGTGGGTGTCCTCGATGGTATCGTGCAGCAGCGCCGCCGCGATGGTCGCGTCGTCGAGCTTGAGGTCGGTCAGGATCGCCGCCACCTCGAGCGGATGGGAGAAATACGGGTCGCCGGAGGCCCGCTTCTGCTCGCCATGGGCCTTCATGGCGTAGACATAGGCACGATTGAGCAGCGGCTCGTTGGTATTGGGGTTGTAGCGGCGCACGCGGTCGATCAGGTCGTACTGGCGCATCATCTGCGCCCGCGCCGGCCGCTTCGGTTTCGATGCCTTTTCAATGGCTTGCGGCAGGACCTTAGGGCCGCGCTCGATCGGGGCCCGGGTCCGGGCCTGGTTTTGCATACGCGGCAGGTCGGTCGAAGAGCGCGCCATCAACTGGTCCAGGCCCGACAGATCGCGATCGTCGGCTTCACCCTGAAATATCATGGTGACTCCTAAAATATCATCGCGATTCCGCCACCCTACAAGCAGCAATTGGCACGGTTTGCCAAAATGATTGCGGCCCCGACGAGGGTCGGGGCCGCCAAATCCGTCACCACAGACGGGCTTATTCCTCTTCTTCGGGCTGTTCCTCGGGTGGGGCGAGCCCCTCGAGGCCCTTGAGCAGCTCTTCCTCGGTCATACGGTCCACGGTGACCTCGGTATCGTCGGCATCGACCGTGCCGCCGGGGGCCCCGATCAGCGGGACCGTGGAGGGCTCCGGCTCGTCGACTTCGACGTATTTCTGCAAGGAGTGCACAAGCTCTTCGCGCAGGTCGTCGGGCGACACCGTCATATCCGCGATCTCGCGCAATGCGACGACCGGGTTCTTGTCGTTGTCGCGCTCGACGGTGATCGGCGCGCCGGACGACACCATGCGCGCCCGGTGACTCGCCAACAAGACGAGATCAAACCGGTTTTCAACCTTGTCGATGCAGTCCTCAACGGTAACGCGGGCCATGTATCTGCTCCTGCAAAGGAACTTGCGCAATAAATATGGCGGCTTGGTATCCGCCCCACAAGTCAAGTGCAAGCCAAATCTTGGGAAGTGAAGGAACTAAACGAAAGGATAGTACTTTTGCCTTGGCGAGCGGGGCTGTCGTCTGTTAGGCAAAACACGGGTGCCGGCATGCGGTTTATTATTCTGCGGCCGCATGGTTGTGACAGCAGCGCGCGGTCATGATTGCGCCGCACGCGGTCATCGGTCCCCGTTAACGACGATCTGATCCTTCGACTCGCCGCAAGCCAGCGGCCGGGCGTCGGGTGGGTCCTTCCAGGTTTTGATGACGAGACAAGAGCGAGACAATATGGCTCCGCAAATGGAACGTACCGGTTCGAACAACGAAAAGATTGCCCTGTTTATCGACGGCGCCAATTTGTACGCGACCGCCAAGTCACTCGGCTTCGATATCGACTACAAGCGCCTGCTGCGCGAATTCCACACGCGCGGATATCTCATGCGAGCGTTCTATTATACCGCCGTGATCGAGGATCAGGAGTATTCGTCGATCCGGCCGCTGATCGATTGGCTGGACTACAACGGCTACACCGTCGTCACCAAGGCGACCAAGGAATTCGTCGATCAGACCGGCCGCCGCAAGGTCAAGGGCAACATGGACATCGAGCTCGCGGTCGATGCCATGGAGCTCGCCGGCCACATCGATCACATGGTCTTGTTCTCCGGCGACGGCGATTTCCGCTCGCTGGTCGAAGCGATGCAGCGCCGCGGCGTGCGTGTAACGGTGGTGTCGACCATCTCGACCCAGCCGCCGATGGTCGCCGACGAGCTGCGCCGCCAGGCTGACGTCTTCCTCGACATCGTCGAGCTGCAACCGAAGATCGGGCGCGATCCTTCGGAGCGCGCACCGCGTGAACCGCGCGAAGGCCGTGAGCCGCGCCATGGCTCCTCCCATACGCCGCAATTCCTGCAACGCAGCACCGCGCCGCAACGTGCCGGCGCCGGCGCCGGCGCCCACGACGACGATTTCGAAGACTGATTGATTTCTCTTAGACACGAGGCGCCGATGCCCGGCGCATTATCAACGCCAGCGCACGACTGCCCGCTCTGCCCTCGCCTGCAGGCGTTCCGGGAGAATTTGCGCGGCCTCCATCCCGACTGGTTCAACGCACCGGTGCCCGCCTTCGGCCCCCTGTCGGCGCGGCTGCTGATCGTGGGGCTCGCCCCCGGCATGCAGGGCGCCAATCGCACCGGCCGCCCCTTCACCGGCGACTACGCCGGCGACCTCCTTTATGAGACGCTGAGCCACTACGGCTTCGCCCGCGGCGCTTACGAAGAGCGCGCCGACGACACGCTCGAGCTGGTCGACGCCCGCATCGCGAACGCCGTGCACTGCGTGCCGCCCGAGAACAAGCCGACCACCGTCGAGATCAAGACTTGCCGCAGCTTCCTCACCGCCGCCATCACCGAGATGCCGAAGCTGCGCGCCATCGTGGTGCTCGGCCGGATCGCGCATGACAGCACCGTCACCGCGCTGGGGACGAAGCGCTCGGCCGCGCCGTTCGGCCACGGCAACAGGGCCGACGTCGGGACCGTCGCGCTGTTCAGCAGCTATCACTGCTCGCGCTACAACACGAATACGGGCGTGCTGACGCCGGAGATGTTCCGCGCCGTGTTCGCGGCGGTGCGCGCCTATCTGGACAATTAAGCGCGAAGCCAATTGATGACCTCTTCGGCGCTCTTGTCCGGCGGGAACACCGGATAGAACACCTTGGTCATCACGCCATCGTCGATCACGAACACCATGCGCTTGATGAGCTCCATGCCGGCGGCCGTGAACGTCGGCAGGTTGAGAGCGCGCGTCAGCTTGAAGCCGTCGTCGGACAGCACCGGAAACGGCAGATGCAGCCTTTCGACCGCCTCGCGCTGGTAGTCGCTGTCCTGCGTCGACAGTCCGAATACGCGCGCAACGCCAAGCTGTCTCAATTCAGCGAAGTGATCGCGGAACGAGCACGATTGCGGCGTGCAGCCCCGCGCGCCGGGGATCGCGTCCCAGCCGTCGGGCATGCTCTGGTTGGGACGGCCGGTGCGCGGATAGACGTAAACCACCGTGCGGCCGCGCAACGCCGACAGGTCGACCGACGATCCGTCGGTCGCGGCCAGCGACAGCGACGGCAACTTCATGCCGGCAAGGTGGCGCGTCGCGCCGTCGTCCTGCGGGACCGGCAGCAGCGTCGGATCATGCTGGATTGCCATGACTACGCTCCGCTGTTGGGCCGATAGGAGATGAACTCGAGCAGCGATCCGTCGGGGTCGCGGAAGTAGACGCTGGTGCCGGGCCCCTTGGCGCCGAAGCGCTCGATCGGGCCGGCGTGAATCGGTACGTTGCAGTTGTTGAGATGCGTCACGGCGTCGCCGATCGGCCCATTCCATTCGAAGCAGAGATCGCTGTTGCCCGGCTGCACCGGCAGCCGCGCCACCTCGGCCGGCGTGAATCCGGGACCGTGCAGGTTGAGCTGTACCTTGCCGAACCGATAGGCCCATCCGTTGGGACGTCGCACCAGTTCGGCGCCGAGAACGTCGCGATAAAACGCGTTCGAGAGTTCCCACGCGGAGACGTGGATCACGCAGTGATCGAAGCTGACCGGCAGTGCCATGGGACGATCCTCTGGATGAATTCATCCCGAGAATGCGATGGCCGTCAATGGCGAAAGCCCGCCCCGTGTCGCCACGGGACGGGCTCCCACGCACCGCCACGGAACCAGGGAACCTAGTTCATCCAGGCGATATCACTGAGCGTTCCTTTGAGGCCGGAGATCTTGCCGGCCATCTTCGCCGCGCCGGTCTTGAGGTCGACCGAGTAGAGCGCGCCGCCCATCACCAGCCAGGCTTCGTTCTGGTCCGGGCCGGACGACACGATGTTGAACGCAACCGGGCCGTTGACGGTGATGCCGAGCGGGCCGACCGCGGCGAGCACGCCGTCGTTCGGCGGGGCCTGCAGCACCAGTGTGTTGGTGGCCGCGTCGATGTTGTAGAGCGCGGTCGCCTTGGTATCCTTGAACGAGTTGGTGTATGCGCCGGCGACGACGCGCGGCATCTTGCCGGCCATCGCATCCTTGTACTTGTGCGAGCCGTCGACGATCACCTTGCCGTCATCGACGTTGATGCGCCAGCTCACGCCCTCCGCGCTCATCAGGCGCAGACGGTCGGCAACCGGGTTGAAGTCGAAGGTGACGTTGCTGGTGCTCTTCCAGGGCTCGGAGAGCTTGCTTTTCATCGTCGCTTTGCCGGAGGCCGCGTCGATCGTGACGATGGTGCCGTCGCTGGTTACGCCATAGAGCATGCCGTCGGCGGGACGAACGTCGATGCCCAGCACCGGCCCGGCGCCGCTGATGTTGACGGTCGAAGCGACCTTCCCCGATTTGGGATCGATCGTGACCAGCGACTTGCCGTCCACCAGGCCGACGATACGGCCTTGCGCATGAGCGGAGGTGGTCGCCAGAGCAGACGCGGCAACCGCGCCGGCTACTGCCAAAGCTTTAAGCGTTCCTAACATGGGTGGCTTCCTTTGTTGTAGCATTGGGAATCGTCCGAACACTGTCGTCCGGCGACGGGTGGGGTGGCGTCTCTCGTCATCGCGCAGGCCGGTTCGTTCCGGTGGCGACTGCGGAAAGTTACGCTTCCACGCCCATGACGGTTGCAGGTGAGCCGCAACGAATTTGCAACGGTCGCTATCACGAGTCTGTGAGGACCGCGTCTGGCCGATTATCCCTTGCTGCGCAGCAAGCGGGCGCGCTCGCGATCCCAGGAGCGCTTCTTGTCCGTCTCGCGCTTGTCATGAAGCTTCTTGCCGCGGGCGACCGCGATCTCGAGCTTCGCCCGCCCCTTCTCGTTGAAATAGAGCTTGAGCGGCACGATGGTCATGCCCTCGCGGTCGACGGCCCCGGCGAGCTTGTCGATCTGGCGCTTGTGCAGCAGGAGCTTGCGCGGCCGCTTGGGCGCATGATTGAAGCGCCCGCCTTGCAGGTATTCGGGGATGTTGGCGTTGACGAGCCAGAGTTCGCCGGCGCGGCTGTCGGCGTAGGACTCCGCGATCGTCGCCTTGCCCTGGCGCAGCGCCTTGACCTCGGTGCCGGTCAGCGCGATGCCGGCCTCGAAGGTCTCGCCGATCTCATAGTTGAAGCGAGCCCGGCGGTTGTCGGCGACGACCTTGAGCTTGCGATCCGATTTCACCGCCATGTCGGCCTAAGCCAACCTCACCTGCTCTGCGCTTTGAGCGCGTCGCGAATTTCGGTCAGCAGCTCGACCTCCTGCGACGGCTTTGCCGGGGCGGCCTCTTCTTTCTTCTGCAACCGGGTCATCGCGCGGATAACGATGAACAGCACCCAGGCGACGATCAGGAAGTTGAGGACGATAGTGAGAAAACTGCCGTAGGCCAGCACCGCGCCCTGCTTCTTCGCCTCGACCAGCGAGTCCGCCGTCACCTTCGACGACAGCTTGACGAAGTAGTTCGAGAAGTCGAGCCCGCCGGCCACCGCGCCGATGATCGGCATGATGATGTCGGCGACCAGCGACGCCACGATCGCGCCGAACGCCGCGCCGATGATGACGCCGACCGCCAGATCGACGACATTGCCCCGCATCGCGAATTTCTTGAAGTCATCGAGCATCGCTCCCCTCCCTTGCTTGATTACCGACGCGCGATGGGCGCGGCAAACCGCTTGGCCCGTCGCGCCGTCACAATAGCGCAATCAGTTGACCAGCCCCGCATGCACCATCGCTTCGCGCACGGCCGCCTTGGTCTTGTCGTTGACGGTCACCAGCGGCAGGCGCACGGTGTCGGCGCAGCGCCCGAGCACCGACAGCGCATACTTCGCCGGCGACGGATTGGTCTCGATGAACAGCGCATTGTGCAGCGGCATCAGCTTGTCCTGCAGCTTCAGCGCCGTCGCATAGTCGCCGCGCAGGCACGCGCCCTGGAACTCCGCGCACAGCCGCGGCGCCACGTTCGAGGTCACCGAGATGCAGCCGTGACCGCCATGCGCCATGAAGCCGAGCGCGGTCGCGTCCTCGCCCGAGAGCTGGTTGAAGTCGGCGCCCATGGCCCCGCGCTGCTGCGACACCCGCACCATGTTGGCGGTGGCATCCTTCACGCCGGCGATGTTCTTGAGCTCGAACAGCCGCTTCATGGTGTCGACCGACATGTCGATCACCGAGCGCGCCGGGATGTTGTAGATGATGATCGGGATCCCGATCGCGTCGTTGATCGCCTTGAAGTGCCCGTAGAGGCCGTCCTGGGTCGGCTTGTTGTAATAGGGCGTGACGATCAACACGGCGCTGGCGCCCGCCTTCTCGGCGTGCTGCGACAGCTCAATCGCCTCCTTGGTCGAGTTCGATCCGGCGCCCGCGACGATCGGCACCTTGCCCTTGGCCTGATCGACGCACCATTCCACGACCCGCTTGTGCTCGTCGTGGCTGAGCGTCGGGCTCTCGCCGGTGGTGCCGACCGGCACCAGCCCGTTGGTTCCCTCGGCGATCTGCCAATCGACCAGTCCGCGGAAAGCGGCCTCGTCGAGGCTGCCGTTCTTGAACGGGGTGACGAGCGCCGTGAACGATCCCCTGAAGCCCGTCTTGGCGGTCATGACTCGAATCCTTTATAGCCGGTCGCCTGTCGCCGGTCGTGATCGGCCCGCCGGGAGCGTTGAACCCCTTGATAACGGGTCGGCTGCGACAACGAAAGCCAGCGGAACCGGGTACCTTGCCCCGTTTTCGCCGCGGTCGCGGCCGATGTTCGTCGTCCCCGGCGGGGGTTAGTGCTTCGTCAATCTTATCAATCGAAAACACTCAGCGGTAGCGCAACGTCCGTCGCGCTGGGGAGAACCGGCACATTGACCAGGGTTCAGGGACTGCTGACGGCATTGCTGCTCGCGGCCAGTGCAGCCATCGGGTTGCAGGCTGTCACTATTGCGCAGGCCGAGACGTCGGCCGCGAAGACCGCGACCAAGGATAAGGCTTCCAAAGATAAGGCTTCCAAAGATAAGGCTTCCAAAGACAAGAAGGCCGCTTCCGCCAAGAGCAAGGAAAAGAACAAAGAGGCGCCGAAGAAGGAAGCCAAGAAAGACCCCAAGAAGGCGAGCAAGAAAGAGACGAAGACCGCCAAGGGTAAGGGCGGCAAGGGCAGCGCGGGTCCCGACCCCATGGCGCCGCCCGTGCCGTCGGTGTCGGGGGAACTCGCGACCGTCAAGCAGGCGATCGAACACGCGCGCGCGGGCCGCGCCTCGCAGGCGACCTCGCTCCAGCAGACCATCCAGGATCCGACCGCGCGCAAGCTCGTCGAATGGGCGATCCTGCGCAGCGACAGCAACGGCGCGAGCTCGGCGCGCTATCTCGCCTTCATCAACGCCAATCCGAACTGGCCGAGCATCGGCATGATGCGCCGGCGGGCCGAATCGATGATGTGGGTCGAGCAGGCCGACCCGGCCGCGGTCCGCGCCTATTTTGCCAAGAACCCGCCGCTGAGTTCCCGCGGGCAATTCGCCTTGGCGAGCGCCATGCTCGCGCTCGGCGACCGCGCCGGGGCGCAGGCGCAGGTGCGCGACGCCTGGCGCAACGACAATTTCGGCGCCGACGTCGAAGCGCGGGCGCTGGAAGCATTCAGCTCCCTGCTCACCGCCGACGACCACAAGGCGCGCATGAACATGCGCCTCTATGCGGAAGACACCGAAGGCGGGCTGCGCAATGCCAATCGCGCGGGCGGCGATGCGGCGGCGATCGCAAAGGCGCGCATCGCCGTCATCAAGAAGGCCGGCAACGCCAAGGCGGCGCTCGATGCGGTCCCCTCCTCCGCGCGCCGCGACCTCGGCTACATCTTCAGCCTCGCGCAGTGGCTGCGGCGCGCCGACAAGCCGGAGGAAGCCGGCGACTTGATCCTGTCGGCGCCGCGCGATCCGTCGCAGGCGATCGACACCGACCAGTGGTGGATCGAACGCCGCCTCGCCGCGCGCAACATGCTCGACCTCGGCAACGCCGCGAAGGCCTACCGCATCGCCCGTGACGCCGTGGTGCCGCAGCGGGAAAACTATCGGGTGGAGCACCAGTTCACGGCCGGCTGGATCGCCTTGCGCTTCCAGAACGATCCCGCGACCGCGCTGACGCATTTCGCACGCATCATCGAGGGCAACCCTGGTTCGATCTCGCTGGCCCGCGGCCATTACTGGCTCGGCCGCGCCTACGAGGCGCAGGGCCGCAACGGCGAAGCGCGCAATCACTACCAGACGGCCGCGCAGCATCCGACCGCCTATTACGGCCAGATCGCAGGCGCCAAGCTCGGCTTGCGCAACATCACGCTGCGCTCGCCACCGACCCGGCCGCCCGCATCGGCGGATGTCGTTCGCGGCATGGAAATCCTCTACGCGGTCGGCCAGCGCGACATGGTCGCCGGCGCCGCAGCCGATCTCGGCGACCGTCTGACCGACGCCAGCACGCTCGCCGCGGTCGGCGAAGTCGCTTCCAAGAACAACGACGCGCGCGCCATGCTGCTGCTCGGCAAGGCGGCGCTCTCCCGTGGACTGCCGCTCGAGACCTACGCGTTCCCGACCATCGGCATCCCGAACTACACCGCGATCGGTCCGGCGGCCGAGAAGCCGCTGATCTACGCCATCGCCCGGCAGGAGAGCACGTTCAACCAGCGCACCGTCTCCAGTGCCCGTGCCATGGGCCTGATGCAGGTGACGCCGGCGGCCGGCAAGTACATCGCCAGGAAATTCAACGCCACGTACAACGAGAAGAAGCTGCTGTCCGACCCGGTCTACAACGTGCAGTTCGGCGCTGCCGAGCTTGGCGATCTCCTGGCGGACTTCCGCGGCTCCTACATCCTCACGTTCGTCGGCTACAACGCCGGCCGCGGCCGCATCCGCGACTGGGTCGCCCGCTACGGCGACCCGCGCGACCCCAAGGTCGATCCGGTTGACTGGGTGGAGCGCATCCCGTTCTCGGAGACGCGCAACTACGTCCAGCGCGTGATGGAGAACATGCAGGTCTATCGCATCCGCTTCGGCGGCGGCGACAAGCTGATGATCGAGGCCGACCTGCGGCGCGGCGCCAGCGCCAATTGACCACGCGGCTATGGGTCTGCGGGCGCGACGCTGAAGCTCTGCGGTCCCCTGCCCTGGCGCTCGTATTCCCGCATCGTCTCAAAGGCCCGCTCGATGTGACGGGCAAAGCGCTCCGTGTTGAACAACGGATGCGTCAGCCGGTGCTGCGCGAGCCGTTGCTTGACGCCGGCCAGCAAGGCTGGCTCGCGCGCAAGCCTGAGCGCGAGCGCCTCGTAGTCACGGGGTGAATTCGTCACCAGTTCGGGCAAGCCCACCGCGTGGATCAGGCTCGCCGCCACCCGCCCGGCAAACGTCGTCCCGATGCAGGTCAGGACCGGAAGCCCGGCCCAGAGCGCATCGCTCGCGGTGGTGTGGGCATTGTAACCGGGCGTATCGAGGAACACGTCGGCCAGCCGTTGCCGTGCAAGGTGGTCGGCCATGGCGGGCTTGCGCGGCGCGAACACGATCCGTGCCGGATCAACGCCGGCGGCATGCGCCGCGGCGCGCAGGTTGTCGCAGGCAATCCTGTCGAGCTGCGACAACCACAGCACGCTGCCGTCGACCGCGCCGAGCAAGCGCATCCAGACGCGGAAGATGTCGGCCGATATCTTGTAGCCGTTGTTGAAGCAGCAGAAGACAAAGCCGCGCTCCGGCAAGCCCTCATCGGCGCGCGACGGCGTCGCCGGCGATATCGCCTTTGTCGCATCGTTGACCAGGAAGCAATCCGGCAGATGGACGATCTTCTCCGCGTAGTGCGGTTGCTGGTCGAACGGCAGCACGACCTTGTCGGCGATGATGTAGTCGATGAAATCCGCGCCCATCGTACCGGCGAAACCGAGATAGCTCGCCTGCACGGGCGCTCCCCGATACCGCAGAATGCCCGGACGTGCGCCGTCGGTATGTCCGCCAAGGTCGACGACGATATCGACGCCAAGCCGCCGGATCAGCGCGGCCGCGTCCCGGTCGCTGGCGGTGCGGACATCGTGGAACTGATCGAACGACTTCACGATCCGCGACCGGAGCGCGCTCTTGTCGTCGGCGCCGATCGACAGGCCGATGACGTCGAAACGGGCGCGATCGTGCCGCTCGAACAGCTCCGCGACCAGATAGGCGACCGGATGGACGCGGAAATCGCCCGACAGGTACGCCACCCTGATCCTGTCGCCGCGGGCGACGGGTGGCCCGAAATCCAGCGGCGGAACCGGCGGGACCTCACGCTCCACATAGCGGCGGGTCGCGGCGAGCGTCGTCTCCGGACTGGCCGAAAGCTGCAGCAAGGTCTGTGGGGCGACGATCGCGGTTCCCGCCGCCATCGCCTCATATAGACGCCCGGCCGCGGCCGCCGCCCTGTCCCAGGCGCAGATCGCAAGGCAGCTGGTCGTCATCTCGGCCAGGGCATGCGGGTGCGCGGGCGCCAGCGCGAGCACGCGCTCGAACGCGGCAATCGCCTCGTCGTAGCGCCGCAAGCGCCCGAGCACGATGCCGCGCGTGTAGATCGATTCCACATGCGCGGGATCGATCGCGAGCGCCTGTTCGACGCCGGCGAGCGCCTCGGCATAGCGATTGAGCGTGAACAGGCTTTTTGAGCGATTGCAGAGCGTGCGAACATGCGCGGGAGCCATCGCCACCGCGCGGTCGTAGTTCGCAACGGCATCCTCGTGCCGGCCGAGCTCGGCGAGCAGCACGCCGCGATTGGCCAGCGCCTCGACATGGTCCGGAGCGAGCGCGAGCGCGCGGTCGAAGCTTGCCAGTGCCTCGTCGTAACGGCCGAGCGACTGCAACAGGAAACCACGGTTGCTCAGGGCGCCGACGTCGGACGGATCGAGCAAAAGTACCCGCTCGAGGCCTGCCAGCGCCTCCTGTGGACGCGCGAGCGCCACCAGCGCATCCGTGCGTCCCGTCAGCGCCGCAACGTCTTTCGGAGCGATCGCCAAAGCCCGGTCGTAGCTAGCCAGCGCCTCGACATGTTGTCCGAGCGCGGCCCGCAGCTTGCCGCGAATGAAGTGGCCCTGGAAGAACGACGGCTCGAGCACAAGCACGCGTTCATAGCTCACGAGCGCCTCGTCGAGACGCCCGAGCTCGGCCTGCGCGGCGCCAAGGTTGCACCAGTTCTCCAGCGAGCCGGGCTCGATCGCGATGGCCCGCCTATAGCTCTCGATCGCCTCCTCCAGACGGCCGAGCCGAGCCAGGACGTCGCCACGGTTGCCATGAGCGCCGGCGTCCGCGCCATCGAGCGTGATGGCGCTGTCAAAGCTCGCCAGCGCTGCCTCGGCGTCGCCAAGCTCGGCCAGCGCCCGCCCCAACAGCACGTATGCGCGTGCGCTCGGTGCGACCGCGATCGCGCGGCGCACGAGATCGGCACCGTCGGCAAACCGGCTCCGCTGGCAGTAGATCTGCGCCAGATGGTAGAGCGCCGCGGCATTGGCAGGATCGCGATCCAGCACGCGCGCATACCGCGCCGCGGCCTCGCCGAGCGCACCACGTCGATGCAGCGCCGCTGCCTCGTCGAGCAATGCCTGCATGGGCTCGGGCGCCGGCACGCGGACCTCAGGCGCTAATCGGATCCACGCCGAAGCTGCGCGGTTTCTCGCCCTGCCGTGCGATATCCACCATGGTCGTATAGGCCGCCTCAAGATGGCGACGGAAACGATCGGTGTCGAACAATGGATGGGTCAGCCGGTTCGCCTGCACCTTCTGGCGGATCGACTGCAGCAGCGATGGATCACGCGCGAGCTTCAGAGCGAGGGCCTCGTAGTCGGCGATCGACGTCGTCACCAGTTCCGCGACCCCAATACCATGGAGAAGACTGGCGGCAACCCGGCCCGGGAATGTCGCGCCCGCGCAGGTCACCATCGGCACCCCGGCCCACAATGCATCGCTCGCCGTCGTGTGGGCGTTGTAGTCGGTGGTATCGACGAAGAGATCAGCCAGGCGCAGCCGCGCCAGATGGTCGGCCATCGCCGGAACACGCGGCGCGAATACGATCCGGCCGGGGTCGACGCCCGCGGCCGCAGCGGTCGAGCGAAGGACCTCGGCCGCGTCTGCGTTCATCCGCGAAAGCCACAGCACACTGCCTTCGACGGCCGCCAGCAACCGCATCCAGACCGAGAACACCCCCGCCGATATCTTGTAGCTGTTGTTGAAGCAGCAGAAGACAAATCCGTGCTGAGGCAGCCCGGCCTCGGCGCGTGACGGCGTGCCGGCCGAGATCGCCTTGGTCGCGTCGTTGACCAGAAAGCAATCCGGCAGGCGGACGATCTGCTCCGTGAAATAGGGCGCGAGATCAGGGGGTAGCGCGACTTTATCCGCGACGATGTAGTCGATGAAGTCGGCGCCCATCGTGCCGGTATAGCCGAGGTAGCTGACCTGCACGGAGGCCGGCCGGTCGCGCAGGATTCCAGGGCGCGCGTTTTCCGTATGGCCGCCGAGATCGATGGCGATATCGACCTGCAAATCGTGGATCAGCGCCGCGGTTTCGCGCTCGGTGCGCGTGCTGACGTCGTGGAACTGGTCGAACGCCGCCACCAGGCGCCGGCGCTCGTCGCTGGCGTCGTCCGGGCCATAGGAAATACCGATCACCTCGAAGCGAGAGCGATCGTGACGTTCCAAGAGCTCGCTCACCAGATAGGCGACCGGATGTTGCCGGAAGTCCCCCGACACGTAGGCGAGCTTGATCTTGCCGGACGGCGCGCGTTGGCGGCTTGGGAACGGCGCCGGCTCCGCCGGGAGTCTCTGGGCGGTGAAATTCTTGGCGCACTGCAATTGAATCGCCGGCGCAATCGGCAGGCCAAGCAGATTGAACGGCGGCACCACGGCCACGCCTGCATGGACGCTCTGCTCGATCGCCGCAAGGGATTGGTCGACGCGCTCCCATTGGCACGCGGCCCGCTGCGCGATCAAAGAGGCGCCCAACGCATAGATGTTGCCCGGATCGATCGCCAGCACGCGTTCGTAGCTCATCGCCGCCTCACCCGGACGATCGAGCTTGGCGAGCGTGTGTCCTCGTACCAATGCCGCGTTGACGTACTGCGCATCCGCAGCCAGCGCTTCGTCACAACTCTGCAAGGCCGCCTCGAATCGCCCCAACGAAAGGAGTGAAAATGCCTTGTTTGTCAGCGCGTTAGGGTCCTTCGGCGAACGGGCAAGCGCGCGGTTGAAGCTCGCCAGCGCATCTTCGGCACGGTGCAGGTCGAGCAGGACATTGCCGCGATTGATTTGCGCGCCGACGTGGTCGGGACTGGCAGCAAGCGCCTGGTTGAGGCTGGCAAGGGCCTCCTGAGGTCGCATGAGCCTGCGCAACGCGATGCCGCGATTGGTGAGCGCGTCCGCGTGTTCCGGCGCCAGGCTGAGGGCGCGGTCGAAACTTTCGAGCGCATCGCCATCGCGTCCGAGCTGCGCAAACACCGTTCCGCGATTGGTCAGCGCCTCGGGATGGTGCGGGGCGAAACCCAGGAGGCGATCGTAGTCGGCGATTGCTTCTTCATATCGCCGCAGGCCGGCGAGCGCGCCGGCACGGTTGAACAGCGCATTGACGTGATCGGGCTTTGCCGCAAGAACCCGATCGAAGGCGGCGCGCGCCTCCTCGTGGCGGGCAAGTTGCATCAATGCTACGCCGCGATTGTGGTGCATCCCCACGTCGGCCGGGCCGATCGCCAACGCCTTGTCGCAATGATCGAGCGCGTCGGCGGGCCGCCCAAGACCGAGCAGCGCGGCGATCAGGTTCGATCGCGCATCGAGCGCCGACGGATTGATTTCGACCGCCCTGGAAATCGAGGCCATGGCTTCCGCGAGGTTGCCCTGCTGCAGCTTCAAAATTCCGAACAAGTGAAGCAAATCGAACTGGCTCGGCGATTTAGCCAACAGGCTGCGATAGTGGACTTCCGCTTCGCTCAGCCGGCCTTGACGATGCAGGTCCATTGCCATTTGGATCGTCAGGGACATATCGAGGACGCCCTTCGTATTGACGCACGGCTACAGGCCAGTCCGCGCCGCCGGTGGTACCGCTGCGCTCCGGGCCCCTATATACGCGGCTTGGCGGCACCTTGCGACAGCGGCAACTGGCCTGTCGACGGGAACGGGCGGTCGGGAACGTGACGAGCATGCATGACCGGAACGGCACCCAAGTCTTCGGCACCCAAGTCTTCGGCACCCAAGTCTTCGGCACCCAAGTCTTCGTATCCGCGCCCGACGGGTTGCAGCTGCATGTGCGCTGCTATGGAGCCCGTGGCAGGCGGCGGCCCCCGGTGGTGTGCCTGCCGGGCCTGGCGAGGACGACCGAGGATTTCGACACACTGGCCACGGCCCTCGCGAACGCGGCGGACCGTCCCCGCCAGGTGCTTGCCATGGACTATCGCGGCCGCGGCGAATCCGGGCACGATCCCAATCCTGACAACTACAATCTCGGCACCGAAATCGCCGACCTGCTTGCGGTCCTGACCGCGCTCGAGGTCGAGCCGGCGGTCTTCATCGGCACCTCGCGCGGCGGCATCCTCGCGATGATCCTGGCCACCGTGCGACCGGCGGCAATCGCCGGTGTCGTTCTCAACGATATCGGACCGGTGATCGAGACCAAGGGCCTGGTCAGGATCAAGAGCTATCTTGGGCGGCTCCCGCAGCCGAAGTCCCTTGAGGAGGGCGCAGAGATCCTTCGTCATCTGTTCAGCGCGCAGTTCAGCATGCTCGAAGCAGACGGCTGGATCCAGTTCGCGAAGCGCACGTTCAAGGAGCAGAACGGAGCGCTCGTGCCGCGCTACGATCCCAAGCTCGCTCATGTCCTCGAAGGCGTCGACATGGCGCGCGCACTCCCGCCGCTCTGGAAGGAATTCGACGCGCTCGCATCGGTGCCGGTCATGGTCATCCGCGGCGCCAATTCCGACATACTCTCGGAACTGACCGTGGCGGAGATGCGCGCGCGACGCGCCGATTTGGACGTCCTTGCCGTTCCGGAGCAAGGCCATGCCCCGTTTCTCACCGAGCCCGACGTGATTGCGCGAATCGATGAATTCACGACCCGCTGCGGGTGAGGGCTTGCGGGTTCGCCGGCACACGGGCGCGGCTACTCGACCAGCGAGCGCCAGTCATCAGCGACACGAGCCCTTGTGCAAAAACCCCCGGCGGTTGCCCGCCGGGGGTTCAAGAGTTCATCAGCCTCGCCGATTCACGACATCGGCGCCGCCGATTTCATTTGGATCAGTCGCCGGCGCCCCAGGAGCGTTGCGCGCGGAACGCGACCGACAGGATGCCGAGGTCCTTGGCGGCATATGCGCCGGTCGGGCGAGCGCCCGTTGCCTTACCGAGCGTGACGGTATTACCCGCGAACGCCGACTCGACGCCGGTGTACAGCACGTCGACCGCAAACCGCAGACCCGGAACCGGGAACCAGTCGTGGTGCGTGCCGACCTGCCAGAGGCTGTAGCCCGGATCGCAAGCCACGCCCGCGGCCACCGTGATCGCCGTTTGCGTGGAGTTGCCACCGGCGCCGCCGCAGAACCAACGGCCGTTGATCACGTTGTTGTTGTACTCGGTGCGGGTGTAGCCGCCGTAGATCGTGCTCGAGAAGTTGCGGGTCCAGAAGTATTCGAACCCGCCGCCCACCGCCCACGACGTGGTCTGCTCGAGATTGGAGCCGTTGAGGTAGGCCGCGTCGGTCAGCACGCCGAAGGCGATTTCGTTGCCGGAACCGAACAGGCCAGGGCTGGTCTGGCTGTTACGGGTGATACGGGAAGCGCCCTGACCGTAGGTCACGTAACCGCCGATACGGCTGCCCGGGCTCAGTGCATCGAGCTTGATCTCGATGCCGGAGACCACCGCGAAGCCCCACTTGTCGTCCGGATACCCGCACAGCGTGGTGCCGGTCTGGGCGCAAGGAGCCGCCGGATTCTGCGTGTAGTAGGTCGCGGCATTCTTGTGGCCGATCACTGCCACGCTGGCACGGCCCCAGGCCTGGCTGACCCGCAGCGAGACCCACGGATCCGGGTGCGACTGGCCATGCTGGGAGTTGGTGGGGTCGGTCCCGACCGTGACCGCAGTCACGCCCAGGTTCGCGATGTTGCGCGAACGCGAGTCGTCGGCACCGACGTTCAGGGTGATGCCGTTGCCGAGCTGCCACGTATAAGCGATCTGGTTGATACCAGCGGCGCCCGTGGTGGCGTCGACGAGGCCGGTGTACAGCGAGCGGAAGCCCGAGTCACCAAGGCTACCCTCGTGGTCGGTGAACGAAGCCGTACGGCCGAAGGTGAAGCCACCCCATTGGATGAACGCGCGGCTCGCCTGTACCGAATCACCGCCGAGCTCATTGTCGATGTTGAAGTTGATAAACGTGCGCAGGGTGCCGTAGGCGGTCTGCGTGCGGGTATCAACGGCTAGATTGGCACGATGCCGGGTCGACGAGCGCTGAACCGTACGGTCCTGTGCGCCGTTTGCACCAGTCTGCACGTGCGGGGCACGGCCGTTCCAGTTGTAGTCGGCCCGGACGTAGCCCGAGAACCGGATGCAAGTGTCGGAGCCGGGGATGTAATAGAACCCGTCTCCATAGAGCGTGCAGATCTTCACGTACTGGACCGGTTTGGCCTTGACGGGAAGATCGGCTGCCTGCGCCCCAGCAACCGCGACCACACCCGCCGCGGAACCGAGGAGAAGACTTTTCACCATCTTCATTTGAACCTCCAAGTTGTCTCTCATGGGAGGGTTCCGTCTCCGCCGGGTGCTCTACACCCCTGGAAGGTCCCCTTCAGTCCCCGTGACTGTTCGGTTTTCGGTCTACGCAGACACCGATAACCGCACAGGGCGACCTCGGGATGCCCCCCGCCGTCGCACCGTCAGATTAACTGAGAGTCGACTTCAGGCAATGATTAAGCGCCCTTTTGAACAGTGCGCGAGACCGATTTCCAGGAAGTGTTGCCTAAAAAACACTCCCAATATGGTCCCCAAAAAGCGCCAGAGATGCCAATTATCAACTTTCTGAAGACCAGCGAAAGCTTGACGGTAGCAAGCTTTCGCTGGCGTTCGGTGCACCACATCACATCAAATATTGTAATTTTATCATAGATTTATGTTTCTATTCTGCGTTTCTCTAGGGCACCGCCTTCGGAATGCTGACGGGGGCCGCTTCCGCGGCGGAATGTTCCATAGCGCTCGCCAATCACCAGCGGCAGTCCGGGCCGGACGGAGCCGCCGCGCCACTGTTCGGAGAAGTTCGGGGCTTCCCACAGACGGAATCCCGCGACGACGACAAGACAAAGTGCGCCATGCCTTGACCCAACATATTGTGAAAGATACGCCTTCCCGCGCCGGAGAGGTGGCCGAGTGGCTGAAGGCGGCGGTTTGCTAAACCGTTATACGGTCTAAAGCCGTATCAAGGGTTCGAATCCCTTCCTCTCCGCCATCCTGCTTTGCGTTCATGCACTTCGCGGGATTACAACCTTGGGCGCGAAGCAGGATGCCCTTCGGAGCTTCAGCGAAGAAGGCCGGCTCAAGACCCGAGCAGTATTCGCGCGAGCAGCTTCAGCTTTCGACGAAGATATACGATGTTGCAACGCTAGGGCGCGCGTCGATCAGCAACTTGGCGGTTCCGGTAAACAGTCCCATGGCGGCACCTGACACGTCGTTCCTGCTGCAGGAAGCAATCGACCGCCACCAGCAAGGCGCGTTTGCCGACGCGCGCGATCGCTACGCGGAGATCATCCGTCGTGAGCCCAAGAACGTCGATGCCTTGTACCTTTCCGGACTCGCGCAGTGTCACCTGCGCGAGTTCAAGGATGCCGTCAAACATCTGCGCAGGGCCGTGTCGCTCGCGCCCGAGCATGCGGCCGCCCACAATACTTTGAGCATGGCGCTGCGAGAAACCGGCCGCATCGAAGATGCTCTCGCCAGCAGCAACGATGCGATCGCAAGCGATCAAAGCTTCGCCGAGGCGCATGCCAATCGCGGCGACATCCTGCAGGATCTGCGACGCCCGGAAGAAGCGCTTGCCGCTTATGAGCGCGCGCTTGCGCTCGCGCCGGACCTGGTCGCGGCACTCGTCAACCGCGGCTCGCTGTTACAGACGCTCGGCCGCCACGAGGAGGCACTCGACAGCTACGACAGGGCGATCGCCCTGGTGCCGGACCTGGCGGAAGCGTGGCTCAACCGAAGCAAGGCGCTGCACGTTCTCGGCCGCTGGGACGACGCGCTGGCGAGCTGCGATCGCGCGATCGCCGCGCAACCGGGCCTCCTGCCCGCGTTGCTCGCGCGCGCGATTCTCCTGGCTGATCGCGGGCAATTCGGTGACGCCCTCGCCTGCATCGACCGTGCGCTTGCGGTCCATCCGACATGGCCACAAGGCCTGCTCGAGCGCGCTTCGATCCTGCATAAGGCCGGCGACCCCGAGGCGGCGCTCGCCAACTGCGAGCGCGTCATCGCCGCGAGCCCGCATTGGTTCGCGGCCTGGCAGTTGCGCGCGCGACTGCTGCACGACCTTTCGAGGCTCGATGAAGCTCTGACCAGCATCGAGCGGGCACTCACGCTCGAACCCGGTCTCGCCGAGGCACACGCGTTCCGGGGCGCCATGCTGATCAAGTGCAACCGCCCCGTCGACGCCGTCGCCGCGCTCGATCACGCGCTATCGATCGACCCGGATCGCGGGACTATCCATGTCGATCGCGGCCTGGCGCTGCATGCGCTCGGCCGCTACGGCGAGGCATTCGAGGCATTGGATCGCGGCTGCCGCATCGAGGCGGACAACCCGCATGTGCAGTTCGTCGCCGGGCTCGTCGATCTGCTGCACGGTCGCTGGGAAGAAGGGTTTCGCCGCTACGAACGGCGGCTGGAGGTGCCAGGCTTCAGCCTCCTGCACCGACGTTTCCTCAAGCCCGGTTCCGACATCGATCGGCGATTTGCGTCACAGGGCCAGGTGCAAGAGCTGCAGACATTCCCGCGTTGGAACGGGGAGCCGACACGGGAGCCGATCCTGCTCGAGACCGAACAGGGTATCGGCGATTCGATTCAGTTCGCGGGACTTGCAGCTCGCCTGATCCGTGAAGGACAACGCGTCCAGCTGCTGACGCTGCCGGCGCTGGCGCCGCTTCTGCGCACCCTTGCCGGCGTCGAAACGGTGATCGACAATGCCCAGGACGCGGAACAGCTTGCGCCGCAGCATTGGCTGCCACTGATGAGCCTGCCGCATGTCCTGAAGCTCCGCGCCGATCAGCTCGCTTTCGACGTTCCCTATCTATCGACCAGTCCGGAGAAGATCGCCGCCTGGAAAACCCGGCTCGGTGAAGACGGCTTCCGGGTCGGAATCGCATGGCAAGGCAACAATCAGAATTGGATCGACGCCGGCCGCTCGATTCCGCTGCGCGCGTTCGAGGTTCTCGCCACGCTTCCCGGCGTGCGCCTCATTTCACTCCAGAAGCAGCCCGGCCCCGACCAGATCGAGCAAGTCCCGTTCGGCGATCGCATCGAGCGCCTTATCGATGAGTCCGACAAGGGACCCGAAGCGCCGCTCGAAACGGCCGCGTTGCTCGCAAACCTGGATCTGGTGGTGACCTCGGATTCAATGATCGCCCATCTGGCCGGCGCGCTTGGCCGTCCGACCTTCGTCGCGCTGCGCCGGGTCCCCGAATGGCGCTGGCAGCTCGACCGCCAGGACAGTCCCTTCTACCCGACCATGCGGCTATTCCGGCAACGCAGGGAGGGCGACTGGGCGCCGGTATTCGCGGAAATCGCGGACGCAGTCCGGGTGTTGGCGAACGCCAAAGCACACGCCTGATCGGAGAATGCGCAAGGCGACGTCAGGCCGCCTTCAGCCACGCCCGCGCTGCGCGTTGCGCCGCGGCGATCTCCACGCTGGACATCTGCGCGGCGACCTCCTGGCGCAGGCGGGCCGCCTCGCGGTTGCCCTGCATCGCCGAGAGATTGAACCACTTGTGCGCGGTGACGTAATCGACGGGCACACTGCGTCCGACGGAATACATCATGCCGAGCTCGAAAAGCGTGCTGGCATTGACCGGCCCCTCACCGAGGACGGCATGGTGGCATTCACTGAGTTCAAAACGGGCCATGTTCGGCACTCCCCTGTTCGTGCGCGCCCATCGGTTCGCAGGCTTCGCACGACCCTACTCAGCCCCCCGGCCGAGCGCCGCGACTATGCAGAGAAGATTTGAACAGCGTTTTAAGGATCGACGTGAACCAAATCTGAATGCCGCCAGTAGAACCGCCGCGTATACTTTCGATTAGCCACCGAACAACCTGGATTATCTTGATTTTCGCCCGCCAGGATCCGCATGCCCGCCCGGGCGGTTGAGGCGATGGTAACCATCGTCCGATGGCGCGCCGGTATGGGGCGGCGGCAGCACGACGTCGCTATCGCGCCCGCTGGCCGAACAGCGTCGCGCGGGTGGCGGCGTCATCCATGCGCACCTTGGACGCCTCCTCGATCCAGATATGCATACCCTTGTAGACGGCGCGGCGCGCAAGCATGCGATCGAGCCAGCGTTTCACGTGGGGAAATTCGTTGATGTCCTGCCCCTGCCGCTGCCAGCGGCTGGCCCAGCCGATGCAGGCCATGTCGGCGATCGAATAGCTGCCGGCCAGGAAGTCCCGGTCGGCGAGGCGGCGGTTCATCACGCCGTAAAGCCGGTTGCACTCGTTGGTGAAGCGGTCGATCGCATATTGCAGCGTCGCGCGCTCGGGCGCGTACAGCCGGAAGTGATGGCACTCGCCAGCCTTCGGCCCGAGATTGGCCATCTGCCAGAACAGCCACTGGTCGACTTCGACGCGGGCACGCTCGGTGGCAGGATAGAACCGGCCGGTCTTGCGGCCGAGATATTGCAGGATCGCACCGGACTCGAAGATCGCGATCGGGCGCCCGCCGGGTCCCGCCGGGTCGACGATTGCCGGCATGCGGTTGTTGGGCGAGATCGCCAGGAACTCCGGCTTGAATTGGTCACCGCGGGCGATGTTGAGCGGGATGACGCGGTACGGCAGGCCGCATTCCTCCAGCATGATCGACACTTTGTAGCCGTTCGGCGTCGGCCAGTAATGAAGATCGATCGGCTTCGGAGGCACCGGCCGTCGCGGGGTCCGTGCCGCCGACGGCTTGCCGCCGCGGCCGCGCTTGCTTGCTGACGTCCGTGCCATCCAAATGCTCCCCTCTGCTCTCAAACGACGTACAGCCCGTCATTCGCCTGTCAGGATAGCGGGCCCGGGGCAGACAGTAACGCCGCACAACCCATGGACGCGCCATAGACTTCAAGGCTAGGCTTCGACAAGGCGCGTGCGTGTCACCAGGAGCGCTGCACTGCTTTTGTTATCTTGTTATCGGTTCAAGAAAGGGAGGTCGCCCATGTTTCGGTTGATAAGCTCCGCGCTGGTCGCGGCTGCGCTCGTTGTCATCCCTGCCGCCGTTTCCACCCACTATTCGGACCGCGCCCTGGCCCAGGCCACCGCCACCGACAAAGCGGACAAGGCCGAAAAAGGCAAAGCCACCACCAAGGCCGCCAAGAAAAAGAAGCGCGAGCTGACCGCGGGCCAGAAGTCGGCGCGCGAGCGTCAACGTCAGTGCGGGCAGGAATGGCGCGAAGCCAAGAAGGCCGGCAAGATCGAGAAGGGCCAGACCTGGCCGAAGTTCTGGAGCGCCTGCAACACCCGGCTCAAGGGCAAATCTGCCTGACACAAGTCTGCCTGACACAACTGGGCCTAAGGCCGAGCGCGACGCAACAGATACGACGCAGCAAATACGAAGGGCGTCGGCGAGATCGAGAAGCCCGAGCTGGCGGCTTGTCACCGCTGGTGAGGTCCCGGCTCGCCGTCCCTCACATTCAGCGCCCTCGCCTTTAGGCTTGGCCGCGTGAACCTCGTACCCCTGTCTCGCCGACGCCCTCTGTCTCTCGAAGCCGGCGTTGCCGACAGCAGCGGCTTTCGCTCACTGCAATTCAACAACCGCCGGCCCGTTTGACCCGATCGTCGGCATCCAGCGACGCCGAAGACCGTGTGAAGGTGCGGTTAGCTACCTCTTCTTGCGGCGCTTCTTCGCGCCAGTCTTCTTCGCCGCCTTCGCTTTTCTCTTCTTCGCCATGCTGCCCTCCTAGCCTGAGTGAGTGGCGATTGTCGTAACAGTGCCCGCGCGAATCGCGAGCACTGCATTCCGAATACTACAGAGCGGCGAAAAAAGCAGCGTTTCCGCTCAATGAAGCGTGTCTGGCGCCCTTGCAGCGCCCGATCTTGTGTCAATGCACACGTGCGGCACCATCAACAGCAATGCAAACAGCAGCAACGCTGCATGCTGCATGGCGAAAAATGACGACACGCAAGAAATACCGACGCCGCAAGGCTTTCTTGTATTTCAAATTTGCGCACGCACTGCGCGTTTGTTGCGTTCAACAGCACCGGCGAGCGACAATCGATGCGCATAACGCGTCGCCCCTCAATGCGTTAATCAAGTTGTGAAAAAAATTTGCGCTGCGCGCCTTCAAGAGAGGCTTGCGCGACCGAATCCGGCGCGAATCGCGCGAATCGCCGCGCACCGATTCGCTTCAGCAACGGCTTGCTCGGATCGATTCTCATCTGCGCAAGGCGCGATGCGCGACAAATCCGCCGTCGCTCGCGTCCACAGACGGCGACAGACGCCCCGTGACGACGAAGATCAGTCAGAGGCCGAGCTTGCGCTTGAGCAGATCGCTCACCGCCTGCGGGTTGGCCTTGCCGCCGGACGCTTTCATCACCTGTCCGACGAACCAGCCGGCGAGCTTGGGGTTGTTCTTCGCCTGTTCCACCTTGTCGGGGTTCGCGGCGACGATGTCATCGACCACTTTTTCGATCGCGGAGAGGTCGGTGACCTGCTCCATGCCGCGATCTTTGACGATCTGGCGCGGATCACCGCCCTCGCTCCAGACGATCTCGAACAGATCCTTGGCGATCTTGCCGGAGATCGTGCCGGCCGCGATCAGATCGAGGATCGCGCCGAGCTGCGACGACGAGATCGGCGACGCCAGGATGTCCTTGCCTTCCTTGTTCAAGCGGCCGGCAAGCTCGTTGGTCACCCAATTGGCCGCCGCCTTGGCATCGCGGCCGCGCGCCATATCCTCGAAATAGTCGGCGGCCGCGCGCTCGGCGGTGAGCACATTGGCGTCGTAGGCGGTAAGCGCGTAGTCGCGGATGAAGCGCGCTTTCTTCTGATCCGGCAATTCCGGCAGGTGCGCCTTCAGGTCGTCGACCAGCGCCTGTGGCATTTCAAGCGGCAGGAGGTCAGGGTCGGGGAAGTAGCGGTAGTCGTGCGCCTCTTCCTTGGAGCGCATCGGCCGGGTCTCGCCTTTGTTGGGGTCGAACAGCCGCGTCTCCTGCTCGACCGTGCCGCCGTCCTCGATCAGGTCGACCTGGCGGCGCGCTTCATACTCGACCGCCTGGCCGATGAAGCGGATCGAGTTCACGTTCTTGATCTCGCAGCGGGTGCCGAACGGGTCGCCGGGTCGCCGAACCGAGACGTTCACGTCGGCGCGCAGGTTGCCCTTCTCCATGTCGCCATCGCAGGTGCCGAGATAGCGCAGGATGGTGCGCAGCTTCGACACATAGGCCTTGGCCTCGTCGGCCGAGCGCAGGTCGGGTTTCGACACGATCTCCATGAGCGCGACGCCGGAGCGGTTGAGGTCGACGAGCGACATGTTCGGCTGCTGGTCGTGCAGCAGCTTGCCGGCATCCTGCTCGAGATGGACGCGCTCGATCCCGACCTTGACGGTCTCGCCATCGGGCATGTCGATCGCGATCTCGCCCTCGCCCACGATCGGCGACTTGTACTGGCTGATCTGGTAACCCTGCGGCAGGTCGGGATAGAAATAGTTCTTCCGGTCGAACACCGATCTCAGGTTGATCTTGGCGTTGAGGCCAAGCCCGGTGCGCACCGCCTGGCGGATGCACTCCTCGTTGATCACCGGCAGCATGCCAGGCATCGCGGCATCGACCAGCGACACCTGCGAATTCGGCTCGCCGCCGAACGCGGTCGAAGCGCCGGAGAACAGCTTGGCCTCGGAGGTAACCTGGGCATGGACCTCGAGGCCGATCACGACCTCCCAGTCGCCGGTGGCACCCTTCAACAGTTTGGATTTGCGTGCGGGTTCGCTCATGGCGAAGGTCATCGCAAACTCGTCCTGCCGCGTCAATTCACGCAATAGCCACCGCTTTCTTCCCGTTGTGGCACCTTCCGGCCCGCTATAGGCTTGCCGCAACCAGACGGCACCACATTGCGCAGCAAGCGCACGCCGCAGCAGGGAGACACGCCATGATCACCCGCCGCCATCTGGTGGGGCTTGCGGCCGCGTCGGCGCTCGCTCCGGCCGTTTCGCCCTGCATCGCGCGGGCGCAGCAGGCTTGGCCCAACCGCATCGTGAAGCTGGTCGCGCCATTCCCGCCGGGCGGCGGCACCGACGTGGTGGCGCGCATCCTCAGCAACCGGCTGTCGGAAGTCTGGGCCCAGCAGGTGATCGTCGAGAACAAGCCCGGTGCCGGCGGCAATTTCGGCGCCGAGCAGGTCGCGCGCTCCGAACCCGACGGCTACACCATCCTGATCGCGGCGCTGCCGATGGCGGTCAACCGCTTCCTGTTCAGGTCGCTGAGCTACGACTCGATCAGCGATTTCGCGCCCGTGATCATGATCTGCCAGTTCCCCAATCTGCTGGTGGTGCCCAATTCGTCGCCTGTAAAGTCCGTCAAGGAGCTCATTGCCCACGGCAAGGCCAACTCCGGCAAGCTCACCTTCGCGTCATCGGGCGTCGGCACCTCCCCGCATCTGTCCGGCGAGCTGTTCAAGCGCATGGCCGGCTTCGAGATGACCCACGTCCCCTATCGCGGCGTGGCGCCGGCGCTCAGCGACGTCATCCCGGGGCGCGTCGACATGATGTTCAACACCGCCGCGGGCGTGCTCCAGCAGGTGCGCGCGGGCCAGGTGCGCGGGCTCGCGGTCAGCACCGCGAAGCGGTCGCCGACCGCGCCGGAGTTTCCGACCGTCGCGGAGTCCGGCCTGCCCGGCTTCGACGTCACCTCGTGGTACGCGCTGTTCGTGCCGATCAGGACGCCCGCCGACGTGGTCAAGAAGATGCACGCCGATACCGCCGCCATCCTCGCCGAGCCCGCCATCAAGACGCGGCTCGAGCAGGTCGGCGTCGAAGTCGTCGCGTCGACGCCGGCTGAGCTCGGCGCACGGCTGAAGGCCGAAACCGAGCAATGGGGCCCGATCATCAAGGCCGCCGGCATCAAGACTCAAGATTGACATTCAAGAACGAAAGACCGGGACCGAGACATGCTCGATCGCCGCCGTTTCACCAAACTGGGCACCGCTT
This sequence comes from Xanthobacteraceae bacterium, assembly GCA_019745775.1. Classification (GTDB taxonomy): domain Bacteria; phylum Pseudomonadota; class Alphaproteobacteria; order Rhizobiales; family Xanthobacteraceae; genus VAZQ01. Next base: position 34,036 of record JAIESR010000028.1, on the reverse strand, counting down.
CCACCTTGCTGACCGCCATCGGCAGTCCCGCATTGGCGCAAGCTTGGCCCAATCGCATCGTCCGCCTGGTGGTACCGTTCACGCCCGGCGGCGGCATTGACGGCGTCGGACGGATCATCGGCGCCCGGCTGTCGGAAATCTGGGGCCAGCAGGTCGTGGTCGAGAACAAGCCAGGCGCCGGCGCCAATATCGGCATCGAGTTCGTCGCGCGCGCGGCGCCCGACGGCTACACGATGCTGATCACCGCCGGCGGACTGACGGTCAACCAGTATCTGTTTCCATCGATCAACTACGACCCGGTCGCGGACTTCGCACCGGTTACGCTGATCTGCACGTTCCCCAATCTTCTGGCGGTGCCGAAGGATTCAAAATTCAGGTCGGTAGGCGACATCCTGGCGGCGGCAAAGGCAAATCCCGGGAAACTCACCTACGCGTCGCCAGGCCACGGCTCGTCGCCGCACATGAGCGCCGAGCTGTTCAAGTACATGGCCAAGGTCGACATCACCCACGTGCCCTATCGTGGCGCGGCACCGGCCATCACGGATCTCGTCGCGGGACGCGTCGACATGACCTTCGCGGTGATGGCGTCGGGCCTGCCGATGGTGGCGGCCGGCCAGTTGCGGGCACTCGGGGTTTCGACCGCAAAGCGGCAGGAGGCGGCGCCGGACGTGCCCGCGATCGGCGAAGCGGGCGTGCCCGGCTACGACACCTCGTCGTGGTTCGCCTTCGTCGTCCCCGCGAAGACGCCGCCGGACGTCATTCGCAAGATGAACGCCGACACGCTGCGGGTGCTGGCCGAGCCCGCGGTCAAGGCGCGGCTCGACAAGCTCGGCGTTATCATCGTCGGCTCCACGCCCGAGGCGCTCGGCGCGCACCTCAAAGAGGATGCGGCGAAATGGGGCCCGGTCATCAAAGCCGCCAACATCAAGGTCACGGAATGAAGGGGTGAGCCAGGAAGCAAACAAACGAGAGAAAAACTCATGCGTATGCGATTGACTACCATCCTGGCCGCCGTGCTGAGCGGCACCTTTTGGAGTTCGCAAATGGCAGGTTCGGCGGAAATCAAGGTCATCTCTTCACAGGCGATCAAGGAGGCCTATCTGGCGTTCGCGCCGGAGTTCGAGCGCGTCAGCGGACACAAGCTCAACACCACCTGGAACGGCACCAATGATATCCTCAAGAAGCTGCGCGCCGGCGAGACCTTCGACATGGCGATCCTGGTGACGCCGGCGATGGAGGCGATGATCAAGGAAGGCAAGATCGTCGGATCGAGCCGCGTCGACCTGGTGCGCTCCGGCATCGCCATCGCCGTCCCAAAGGGCGTGCCGAAACCCGATATCAGCACCGCCGATGCCGTGAAGCGACTCCTGCTCGCGGCCAAGGGCATCGGCTATTCGTCCGGTCCGAGCGGCGTGTTCCTGGAAAGCCTCTTCAAGAAGTGGGGCATCTGGGATCAGGTCGCGGCCAAGATCACGCAGACCCCGCCCGGCACGCCCGTCGGTTCGATCCTGGCGCGCGGCGACGTCATATCGGCTTCCAGCAGGTCAGCGAGCTCCTGCTGTTCCCGGGCATCCAGTATGTCGGTCCGGTGCCGAAGGAGATGGACACCGTCAGCGTGTTTGCCGGCGGCATTCACACCGGCGCGACGCAGGCGGACGCCGCACGCGAGCTGATCAGGTTCATCGCTTCGCCGGCGGCACTGCCCTACATCAAGAAGACCGGGATGGAGCAAGGCGCGCCATGATCGACCGCCGGCGACTACTGGCAGCCTCCGTTGCGGTGCTCACACCGTCGATCATTCTGCGCGCCTACGCGCAAACTTTTCCGAACCGCTTCGTCCGGCTGATCGTGCCGCTGGCGCCCGGCGGACCCACCGACGTCGCCGCCCGCGTCATGAGCGAGCCGCTGTCGAAAATCTGGAACCAGCAGGTCGTCATTGAGAACCGGCCGGGCGGCGGCACCAACATCGCGGCCGAGCTGGTCGCGCGATCGCCGCCCGACGGCCACACGATCCTCTACGCCACGTCCTCGCTGGCGGTTGCGCCGAGCCTCACGCGGACCCTCAGCTACGATCCGGTCGCCGACCTTGCGCCGGTCGCGAACCTCTTCACCTTCCCGTATTACATGTTCGTGCCGAATTCCTCGCCCGCCCGGACAGTGCAGGAATTCATCGCCTATGCCAAAGCCAACCCCGGCAAGCTGACGATGGCGTCGCCCGGCACCGGCAGCGCACCGCATCTCGCCATCGAGCTGTTCAAGACGATGGCTGGCCTCAACATGATCCATGTGCCGTATCGCGGCGCCGGCCCCGTGCTCAACGATCTCATTCCGGGGCGCGTCGACGTCTACATCGCGAGCGGCTCGCTACTCGAGAACGTGCGCGCGGGACAGATCCGCGGACTGGGCGTCACCAGCCTCGCCCTCGATCCCGCCGCACCCGACCTGCCGCCGATCGCCGAGGCGGTCCCCGGCTACGAGGTGATGTCGTGGCAGGCGATGTTCGTCGCGGCGGCCACGCCGCCCGAAATCATCAGGGCGATGAACACCGCAGCGCGCGCCGCGCTCACCGACCCGGCGGTCAAGGCCAAGGCCGAGCTGATCGGTTACGTGCCCGCGCCCTCGAGCCCGCAGGAGCTCGCCGGCATGCTCAGGGTCGAAATCGACAAATGGGCCGCGGTGATCAAGGCGGCCGGCATCAAGGTCAACTGAAGGAGTGGAGCTGCCATGATCGATCGCCGCAAGCTGATCTCGGCATCCGCCGCTGCCCTTGTGGCGCCCGCGGTGATCGGCCGCGCGCAGGCCCAGGCCTATCCGAACCGCTTCGTGCGGCTGGTGGTGCCGTTCCCACCGGGTGGCGGCACCGATGCCATCGCGCGCGTCGTCTCAGCCAAGCTGTCGGACATGTGGGGCCAGCAGCTCGTCGTCGAGAACCGCGGCGGCGGCGCCACCAATATCGGCACCGAGCAGGTGGTGCGGTCGGACCCCGACGGCTACACCATCATGCTGCACTCGATGCCGCTCGCCGTGAACAAGTTCCTGTTCCCATCGCTGCCCTACGATCCCATCGCCGACCTCGCACCGATCACGCTGATCTGCGAGTACCCGAACGTCATGGCGGTGCCGATCTCCTCCCCGGCGCGCTCGGTGAGGGAATTCATCGACCATGCCAATGCCAACAAGGGCAAGATCAGCTTCGCGTCGTCGGGACACGGCACCTCGGTGCATCTCTCCGGCGAGCTGTTCAAGCGGCTCGCCAAGGTCGAGATGCTGCACGTGCCCTATCGCGGTGCCGGCCCCGCGCTCAATGACCTGCTGCCGGGGCGCGTCGACGTGATGTTCAACAACATCGGCGCCGTGCTGCCGCTGATCCAAAGCCGCAAGCTGCGCGGCCTCGCGGTGACCACCGCCAAGCGCACGCCGGCGGCGCCCGAGCTGGCGCCGATCGCAGAGGAAGGCGTGCCCGGCTTCGACGTATCGTCGTGGTACGCGCTCCTGGCCCCCGCGAAGACCCCGCCCGAGATCATCCGCAAGCTGCACGCCGACACCATCACGGCGATCAACGACCCCAAGATCAAGCAGCGGCTCGAAGGCCTCGGCGTCGTGGTGCGCGGCTCGACGCCGGCCGAACTCGGCGCCTATATCAAGAACGAAATGGACAAATGGGGCCCGGTTATCAAGGAAGCCGGCATCACCGGCACGGATTGACGGCCGAGCCCTGCTTCGTTGTGGCAGCTGCCCTGACGGCACCTTCACTTGACAAGGTGCACAACTCGTTTTCCAATTTGCATTGCTTGCTCTTATCTCTCCAACTGAGAGCGATCGATGAACGTCACGGCGCCAGACTGGAAGCGTGAGTACCAAACTCCTCATGGTCTCACGGTTCACCCCGCCTCCCCGGTTGTCGGCGCTCGCATCACCGGCGTCGATCTCGCTCGGCCGCTCAGCGATGGGGTGTTCAAGGACATTCTCGACGCCTGGTTCCAATACCTCGTCGTCGTCTTTCCAGGACAGACTCTGGACGAAGACCAGATGGTGGCCTTCGCGGAGCGCTTCGGACCGCTCAACAAATCCGCCAACCCGCGCACACATCACAACAAGAAGAACCCGGCGATCATGCTGATCTCGAATATCCGCGAGGACGGCAAGCTGATCGGCGCGCATCCGGACGGCGAGATGCACTTCCATACCGACCAGTGTCACCAGGAAAAACCTTGCTCGGCGACGATGCTCTACGGCATGGAGATTCCAAGCAGGGGCGGCGATACCTGCTTCGCGAACGCCTATTACGCCTACGAGACGCTGCCGGAGGCGCTGCGGCGCAGGATCGACGGCAGGCGGGCGATGAACGTCTACGATTACAACCACGCGGACACACGCGGCGGCACCTTCGATATCCGCGAGGGCGTGCCGCATGCGTCCCATCCGGTCGTGCGCACGCACCCTGTGACGGGGCGCAAGGCGCTCTACGTGAACCGCCTGATGACCGGCTTCATCGAAGGCATGCCGCGCGATGAGAGCGAAGAGCTTCTTCACCAGCTCTTCATCCATCAGGAACGCCCCGAATATGTCTACGCGCACAAGTGGACGCCGGGGGATTTGGTGATCTGGGACAACCGCTGCCTGCTGCACGCGCGCACGGATTTTGACGCTTCGGAACGTCGGCTGCTTCGCCGGGTCACGGTCCTGGGCGAAAAGCCGGTGTAGTCGGTATCTGCTCGTTTGCCAGCCGTCGCCTGGCGGGAGAGGATCTCATGCCAAACGTCCGACGATCCGCTGCCGGGCCGAACCGCTTTCAGCGCTCGGGGCTGGCTGCGCGCTGGCGGCCTCGCGTGTGCCCGTTCTGGCTGCCGCTTTTCGTGGCCCTGCTGTCGACGATCGCCGATCGTGACGCCAAGTCGGCCGACGGCGCCGTGACATTCCAAGGCATGACCATCAAGATCAACGTCGGTTTTGGTCCCGGCGGCGGCTATGACGCGTATGCCCGCGTGTTGGCCCGGTACCTGGGCAAGCACCTTCCGGGCAATCCCGCCGTCGTCGCACGCAATATGCCGGGCGCCGGTTCGCTAAGAGTAGCCAACTATATTTACTCCGTGGCGCCAAAGGACGGGAGCGACCTCGGGGCCATCGCCGCCTCGGCCGCGATGGATGCCCTGTTCGGCAACGACCAGGCCAATTTCGAGGCGGCCAAGTTCGGATGGGTCGGTTCGATGGACCAGGACGTTTCGTTCTGCGGTGTCTGGAACCGGCCGGAAAACCCGAAGACCTTCCAGGACATGCTGACACGCGAGACGACATTCGGCACGGCCGGCGCCGGCGCCACCAGCCATCTGCATCCGTTGGTTCTGAAAAACCTGTTCGGGGCGAAGATCCAGCTTATTCCCGGATTCTCGGGCACGAAGGAGACTAACCTTGCCATGCAGCGCGGCGAGGTCGCCGCAAGCTGCTCGCTCTTCGTATCCACCATCATGACGACCTTGCTGGACGATGTGAAATCGGGCCGCCTCAAGCTCTTCATCCAAATGGGTCCGCAACGGTCCGACAAATTCGGTCCGGTACCCAGCGTCTACGACTTCGCGAAGACGGACGAGGATCGCAGCGTTCTCGCACTTCATTTCAATCAGACGCTGCTGGCCCGTCCGATCATCGCGCCTTCGGGCATGACGGCCGAGCGTCTCGCGGCGCTGCGGGCAGGTTTCGACGCGGCGATGAAGGATCCCGAGCTCGTGGAAGCTGCTCAGCGGCAAAATCTCGAAATAAATCCCGCGACCGGCGGAACCGTCGAGAAGATGCTTGTCGAGTTCGCGAACTATCCGCCGAACATCATCGCCCGCGCGCGCCAGGTGATTGGCCGATAGTTGGCAAAACCTGCTCGATCTATCCCTCGACCAGCATGACCGACGTGGCGGTCAAGCCTGAGATGCCGGCCGTCACAGCCCGCGCTTGAACGCCTGGTAGATCGAGTTGTTGCGGACCGCTTCGCCGCCCGCTTCGATCAAGAGGTCGACCGATTGCTGCGGCAGCTGGAAGCGGGTCGGGATCGCATTGAGCACTTCGGCGCGCGTGCGGTCGAACTGGTCGAAGCCGACGCGTTCCACATATACGTTGATGTCGTTGCAGCGCCAGCCTTCACCGCCGGCGCCCAGCCGCTGCCGCTCGGCCGCCGACAGGCCACAGCGCCAACGACGTACCTTGCCGACCCACTCGTTCATGGTCGCGACGAATGCGGCATAGCTCGCGCGCGTGCTGGCTTCGGTCGCGGTATCGGCGGTCGCCATCACCAGGTCGACACCGGTCGGTCCCGGAAGCTGCTGCGACCAGTCTCCCGACGGTCCGCGGCCGGAATCCACGATCAAGAACATCACCCGCCGGATGCGCGTGGCCTGTTGCGGCGTCAGCGGCTCGTAGGGACGCGTCGCCGAAAGCAGCGCAATGGTGAACCCCGACAGGCCGAAATTGTCGACCAACCCGCCGTCCAGCAGCTTGACGTAGCGTACAGAACCGGTGTGGTAGCTCTCGATCGCCTGCGCGAAGTCTCGCAACAGCGGCTGCGCGTTGCGATTTGCCCGCGACCGCGCGATCCAGTCCGGCAACCGGGTCTGGCAGCGGCCGGGGAAGGTTTCGAGCACGATCGGCGCGAACACCACCGGAACCGCCGCCGAGGCTGCGACCGCCTCCGAGATCGGATAGCTCATCAGGTCGCTGCACATGGCGTCGAAGGCGACGTTGCCGAACACGAACGGCGTGCGGTTGAAGATGTCGGACGCGTTAATCCAGATGCGCGGACGCTGGTTACCGGGGAAGTCGCGGAAGGTCGCCCCGCCGAACAGATTGTCGTCGAGCCAGCGCGGGAAGCGCGTGTCGTCATTCAAACCGCCGCCAATCGCACGGCCGAGATTGGCGATCGAGACACGGGTGTTGAGCGATTCCTCCGCATTGCGCAGCAGGAAGCGCTCGCGGAAATCGGATAGCGCTTCGCGTTTGCGCAGGCCGTAGTAGGCCGCAAGCACCGATCCACCGGACACGCCCGAGACGAAGTCCACGCGGTCGAGCAGCGACACGTTCTTACCGCGGTCGCGAATGCGCGTCGCCTCGAGCTCCTTCAGCACGCCGAACGAGAACGCGGCCGCGCGGGTGCCGCCGCCGGAGAAGGCGAGGCTTATCATCACGTCATCGGAATGGAGCGGCACTTCGCCGCCGAGCGGCAAGGCCTGAACGGAGCCCGTCACCGGCTGGTTGTGCGGGAGATTGTAAACGCTGGTGCATCCGCCAAGCGCGGCAACGCCGATGATCGCCAGAACCCCCCACGCACGCATGGACCCAAACACCCCTTCCTCTCCCACCTTATCAGCGGGCGCTTGCAGGATGGTCAATTAATCTTCGCGGCGAACTTATGGTTAACGCGATTTATCGAGCAGATCGCGGGCAATTGCGGCCCATTCGGCCTCGCGTGCACCTGTTTCCGGCGCCACGCCCGCTCGCCGGTACCAGTAGCGGGCGTTCGCTTCGTCTTTCTCAAGGCGGGGGAGGTATGCGTGCACCTGCGCGCAATCCCTTGCCCGACTCGTCCATGACGCGTGCATGCGCGGTGTCCCACTTGTCCTTGCCGGCCCACCACAGGCCGGCGAGCGCCGGTGACCAGTCCGGCGGCGGTGTCCGCTTGGCGAGGCCGCGCTCGAACTCGGCGAGGGTCATGGTAGCGCCTCAGCCAAGCTCAACAGGTGAGCGATTGAACGTGGCCTTGTTCCGCGTAGTTCAACAATTCCCGATCTCGCGTGACGATGACATGGCCGAATTCTCGCGCGGTGGCGACAATGATCCGATCAGCGGGGATCGCGCGGCGGTGCTCCCGGGAGAAAGCTTGAGGCCATCAGAAGATCAGCGGACATGTCGGAAAGTTGCGCTCCCGAGCGGTCAAGTAAACGGTCGAACCAACGTTGTGGCGATATCATGAGGCTCAATCGACCACGAGCAACCAAGAGGCCAATCTCGAGTGCTGTGATCGGCGATATGTATATCGAATCGTTTGCTTGTCGCGCCGCGCGCAATGCTAACCGACTTTCGTCGTTTATCGACTCGCCGCTCGCCAGCCAGATAACCGCACACGTATCCAGTAGCAACGGCATCGCTATTTTCGACTACCCCAAGCAAGCTGTCCCCACTCTGGCTCCGCCGGTCGGTGAGGTCGACGCCCGGTGCGATTCGTAGCGTTCCCTTCATACAACCAATAATCGGATGGTCGGCATGCGCGGTCGCGCTGGAGGTATTCGGCAAGCCGCGTTGATTCGTTGATTGCTGCTTGCGGATGCGACGAAACACCAGCTTACGGGCGTTCATATCGACCTGTTCGCTGCGAAAACCGGCGTCGATCCAAGCTCGCGTCATCACACTGTTAGTCGAATTGTTACTCCACCAGGCGCGATGCTCGTGCGCGCTTGCCGGCAGCGCGTTGCCGATGATCTGCTCGATTTGCTCAAAGCTCAGCGAAACTTCATCAGCGGCCTGCTGACGGAGGAAATCGCTCAGGGGCTCGTATTTGCCCATGATCGGGCTCCAATAGTTACTATCTGACACTTCTGATAGTTACTGTCTAATACCACCACCGTTCCGGCATGAAGCTTCCCGCCGCCTGCTCGATCACCGCGCCGAGCGAGAACAGCGTCTCCTCGTCGAACGGCCGGCCGATGAGCTGGAGCCCGAGCGGCAGGCCGTCGGATGACAGTCCGGCCGGGATCGAAAGGCCGGGCAGCCCGGCCATGTTCACCGTCACCGTGAACACGTCGTTCAGATACATCTCGATCGGGTCGGCGCCGGCCTTCTCGCCGAGGCCGAAGGCGTCCGACGGCGTCGTGGGCGTCAGGATCGCGTCGACGCCCTTGGCAAAGCAGTCGTCGAAATCGCGCTTGATCAGCGTGCGCACCTTCTGCGCCTGCAGGTAGTAGGCGTCGTAGTAGCCGGCCGAGAGCACGTAGGTGCCGATCATGATGCGACGGCGCACCTCCGCGCCAAATCCATCGGCGCGCGTCTTCTCGTACATGCCGATGACGTCGCGCCCCGGCTGGCGCAGCCCGTAGCGCACGCCGTCGTAGCGCGCGAGGTTCGACGACGCCTCTGCCGGCGCCACGATGTAGTAGGCCGGCAGCGCGTATTTAGTGTGCGGCAGCGACACCTCGACAATTTCGGCGCCCGCCGCCTTCAGCCAGGCGACGCCCTGCTCCCACAGCGTGCCGATCTCGGCCGCCATGCCGGGCACGCGATATTCCTTCGGGATGCCGATGGTCAGGCCCTTCACCGGCCTGCCGAGCGCGGCTTCGTAATCCGGCACCGCGCGATCGACCGAGGTTGAATCCTTCGGATCGTGCCCCGCCATCGAGCGTAGCAGGATCGCGGTATCGCGCACGGTACGCGCGATCGGCCCGGCCTGATCGAGCGACGAGGCGTAGGCGATGATGCCCCACCGCGAACAGCGCCCGTAGGTCGGCTTGATGCCGACAGTGCCGGTGAACGCCGCCGGCTGGCGGATCGAGCCGCCGGTGTCGGTCGCGGTCGCGCCCAGGCAAAGACGCGCGGCGACCGCGGCGGACGAGCCGCCCGAGGAACCACCGGGCACCAGCGCCGCATTTGATCCTTTCCGCCGCCACGGGTTAATCACCGGCCCGAAGCACGAGGTCTCGTTCGACGAACCCATCGCGAACTCGTCGTTGTTGAGCTTGCCGAGCATCACGGCGCCGTCGCGCCAGAGCTGCGACGTGACGGTCGACTCGTAGGTCGGCACGAAATTGTCGAGGATGCGCGAGCATGCGGTGGTGCGCACGTCCTTGGTCGCGAACAGATCCTTGATGCCGAGCGGAATGCCTTCGAGCGGCCGCGCGTCGCTGCTCTTCAGGCGTGTGTCGGCGTCCTTCGCCATCGCGCGCGCGACATCGGGCGTCTCGACCACATAAGCATTGAGGGCGCGCGCCTGCTCGATTGCCGCGACATGCGCGTCGGCAAGCTCTACGGCGGAGAACGCGCGCTTGCGCAATCCGTCGCGCGCCTCGGCGAGCGTGAGGGACGTGAGCTCCGTCATGCCGTGTCCGGAGCATCGCAGGCGAAGGGATTGGCTGCCTCCGCGCTCGCAGCAGCGCGTTTGGGCGGCACCGGCAATCCGGCGGCCTCGAAGTCCGCCGGCTCGAAGCCCGGCGGAATCTCGCCGCGCTCGACCGCGACCTCGAGCTGGTAGCGCCGCCACATCGCCTCTTCCTCGCAGGCCCAGCACATGTGCCCTACTCCATCGACAGGCTGTAGCGTGGGCAAAGGCGCGACCGAGGAACCGGTCTCGCCATGCGGACGGTAGAGCGCCGTGTCCACCGGGACGCTGCGACGATGATCATCGCCATGGTGGGCACGCGTGCTCCCGCTTCGCGGTCACACGCTTTGCCCACCCTACGGGGGATGTCGGCCATGCGCCCTACTCCACCACCTTCGGTACCAGGAAGTAGCTGCCCTCACGCGCCGGCGCGTTGCGCAGCACGTCCTCGGCGATGCCGCCGTCGGTAATTTTGTCCTCGCGCTTCTTCATCGCCATCGGCGTCACCGAGGTCATCGGCTCCACGCCCTGGCAATCCACCTCGGACAATTGCTCGACGAAGGCCAGGATGGCGTTGAGTTCGCTCTGCAGATGCGCGACGTCGTCCTCGGCAACGGCAACGCGCGCCAGATGCGCAATGCGGCGGACGGTTTTTTCGTCAACGGACATGGTGACAGGCACCCGGGGGCCATTCCTCGATCGCGGCGGCTATAGCAGAGCGCCGTCGCCGGCGGCAATGTTACGGCAAAGTCAGGGGCGGAGGCTGAAAATCCACGCCCTCAGAGCAGCCCGAGGTCCCGCAATTCGCGGCGCATCTCCTCGGGCATGGCGCGCAGGCCGGGCGCGATCCGTGTCAGGTCGCGTGGCGCATCCTTCTCCGGCAGGTAGCGCCAGCCCTGGAACGCCCGCCACGGCCGCGGCTCAACCGGCACCACTTTCGGCTCCAGCACGATCCGGCAGCGGCCGATACCGCCCTTGTCGACAAAGGGCCGCACCGCCAATACCCGCTCGCGGCACATCACCTGCCCGCGGATCACCCAATAGAGCGAACCGGCGCCCACGATCTCGTCGGCGCGCTTGGGCACCATGCGCGTGGTGTGGATGTGCTCGGTCTTCTTGCCCCGCGTTCGCTTGCGCTTCTCCTTGATCCAGTCCTCGAGATCCTGGATCGAGTCGCAACCGACGGCGAGCTTGATCAGATGCAGTGTCACGCGGAACCTGTCTACCGTTCTTGCTGGGACGGCATGTTAATGCTTCAGGCGCGGATATCGCCAGCAAAGCCTCGCGTTATCCTCAGGCAGGGACTTACTGCGCCGTGACCGGCGCGTTGCGCGCCGCCGTGTTGAGGTCGATCGGCGCCTGCTGTTGTTGCTTGGACTGCTGGTCCTTCTGCGCCTTGGGCTGCTGATCCTTCTGCGCCGGTCGCTTGGGCGGCGTGCGAGCCGGCGCGGAACCCGTGGTCTCGTTCTGCGCGCCGGGTTCCGCAGTCATGATGTTCACCGGCGGGATCGAATCCGACGACGGAAAGAACAGCTCGCCGTTCGGCCGCACCGCCACCCCCGGCGAGGCCGACGCGCCCTGCGGCATCGGCTGCATACCGGGAGCGCCCGGCATAGAAGGCGGCGAGGCGCTCGCGACCGGCCCGGCCGCCGGCGCTGGCCAGACCGAGGAATGCCGCCCGACATAGAAGTCGTAGGTGCGCTGCTTGAGATTGGCACTCAGCCGACTTGCATCGCGCATCATCGCCAACGGTGGGCACTGCTCGGCCGTGCAGCTGTCGCGCGTTGCCAGCACATGGGCGACGAGCCCGTAACGGTCGGTCTCGACCGCGCGCCGCAGGCTCGCCAGCAGCGGCTCCAGGCCGGCGTGGCCACGATTGACGAACTCGCTGACGTCGGCGAACAGATTGAGCTGCGTGGCCGCATACGACACCGCAGACGCCATCGCCTCCGGCGTCGCGAACAGCGTGCGCTCACAGGAGCGCTCGACGGTATCGCCGGCCATGGCGTCGAGACAGGCCAGCGGCGAGCCCGGCATCGTCGCCCGCGTTGCGAGCACGCCGGCGCGTGCTTCAAGCGCGCGGCGCTCGGCGGCGGTGTCCGGCCGGGTGGTGCCTTCAAGGAGGAACCAGGCCAATACTGCGCCGACGAGGATGAGCGCGATGCGCGCAGTGCCGCCGGCGATGCCCTCGCGACCAGCGCGGTTGAGTGCCAGCGCGCAGAACACGACGAACAACGCCGCGACGGCGCCCGCCGCCCACAGGGGCAGCGTCAGTGTGCCCGTCAACGGATCGAGCCCAGGAATCCAGTTTTCGAGTGGACTGGCCATGAGTATCCCCACGCCACATGCGCCCGCTTGCGAAAGCATAGGGAGTGCTGCCGGACATTGTCCACCAAGGGCAGCGTGTACGCCGCATTACGCGGCCGAGTGATGCCATGAAGCCACACTCGAACCGGAGGCTCGCGATGGCTGCGGTACAATGCCAGTGGGCTGACCCGATCAGCGCGAGCGATCGAGCTGACTTTCCTTGGCGACCCGCTCAAAGGCTTCGTCGGTGCTCTTGATACGGTATTGGTGCTCGTCGCCATCCAAAGGCAGAAGCTTGACGATCTGATAAGCCCCGTTAGCGGTCATGTGACCAAGCGGCTTTGCCGTGAAATAGACTGTCTGGCCGAGCCGAAACTTGTGTGCGTCCACCACTGATCTCCCGAACTCTACTCAACGACACCCCGAATACTTCCCTGACCCTTGCTATTGGGGGCAATATAGCAGCCATTTCGGGAAATCGGGCAAAAAATCGGCGAACTGCATGAACAGCTTGCAATGGTCCCGCGCAATTTCGGCAGCCAACAATCACTGAGTTGATTCAGACGGTTACGGTGCCCAGTTGAACCACACCCTTAGTCGCCGACCAAGCGCGAGGGAACTCATCATATTGGCGCCGCGTTCCTCGCCTAGGTCACCCCTGGCGGGACCCATTAGAGGGAACAGGACATGCGACTGTTGTTCGGCATCATCCTTGGCTTCGCGCTCACGGTCGGTGGCGTCTACGTGGCCGACCAGACCAGCACGCGCGCGGATGCCCGCCCGATGGTCAACTGGGATGTCGTCGCCAAGAACGTCGACCAGCTGACCGCGATGGCGCGCGACGGCTGGCGTCGCATCAGCGGCTGATCGCGGCGCGGAGCCGCACAATCTTTCGCAAAATTGAACCGAGGGCGGTCGCCGCGACCGCCCTTCGCATTATCACCGGCGTGTCTCGCGCCCATTTGCACCGATCGATTGAGTTCCGTGAACTGATCGTCAGGTTACCATCTATTTCGACGCAGTACGGTCGATCGGCAGGAACCTGTTCCGCGCATCGCCGTTGCACGTTCGGCCGATGACCGGCGGCACGGGTCAACCTTTCTGGAGGAACGTTCGAATGAGACGCAACCTGTCGATCACGACGGCGGCCGCCGCGCTGCTGGTCGGGACGGTATTCGCTGCCGCGCAAGGCGTGCAGCGCCCTGGAGGAGCCGAGCAAGGCCAAGGCGGCACGCAAATGGCGCCGCAACAGGACGGCGGCAAAGGCAAGGCTCAGAATCAGAAAGAGCCGCGTACGCAGGGCCAGGGCGGTCAGACGCAGGGCCAGCAAGGTCAGGCAGCGCCTGAGCCTAAAGGCAAGGCGCAGTCCAAGGAGCCGTCGCGCGCCCCCGGTCAAAACGGCCAGGGCCAGCGCGACATGCAAGGTCCGCGCGACGAGCAGCCTAAGCAGCAGCAGAGCCAACCCAAGCAGCAGCCGCCGCAGCAGCAGCAGGGTCAGCAGTCGCCGCGCGACACCGAGAAGACGCAGAAAGGTGCCGAAGGCAAAGGCGGCACCCAGACGTCCGGCAACGTGACGCTGACCACCGAGCAGCGCACCACTATCCGCACGACGGTGCTGCAAAGCAGCAACGCCCCGCGGGTGACCAACGTCAACTTCTCGCTCAACGTCGGGACCGTGGTGCCGCGTGATCGCGTGAAGCTGGTGGCGGTTCCGGCGACGCTGGTCGAGATCCATCCGGCGTGGCGCGGCTACCTGTACTTCATCGTCGACGAGCGCATCATCATCGTCGAGCCGGCGAGCTATAAGATCGTGGCAGTGCTGGTCGTCTGATCCGGCAACGAACGCCAAATGCAAGAAGGGCGGCCTTCGTGGCCGCCCTTCCTGCTTGCAACATCGTCGAGCGCGCTACGCTCTGACTTCCTGGCGCTGGAAGATCACATAGCCGATCACGAACAGCACGATCGTGCCTGCGATCAGGCTGACCATCTGCGGCCACACGATCAGCACGCTCTGCAGGAGCGGCAGCGGCGCTCCCGGGATCGAACCGGGCTCGATCAGCGCGAGCCCCATCGCCGCGAGCTGCGACTGCTGGGTCGAGCGCACCGCGGGATCGAGCAGCACCGTCACAATCTCGCCGAACAACGCACCCGGCGATACGCGGCGGACGGCCTGGTGCGTGGCGAGCGTGTTCAACAGCTCGTCGGCCGAACTGGCGGAGGCTGGCACGAACACATTGACCAGGTGGCTCGACAGGAACGGCCACAGGATCGAGATGAACAGCCACAGTCCGAGCGCACTGAGCGCGGCGGTCGCGGGCGAGCGGAACAGCACTGAGAACAACATCGCCAGCGCGAGCCAGACGCCCGCGTAGGCGATGGTGACGAACAGCATCAGCGCCGCGCGCGCGAGCTCCTCGCCGTTCGGCGGTACGCCGAGCGTGGCGAGCGCGAGCCCGATCACGACCATCCACATCGCGGTCAGGCTGATCGCGATGGTGGCGAGACCGGCGAGGAACTTCCCGAACAGCAGCGCGTCGCGGTAGATCGGCTGCGACAGCACCCGGCTCAGCGTGCGCTGGTTGTACTCGCTGTTGACGAGATCGAAGCCGAGCCCGATGGCAATGAGTGGCACGAGCAGCGTCAGCACGAAAACGAACGACAACTGCTCGCCGGACCGGGTGAAAACCCGCAGCAGCAGGAACGGATCCTCGGCGGTGACGTCGCGAATCTGCTGCAGCGACACCAGCACGACGACAACGCCCGTCACCACCACCAGCAGTTCGATCACCAGCATGCGCACGCTGCTGAGGTGGTCGGAGAGCTCCTTGCGAGCGACGACCCCTACTCCCTGCCAGGGCGAACCTTCACGCTGCATGACGGCCGGCCTCCTGCTCACCACGGAAATAGCGGGTGTAGATCGTCTCGAGCGTGGGCACCTCGAGCGACAGCCGCAGGAGCCTGCCACCCGAGCCCATGACCGCGCCGGCCGCTTCCGACCGGACATCGCGATCAGTCTTCAATCGCCATCGATTCGGTCCCAGCGCCTCGACGCCGGTGACCCCCGGTATCGCCTTGAACCTGGCCTCGAGCCCGGAACCTTCGGCTTCGACGTCGAGGTTGAAGTTGCCGCCGAGGACCTGACGGCCGAGTTCGTCGACCGTTCCCATCAGCACGATGTTGCCCTGGCTGAACAGGGCGACGCGGTCGCAAACGCTCTGCACGCGATCGAGCAGATGCGACGAGAGCAGCACCGTGACCTTGCGCTGCTTGAGATTGCGGATGATCTCGAGCAGCTCGATCGTGGCCTGCGGATCGAGGCCCGATGTCGGCTCGTCCAGGATCGCGATCTGCGCATCCTTGAGCAGAATTTCCGCAATGCCGAGACGCTGCCGCATGCCGCGCGAGAACGTGGCCACGCGCCGATCGGTCACGTCGTGAAGACCGACATGATCGAGCGCCGCGGTCATCTTTTCCTCGCACTCGCGGGCATCCAGACCGATGAGGCGGCCGATGTAGCGCAGGTTTTCGGCCGCCGTGAGATTATCGTAGAAGCCGACCGCGTCCGGCAGATAGCCGACGCGGCGCTTGACCTGGAGCGGCTCGCGCACAGGATCGTAGCCGAGCACCTTCACCTGCCCGTCCGACACTTCGGTCAGACCGAGCATCATCAGGATCGTCGTGGTCTTGCCGGCGCCGTTAGGGCCCAGCAGACCAAAAATCTCTCCCTGCGCCACCGAGAACGAGACGCCTTTGACAACCGGCACCCCGTCATAGCGCTTGGTGAGATTTTGCGCCTCGATGACCGGTTCGCTCATCGCCGTCCGTACCTCATCACAGCGCCGAACAGCACCAGCAGGGCGATACCGATGATGCCCATGCCGACAAGACCCCACGTCGTCGACGTCGCGACCGCCACGCGGAAGGTCTGCGAGGCCGACTCGCCGCGGGCATTGGCGCGGGTGGTGAGCACATAATCGCCAGCGACCGCCTTCGCGGTCGGGGTGACCTTGAACGCCACTTCCCTGGTCTCGTTCGGCGGGATGCGGTCGATGGTCTTCGGCTCAGCCTCGATCTTCCAGCCGCTCGGCGCCGAGCCCGACATTTCCACCGCTTCCGCAGCCGAGGTGCCGGTGTTGGCGACGGTGACCGGGATCGTGGTCTCCTGACCGGCCGTGGCGGCAGCGTTGAGGCGGCCATCCTTGCCGGACAGCTCGATCTTCGGCGTGCCGGTGATCTCCATGCCCAGGTCCGCGGTGACCGTGGTGTCCTCGGCGGTGGCGCGCGCCACGATCTTCTGAGGACCGACGCCGATCGTATTCGGCGGGCGGACCTTGAGCTTCACGTCCTTGGACTGGTTGGCATCGAGCGGCACCGCGTTGAGCTCCTGGCTGCCGTACTGCTCGGTGAACGACACTTCGAAGTTCGGCGGAGCAGTGGCCGCGAGGTTCGCCACGATTCGCTTGCCGCTCTCGTTCTTGATCGTGAGCTGATACTCGAAGGTCGTACGCGAGTTGCCACGAAGCTCCGGCAGCGCCGGCGTCAGCGTCAGCTTGGCCGGAAGGTCCTTCACCAGCGAAACGGCGACCGGAAGGGAGACGGTGTTGGCGCCCTTGGCGGTCACGGTGAGATTGGTCGTGCCCATCGGCGCGTCTTTCGGGATGTCGAGGCGTAGCTCGAACGAGACGCTGGCGTTGGTCGCCGGCAGCACCGCCTCGATCGGCTGGCCGCCGCCAACGATGGTCGAGGTCCAGCCCTGCGGGACGCCCGACACCGAGATCTGGAGCCGTTCGGGCGGCATCGCGTAATTCTGGAGGCGCAGGCTGATCGTCGCGGTGGTGCCGGGACGAACGCTGACGGCCGGATAGTCGGTCAAGAGAAACAGGCCTTTGACGTCAGGCTTGGCGGTGTCCTGCGCGAGCGTCGGACCGCCGACGGCCAACGCGGAGATGGCGAGCAAAATCAGGGCGATAAGACGATATCGCATAGTAATGGCTCCCGGGCGATAAGGTAGGTTGATCCCGCTTGTAGAACCCCCGCCGCAGCACCGCAAGATCACGGGTGCCGCAGCTAGAGTGAAATATTCGACGTCCTCGCCGCGCTTTCAATACACATCAACGACATTTTTTAGGCCAGTAGCGGCAGCGATTAAATTGTCGCAATGCTTAAGACGTTACTCGCGCAGGACGGTTGGCCAGTCGACCTCGTCTTCAGGCAGGACCCACGGCTCCTTGACGCCGGCCGAGCGCCATTCGACCCAGGCCGGCAACGCCATCACGGCTTTCATATAGTCCCGCGCCACCGAGCCGATGTCGATGGCGTAGGTTTGGAAGCGCGAGACGACCGGCGCGTACATCGCATCCGCCGCCCCGAACCGGCCGAATAGAAACGGCCCGCCCTTGCCGAAGCGCGTGCGACAATCTGTCCAAATATGCTCGATACGCCTGACATTCACGACAACATCATCAGGGAGTTCTCGCCGTAGGACCGGGCGCCACATGTTCATCGGCAGATGGCGGCGCAGCGGCACAAAGCCCGCGTGCATCTCCGACGCGATTGCCCGCGCGTAGGCGCGCGCCGCCGGATCGGCCGGCCACAGGCCGGCATCGGGGAATTTCTCGGCAAGATATTCGAGGATCGCGAGCGATTCCCAGACGTGGACGTCGCCGTCGGACAGCACTGGCACCTTGCCGGTACCCGATACCTTGGAGACGCGCGCCTTGAAGTCGGGTGCGTTGAGAGAAATCACCTCTTCCGTGAACGGGATACCCACCGCCTTCATGGCGATCCACGGTCGCATCGACCAGGACGAGTAGTTCTTGTTTCCGACAATGAGTGAAAGAGCCATGACACCTGATCCGGCGTCATGCCCGCGCTTGTCGAGGGCATCCACGTCTTCACGTTAAGCGAGCCCAAAGACGTAGATGGCCGGGCGAAAGGGCGTTTACGCCCGTCTCCGACGGGCTATGCCCAGCCATGACGGTCGAGAGTATCCTACCACATTGCGGTGACGCAGTTCGAGTGGCAGCATTCGGCGCGACTGGGGAATCATCCCATGCCGCTGTTTTCGATCCTCGACATGATCGCGCTCGGCTTCTTCGTCGTGGCCTGGATCGGCTACGCCTATATGACCGAGCGCAGTCCAATCAGTACCACCGGCCTCAACGCCATCATGGACGGCTACCGCCGGACCTGGATGCGGCGCATGCTCGCGCGCGAACAGCGCATGGTCGACACGCAGATCCTGGCGGCCCTGCACAACGGCACCGCGTTCTTCGCGACCACCTCGCTGTTCGCGATCGGCGGCGCGCTGACGATCCTGCGCTCGAGCGGCGAGATGACGGACATTGTCGGCCATCTCTCGATCGGGATCGAGACCTCGCGCACGTTGTGGGAGGTGAAAGCGATCGGGATCACCGTGATCTTCGTCTATGCCTTCTTCAAGTTCGCCTGGTCCTATCGGCTCTACAACTACGTGGCGATTCTGCTCGGCGCGACGCCGCCCCCCACCGATAAGGACACGCCCGAGGCTGAGGCGCATGTGCTGCGCACGGCCGGGTTATTCACCACCGCTGGACGGCACTTCAACCGCGGCCAGCGCGCGTTCTTCTTCGCGCTAGGGTATCTCGGGTGGTTCGCCGGGCCGATCGTGTTGATCGTCACCACCAGCATTGTCGTGGTGGTGATGTGGTGGCGCCAATACAGGTCGGACTCGCTGCGCGCGGTCGCGGGCAGCGAAGCCTAGATCTAGGCCGGGCGCGCCCGGTCAGTTCAGACCCGTCGCCACCGCGACGAAGCCTGCAAGCAGCACCACAGTCGCGCCAGCCACGACATTGGCGGCGACGACGAGCTTCTCGGTGATGCGCGAATGGTCGATCGAAAGCCGTACCGTGAGTACGGCGGCGCGAATAGCACGCATACGCAGTTCCCCGCTACGCAACAAACGCAACAGACAGAGCTAGTGACTGGCCTACTGGACTGATAGCGCCCACTACGCCCGCCTTTCCGTCCATCCAACCCCGTGATTTTGGATGGGCGATGAGCGTAGCGTACGCGGAGGCTCGCGCCACGACTTGTCATTTTGATGACCAAGTCACGCGCGGCGCGATCAATTCTCGAAATGCGCCATCGTCGCAAACAGCAGGGGTCGTCCGCTGCACGAGAACAGTCGTCCGCTACACCAGGATAGTCGTCTGGCAAACCAGCAGAAAACGGGGTGCAGCGTCAGGTGAGGCTCAGCGCCACGGCGATGAATGAGGCGATCGCAACCACCGCGGTGGTTACCACGACGCTGGCCGTGACCTTGAGCGTCCGTGCGATCCTCGAGTGATCGGCTGCGGCCCATGTCGTGGACACGGTCGTCATGGCCGCGCGAATGGCGCGCATCGAAGTCGTCTCCCAACCCCCGGACAGAGCTGTCCAAATTCCTCGTCGCCCAGCGGCGCCAAGGCTGCGATCGGCGCGCCCAATCCCCTGGAATCGCCGGACAAGTCGCAGCGTAGCGCAGGATTGCCGCGCCGTGATTGGTGAGAGCCGGGATGCGTGAAATTCATCGCGACTGTGTCCAAAAAGCGACAATTTCTGGGCGGACCCAAATACCTCAATAATTACTGAGAGGTATCAGACCCCGCACGGTCACATTTCGGCGCCTCGCACCGGCCCGGGAAACAGCTCCGACGACTGCCCACCGATCCAATAGGCCAGCAGGCCGATCCATTCCCGCATGGCGGTGTCGGTGCGGCGCAGACCCTCTCCCAGGGTGGGAAATGGGCGGAGCACATCGCCGGTGCCGCGGGTGCGCCAGTCGACCGGGTAAGCCTCGACCGGGAAACCGGCCTTGCGGAAGATGCCGATCGCCCGCGGCAGGTGATAGGCAGAGGTCACGAGCACCCAGCGCTCGCCCGGCTTCGGTTGGGCAAGCTCGCGAGAAAAACGCGCGTTCTCGACCGTGTTGCGTGACTTGTCCTCGGCGATCACGCGACCACGCGGCACGCCGAGGCGCTCCAACAGCCGCAGCGCGAACTCCGCCTCCGGCCGCTCGGCGAACAGCACCGCACCCGAGCCGCCGGAAAAGATGATGCGCGCATCGGGATACCGGCGCGCGAGCTCAGCCACCGTCGTCAGACGTTCGGCCGCCTCATTGAGCGCGACCGTGTCGCGCGCATGGGAGACATCGGGACTGAGTGCGCCGCCGAGCACGACCATGCCATGGGGCGCGCCGCGGCCGTGGTCCCAAGGCGGGAAGCGCTCTTCGAGCGGTACGATCAGCGCATTGCCGACCGGCGAGAGCCCGATCACCGCCAGCAGCACCAGGCTGCCGACCGTCAGCCGCCAGCCCCAGCGCGAAAACCGCGTGCGCAGCAGCAGCGCGCCGGTGATGCCGACCAGGATGACGAAGTTGGACGGGATCGCGAAGAACCCGAACACCTTGGACGCGTAGTAGAGCATGATTGCTTCCTGACGCGTCGCCGGATCAGCGGCTCTTCTTCCAAGCCGCGTAACGCGCTTTGGTCTCTTCGTTCATCGGATAGAGCCCGGGCAATTTTGCGCCCTTGCCGACCTCGTTGACGATGTAGGTCTCCATCAACTCATGCTCGGGCCCCTCGTCGGCCACGAATTCGAGCAGGTTCTGCGGAATGACCACACAGCCGTCGTCATCGCAGACGATGGTGTCGCCGGGGAAGATCGCGCAGCCGCCGCAGGCGATCGGCTCCTCCCAGCCCACGAAAGTGAGTCCGTTGACGGAAGCCGGGGCGGCGACGCCCGCGCACCAGGTCGGCAGCTTGGAGGCCAGCACGCCGGCCTTGTCGCGGATCACGCCGTCGGTGACCAGCGCCGCGACGTTCAGTTTCATCATCCGCATCGTGAGGATGTCGCCGAAGATGCCGGCAGTGGTGACGCCCATGGCGTCGGCCACGGCGATGCAGCCTTCCGGCATCGCCTCGATCGCGCCGCGGGTGGAGATCGGCTTCGCCCAGCTCTCCGGCGTGGCGAGGTCCTCGCGCACCGGGATGAAGCGCATGGTGAAGGCCGGCCCGATGATGCGGCGGCTGGAGCCTTCGAGCGGCATCGGCCCCTGCATCCAGCAGCGGCGGATGCCCTTCTTGAGCAGCATCGTGGTGATGGTGCCGGTGGTGACCTGCTTCAGCCTGTCGTAGAGCGCGGCGCTCATTTTCGAGATCTCACAGTTGATGCGTCAGGCCGGCTCGACGCCGGTCTTCTCGTCGCGGCGGCGCAGCCAGGCGACGAACGGGATCGAGAGCAGCACCATCCAGGCCTTGCCCACCACCTGGCCGGCGAGGAAGTCGAGCGAGCCGAACGCGAGCCACAGGAACACGATGGAGTCGACCACCAGCCCGGCCAGGCTCGATGCCACCACCGCGACGACGAGGCCGCGGCGGGCCAGCGGCGTATAGACCGCGAAGTCGGCGAACTCCGACAGCAGGAACGCGGCCGCCGACGCGACGACCAGCGCCGGGGGCGCGATCAAGGCCGAAAGCGCGGCGCCGGCGAGGATCGCGCCCACCGCAACGCCGACACCAAGCCGGCGCTGCACCAGATCGCGCAGCACCAGCGCGATGCCGATCATGGTGACGCCCGACGGCGCCATCAGCCCGGGCGCCACCGGAATGAGGCACGGACCGTTCGGCACGCACTTGGTGCCGGCATTGCCGATCAGCCAGTTGGCGGCGGGGATCGTCAGCGCGAACAGGATCAGGAATACGATGCCCTCGCGCTTGCGGCGGGTGTCGAGATTGTCTTTGGTCGGCATTCAGCCTTTCCACTTCGCAAATCCATCGGCCCGCAACCGGCAGGCCGGACAGGTCCCGCAGCCGTAGCCCCAGGGGTGCCGGCGCGAGCGGTCGCCGAGATAGCAGGTGTGGGTCTCCTCCACCAGCAGGTCGACCAGCGCGTCACCGCCGATCTCCTGCGCCATCTCGAAGGTTGCGGCCTTGTCGATCCACATCAGCGGGGTATGGATGACCACCCGGCGGTCCATGCCGAGCGTGAGCGCGACCTGCATCGCCTTGACGGTGTCGTCGCGGCAGTCGGGATAGCCGGAGAAATCGGTCTCGCACATGCCGGCGACCAGACATTTTGCACCCCGCCTGTAAGCCAGCGCGCCGGCGAAGGCGAAGAACGCGAGATTGCGGCCGGGCACGAAGGTCGTCGGCAGACCGTTCTGCGCCACTTCAATCGCGACGTCGCGGGTGAGCGCGGTCTCCGAGATCATCGCGAGCGCGTCGAGCTTGATCAGATGGTCGTCGCCGAGCCGCGCCGCCCATTCGCGGCGCAGCGCCTTCATGCGCTCGCGGATGCGCGGGCGCACCTCGAGCTCGGCGCGATGGCGCTGGCCGTAATCGAAGCCGACGGTCTCGACCGCCGCAAAGCGATCGAGCGCCCAGGCCAGGCAGACGGTCGAATCCTGTCCGCCGGAGAACAACACCAGCGCTGTCTCATCGATCAGGCTCACATCAATCCCATTTCGGCGTTCCGGAGAACGACCAGTCGATGATCCGGCCGTCGCTGTGGGCAAGTTTCGCGATCTCCGCCATCTCCGTATCCGTCAGCACGAAATCGAAGATCGAGTTGTTCTCTTCCAGCCGTTCGATCTTCGAGGTGCGCGGGATCACGACGATGTCCTGCTGCACGAGGTAGCGCAGGCACACCTGCGCCGCGGTCTTGCCGTGCTCCTGGCCGATGCGCGTGAGCACGGCATCGTTCTTGGCGCCGCCGCGCGCGATCGGGCTGTAGGCCACCACTGCCATGCCCTTTTCGCGGCAGGCGGCAATGAGCTTCGACTGGTCGAGAAACGGATGACATTCGAACTGGTTGCAGACCAGCGGCTCGGTCGACAGTGCCACCGCCTCGTCGAGCAACTTGGTGTTGAAGTTCGACACGCCGATGTGGCGCGCCATGCCGGCCTCCTTGACCTGGCAGAGCGCGCCGAGCGTCTCCGATAGCGGAATCTGCGGGTTCGGCCAGTGCAGCAGCAGCAGATCGACTTCGGAGAGGCGGAGCCTCACCAGGCTGTCCTTGGCGGCGCGCAGCAATTCGCGCGGCGCAAAATGCGACGGCCAGACCTTGGTGGTGACAAAGACGTCATTGCGCGAAACACCGGAGGCGCGCAGCCCCTCGCCCACCTCGCGCTCGTTGTCGTACATCTCGGCGGTGTCGATGTGCCGATAACCGAGCCGCAGCGCCTGCTCCACGATGCGCGCGCAGGTCCGCCCGCGCAGATCCCAGGTGCCGAGGCCCACAAGCGGAATGCGGGCGGCGTTCGCTTCGACGGCAGGGATCATCGGATGCCCCGCAGCGTGAATGTGTCCAACTCCCAAACACCTACCACTGAAGCACCTCATCTCCAGCGTCGTGAGTTATCAGGGCCCCGAATGCGCAGCAACGGCCGCAATCTTGCCGCGTACCGTATTGTTGGGATCGAGCAAGTCGTCGGTGAATCTCATCGTCAGTTCGCCCTCACGGTATCGCAAGAAGGGCACCCACTCCCCTTGTATTTGAACTTCTGAGTCGGCTGGTCCGGTACCAATGACAATTCCCTCCCCTGACGCCGGATTCATGCCACGGCGAGGTGTCGACCTCATTTTGAGGGCTGGATCGGCGTCGACTAATTGGATCCATTCCATCAACCCGATGGATTGACCCGTTGGTCGGAGCGTCCGGTCAATGCGGCGAGTAACAATGAGTTCAATGCTCATCGGTGTTTGTCTCGATACATCAATTCGGCCGAGGCATCTCGTTTGTTCACCATCATTGTTGCATCACCCTTCAGCACTCGGACTTTGATTGCCGATCTAGCGGCCCTCCGTGTCATTGAGGAAGTCGAGCAGGAACAGCGCGCGCCGCGCGGTTTCGCGGTTGACGCAGACCGCGCTCATCGGCACCGCGATCGAGCCCTGGTGAAAGTCGTAATAGAAGGCGCAGGTGCGGTCGCGCGACTCGATCCAGGCGCGCTGCATGTCGCGCAGCTTGACGTTCTGCTCGGCGTCGAGCTTGCCGCCGAGGCGGCGGAACGTCTCGTTGAGGATATCGTCCCAGACCGACGACTCCCGGCTTGCGCAGGCGACCGCGTCGGCGTTGGACAGCGCACCCGGCCGACGCAGGCAGGGGTTGGCGATCAGACCGATGCAGCGCTCGGCGTTGGTCGCGGCGCCCTTCACCGACTTGATGCAGGATTGGATGACGCTGGAATCCTGGCCGGCCTGCTTCGGGTTCTGCGCGATGCCCGGTCCGGCGTGCGACAGCACGCCGACGGCCACAAGCGCCGAGAACGCCAGTCGTATCGCGGTCATCGGAAGCCTCCTCGGTTCCAGTGTCTCCGTGTCAGTTATCCCACGGCGGCGCATGAGCCGGATTGACCACGCGGCCGTCGGGCTTCGCGAGCCTCGCGATCTCCGCCATCTCGGCCGGCGTCAGGGTGAAGTCGAACACCTCGAGATTGGCCTGGAGATGCGCCGGCGTCGCCGTGCGCGGGATCGGGATGATGCCCTGCTGCACCAGATAGCGGATCGCCACCTGCGACGCGCTCTTGCCGTGCGCCTTGGCGATGCGTTCGAGCGTCTCGTTGCCGGGGACTTTTCCACGCGCAATCGGACAATAGGCGGTGACTGAAATACCATGCTTCTTGCAGGCGGCGAGCACCTTGGTCTGGTCGAGGAAGGGATGCACCTCGATCTGGTTGGTCACCAGCGGCTCGGTCGCGAGCTTGACCGCCTCGTCGAGCATCGAGGTCGTGAAGTTCGCCACGCCGACATGCCTGGCCTGACCCTTCTTCTTGGCGTTGCAGAGCGACTTGATGCTGTCGGCGAGCGGCACCTTCGGGTTGTTCCAGTGGATCAGCAGGAGATCGACCCAGGGCAGCTTCAGCTTCGCGAGCGACTCCTCGACCGACTTCTCGAAATCGCCGGGCGCGAGCTTGTCCCAATAGACTTTGGTGGTGACGAACACGTCCTCGCGCTTGAGGCCCTGCTCGGCGAGACCCTGGTGCAGCCCCTCGCCGACCCATTCCTCGTTGCCGTAACGCTCGGCGGTATCGAGATGGCGGTAGCCGAGCTTGAGCGCGGTCTTCACGGCATCGATGCACACCTGCTCCTTCAGCGTCATGGTGCCGAGCCCGATGGCCGGAATGCGCGCGCCGTTTGCTTCGATGGAATTCATGGCTTTCTCACTCTTTCGGTATTCGCTGCTGACGATGTCGTTGATGTCGAGCGCCCGCGGCATAGGCAAATGCGCGCCGCCGAGCATTGGGAGCTGAAATCAAGGCGGGACTCTACCGGCCGGCACCCATACGGGGCAATGGCGCCTTCTTCTTTCATCGCCCGCGCAGGATGTAAGATCGAGGTGTAAGATATATTCTCGAAGGCGATCATTGGCTTAGGTTCGAATCTTTCATTCTTACGGCTCTTACCACCATCGTGCCCTTCGACGTGACATTGGTGCGTCAGCAAGTCCGCTCGCAGTGGCGGGAGGGCGGTCTTGCCCGAAGCTTCCCGGGCGACGGCGTGCATGCACAGACGCCGCATCCCGCTCCGACTCCGGCTCGTGTCCGGAAGACGCCCTCGGTGAGCGGGACGTGTCGGGTATAGGCGCATTTTAAAACGCCGTCAAGGAAAAAATGCCTAATGCAACACGCGATCAAACGCAAGCCGTTGCGTCAATCGAATAGACTCTCGACGGTCGCGACATTCGCCGCCGCAAACGGATTGATCAGACGCAGGCCTTCGAGCGTCCGCCCATCTTGCACGTCTTCCGTCATCAGGACTTTCGCGCCCGCATCGATGGAAGCGGCGCAGACGACGCAATCCCATAACTGCAAACGATGGTCGCGTGCGAAGTCGCAGGCCCTGGTGATGATGACGTCGGTGGTCGCCGGCGTCAGGAAAGCCGCTTGATAAATAGAGACTTGCCGGATCGCGTCTTCAAATGCCGCCGGCGCGCGGCGTTGAATGAATCGAAGATATTCCCCCAGTACCTGCGCCGCAATGACACCATCGCGTGCGGCCCGCAAGATCAGATCGGCAGCGCGCTTCCCCTTGTCAGATTCCGGTTCGAGTTCGGCATAGATCAGAATATTGCTGTCGAGCGCGATCCGGGTCATGCGGCATCGCCGCCGTACTTGTCGTCTTCGGTGATCGTCCCGACCCGATAGCCGGTCGCAGGCTTGGACCGCAGGCTTTTCTTGAGGGCCGCGAAAGCGGCGCGCCACTCGGGATCGTGCGCACGATCCGCGGTTTGCGGGGTGATCTTCGCTACGGGCGTGCCGTTCTTGGTGATGACGATTGTTTCGCCACGCTCGGCGGCGGCGATCACCTGCGAAAAGTTCTGGTTGGCTTCCCGGACGGTCATCTCGCGCATGCGGCACCATGTTCTACGTTGCAACATGAGTTTTGTGGCCGCCGATAGCAAGACGGTTCGGCGGCAGCGCCAATCCGCGCGGTGTTGCGCAGCAAAACCCATACTGCAAGCTCAAACCCGGAAGGCTCGTCAATGCGTCGCGGTCTTCGCCCCGCCCAGCACGGCGAACGCGACCTGCGGCGCCTTCTCGATCAGCTTGAGCAGCGCGCGGGCGGGACCGCGCGGCGAGCGCTTGCCCTGCTCCCAGTTGCGCACGGTCTCGATCGGCACGCCGATGCGGGACGCGAACTCGGCCTGTGTGAGCTTGGTCCGGGCGCGCACGCCGCGCGCATAAGCGGCGGCGCCGGGATCGCCCGTCTCGGCGGATCCCGCGTGCGCACCATGGCCGGCCGCACTCGTCATCTCCCGCTCGGTGCCATCGGGCAGGATTTCGACGATCCGGCCGTCGGCCTTCAGTCGAACGCGCATCATGGTGTTCATGGCGTATGTGATTCCCTTCAAACGGCCAAGACCTTTGGACTTCAAGACCTTTGGCCTTCCCTCGTTCAACGGCCTGCTCGTCCAATGAACTAGCTTGCCGCCTTCACCGCGAGCAGCGGGAGCACCCCACCCGCCGCCAGCATCCGATCGATCTCTTCCGCCACGCCCGGCTTCGCGAACAGGAAGCCCTGCATCTCGTTGCAGCCGGCGAGCCGTAGCAGCACGCGCTGCTCTTCGGTCTCGACCCCCTCGATCAGCACGCTCATGCCGAGCGCGCGCCCGAGCGTCACGATCGCCTGGATGATCACGCCGGTGTTCGCCGACTGGTCGAGCGCGGCGACGAAGCCGCGGTCGATCTTGAGCTTGTCGAAGGGGAGTTGCTGGAGATACGCGAGGCTCGAATAGCCGGAGCCGAAGTCGTCGAGCGCAAGCTGTACCCCAATGCGCTGAAGATCCTCGAGGCGCGCCTTGGCGGTGAGCGGATCGTCGATCAGCACGCCCTCGGTGATCTCGAGCACCACGCGCGCGGGATCGGTCTTGGTCTCGGCGAGCACCTCGCGCACCAGGTCGATGAAGCGGCGGTCGCGCACCTGCACCGGCGACAGGTTGACTGCGACGTAGAGGCCCGTCCAGCGCGCGGCGTCGGTCAGCGCGCGGCGCAACGCGAAGGCGCCGAGCTGGTCCATCAGCCCCGCCTCCTCCGCCACCGGCACGAACAGGCCCGGCGGGATATACCCGCGACTCGGATGGTTCCAGCGCAACAGGGACTCGACGCCGACGATGGCGCCGCCGTCGGCGCGCACGATCGGCTGATAGTGCACCTCGAACGAGCGCGTCGCCATCGCCTTCGCCAGCTCGCGCTTGATGAAGCGCCGCTCGTCGAAATCGCCCTCCATGTCGAGGGAGAATTGCCGGGTCAACCCGCGCCCGCGCCGCCTGGCCCCGCGCAGCGCCAGATCGGCGCGCCTCATCAGGTCTTCCCGATTGGCGCCGTCGCGCGGGGCGATCGCGAGCCCGGCATTGGCCGAGACCTGCACCACCTGATCGACCCAGATCGCACGCGAGATCGCGTCGCGGGTCGCCTGCACCACCGCCATCGCCTCCTCGGCGCTGGTGGCGCGCATCGCCAGGCCGAACTTGTCGCCGCGCAGCCGCGCGACCAGCACGCCCGCAGGGACGTCGCGGCGCAGCCGGTTGGCGATCTCGGTCAGGACCTCGTCCTCGCCGGCGTCGCCGATCGCTTCCTTCATCTCGTCGAAGCCGCCGAGATCCATCAGCGCGACCGCGACCAGCTCGTCACCCTTGCGTTTGGCGAGCATCTGGTCGATCTGTTCTCGCAAGCGATGCAAATTGGGCAGGCCGGTGATCGCGTCCTCATAGGCGAGCCGCTGCACCTCGCGGGTGCTCTGGCCGAGCAGTTCGCTCAGCCGGCGTAGCTGCCACGTCGCGACCAGCGCAAAGCCAAGCAGCCCGAGCGCGAGCAGGCCGCCGAACGGCAGCAGGCGCTTGATAATGTCGGTCGCCGGCCGCTCGGTCTCCCAGGTGAACCAGCCCACGATCCGGCCCTTGGAATCGACCAGCGACTGGACCTGCTGCGCGCCTTGCTGCGCCCCTTGGGGCGGGTCCTCCATCAGCCGCAGGTTCTTCAGGCCGGACGCGGTCTCGAGCAGCTTGACGAGCTGGGGATCGACGTCGGTGAGATCGGGCGAGACCGCTTGCAGCGCCTCGATCGCGCCGCGCAGGGCCTGGCGGTGAGTGCTGTCGAGGTGGTCGTCGGCCTGCTTCGCCAGTACGAAGCCGAGCACGCAGCCCATGACGATGGCGGCGACCACCACCAGCGCCAACGGCGACATCAGCCGCACCAGAACGGCTTCGCCACGGCCGAGCCGCGCCGGCCCCCGCAGGCGGGCGCCAAGCGACGCACCACGCGACCGCGCAGGAGCGCGCTCCGCGGTCTCCTCACCCAGTTGCACCGGGGACTCCGGTCAAAGCCACGCTGTTACAAGGACTTTCGTCCGGCGCCAGCCATACGCCGGGATGGTGAAGACGCGGTAAACGGCGGCGCGGTCGTTCCGGATGCGGCAGTAATGGGCCGGCGCCGGGCCGCTGGCGAGCTCGGTCGGGCGCCCAACTCGCTAACTCCCCGCCAGGCTTCCCGCTCCCGCTGGCGGCTCTTCATCGTTTCGATTCTTTTCGATGACGGTTACGCGCCGGGGACCGCAGCGCCGATGCGGACGCGGCCGATGCGACGACCATCAGATAATCGCGACTGATGGGAACTAACCGAGCCCGAACCAGATGGTCGCGATGCCCAGAAACGACAGGAAGCCGACCACGTCGGTGACGGTCGTGACGAACGGACCGGAGGACACCGCCGGGTCGACGCCGAGCTTGGTCAACATCAGCGGGATCAGGATGCCGCCCAGCGCGGCCGCAACTAGCACCGTCACCATCGCGAGCCCGATGACGAACCCAAGGTCGGTGATGTTGAACGTCAAGGCCGCTACGGCGCCGATGATGCCGGCGAACACGAGCCCGTTGATCAGGCCGACGAACAGCTCGCGGCGGATGATCCGCACGGTATTGGCGCTCGACAATTCGCGGGTCGCCAGCGCCCGCACCGTCACGGTCATGGTCTGGGTGCCGGCATTGCCGCCCATCGAGGCGACGATCGGCATCAGCACCGCGAGCGCCACCATCTTGCCGATCGCGCCTTCGAAATTGCTGATGACCCAGGCCGAAATGAGCGCGGTCATGAGGTTCGCGAGCAGCCAAGGCAGGCGGCTTCGGGCGGTGGTCCAGACCGAGTCAGACAGCTCTTCCTCGCCGCTGACGCCGCCCAGCGCCTTGATATCCTCTTCCGCCTCCTCCTCGATCACGTCGACAATGTCGTCGAAGGTGATGACGCCGACCAGGCGGTCGTCGTTGTCGACCACCGGCGCCGACACGAGGTCGTAGCGCTCGAACAGGCGCGCCACCTCCTCCTGGTCGTCGGTGGCCTTGACCGGGCGCAGGTCCTCCTCGAACAGGTCCTCGATCGGAACCGGCCGCTTGGTCCGCAGCAGCCGGTCGAGCGCCACCACGCCGATGAGCTTCCTGTCGGCGTCGGCAACGTAGATTTCCCAGAACCGCTCCGGCAGGTCGGGCGTCTCGCGCATGTAGTCGATGGTCTGCCCGACGGTCCAATCCAGCCCGACCGCGATGAATTCGTCCTGCATCAGCCGGCCGGCGGAATTTTCCGGATAGTCGAGGCTGCGCTTGAGCGCGATGCGCTCGACCGCCGGCAGCTGCTCGAGAATCTCGGCCTGGTCTTCCTTCGGCAGGTCCTCGAGGATCGTGACGGCATCGTCGGAATCGAGATCGCGCACGCCCTCGGCGACGGTCGCCGGCGGCAGCTCTTCGAGGATCTCCTCGCGGACGGTATCGTCGACCTGGGTCAGCGCGGTGAAGTCGAAATCGGCCCCCATCAGCGCGATCAGGCGGGGACGCAATTCCGGATCGAGCGCTTCGATGACGGCGCCGGCGTCGGCCTCGTGCAGCTCGCCGACCAGTTCGCGCAGCGCGACGGCGTTGCCGGCGTCGAGCGCCTTGACGACCTCCCCGACATAATCCGCGCGCAGGTTGCCTTCGTCGTCGCGCGGCGCAACGGCGGGCAGCGTCGCGGTCATGTCTTTCTCGTCGAGCATGCCGGACCTTCAAATCAGCGCAGGTGGGGGAGTCGTTTCGTGCTTGTACGCCGGGGCTTTCACGGTGGCAATTGATCCACTTGTCAACAAAGCGTGGCAACCGGGTCACAGCAGGCCGCGAATTTCCAGCGGTGCTGGGGATTAAGCCGTCTTTAAGTTGCCGGCTCCTACTGTCCCGGTAACAGTGTGGGACCACTGTCGTCCGGTACCTCTCTCCGGGCAGTCGAACTGGGGCGGGGATTTCCGGACGCAATGCGACGTGCTGCGCTATACGGCCTGCTGGCATCGCTCATCGTGGCCACGCCCGCCTTCGCGTCCGAGTGTCCCGGAAATCCCGGCGCATTGGGAACCAGCCGAACGATCGTGGTCGATCCGTCCGAGCACATGCTGCTCGGCGGCCACCAGTACCGGGAATCATTGCCGCTCAACGACAAGGAGGTCGTCATCACCTTCGACGACGGCCCGCTGCCGCCCTACTCCACGCGCGTCCTCGACATCCTGGCGCAGGAATGCGTGAAGGCGACCTTCTTCCTGGTCGGCCGGATGGCGCGCTCGTTCCCGAACATCGTGAAGCGCATCCACGACGACGGCCACACGCTCGCCAACCACAGCCAGAACCATCCGTTCAATTTCCACACCATGCCGGTCGCGGACGCCGCGCGCGAAATCGAGGACGGTTTCGCCTCGATCGCGGCCGCGGTGGGCGATCCCGCCAAGGTCGCGCCGTTCTTCCGGTTCCCCGGCCTGCTGCGGCAGGAGTCGGTCGAGCACTATCTGCGCTCGAAGCAGGTCATGGCCTGGAGCGTCGACTTCATGGGCGACGACTGGCGCCGCATCAATGCGCTCGAGATCAACCGGCGCGCGCTCGAACGGCTCGAAGCCAAGGGCAAGGGCATCCTGCTGCTGCACGACATCCAGCCGGCCACCGCGCTCGGGCTGGCGGAGTTGCTGCGCGAGCTCAAAGCGCGCGGCTACCGCATCGTGCACGTGGTTCCGACCGCCGCCGGCCGCCCGGCTACCGTCACCACCGCCGATCAATGGGTCGTGCGCGGCGCGCCCCGCGAGCAGGTCGCGCA
This sequence comes from Xanthobacteraceae bacterium, assembly GCA_019745775.1. GTDB lineage: Bacteria > Pseudomonadota > Alphaproteobacteria > Rhizobiales > Xanthobacteraceae > VAZQ01. Next base: position 2,051 of record JAIESR010000028.1, on the reverse strand, counting down.
AAGCGGGCCGAGCCTGTGGCCACGCGTGCTGCCGCATCGCGTGAGCGGCGTGACCGCGCTCGCGGCGCCGAGCGTCACGAGCTTCGGCGCCGAGACACCGGAGGATGCGGTTCCGGTCACGCTGGTGTCGGCACCGGTGCCGCTGCGCGGCAGCGACGGCGAAATCGAACTGCCACTGTGGCCGCAGGAGGTCATCACCATCGCGGTGCTGCCGGAGGTCGGCGCCCTGCCCGCGCCCGGCGCCGATAATTTCCGTTACGACCGGATCACCCGCGCCCGGGCCGGCCGGGCCGCCAAGAAAGACAAGCAGCACAAGCAGCGCCGGCCGAGCCGCGAGGTCACCCACCCGACCAGCGCGGACGTCACCGGCTCGATCGGCACCACCGGCGCCGGCACCCGCGAGCCGAAGGCCGCCAAGAACGGGAAGAACGCCAGGACCGCGAACGCGACGGCCAAGGCCCCAAAGGCGCAGCCGGCGACGGCGACGCCCTCGCCCAAGTCGGCACAGCCATCCAAGTCGGCACAGCCGCCCAAGTCGGCACAGCCGCCCAAGTCAGGGCCAACGCCGCGGTCGCGCAACGCCGAGCGGCCCAAGGGGCTGAATGGACACCAGATCTAGGCAGACGCCCGCGGGGCGCCGCCAAACCAGCAAGGTCGGTTTTCTGTCAGGTCAGGGATGGTGCGGCCGAGAGGACTCGAACCTCCACGGGTTGCCCCGCTAGCACCTCAAGCTAGTGCGTCTACCAATTCCGCCACGGCCGCAGATGAGGTGAAACGCGCGCTGAACCAGCCTCGCGTCGAGAGGCGCCCATGTAACAAATCGGTCCGCCCCTCACAAGGGCTGGACCGCCGCCGCCGGACGCCTATTTCAAGCGCGTCCAAGCTTGTCGGGCGATGCTAGCGCTTGTCAGGTGACTTATCGCTTATCAGGTGATTTGGGCTCCATGTCCTTGACCTCGACCGCGATGCGGTTGCCGCTCACGATCACGGCGCCCTTGGCCACCGGGAAGTTGTTGGCGAGGATTTGGACCTCGTCGTCCTCGGACGCATCGAGCTCGATGATGGCCCCACGGCCGAGCCGCAGAACCTGGTGGATCGGCATGCTGGTGGTGCCGAGCACCACCTGGATATCGAGCGCGACTTTGTCGAGTGTGGGCACGGGCCTGTCCTTCTGGATGTGACGAACCGAGGTGACCACGGTATGGTTACGAGGTGGTTAACGTGCGCGATGGCCTCGTGGAAATGCTTCATCCGCCGGGAGAATTGGCCCCGGTGGAATGGCGCGTGGCGGCGAATCTCACCCCCTATGAGGAGGCGCTCGCCACCATGGCGGCGCGGGCGGCGGCTATCGCCGACGGACGGGCGGCCGAGCTGGTCTGGCTGCTGGAACACCCGGCCCTGTATACGGCGGGCACCAGCGCGCGGCCGCAAGAACTGATCGAGGCGCGCTTCCCGGTGCACACCACTGGCCGCGGCGGCCAGTTCACCTATCACGGGCCCGGCCAGCGCATCGCCTATGTGATGCTCGACCTGAAACGGCGAACGCCCGACGTGCGCCGCTTCGTGGTGACGCTCGAGGAATGGATCATCCGCACGCTCGCGGCGTTCGGCGTCGACGGCGGCCGGCGCGACGAGCGCATCGGCGTCTGGGTGCGCCGGCCCGACAAGGGCGACGGCCACGAGGACAAGATCGCGGCGATCGGCATCCGCGTGCAGCGCTGGGTGACGCTGCACGGCCTCGCCATCAACATCGCGCCGGACCTGACCCACTTCGCCGGCATCGTGCCATGCGGCGTCGCCGACGCGCGCTACGGCGTCACCAGCCTCGCCGATCTCGGCGTGCGCGCGGACATGGCGGAGGTCGACGCGGCGATGCGACGAGAATTCGAGGGGTTGTTCGGGCGAACCGAAGCCGCGATCTAGAGTTTTCCCCGGTTAAGTTGACTCGCTCTCTCCCCGCTCGTCCCCGCGCAAGCGGGGACCCAGGCTAGCTCAAGACTGGATTCCCTAAGTTCACAAACGAAGTGCAACACCTTCTTAGAGAGGTGTTG
>JAIESR010000096.1 GCA_019745775.1 Xanthobacteraceae bacterium | reverse complement strand
GCGCCGACAATTCGATTGGCGGCCTGCAAACCTCGGATGGGATAGCCCTTCTGTTGCGGCAGCCGCCGCCCGTCGAGCGTCACGTCGAAATTGCCGCCGGCGATCGCGACCGGCAGCGCCGCGCCGTCCGCGCTCACCTCGATGCCGCCGAGCGACACCTCGACCGCGGTCGCGCCGATTGGCCGTCCCACGGCGAGATTAGCGATCGCCATCGCTTGCGCATCCATCGGACCGGCGGCGGTGACGCCGTAGCGCAGATAGCCGTGCCGGCCGGCGTCTTGCAGCGTCACGCCCGGTCCTGCGGTGATGATGTTCAACGCCGCGTTCATGCGAGCTTCGCGACCTGGGCGACGACCTCGCCCGCCGCGGCGCGGGCGTCGAGCGCGTTGAAGGTGGCCAGGTCGATCGGCGCGAACTTGATCTCGTCGCCGACCGCCGCGAGGAACGTATCCTGGCGCGCCAGCGAGAACATCCGCTCGGGCGTGCGGCCGACCAGCCACCATCCCGTCGGCATCGAGAACGTTGTGATCAGCCCCATGCCGGCGCCGATCATGATGGTGCCGGTCGGATGCGGCGCGCGGATCGTGGGACGGCGCGCGACCGTCAGCTCCTTCGGCAGCCCGCCGAGGTAGCAGAAGCCCGGCAGGAAGCCGTACATGTAGGCCTGGAACGTCGCACCGGAATGCAGCGCGACCACGCGCTCCGGCGTCATGCGAAGCTGCGCGGCGATCGCCGCGATGTCCTCGCCGAATTGCGGGTCGTAGCAGCAGGGGATGGTCCAGCGCCGCTGCGGCTTCGCTTCGGCCGTGCTCGTGCCGATGCCGCGCACGGCGTCCACCAGCGCCGCGCGGTCGATGACCAGCGGATCGTAGTGGATCATCAGCGAGCGAATGGTCGGAACGAGCTCGACCACGCCTGGCAGCGCGCGCCTGGTTAGCGCCGCGTCGAGCGCGAGCACGCGGTTGTGGATGTCAGGCTCGATCGTGCGCCCGAACTCGACCACCAGCGCCGCTTCGCCGGCATCGAGGAATTTCGGCTCGGCGTTCGCTGCCACCGGCCGCGCGCCTCAGGCGGCGCCGAACGGGGCGACCGTCGCGCCCGCACTTTTCAGTTTCTCGCGCACCGTCTTTGCCATCGCGATCGCGTCCGGCGAATCGCCATGTACGCAGACGGAATCGATCGGCGTCTTGAGCTTGGCGCCCGACACCGTGATCAGCGCGCCGGCGTCCAGCATGGCGACGACGCGCGCCGCCGCCTGCCCGGCGTCGTGGATGACGGCGCCGGGCTGCGCGCGCGGCACCAGCGTTCCCGCCTCGGTGTAGGCGCGGTCGGCATAGATTTGCGAGAACACGCGCAGTCCCGCGCGCTCCGCCGCGCGCACCTGCTCCGAGCGCGCGATCGCGAGCGCCGCGAGATTGCGGTCGACCGCGGCGATGGCGCGCGCCACCGCGCCGGCGACGTCGGCGTCGGTCTCGGCGAGGTTCGCCAGCGTGCCGTGGGCGTTGACGTGGGTGATGCGGTGGCCGGCATAGCTTGCGAGCGCCTGCGCCGCGCCGATCTGGTAGGCGACCAGCCGCTCGATCTCGCCCGCCGAGAACGGGATCGCCCGCCGCCCGAAACCCCAGAGGTCCGGGAACCCGCAGTGCGCGCCGACCTTGACGCCGTTCGCCTTCGCCACCTTGCAGGTGTGCGCCATGATCTCGGGATCGCCGGCGTGGAACCCGCAGGCGACATTGGCCGAGGTCACGATCGCGAGCAGCGCGTCGTCGTCGCCGCAGGTGTAGCGGCCGAACCCCTCGCCCAGGTCGGCATTGATGTCGATGCGCATCACGCAACCCTCCGACGGGGTGGACGCGCAAGCGTGCCGCGGAGGCGGTGCGCTCCCTCACCCTGAAAGGGCAGGGCCATCGCATTTGGTTCTTGCAGCGGAGCGGGGCGGCTGTTGCTGCGCCCTCTCCCCTTGCGGGAGAGGGCAGCCGCAGCGTTGCAACAAGGGGGATTGGGTGAGGGGTATCGTTCCGCGGACACATACCCCTCACCCATTCTGTTGCGCGGCGATACCTCGCCGCCGTCTCCCGCAAGGGGAGAGGGCCCAGTCATGCGCGCCGCGCTCGTGGCCAAATGCGATAGCCCTGCCTGAAAGGTGGACGGTCGCGGAGGGGGTCCTGACACGGCGAGGCCCTCGAACGTTGCAAAAACGGCCGCGGTTTGCTCTAAGTGCCGCCGCGCCGGGGCGGCCTTGTTCCCGGCGCCTGCCGAGTGCCTATAGCATCCTTGCGACGTGGCGCGAAGCCGCTAACGTCCTGAGATATCTCGGAAAGCCGCAGTAGCTCAGTTGGTAGAGCACGTCATTCGTAATGATGGGGTCGGGGGTTCGAGTCCCTCCTGCGGCACCAGGCACCAAAGGCGGCGTCACCGCTTCGCTAGCACCTCCGGATTGATCACGTTGATCGGCTTACCCGCCGCGTAAGCCAATATCTGGTCGAAGATCTCGTTGAACTGCCGATCATACGCCTCGCGGCTGACATAGCCGATGTGCGGCGTCGCGACGACATTCGGCAATTCCAATAGCGGATGCGCCGGATCGCGCACCGGCTCGTCCTCGAACACGTCGACGGCGGCCTTGGCCGGCCGGCCGGCTTTCAGCGCGGCGACGAGCGCGCCCGGCTCGATCAGCGGCGCGCGCGCGGTGTTCACCAGGATCGCCGTCGGCTTCATCAGCGCGAGATGCGACGCCTTGACGATGTGGCGCGTCGCGTCGACGAGCCGCATGTGCAGGCTGAGGACGTCGCATTCGGCATAGAACGCCTCCTGCGACGCCGCGGTGCGCCAGCCGTCGGCGCGGGCGCGTTCGCGCGTGGCCTCGCGCGCCCAGATCACGACGTCCATGCCGAACGCCCTGGCGTAGCGCGCGACCTCCTGCCCGATGCGGCCGTAGCCGTGCACGCCGTAGGTCTTGCCGCGCAGCGTGGTGCCGACGCCGCATTGCCACGCGCCGGCCTTGAGCGAATTCATCTGCTGCGGGATGTCGCGCGCGGCGGCGAGCACCAGCGCCCAGGTCAGCTCGGCGGCGGCGTAGCTCGGTGTCTCCGCGCGCTGGTCGGAGCACAGGAGCACGCCGTTGCGCGTGCACGCCGCGACGTCGACATGCGGGTAGACGCTGCGCTGGCTGATCAGCTTGAGCGTCGTGAGCTGGTCGAGCAGCGGCGCTTGAATCCTGGTGCGTTCGCGGATCAGCACCAGCACCTCGGTGTCGCGCAGGCGTTGCGCGAGCCCATCGTTGTCTTGCAGATGGTCGTTCCAGATCGTCACGTCGTGGCCGGCGAGCTTGGCGAAGCACGGCAGCGTGCGCACCGTGTCGAAGTAGTCGTCCAGGATCGTGATCTTCATGGCGCAGTCTCTAATCCGCTCGTCCCCGCGCAAGCGGGGACCCGGGGGCCACAAAGGAAGATTCTGGATTCCCGCGTGCGCGGGAATGAGCGGCGGAGAGGTCGAGCCGAGCGGCGCATTCTGTCGCTATTTCGCCGGCGGCTGCATCGCCGTCTTCGCCCGCTCGGCGATCGCGGGCGGCATGGAGAAGAGCTTCTCCAGCAGTGCCTGCAATTGCTGGCCGCTCATGCCGTTGACCTCCAGGCCGGCCTTCGCGCAGGCCGCCAGGAATTCCGGGTCCTTCAGCGTCGCGTCGAACGCCTTGCGGATCGCCGCCAGCCGGTCGGCGGGGACGTTCGGCGGCGCGGCGTAGGGATAGCCGATCGACTGCCGCGCGAACACCATCTCCAGCACGCGGCGGTCGTCGTCCGACGCCGCGAAGTCGAGGATCACCGGGACATCCTTGAGGTCCGGGTGCGCCTTGAGCGCGTGCTGCGCCAGCAGGTTGACCTTCTTGTTGACCAGCCACTCGCGCTGCGCGGTCTTGATCGCCGCATAGGACACGCTGGTGGCGCCGTCGACCTCGCGGCGCTCGATCGCCAGCATCGACTGCGCCGAGCCCTGGTAGCCGGTCACGGTCTTGATCCGGGTGCCGAGGATGGTGTTGAGCACGCGGCCATAGATATTGCCGTCGGAGCCCGCGCCGGACGTGGCGGAGGTCATGCCGCGGGTGCGCAGGTCCTCGAACGTGCTCACGCCGCTCTCGTGCCACGCGATCGCGAGGCTCACCTCGTCGCTCGGCGTGCCGACCCAGTTGAACTTCAGCGAGTCGTAGCGCACGCCGTTCGAGTCGATCAGCGGCAGCATGGTGATGCCGCGCGAGAACGTGCCGATCACGGAGCCGTCCTGCCTGGCGACATTGTAGAGATGATTGGCCGAGGACAGGCTGCCCGCGCCGGGCATGTTCTGCACCACGACCTTGGGGTTGCCCGGCAGGTATTGTCCCATGCGGGTCGCGATCAGCCGCGCATAGAGGTCGTAGCCGGCGCCGGGCGGATAGCCGACCACGATGGTGAACGGCTGCGCCTGGAAAAACTGCTCGAGCGTTTGCGTTTGCGCCTGCGCGCCCATGGGCTGCGCTGCCAGCAGAACGCCCGCCACGCCCAGCCCGAATAGAGCTTTCATCGTGATCTTCTTGCTTGACGTCGTATGCCCGCGTGATGCGCGTTTGCGGAATGCGAGTCAATATGATGGAACGGCGCGCGTTCTGCGCTAGAATTGCGTGAGCGCCAGCGGCCGCACCAGAGCCGGCAGCGCCGTGGAGGGAAAGCCATGACAACGACAATGCGTTTCGCTGTGCTCATCGTCCTCGCGCCCGTGCTTGCCCTGGCGCAGGGAGCGCCGCCTGCGCCGGACGGCTCGGTCGGCGGGCAGAAGGCGCAGTTTGTCACCATCGACGGTGGCCGCACGCGCTATTACGAAGCCGGCAAGGGCGCCGACGCCGTGCTGCTGATCCACGGCGCGCGTCCGGGCGGCACCTCGAGCGCCAACACCTGGACGCCGATCATCGCCGGGCTCGCCGAGCGTTACCGCGTGCTGGCGCCGGATCGCCGCGGCCATGGCATGAGCGAGAACCCCTCCGGGGTCTACACGGCGACCGGCGAGCAGGAGCACCTCTATGCGTTCCTGAAGGCGAAGGGCGTCACGCGGCTGCACGTGATCGGCCAGTCGACCGGCGCCTGGCATGCGGCGCGGCTGGCGCTCGAGAAGCCGGACATGGTGCGCTCGCTGATCATCGTCGACAGCGCGACGCTGTCGCCGCCGGTCGGCAACCTGGCGGAGCGGCGCGCCAAGATCGGCCTGGGGCAGGGCGCCGGCGCGCAGCGCAAGGGCACCATCGAGGAAGGCTTCCGCCACAACATGGAGGCGCTGTCGAAGAACCGCGCGCACGTCACCGACGAGTTCGTCGCCGCCGCCGGCTTCATGGCGCGGCAGAGCGCCGGCATGGCGACCGACGCGGCGATGAAGGGCGAGGAGGCGAAGCGCTACGAAGCGAATATTCAGGCGGGTGCCAAGGAAATGCGCGAATGGATCGCGGCCGGCCGGCTACAGACGCCGACGCTGCTTTACTGGGGCAAGGACGATCCCTCGGCGATCGTCGAGGTGGGACTGAAGCTCTTCGACATGCTGGCCGAGAAGAACAAGCGCACGCAGATGCTGATCGCCAACGACCGCGGCCACTTCCACTACCGCGAGCACCCGGCGGAGTTCGTCCGCACCGTGACGGGATTCATGGCGGCGTATTGATCGTCCGCGGTATCGCGGCGTTGAGCCGCGCCCGGACGATCAGCCCGCGTCGAACGCGTCGCCCGGACGCATTTCGCTGATCACGCGCTCCGCCAGCACGGTCGGGTCGCGCTCACCCTCGCGGGCCAGCTCGACCACGCGCTCGGCGATCGACTTCAAGGTCGGCGCGTCTTCGGGCGGAATCTCCAAAACCTTGCAGACATCATCGACGGCGTGTGCCATGCCGACGATCTCGTCGTCGGCGAACGGCGGGCTTTCAGGCAGGAACTGGATGGCCATCTTGCAACACTCGCTACAAACCCCTCATCCCGCTCGAATTTAGCACCGTTTGCATGAGGGCGGCCAGTCGGGAGCGTGTCCTGGCGTGCCGCAAGATCGCCACAAAATCGCCGCCGTGTCCCGCGTGATCAGCACGAAAGGCGCGAACGCGCCTCGCGCGGCGTCACCCCGGTCCAGCGCTTGAACGCGTGCGTGAACGCGCTGACCTCCTGGTAGCCGAGCAGCCATGCGATCTGGGAGATCGTCAGGGTGTCGTCGGCCAGGTAGCGCTGCGCGAGGTCCGACCGGAGGCTTTCCAGAACGTCCGAATAGGTTGCGCCTTCCGCCGACAGCCGCCGTGCAAAGGTGCGCTGGCTCATGCCGAGCCCGGTGGCGATCTCGGCGGCCTGCGCCTTGCCGTGCGGCAGCAACGGGACCACCGCGTTCTCGACGGCGGAGCGGAACGAGCCCAGGTTCGCCGGCCGGCGCGACAACGCTTCCTCGCAATACTTGATCAAGAGCCTGTTGAGATAGAGGTCCGCGCTGACCACCGGCAGCAGGCCGGCCGCTGCGGCGAAGCTGATGTCGTCGTCGGCGGCGCCGAACTCGACATTGCCACCGAAGAATTCGGCGAGCTCCGGACTGACGGTGCGGCGGCGATGCGTCAATCGCACGCGCGTCGGGAACACATGCTGGCCCGTCAGCTCGCGGCAGACCCGGACGACCGTGGTCGCGAAGAATTCCATCTGATGGCGATCGAGGTGCCGGCTGACGCCGACATAGCGGAAAGTGACCGTCGCGTCTCTCTCGTTGGCATAGTTCAAGGACACGCCTTCGTTGGCGATGGTGCTGTAGCGGGCCGCCCGCCGCAAAGCCTGCGTGAGCGTCTCGGACGACGCCGACACGTAGTACAGCAGCCCGAGTTCGCGCAGGTCGGGCGGTTGCGCGAGATGGAAGCCGAGAAATTCATCCTGCAGGGCGTCGGAGGCGAGGTTCAGGAAATTGATCTGATCGCGAACCTTGATCCGCACGCTCGCGTCGTCGATCTGCTGCGGCGTGAGGCCGGCCTTCTTGAGCAGGCGTGCAACGTCGATGCCGGCGGCAATCGTCTGCGCGTAGGCAAGCCGGGCAATAATGCCGACGGCACTTGGAAGTGCGCCGAAGCGTTTGACCTCGGGATCGCTCACCGCAGGCCTCCTCATCGGATCGGGCCGTCATGGCTCTTGCGACACGCTAGCGCGGACAGGCTCTACCAACGGTAGCGAGGTGCCAGCCTAGCCTTGAGCGGCCGGGCCGATCAAGTTTTTGGCAAATCGCGACAAGACGCGCCGGGCGCACGCTGAGTATCGTTGGCGTGCTGGCGGGGGTGGGGGTGTAGACCTCTGGGCGTCGCCCGGCTGACGTCGGGACGCGAGCGGTCGGATCTGTGCCGCGTAACAATGATCCGGCTTTCCGCTCTGAGAACCAGCATGCCCCGGCCACACGCCGCGTGGCCGGGGCAATTTTTTTGGCAAAACCCTCAATTCGAAATCTTGATCCCTGCGGTCTTCGCCACCGTCTGCCACTTGGTGCTTTCGCGTGCGAGGAAGGCGCCGAAATCCGCCGGCGTGCCGGGCATCGGGATCACGCCGAGCTTGTCCATCATCGAGCGGACTTCGGCGGAGGCGAGGCCGGGGCCGAGCACGTCGGCGAGCTGCTTGATGATCGCCGGCGGCGTGCCGGCCGGCGCGACCAGCCCGGTGAACGACATCGACACGAAGTCGGGCACGCCCGCCTCGATCATGGTGGGCACGTCGGGAATGGTTGGGTTGCGGCTCTCGCCGGTGACCCCGAGCGCCTTGAGCTTGCCGGCCTGCACCAGTGGGATGACGACCGAGGGGTTCTCGAACGTCATCTCCACCTGCCCGCCCATGATGTCGGTGAGCGCGGCAGCCGTGCCCTTGTAGGGAATGTGCACGATGTCGATTCCGGTGCGCTGCTTGAACATCTCGCCGACCATGTGCGGCGGCGTACCGTGGCCGGGCGACGCGAAATTGACCTTGCCGGGATTCTTCCTGGCGTAGGCGATCAGCTCTTTCACGTTGTTGGCCGGAAACGTCGGATTGACCGCGAGCACGTTGAAGGTCACCGCGACCAGCGCGATCGGCGCGAACGCCTTCACCGGATCGTAGCCGGGATTGGTGTAGACCGCGGGGCCCACCACCAGCGAGGCCGTGTTGCCATACATCAGGGTGTAGCCGTCGGGATCGGCCTGCGCCGCGGCGCGCGCACCGATGATGCCGCCGGCGCCGGGGCGGTTGTCGATCACGATCGCCTGGTTGAGGCCCTGCTCCAGCGTCCGCGCCGTCAACCGCGCCATGGTGTCGGCGGGGCCGCCGGCCGCGAACGGCACCAGGAATTTGATCGGCTTCGAGGGGTAGGGCTGCGCCTGTGCGGTGACGGCGACGAGCGCGGCCATGCCTGCGGCCACGACCACGGTGGCAAGTTTGTTCATCGGATCGGCTCCCATGCGCCGATCCCTGCCGAATTGCCGCCGCCAAGGCAATGGATCGGAATGTCACGCTCGGCACTCACCCCCGTCATGGCCGGGCTTGTCCCGGCCATCCACGTCTTCGATGAGGCGCTTGTCAAAGACGTGGATGCCCGCGACGAGCGCGGGCATGACGACGGTGAGAATTCAGCTTGGGTCAGTCGTGCGGCGCAATCCACTCGCGCCAGATCACCAGCAGCACCGCCATGATGACGGGCCCGATGAACAGGCCGATCAGGCCGAAGGTCTGCACGCCGCCAAGGACGCCGATGAGCGCAAGAAGAAATGGCAGCCGCGCCGAACGGCCGACCAGCGCCGGCCAGACCAGATTGTCGCCGACGATGGTGACGGCCATGCCGAACAGCCAAAGCGCGAGCACGGGCAGCAGATCAAATCCCTGCACCAGCAGCATCAGCGACACGAGCGTCACCGCGATCTCGGCGCCGAGCGGCAGCATCGCGAATGCGATGGTCAACAGCGCCAGCAGGATAGCGCTCGGTGCGCCGACCAGCCAATAAGCGACGCCGATGATGATGCCCTCGATCACGGCGACCACGACCGTGCCGTTGACGGTGCCGCGCACCGCTTCGACGATCTTCGTCGCCAGCCGCTCGCCGGGATCGCCGAGCAGGCGGTCGGCGGTCGCAAGCGCACGCTCCGCCAGCCAGCCGCCATCGCGATAGAGGAAGAACAGCGCGAGCAGCATGATCAGGAACAGCACGATGCGATGCAGGACTTCGCCGCCGAGCGAGCGGGTCCAGGCGGTGGCGTTCTCGAGGTTGATGCCGCGCAACCATTGCGCCGCGGCTTCCGGCTCGCTGAGATTGTTGCGCCACCACTCGACCAGGAGATCGCCGGTGAAGGGTAGCTGCGCGATCCAATGCGGAACCGGTACGCCGCCTTTCTGCAGTTCGCCGATCCAGCGCACGGCGGTATCGCCCGCCTCTGCGAGTTGCTGGAGCGCCAGCATCAATGGGATCAGAAGCACGACGCCGACGAACAAGGTGAACAGCGCGGGCGCAACGAGATTGCGCGCGGGCTCCGGGATCGCCGCGGCGCAGCGCCGGTAAAGCGGCCAGGTGGTGATAGCAATCACGATCGCCCAGGCCAGCGCCGGCAGGAAGTCGGCGGCGATCCAGGCGGCCAGGACGACGAGCGCGAGCGCGAGCACGGCGCGCACGATCTGGCGGGATCGCGCATCGACGGGGAGCGCGGGCCGGCGCTGACCGGTTCGTTCGTCGGTGTCGGTCTTGGAGTCGGTCGGCATGCCGACCGGTTAAACGCGGCGGGACAAGGCGAAGTTCCGAACCGTTATTCCGCCGCGATGCGCGCGGGCTCGGGCGTGCCGATGGCCGCCAGGCATTTGCCGAGGCTCTCGCCGTCGGGGTCGACCAGCGCCGCCGTCCGTGCGGAGGCGACGGCATCGGCGGCCTGCCGCAGCGGGATCTGCCCGGCGAGCGCCGGACGGATGACGTGGGCCTCGATGAGGGCGTAGTTGCCGGTGCCGCGCTTGTGGGTGTCGCCATAGCCCTTGATCAGGCGCGCGCATTCCGCGATCTCGAGCGCGAGTCCGGCGGAGTGCGTGGAGCCTTCGACGATCAGTGCGAGCCAGCGCTCGATCGCGCGCTGCTCTTCGGCGTAGCGGTAGGTGCGCGGGCGCCAGCGGCGCAGCGCCGCAAGCGTACGGAAGCGCAGGTATCCCGACACCGAGGTGGTGTTGACCTCCATGCCCCAGTGGAGGCGCGCGAGCTTCTCGCGGTGCTCGGCGAACGCAAGGATGCGCCGCGCCAGCGACGGCGGCAGCACCGAACACAATTCCTCGACGCCGGGCTTGAGGAATTCGAACACCTTCACCGGCTCGCCGGGCCTGGCCGCGACCTCGGCTGCGATACGGGCAAAGCGCGCGGGATCGGTCTTCGCCTGCGCGACCCGGATCACATCCTCGTAGGACATGCGCACGGCGAGATGCCGCGCGGTCTCGCGGAGCAGGCGGCCTTCGGCCTTGGCGCGCGTGTCGGCATCGCGGATGGGGGCGAGGCGGTCGAGATAGAGCCGCGCATAGGCTTGGTCCTGATAGCCGGTGAGCCGGCGCACGCCCTCGCGGATGATGTCGCGCGCCGCTTCCGGCAAACGCGCGATGCCGGACTCGAAATCCGAGGCGGGCGCGGGGGCCGACGCCTGCTTCGGCGCTGAGGCACCGGCCGAATCAGGCTTCTGCACGGCCTCGAGCCCGGCGCGGAAGCCGCGCAGGTTGCCGTCGACACCCTTGCCGTCGGCGCGGACCGCGGCCTCGAACGCCTCGACCGGGATCGGCAGGCGGCCCGAGCCCGCGATGATGCCGAGCATCACCGAATTGATGAACACGCCGTGCTTGCGCGCGATCGCTTCCATGTCGATCAGGAGGTGCGCCTTGGAATTGGCGATGATCGCCTGCTTGAGCTTCGCCGAGTCGTAGCGGCCGTCGCCCAGCGCGATCTTCTCGCCCATCACGAAGAAGCGCGAGGTCGATGCGATCGCGAGCGTGCGGTCGGCGGTGACGAAACCGGCGGCGACGGCGCGGCCGGCTTCCATCAGCTCGCTCGCCATCATCACGTCGACGTCGCCGACGCCGGGCGCGAGCGCCAGCACCGGCCTGCCGGCCTCTTTGCCGCCGTCCTTCGACGGCTGCGGCATGATCTCGATGTAGTAGGTGGTCGCGCCGGTGCGCTGCGCGACGCCCGGGATCGAGGTCGACTGCACCGGAAAATTCTGCTGCTCCGCGGCAGCCACGATCCAGTTGGTGAGCACGCCGCCACCTTCGCCGCCCAGCGCGGCGATGAGCAGCGTGATGGGGCGTTGCGCGCTCTCGAGGCTCTTGCTCGCGATCTTGCGACCGGACCCGGTCTGCTCCCTCCCCCCTTGCGGGGGAGGGTTGGGGAGGGGGGTCGTTTCGGAAGCGGTGGTGCCTGCCGCACACCCCTCCCTGTCCCTCCCCCGCAAGGGGGGAGGGGACGCTGGGGCACGAGCCCCGTCCATCCATCCGATGACGCTTTGGCGGAAGCTATGCAGTGCGCGATCCCACACTCCGGGATTGCGCACCACCTCCGCCCGGTAGAACGACGGGCATAGCACCGCGGCGTGCGCGACCTCGCCGCACAGGCCGCAGCCGACACAGCTTTCGATCACCGCCGCCACCGGATCGGTGCGCAGCGGATCGGGGTTGGGCTTCACCGTCAGCGACGGGCAGCCCGACAGGCGGATGCAGGAGTGGTCGCCGGTGCAGATCGCGTCGTCGACGCCGTAGCGTGTTTTCGTGACGCGCGCGCCGCGCTTGAGCTTCTCGGCATCTTCGGCGCGCACGCGACGTTGGCGCGCAAGCTGGCATTCGCCATCGGCGATAATCACCTTGAGGCCGCGTTCGGCGGTGCGCATCGCCTCCTTCAGTGTCGCCGTCATCTTCGCCACGCCATAGGTGCGCACCTTGCGCATCCAGGTGACGCCGAGCGAACGCAGCGTGTGCTCGATGTCCATCCCCGGCGCGGCGCCGAGCCGGCTGGCGCTCGACGACGGCAGGTATTGCTGGCCGGTGGCGGAGGCGTAGCCGTTCTGCATCACGATCAACACGCCGTCGCCCTTGTTGAACAGGTTCGACGTCACGCCGGTGATCAGGCCGTTGTGCCAGAAGCCGCCGTCGCCCATCACGGCGATCGGGCGGCGGTCGAGATTCGGCGTCACCGCGGCGGCGCTGGCGAGCGACATGCCATAACCCAGAATGGAATTTCCCATGCTGAACGGCGCGAAGGTCGCGAACGCATGGCAGCCGATGTCGCCGCTGATGTGGGTCGGGCCCAATTCGCGCTGCATCAGCTTGATGGCGGAAAACACCGGCCGTTCCGGGCATCCGGTGCAGAACGTCGGCGGCCGCACCGGCAGGTCGCCGAGCGATGCCGCGGCGGCGGGCTTGTGGGCGAGCATCGCCTGCACGCGCGTATCGATCGCGTCGGCTTCGATGCCGGCGGGACGGGCTTCGCGCACGAACGCGGCAAGGCCGTTGAGCAGGACGTCCGACGTGTAGTCGCCGGTCTTCGGCAGCGCGCCTTTGCCGAAGATGCGCGCCTGGATATCGGCGCGGCGCAATTCGACGTTGATCTGCTGCTCGATGTATTCGGGCGAGCCTTCCTCGACCACCAGCACCGCGCGCTTGTCGGCGCAAAACGTGCGCACTTCGTCGGGCACGAGCGGATAGACGCAGTTGAGCACCAGCATCGGTAGGCGCGAGGTGCCGTCGACCTTGGCGAGGTCGAGTCGCTCGAGCGCGCGCAGGAGATTCGACGTGAGCCCGCCGCAGACGATGATGCCGATGTCGTCGAGGTCGCCGGCGATGATCTCGTTAAGCTTGTGCTCGCGGATGAAATCGATCGCGGCCGGCAGGCGGTCCTCGACCTTGAGCCGCTCGTGGACGAACAGCGCCGGCGGATGGGCGAGGCGATCGTATTCAAAGCGCGGCGGGCCGGGGATGCGGTTGCGGCCGGAGAACGCGGCGCGCCTGTTGGTCTTGGCCGCGAACTCGCCGGTGACGTGACAGGCGCGGATGCGCAGTTCCATCATGACCGGGGCGTGGCTCGCCTCCGAGAGCTCGAAGCCCTTCTCCACCATCCGCACGATGGTCGGCAGGTCGGGCCGCGGGTCGAGCAGCCACATCGACGACTTCAGCGCATAGGCATACGAGCGTTCCTGGATCACGCTCGCGCCTTCGCCGTAGTCTTCGCCGAGGATGATCATCACGCCGCCGGTGACGCCGGGCGAGGCAAGGTTCGAGAGCGCGTCGGCCGCCACATTGGTGCCGACGATCGACTTCCAGGTGACGGCGCCGCGCAGCGGATAGTTGATCGAAGCGCCGAGCATGGCCGCCGCCGACGCTTCGTTGGTGCAGGTCTCGACATGCACCCCGAGGTCCGCGAGCAGGTCCTCGGCCTCGACCATGACGTCGAGCAGGTGCGACACCGGCGCGCCCTGGTAGCCGCCGACATAGCTGACGCCGGACTGCAAGAGCGCCTTGGTGACCGCGAGGATGCCTTCGCCGCGGAAGATGTCGCCGTCGCCGAGCTTCAGCGATTCCACTTCCTTTTTGAACGAGCGTTCCATGGCGTGTCGTGGCCGCTTTTCGGTGCGTGCGCTGCTTTCAAACTATTACGAAGTGGGGTGTTTTCACAACCTTCAGGGTCTAACGTGGATGGAGCGCCCGCCCGCCGATCCTGGAGGTTAGGGGGCCTTCGCGGCGTTGGGGGACCCGGTGGCGACGACTGTTAACATGTTCTGGCACGGCGGCGCGTTGCCGTCCTACGCGCGTGCCTGCATACGGTCGTTCCTGGAACGGGGCCACCGCGTGCGGTTGCACGCCTACGGATCGCTCGATCCGCCGCCGGGGGTCGAGCCCGCCGACGCCGCGCTTGTCATGAGCGTGGACGATCTGCCGCGTTACCGCAGCATCGCCGCCTTCGCGGATGCGTTCCGATACGAGCTGCTGCACAAACAAGGCGGGTGGTGGGTCGACGCCGACGTCGTCTGCCTCACCGACCGATTGCCGGAGACGGACTACGCATGGGCGGAGCAGGAGCCGGGTCTCGTCAATGTCGCGGTCCTCAAGTTCCCAAGCGGTGATGAGAAGCTCGCGCAACTGGCCGCAGGGGCGCGTGCGGCGGCCGACGATCCAAATTGGGGGGCTACGGGCCCGCACTTGATATCGAAGGTCCTGCATGGGTTCGAGCCGCCGGGGCGAGCGGGCACGAGCCATCAATTCTATCCGCTGCACTGGCTTGAAGCGCCGCTGCTGTTGCTGCCGGAGTACAAGTCCGAGCTTCAGCGCCGGACGAAAGGCGCGCTGTTTCTCCACCTATGGGCGCACGAGCTTCGGCATGTCGGCATCCGATGGGATGGCGATGCGCCTCGCGGCAGCCTGATGCACGATCTATTGGGACCTGACGCAGACGACCGGGCGACGTGGTGGCGTGAACTCAAGACGCGGCGTGCCATCGACAAATACTGGCGCCAGTCCTGGGTGCGGGACCTGTGGCGGCGTCGGTTCGACGGCAGCACGCCCCCGCGCGTGATGGGCGTTCGCCGGCGCCGAATTCGGACGCGCTTGTCCGCTGCGGTCACCGGATTGCGCTATGCGCTGCATGCCCGCATTTGTCGGGCAACCTTGCCGCCCGGCGGGCTCGACCCGTCGGATCGAAGCATGGACCTCGACCAGCGCTATGTCATGAAGGCCGCCGCCCGGTTCGGGCCGGTGTTCAAGACGTGGTGGCACGGCCGTTACACCACATGCGTCATCGGCCATGCACGCGGCCGGCGGCTTGTCGCCGAGAACGAAGACGTGGTCGTGCCGCGTTCGATCGAACTGCCGACGCTGGTGCCCAAGGGTTGGATCCGCGCGATGCGGGGAGATACCCACCAGCATTACCGCCGGGTCCTGTTGAGGGCGTTCCAGGCTGTGCCGGTATCCGCCCATGCCGACGATGTCCGCCAGATCGTTCGCGACAATCTCGCTGCTCTCTCGCGCGCTCCCCGGCGCTCGCACCAGGAGATCCGCGCTACGCTGCGGACGATGACATCGACCATCATGCTGATGGTGCTGTTCGGCGTGCCTGCCGGCTCGAAAGAGTTCGGCAACCTGATGCAGCTTTATCGGCGCTTTGGTTCCGAGCATCCGGTTCGCCACATCGAGGCGCAGGCGGGCGCTGCGTTTGCCGGGATCGTGCAGTGCGTCGAGCGAATGGCACGTGCGATGAGAAGCAGTGACGCCGGCGCGGAAAGGCCCAGCGCCCTGCGGCAGCTCGTCGAGAGCGGATCGGACGATCCGACCGCGGTCGGCAACCTCGCCTATCTGTTCGAGCCCGCGCACTTCGACGTCTACAGTCTCTGGCACTGGGTCTTGTGGCATCTCGCGATGCACCAGCACGCCGCGGAGCGTATCGCGACGGCGCTCACGGCGGACAAGACCGAAGCAAATGCGCTGATCGAAGCCGTCATTCTGGAGACGCTGCGGCTCGAGCAGAGCGAGGTGCTCTATCGCGAAGTAAAATCAGACGTGACATTCGACGGCATGTTCTTTCCCCAGGACACGATCGTGCGCCTCTGCCTTTGGGAGAGTCACAAGGACGATCGCGTTTTCCCGGAACCGTTCGCATATCGACCGGAGCGTTTCGTTGGACGCCGTTATGACGCCGATGCATTCGCGCCGTTCGGATTGGACAAGCACCGGTGCCTCGGCGCCGACCTGACGATGTCTTTGACCGCGCTGTTTGTCGAGGAGCTCGTTTCCAACTTTATCTGCACCGTCGACAACCCCGGCGCGGCGCAACTCGGGCCGTACCATTGGGAGCCCAATCTCGAAGCGAAGATTTCATTCTCGCCGCGCGCGGCGGGTGGCTGACGCGCAGCCGGTCGCCGATGGTGTCACGCCTATGAGCCGAACAAGCGGCCTACGAGCGCTTTGCGTCGTACGCGGGTATTGGCCGAGAAATATGACGCTAGAATACGGGCAAGTCCCCGGCCATAGCTCCGGAACGACAAGCCCCAGGCGACCGAATATGCCCGCGCACGGAGTCGCCTGGCAAGCTGGTCGTCGCCGCGGACCATCGCCATGCGTGCGACGCCGACAACGGTCTTCAGCACGCGATACCTGATTTCATCGCGGGAGATATCGAGTATCGCCAGGGCGCGCCGCAGCTGCGGGCGCCCGGACGCGAACGGCTCCGGGCCTCCCGACTCGCGTGCCCGCGTGGCGGCGATGATGCAGGTGTCCGCGATCGCCAGCCGGATCGGCCGTCCCGCCGACATCGAGCTTTCGTGGATGCGATAGCGTGCCAGCACCTCCTCGCAATTGGCGATCCGGGTGACGGCCGCGATTCGACACCACAGGTCGAAGTCCTCACATAGCCTGAGCCCGACGCGATAGCCGCCGACGGCGTCGAAGGCTGCTTTGCGCATCATGATCGTGGAGTGGACGAACGGATTTCCGGTCCGAAGAAAGCCCCGCAATTCCGCATCCGCCAATGGCAGCCGGCGCCGTCCGAGCGGCCGGTCCTCGCCGTCGATCAGGTCGACGCACGCACCCAGGAGGCCGAGATCGGCGTCCTTCGACATGCGCGCGTGTTGCACCGCCAGGCGATCCGGCAGCAGGATGTCGTCGCCGTCGAGCCGCGCGATGAGCGGCGCGCGGGCAATCGACGCCCCGTAGTTCAGGCACCTCGCAAGGCCGATCGATCGATGCGGATACACGCTGATCCGATCGTCTTTTGCCGCCCAATCGGCGAGAATCCGGCCGGTGCCGTCGTCGCTGCCGTTGTCGACGATGATGGCCTCATAGTCCGTGAAGGTCTGATCGGCGAGACTTTGCAGCGCCGGTTCCAGGAATCGCCCGGGATTTCGCACGGCGATGATGACGGATACTGCCGGATTCACGGAATCGGAATTCCCAATGAGGCGACCGGCCCGCGCGCTACGGCGGATCGCCGCCGCTGCCGTCGGGCGAGAACAGGTAGCCGGAGCCGCGCACCGTGCGGATTACGGTCGGATGCGCCGGATCGGGCTCGATCTTGCGCCGGATGCGGGTAATGCGCACGTCGATGGCGCGGTCGAACGCCTCGCGGTCGCGCGCCTCGGCGAGATCGAGCAGGCGCTCGCGCGAAAGCACGCGCTTGGGGTTCTCGGCGAAGGCCTTGAGCAGCGCGAACTCGGACGACACCAGCGGATGCTCGTTGCCGTCCTCGTCGCGCAGCACCTGCGCATTGACGTCAAGCCATTTGGTGCCGAACCGGATCGGCGCGCTCGCGGCCTCGCCCGCCGCGGCGGTTACCTGGGGCGCCGGCGCCGTCGCGCTCCGGCGCAGCACCGAGCGTACCCGTGCGAGCAGCTCCCGCAGCTCGCACGGCTTCGCCAGGTAGTCGTCGGCGCCAAGCTCGAGCCCGACCACGCGATCGATCGGCGAAGCGGTCGCGGTCAGCATGATGATCGGCACCGTGCCGTGCTGCTTGAGCGCGCGCACGATCGACAGACCGTCCTCCTCCGGCATGTTGAGATCGAGGATGATGAGGTCGGGCGACTGCTTGGCGATCGCTTCGCGCAGCGTCCTGCCGCCGTCGCACAGCGTCACCTCGAAGCCGTGCAGCTTGAGATAGTCGCCGACCATCTCGCGCGCCGGCGCCTCGTCGTCCACGACGTAGATGTGTTGGGTGCCGCTCATGACGTCGTTTCCGCCACCATCGGCAGCCTGATCGTGAAAGTCGCGCCGCGACCCGGCCCGTCGCTCTGTGCCGCGACGGTGCCGCCATGCAGCTCGACGATGCGCTTGACGATCGAGAGCCCGAGTCCGGTCGAGCTTTCGCCGGCGGTCGGCTTCGCCGACAGCCGCTGGAACCGGCCGAACAGACGCCCGATGTCCTCCTGCGACAGGCCCGGACCGTCGTCCTTGACCAGGATCTGCGTGAAACCGTCGTCGCCGGACATCGACAGCTCGATCTTGCCGCCGTTCGGACTGTATTTGATCGCGTTGCTGAGCAGGTTGTCCACCGCCTCGCGCAGGCGTTCCGGATCGCAGTTCGCCCATCGCACCGGCGGCGTCACCAGGTTGATCGCCTGCCGCTTGCGCTCGGCCAGCGCCCGGTTGGCGGTGACGACCTCGGCGAGGACCGCGGAGATATCGACACGCTCCTGCCGGATGGTGATGTCGAGCGCATCCATCATCGCATCGGCGACCAGGTCGTTGACCATCCCGGTCAGCTGCGTCGCCGAGCCCCGGATATGGCCGAGCTGCTCGCGGATCTTGTCGAACGGTACCGGACTCATCTCGGCGAGCTCGTTGAGCATTTCGGCGCGCCCGAGGATCACCGCCAGCGGGTTCTTCAAGTCGTGCGCGATGGTGCCGAGCACCTCGTTCTTGAACTCGTTGGCGCGGCGCAGCCTGATCCACTGCGAGGTCAGCCGGTGGTTGGCGGCGGTCAGCGCCCGGGTGCGCTCGCGCACGCGCTCTTCCAACCGAACGGTGGCGTCGTTCAGCTGCTCGTAGAGGATGACGTTATCGAACGCGATCGAGAGCCGGCTGCAGAACACCTCGACCAGCGAGCGGTCGGTCGTCGTCAGCGGCCGCTGGGTTTCCAGCAGGACGACGACCTCGCGGCCGCTGCCGGTCCTGACGTACATGACCGACAGTTTGGGTTGAAATTCGTGCGCGTGGCGCTCGAACGCGGAATCGACCGCCTCGCGCAACGTCGGATCGAGCGCGGCGGCGCTCGAGGCGCCGGCAAAGCGGCGGTAGCAGCCGGAGCCGGCGAGGATCGAGTATTTCTCGTGCTCGGTCGCGCTGTCGCGTAGCACCAGGATCCCGCCGCACTCGGCATTGATCAGCGTGGCGAGCTGGGTGAGCACGCCTTCCGCCAGCCGCTGCATCGACTTGAAGTCGAACAGGGTCGAGGCGCCTTCGATGATCATTTCGAGACCGCGGCGGGTCTCGAGCATCCGCTGCAACTGCTGATAGCCGCGCAGCGCCGCGGTCAGCGCGGTGAACAGCTTGTCGGCGGTGAGCTCGGTCTTCGCCTTGTAGTCGTTGATATCGTAGTCGACGATGACGCGGCGTTCCGGCGCCTGCCCGGGCTGGCCGGTGCGCAGGATGATGCGGACGGTCTCGTTCTTGAGCTCGGTACGGATATAGTCGACGAGCTGCAGGCCGGCGTCGTCGGTCTCCATCACCACGTCGAGCAGGATCACCGCGATGTTCGGATGCTGGCGCATCAGCTCGCGGCCTTCCTCGGCGGAGTGGGCGGAGATGATCTCGATGCCCTGGCCGTTCAGATTGTAATCATAAAGGGCAAAACGCGTGCCCTCGTGCACGGCCGGATCGTCGTCGATGACCGCGACCTTCCACACCGCTTCCGGCGGGGCCGGCGCGGGGCCTTCGTCGTCGATCACGCGAATGAAATCGTCGTTGCTCATGCCGAGTGCGTGAGAGTTGCCGCCTGCGCAGGTTCCGCCGGCTCGTCCCGCGGCGCCGTCAACGGCAGCCTGATCCATAGGGTGGTGCCACGTCCCAAGGCGGAGTCAAGCCGCAAGCGGCCACCCAGGCGCCGTGTCACAATATTGAACACAATATGCAGGCCGAGGCCGGTGCCGCCATGGCTTCGGCGCGTGGTGAAGAACGGCTCAAAGGCCCGGCGCTGGGTCTCCTCGCTCATGCCGATGCCGTCGTCGGCGAATTCGATCTCGACATGGTCGGGGCCGGAGCGCTTGATCGCCAGCCGCATCGAGCCGGCACGGCGGTCCGGGAATGCGTGCACCAGGGAATTGAGGACGAGGTTGGTCAGCACCTGGCCGTAGGGGCCGGGGTAGCTGTCCATGTTGATTTCCTCGCCGATATCGACGTTGAAGGCGATCGCCGAACGTTTGAGCGCCGGCAGGAGGCTGGCCACGATCTGCTCGGTAGCCTCGCCGAGCTCGAACACCCGGCGCTCGGCATGGCTGCGGTCGACCGCAACCTGCTTGAACGCCTGGATCAGGTCGGCGGCGCGGTTGAGGTTGGCGACCAGCTGTTTCGCCGCCTCCTGGCTGCCGGAGATGAACTCGTCGAGCGTCGACTTGCGCACCGCGCCGTCGCGGATCGCGGCGGAGAACTGGTCGCAGCGGCGCGCGAAGCTTGAGGCCACCGTCAGGCTGATGCCGATCGGATTGTTGACCTCGTGGGCGACGCCGGCGACCAGGCCGCCGAGCGCGGCGAGCTTCTCGGCCTCGATCAGGCTCCGCTGGGTCTCCTGCAGCTCGCGCAGCGCCGACTCGGCGTTCTCCTTGGAGGCCTTCAGCTCAATCTCGGCCTGGCGCTTGGCGATGGCGTTTTCGCGGAACACCTCGACGGCACGCGCCATCTCGCCGATCTCGTCGCGGGCGGTGGTGTCGTGTACCGTCTGGCCGTAGTGACCGGCCACGATCGCGTGCATGCCGCTCATCAGCGAGCGCAGCGGGCCGACGATCGAGCGCGTGATCGCGAGCCCGATCAGCACCGCGATGAACAGCGCCGCCACCGCGGCGATCGCAATGCGCAGATACATGTTGGCGAGCGCATTCTCGAACCGGTCGTAGGCGACGCGCTCGCGCCGCCGCATATCGTCCGACAGGGTATCGATGGTGCGCGCCATCATCTGCTGATTGCCGTCGATCTCTTCATGCAGGAGGTGCGATCGCGTCGTAAAGTGCTCGGTCAGGTTGGCAACGCCGAGCCGCCACGACACGATGCGATAGGCGAGCGCGCCGAGCGCACCGCGCTGCAGATCGTTGTCGGCGAGGTCGAGCATGACGGGGATGGTGTTCTCGATCGCCTCCAGGTTCTTCAAGATCTCCTCGGCGATCTCGCGCGCCTGCGTCAGGTAGAACGCATTGGTGAGCACCAGCGTGGTCGAGAACGATTCCCGCGATTTCGAGAGCGACGGCCAGATCAGCGAAGACTGCTCGCGGGTGCCGTTCTCCATGATCGCGTAGAGCCCGCCCATCTCCTGTACCGCGCGCAGCACCTGGTTCTCGTAAGCCGTCGAGATCGCGCTCTGCACGTTGCGCAGATCCGAGAAGCCGGCGACGAAGCGCTCGGTCGCGTGCACCAGGGGCTCCGCCGCGCCCTTGAGGATCGGGTCGGCGGCGGCGTGCACCTTCAGCGTGGTCATCACCGTCTCGCGCAGCCCCGTGATCTCCATCAGGAGGTCGATATTGGGTTGCGTGAAAAAACGATGAATCAGGCCTTGCAGCCGCACCGCGTCGATCTCGAGCTGGATCAGCAGCCGGTCGGAGTTGCGGGTCTGCTGCAGCTCGTTGCGCGCGTCGGTGAGCACGCGCGCGCCGTCCCAGATCACGGCGGCGAACACGAACACCACGATGGCGTTGAGCGCGGCGAGCGACAGCACGCGCCAGCGGATCGGCAGCCGACGCATCACCTGGTGCGCGCTGGCCGCACCGGCGCTGCCTGCGGTGGTCCGCTGCATTGCCGCCTTCAGTTGCAAATCAATCCCTCTGTATTCATTGCGCCGCCTCGACCCGCTTGATCAGCGGGCCAAACCGCGAATCCTTGCGCATATCGTCGCGCAGCGGCGCGGTGGCGGATTCGAACGCTTTGCGGTCGAGCCGATCGACGACCGTGACGCCCATGTCGACTGCGCGTTGCCGCGACTGCTGTTCCCAGGTCAGCCACTGCTCGCGCATGTAGCGCGAGGATTCGCGCGCGGCGCCGCGAAAGATCGCGCGTTCGTCGGGCGACAGTTCCTCCCATGCGCGCCGCGACATGATCACGATCTCCGGCGCCATGGTGTGCTCGGTGACCGTGTAGAACGGCGCCGCCTTGTAATGATTGGCGGTGACGTAGGACGGCCAGTTGTTTTCGGCGCCATCGACAAGGTTGGCCGTGAGCGCCGTCCCGATCTGGCCGTAGGGCAGGCTGATCGGCACGCCGCCGAGCGACTTGATCATCTTCTCCATCAGGTCGGATTGCTGGATGCGGATTCGCTGGCCGCGCAGATCGTCGAGCGAGCGCACCGGCCGGCGTGCGGTATAGATCGAGCGTGCGCCGGAATCGTAGAAGGTCAATCCGACAAAGCCGTAAGGCTCGAGCGATCCCAGGATCTCCTGACCGATCTCGCCGTCGATCACCTTGTGCAGATGGTCGACCGAGCGGAACACGAACGGCAGCGCAAGGATGTTCAGTACCGGCGCCGCATTGCCGATGGCGGCGACATTGATGCGGTTGATGTCGATCGCGCCGACGCGGGTCTGCTCGACGGTCTGGCTCTCTTCGCCGAGCTGCCGGGAATGAAACACCCGGATGCTGTGGCGCTTCTCGGTTCGTTGCGTGACCAGCTGGTCCATCATCCGCAGCGCCTGAACGGTCGGATAATTGTCGTCCTGGATGTCGGCGGCGCGGAATTCGCGCGCACCGGCATTCCCGCCGGCGGCCAGCACGCACGCGAGCATTGCGCTCCATACGATGACGAACTTCTGAACCGCCGCACTCGCATCGGACCAGGTCATATTGGTGCGTCTCCCGCGCGCGCGGTTCAAAGCCCGCTTAATCATAGGATCGATGTCGGGGCGGTGCCATCGGAGAAAAAAGGGATCGAATTGGGGCGACTGGTGCCGGTTTTTGCCCGGTTTTGTAGGATGAAATGCATATCGGGCCCGGCCCTGTCCCGAATGTTTCTTCGCTCCCTGACCGACGAAACAGTCGGCGGAACTCACGAAACCATATTTCGGGCGAGCGCAATCCGCGCGAAACCCCCCATTGCTACTCCAGCCAGGCGGCGCCAAGGCGCGCGTGGTTGGGAGCGAGCTATGCAGTACAGTCAGGCAGTTGCGGTTGACGCGGGACGGGGCGCGCAGTGGTCCGCCCAGGACAATTCCGACGCAGCCCTGGTTGAGGCGATTGCCGGCGGCGACAAGCACGCCCTCCAGGTCCTTTATGGCCGTCACCATGTGAAGGTTTACCGGTTCGCCCTGCGCTTCCTGCGCGACGAATCGTCCGCCGAAGACATGGTGAGCGAGGTTTTCATCGACGTGTGGCGTCAGGCCGAGCGGTTCGAGCGCCGCTGCCAGGTGACGACCTGGCTGCTCGCGATCGCACGCAACAAGGCGCTGTCCAGCCTGCGCCGCCGCTCGAGCGAGCAGCTCGACGACGAAGTCGCGGAATTCATCGAAGATCCGGCCGACAATCCGGAGGTCACGATGCAGAAGCAGGAGCGCGGCGAGATCCTGCGTGCCTGCCTGTCCGAACTGTCGCCGGCCCACCGCGAGATCATCGACCTCGTCTATTACCACGAGCGGTCGATCGAGGAGGTCTCCGAGATCATCGGCGTCCCGACCAATACCGTGAAGACCCGCATGTTCTATGCCCGCAAGCGGATCGGCGAGATGATGGCCGCCCGCGGCATCGAGCGCTACGCGATCTGAAGCACAGCTTCCGCTCGTCCCCGCGCAAGCGGGGACCCAGTCTAAAAAGGAAGGATACTGGATGCCCGCTTTCGCGGGCATGAGCGGAGAGAACCGATCCTTCTGACTCTTCCCTGCACAGGCAGAATCAGCTGAGGTGCCTCCCAAGGGGGCACCTCATGCTTTGTGGCACCTATGCTCTGTGACACTTGCCGCTTCAGCGAACGACCGGGCTTCGTCAGGGCACCCGGGCGCAAGCGCGCCGACGCTCAGGACGGGATGATCCCGTGCCCGGACTGCGGCGGGCAGGGCATCGGCCATTGCTGCGACGGCATCTGCGAGCAGCCGGACGCCGGAAGCCAACAGGGTTCTGCGCCGCGTCAATCTCGTCCATGAGTTCGCCTTCCGTTACGTCGACCATCGTTCAACGTGGGCCCGTGCGCATCGAAGTGCTGGCGCAAGGCGCCGGCCATCGCGTCGTGCTGCTGCCGTCGCTCGGCCGCGGCGCCACCGATTTCGACGTAATGGCGGAGCGGATCGCGGCCGCCGGCTATCGCGTGCTGCGGCCGCAGCCGCGCGGCATCGGCGCCAGCACCAGTCCCGCGCCTTACGCCGACCTGCACGATTGCGCCGCCGACATCGCCGCGGTGATCGAGCATGACGGTGGCGGCGCCGCGCTGGTCGCCGGACACGCCTTCGGCAACCGCGTCGCCCGCATGCTCGCCACCGACCGACCCGAGCTGGTGCGCGGCGTCTCCTTGATCGCCGCCAATGTCGGACACGCGCCATCGACGCCGCCGATCCGCGAGGCCATCCGCAACAGCGCCGACAATGCGCTGCCCGACGACGAGCGGCTCAAGGCGTTGCGCTTTGCGTTCTTCGCGCCCGGAAATGATCCCACGCCCTGGCTCGAAGGCTGGCATCCGGAGGTGCTGGCGGCGCAGCGCATCGCCGGCGACAGGACCTCGCGGCAGGCAGACTATGCCGCCGGCAACGCGCCGATCCTCTATCTCCAGCCCGGGCACGATCCGCTGGCGCATGTCGAGGACGCGCACGAATTCAAGCGCGCACTCGGCGACCGCGTCACCGTTGTCGTGATCGACAATGCCAGCCACGCCGCCATCGAGGAGCAGCCGGAGGCGATCAGCGCCGCGCTGGTCGGTTTCGCCAGGCGGCTTTGGCCTTAGCGTCAGCTGTGATTAGAGCATTCCAAATGAAGTTTACTCGCTCTCTCCCGCTCGTCCCCGCGAAAGCGGGGACCCAGGTTGGCTCAAGACTGGATTCCCGCTTGCGCGGGAATGAGCGGGGAGAGACCCGTTTCAGGTGGGAACCGCGCCAGAAACAAGAACGTGGCGCCGCTGCCGGCGCCACGTTGCGACACCCATCGCGTTTCAACGTTCAGAACGCGTCGTAAACCTCAACCGGAAACGAGCGCGCGCCCGCCATCATGGCCATCGGATCGATGACGGCCGCCTGTCCGGACGACTCCGGACCCGGCAAGACGGGGACCTGCGCCCAGGTGGTCGCGGCGAGGGCGCCAACCAGGAGGCCGAACACAAACAGCAGCTTGTGCATTGGAGTGCTCCGACGTTGTTGGATGGATAGCGATTTGGGTCAGCCCTTCACGACCACGACTTCGAGGTACTCGCTCGGCGCGACGAGGGTGCCGTCGTTCGAACGGTTGAAGCGCTCGAACAGCTCCAGGAAATCCTTGGCGAGCGCGTCCTGGCCTTGCCCGGGCAGTGCGGCAAACGTCTTCAGCACCGGACCGTAATAGGATTTGAAGACATCGAGCATGTGTTGCGCCGAGCGATAGCGGAAGTTGTAGTAGCGCGATTCAGAACGGATCGCCGAAGCATGGCCATTGAACAGATCCGTGATATGGGCGCGCGCCCCAGAGCGCCGGCGACTTGACGCCGGGCGGCGGCACGTGGCGGCCGATCGTCTTGAACAGCTGGCCGATGAAGCCTTCCGGCGTCCAGTTCGCGAGGCCGATCTTGCCGCCGGGCTTGCAAACCCGGATCATCTCGGCCGCCGCGCGCTCCTGGTCAGGCGTGAACATCACGCCGAACGTCGAGACGACGGCATCGAACGTGTTGTCGGCAAACGGCAGGGCCTCGGCGTCGGCTTCCTTGAACACGATATCGAAGCCGTCGGCCGCCGCGCGGGCGCGGCCGCGGTCGAGCAGCGCCGGCACATAGTCGGTCGAGGTCACCTCGCACCAGCGGCGCGCGGCCGCGAGCGTGACGTTGCCGTTGCCGGCCGCGACATCGAGCACCTTCTGGCCGGAGCGCAGGTCGAGCGCCTCGCAGAGCTGCTCGCCGACGATCTGGAGGGTCGAGCCGACGATGGCGTAGTCGCCGGAGGACCAGGCGGCCTGCTGGCGGGTCTTGACCGCAGCCAGGTCGGGCTTCGGCGCGTCGAGGTGGCGGGCTCGCCGGGCGGCGAGGGCGGAAGCCGTAGACATGATCGTTTCTCCTTCGGGGGTCAGGGGCAGGCCCGGCGGGGGTGGACGCCGGCGGGCGCGATTTCGCACTTGACATTCGATAAATCAAATTCATTGTATCTATTGAAATAATGAAAAATACTGATCGATGCGCAGCCT
The DNA here is from genome assembly GCA_019745775.1 of Xanthobacteraceae bacterium. GTDB lineage: Bacteria > Pseudomonadota > Alphaproteobacteria > Rhizobiales > Xanthobacteraceae > VAZQ01. The sequence goes on along the minus strand of JAIESR010000096.1, from coordinate 127,100 downwards.
GAACCTCGACCAGTTGCGGACGCTCGAAACCGTCGTGGAGCTTGCGAGCTTCACCGGCGCGGCGCGCCGGCTGAACCTGTCGCAGTCGGCGGTCAGTGTGCAGATCCGCGAGCTCGAGCAGCGCTGTGGCCTGCGGCTGATCGAGCGGCTCGGCAAGAAGGCCTACCCGACCGCCGCCGGCCGCGAGGTGATCGAGCACGCGCGCCGCATTTCGGTGGAGGCGGACGCGATCGCGGCGGCGATGCGCCGCTTCCGCGACGGCTGGATCGGTCGCGTGCAGATCGGCGCGGCGCTCACCGCGCTGATGTATCTGCTCCCGCCCGTCCTGAAGAAGCTGCGTGCCGAGCATCCCGGCATCGACCTCTTCATCAGCAACGCGCCGACCACGGCGATGGTCGACGGCGTGCTGCGCAACGAAGTGGACATCGGCCTCGTCACGCTACCGGTCGAGGACAGCCGCCTTGTGATCACGCCGCTGTATGTCGAGCAGATGGTCGCGATCTTCCCCGCGCTGGCGCGTGATATTCCCAAAGAGGTCACGCCGGAATACGCCGCGGCGCAATTCCTCGTGCTGGAGTTCGGCGCCGTCAGCGCGCTCATCAGGTCGTGGATGTCGGCGCGCGGGCTCGCGCCGCAGTCGCCGATGATCGTCAGCGCTATCGAGGCAATAAAGATCGTCATCTCCGCCGGCACGGGAATGTCGATCGTGCCGGCAATGTCGGTTGCGCAGCGCAGCGACGATATCGTGGTGCGGCCGCTCAATCCGCCGCTGAAGCGCACGCTTGCGCTGATCCAGCACCGCAACAAACCCGACGAGCTTGCGCTGCGCATCGTGCGCGATGCGCTCATGGCGCTGGCGAATATCCCGGCGAAAAAGCGGCCGGCCGCGTGACGGCGCCGGATTTGCCGTCAATCGGGCTTGGCGCCGGAGAATCGTACGACGCGGCCCCATTTCTCGGTTTCGTCGGCGATCAACCCGCCGAACGCAGCCGCCGAGCCGGCGAGCGGCACACCGCCGAGGGTGGAGAACCGCGCAACGATGGGACCCTCCGTCAGCACCGCGTTGATCGCGCCGTTCAGGCGGTCGATGACCTCGGACGGCGTATCCTTGGGCGCCGATACGCCGTACCACGAGCTGGCTTCGTAGCCCGGCACCGACTCCGCGATGGTCGGGACGTCGGGCAGGAGCGGCGAGCGGAACGTCGTGGTGACGCCGAGCGCGCGCAGCTTGCCGCTGCGGATCGGCTCGATGGCCGTCGCCATGTTGTCGAACAACACGTGGATGCGGCCGCCGAGCAGATCGGCCAGCGCCGGCGCAATGCCGCGATAGGGCACATGCAGCATCCTGGTGCCGGTCATCATCTTGAACAGTTCGGCCGAAACGTGTCCCGGACTGCCGTTCCCCGCCGAGCCCGCGATCAGGCGATCGGGATTGGCCTTGGCGTAGGCGATCAACGCGGCGACGCTGCGCGCCGGCACGTCGGGATGCACCTCGAGCACGTTCTGCATCCGGATGACGCCGGCGACGGGCGCGGTGTCGCGGACGAAATCGAAATTCAATCGCTCGAAGAACGTCGCGTTGATCGCATTGGCGGCGGTCGACATCAGCAGCGTGTAGCCGTCCGCGGGCGCGCGCACGACCTGCTCGGTCGCGATGTTGGTGGTCGCGCCGGGCCGGTTCTCGACGATGAACTGCTGGCCCAGCCGTTCGGACAGGCGAGCTGCGATCAGCCGCGCGGTGATGTCGGTCGCGCCGCCGGGCGCATAGCCGACGATCAGGCGGACGGAGCGTGATGGATAGGACTGTGCCCGCGCGGCGCGACCGAGAGCCGGCAGTGCAATAACTGCCGCCGCGAGCCGGATCCATCGGCGGCGCGACAGCCGCGGGGCTGGTAGGGGAAGCTTCATTCTGCCGCGCCGATCCACCTGACAGTAACCAAGGCAACTCACCCGTGGCCAACTATAGCAGATGGACACGGCAGCGTTGCCGCACGAAGGTGCGGTTCATGCGGTCTTGGTCAGCCTAGACTAGAACGCGTCGTAGCGCTCCACAGGCAACGATTGCGGCTGCATGGTCATCATCTCGAATGGGCTGACGGCGGTCCCGGCCGCCGCCGGCTGAATGTGCGTCAGAGCCGCGGGCATGCGGGCCCCGGCGGTGCCGGCGATGATTCCGATCAGAACGCCGCAGGCGAACAGGGTCGTCTTGCTCATGTGATCGCTCCTTCGATTCTGACGTGGTGACCCCTTCACGGTGCGTTGCCCTGCAACGAGCCGATCGATGCGACGCTCTCGCAGGGCACACGGTGGCGCTTTGTGGGGGCGCTGGCATCAACCACGGATCGCGACGGGCGCGTGTCCACCAATTGCGCTCGGCAGTTGAAGATTCGGCACGACGGGTCGAGGCGCTGCTTGACGGTGACGATGCCGACGGAGATGGCGAACGGCATGAGGATGACGATCGCCGGTAGGATGAGGATGCGCATCGTTATCGTCCTATGACCGTGTTTGCATCGTTCGTCATGGTCGCGGTGCATTGTCTTATGGCCGGCGCGCGGGTCAGCAGCCCCAGCCGGCACAGATGTCCGGCCGCCGTGGCGGGCCCGACGTGACCGTCACGCCGCCTCCTCCTCCTTTAGGACCGCGGTGGTCGCGGCCGTTCGAAATCGTTGGCGGCAGCGGCTTGTAGGTGCCGGTGGTCGGCGCCTTGTCGCCGTACCGCTTCGGGCAGGCCGATCCCTGGCAGTGCAGCTTATTGACCGGGGTAGCCCCGGTGCGGGGGTCGCGCACCACACCGCCGGATTTGGCCGCCATGTTTGGCATCGCGGCGGCGCGCTGGCCGCGGGCTTCCGCCTGGGTCACGGCGGCGATCGACACCAGTCCGACGATGACAGCGCCGGCGACGGAGATCGTTAGAAACGTCGTACGATTTCGCATGATGGTCTCCTGAAGAGTGTGGGGATAGCGGGCGCGGGCGCCGCTGTGGCACGTCGCCCGCGCGGTGGGCGTCAGCGCCGCCTGCCGCCGTTTGCAGTCACGGTGACACCACCGCCGCCATTGCCGCGGACGACCGGCGGCTTGCGCGGAGCGCGGTGGTCGCGGACATTGACGACCATCTTGCCGCCGGGCTTCGCGCCGGTTGATGTGTGCGCCGGGATGATGGGACCCTGCCAAGGCTTCGGCGTGGGCTGACCGCTCGTGGGCGTGGGCACCGGCGCCGGCAGCGGCCTCGGGGTAGGCCCGCTGGGCGGATGGTGCATCGACGACTGCGGGCTACTGGCCGTTGCCATTTCGACCGAGCCGCCGCGCGGTGGCGGCCGCTTCGGGCGCTTGTCGCGAACGATCGGACCCGCCTTGCCGCCTCCACTGCCCGCTCCAGAGCCCGAAGACCCGCCGCCGACAGAGTTGTTGACGCACATTTTGTATTGGTGGTTGCAGGTGCGCTCGCCGCAGCTTCGTAGCTGAGCGGGATCGTCCTTGAAGCGCGCGCCGCAGCGTTCGGCGCAATCAGTTGCTTTCTGTCCGCAGGTCATCGTCTTCGCGGCAGACGGTTCGGACGTCGATAGAAGCGTGATGCAGGCCAGGCCTGCCAACGCGGCGGTCGGGATGACGGACTTCCAGTTCATTGCCATGGGATCGTTCCTTTCAGGACGCAGATGGTGGCTGCGCGGTTCGGGGGATGGGAGTTCTTGGGACGGTTGGTCAGCGTCTCGGGATGACGGGTTGCGGGGGGATCGCCCGGCGCCACCGAAGTGGCAGTCGAGCGGTTAGATTGCCCAGCCCGCGCCAAACGAATTGGCGGTGAGCCGCGACTGGGCCTGCGCGAACCAGGCCGCGAAGGTTTTCGCTCAGTGCCAGTGGCAGCGCTTCCGGTAGCAGTTGAACGACTTCTGCGTGCCGGTTGGCGCCTGGTATTGGCCGCCCTGGACGGAAACCGTGCGCGGCGGGGCCGGCTTGTAGGTGCCGGTGGTCGGGGCAGGGCCGCCGCCGGCTTTTTGCGCCTGTGTGGATGAGCTTCCCGCGAGGACGAGTGCCAGCATGCAGGCGACTATGAGGGCAGATTTCATCGGTCGTATCTCCTTGGTTGCTACGGTCGCCCGCCTTTCGTGACGGCGCTTCACCGTGACCATGAGATGCCCGAGATCGAACGCCGCCGCGTCTATCGATCGGTAGATGCCAGGGCACTTTGAAGAAAAAATGTGATCGCGGGGGCAGGCACGTCTTGTGTCCGCAATCTTTTGGAAAAATCGCTTAGATTTCAAAGGATTTAAAGCGAGGCGCAACCCAGGAACGCGCGCCGTGCGCCTAGAAGCGGGCGCCTATTTGGGATTTGCGCGCGGGCGAATGGACGGTGATCCGTCCCGGCTACGCCGGTCCAGGCATCAATGCACTAGCGGGCTTGAGTATCCGGCGACGAGCTTGACCAGTTCGGCCTGTCGCGCCGCGCCGGTCTTGCCGAACAGGCGATGCAGGTGCGTCTTCACCGTGCCCTCGCCGATGCCGAGCAATTCGGCGGTCTCCCGCACGCCGCCGATCTCGACGATCGCGAGCAGCACACGCAGCTCGGTCGGCGTCAATTGGTAGGACCTGGCAATGAGCTCCGGCGCGCTCGGTGCGCCGAGCTCCGCCTTGCGGACGAAGACAGCGGCGACCGCGGCCGGGGGCATGCCTGCGTCGCGTCGCTCGCCTGAGGCCAGCGGCAGCACATGGGCGACATAGCGCGTCTCGTCGCGCGCGATCAGCGGAATTGCAACGCCCTTGACGCCCGCCTCCTCATCGCCACGGCCCGCTGCGGCGACCGCCGCGCTCAATGCGCGATCCGACTGCGAATGCGCGATGCAAAGCCGTCCGCCGGACATGCGCAGGATATTGCATGCGGATAGCATGTCCTCTCCGGCCGCATTGGCACGAACGACACGGCAGCTGTCATCGACAAAAAAGACGCCGGCACTGAGACCGTCGAGCATCCGAGACAATGCTGCTACCTCCGTCGTCTTGGAGTCGATCGCTCTGTCGACCAGCATGGCGCGGCGCACGTGCGGGCCGACGAGCTGCATGCGGCGGCGCATATCATCATCGACCAAGCCGCTCGCCTTGCTGCGGAGAACCGTAAGGAACAAACAACGCGACGCCGACTTCTCGATCACCACAGTTGCCGTATCGATCCAGGTCTGGGGCCGCATCCACTCTTGAAAGAAGCGCCCCTGGTAGAACTCGTCAGGCGGAATGAGATCAGGAACGCTCAATATCCGTCCGGTGCCAAACAACGGCAAGCCCGCATGGGGATCGAGTTTGGAATGCGTTTCCATGTAGAGGCGCACGAACTCGGGATCGAAGCCGAAAACACAGTGCGGCGAGCCGGTCTTGCTGATGAAGTCCCTGGAAACCATGCCGCCCGCATCGCCTCCGACGAAATGGCCGAGCCGTATGAGCGTGTCCGACCACCGCACGGGATCGATCGCCGCATCGTAGATGTCGCCGACCAGGCGCTCGAACTGGGTCGATTCAAACATGACTTCTCATCCGTCGAGAGGTTTACGAAATCCAGCCATCAGCTCCGGCGCATCGCTCGCCGCGGGGTGCCGGCCTTGCCGCAACGGCGCGGTCTGGAAATTATCATTTGAAAACAGAGACATGCCCAGCCCCAATGCCACTTTGGCACAACAAGGCCCGTCCTTAGTCGTCGCCGCGAGCGTTTGGTTCAAAGCCGGATGGAATTCTTTTCTTGAATTGGACGAGCACTCCGGCTGCCGGCGCATCCCGGTCTGTAGCAATCCCACCACCAGTCTCGCTCATCGAGGGCGAGCCTCGAAGGATGCGCGACCGTGGTCCTGCAACGGGGTCGTCGCCCGTCGATGTCTCGCTGCGCCCGGCCGTGCGTCAGCCTAGCCTGGCCGATGAATTGGTGGGACATCCCCGTCCTGAGCGCGTAAGTTGCCCCGCAACGCCACGGGGGAGCCCGGCGGTATTGCTGCGGTGGCTCCCGGGCCGGGGAACAAGACGCGTGAGCAGGGATATCTGGCGCAACGGAGACGTGCTGTCGGCTGCGGTGCTGGTGGCGCTCGGCGTCTATATCGCCACGGAGGCCGGCAACTGGGTCTACTACAGCGACGACGGCCCCGGTCCTGCGTTCTTCCCGGTCTGGTACGGCATTGCGATGGTGGTGCTGTCGCTCGTGCTGCTCGTGACCACGGTCGTCAGGCTGCGCCAAGGGGGCGAGCAAGCGGCAGCCGAAGCGCCCGATTGGGAGGGCATCCGCCGCGCGCTGATCACCTGGGCCGCCTTCGCGGTTTGCGCGCTGCTGATGAAATGGCTCGGGTTCATGATCGCGTTCGCGATGCTCGCCTTCTTCATCATCACCTACGTATTCCGGCAGCCGCCCGTCATGGCAGGCGTGGCCGCGGTGGCAACGGCGCTCGGCTTCTACCTGGTGTTCCCGCTGGCGCTGAGCGTCGCGCTGCCCACCGGCGTGTTCGGGTTCTGACATGGACGTGCTGAACGGGCTGCTGCACGGTTTCTCCGTCGCGCTGCAGCCGGCGAACCTGTTCTGGTGCTTCGTCGGCTGCTTCCTGGGCACCGTGGTCGGCATTCTGCCGGGCCTCGGCCCGGCGGCGACCATTGCGCTGCTGTTGCCGCTCACCTTCAAGATGGATCCGGCGGGCGGCATCATCATGCTCGCGGGCATCTATTACGGCGCCAAGTACGGCGGCTCGACCACGTCGATCCTGCTCAACATCCCCGGCGAGTCGTCGTCGGTGGTGACCTGCATCGACGGCCACGCCATGGCGAAGAACGGCCGCGCCGGGCCGGCGCTCGGCATCGCCGCCATCGCGTCGTTCATCGCCGGCAGCGTCGGCATTCTCCTGCTCACGCTGATGGCGCCGCCGGTCGCGGCGTTTGCACTCCAGTTCTCGTCGCCGGAATATTTCGCGCTGATGTGCCTCGGCCTCGCGCTGGTGGTGCTGCTGTCGGGGCCGTCGCTGATCAAGGGACTGCTGTCGCTGTTGCTCGGTCTTTGGCTGACATCGATCGGCACCGATCTGTTCAGCGCGCAGGCGCGCTTCATCTTCGGCCAGTCCGAGCTGCTTGGCGGCATGGACTTCGTCGTGGTCGCGATCGGCGTGTTTGCGATTGCCGAAGTGCTCGCGTCGATCGACGCCGGCGACAAGGCGCGCATGCTGCCGGTGCCGAAGGGGCTGCGCAATCTCCTGCCGAGCTGGGAGGAATTGAAGGCCTGCCGCTTCGCCTTCATCAACGGATCGCTCACCGGCTTCGTCATCGGCATCCTGCCCGGCGCCGGCGCCGCGATCTCCTCGTTCATCGCCTACGGCATCGAAAAGGCGTTCTCGAAGCATCCGGAGAAATTCGGGCAGGGTGTGCCGGAGGGGGTGGCCGCGCCGGAAGGCGCCAACAACGCCGACTCCGGCGGCGCGCTGGTGCCGCTCTTGACGCTCGGCATCCCCGGCGGCGGGACCACCGCGATCATGCTCTCGGCGCTGGTGCTGTGGGGCGTGCGACCCGGGCCGCTGCTGATGACGGAATCGCCGGACGTGTTCTGGGGCCTGGTCGCCAGCATGTATATCGGCAACGTCGTGCTGTTGATCCTCAATCTGCCGCTGGTGCCGCTGTTCGCGCAGATCCTGCGCACGCCGGTGCATATCCTGTTTCCGATCATCCTCGGCATCTCGCTGGTCGGCGCCTACGGCGTCTCCGGCCGGCTGTTCGACGTCGCCTTGCTGGTCGGCTTCGGGCTGCTCGGCTACATCATGGTGAAGCTGCGCTATCCGACCGCGCCGCTGATCCTCGGTTTCGTGCTTGGCGACGCCATGGAGCGGGCGCTGCGGCAGTCGCTCACGATGTCGCAGGGCGACCTCACCATCTTGGTGCGGGGCTGGATATCGGCCACCATGCTCATCTGCGCGGTCCTCATCCTGCTGTTGCCGCTGATGGGCCGCTTCAACAAGGCCCGCGTGCAAGCGATCGCCGAGGGCGGGTAGTTTTTTGGAGGACATCATGATCGGAAGTTGGACGCCGGGCCTCGCGGCGCTGGCACTCGTCATCGCAGCCGTGCCGGCACAGGCGCAACAGTTCAAGCCGACGCGCACGATCGAGTTCGTCGTGCATGGCGGGCCCGGCTCCGGCAACGACGTGTTCGCGCGCCAGCTCTCGACGATCATCGACCAGGAGAAGCTCTCGCCGGTGCGCGTGCAGGTCGTCAACAAGCCGGGCGGCGGCTCGACCTCGGCGTCGAACTATATGGCGAGCAAGAAGAACGATCCGCACGTCATCGCCTGCTTCACCAACATCTGGCTGATCGACCCGCTGGTGCAGCAGGCGGCGGTCAACCGCCTTCAGGACATGAGCCCGATCGCGCGGCTCGTCGTTGAGCCGGCGCTGGTCGTGGTGCTGGCGGACTCGCCCTACAAGACGCTCGGCCAGTTCATCGACGCGGCGAAGGCCAGCCCGGGCAAGCTGCGCTGGTCCGGCGGTTCGATCATGTCGCGTGAGAACACCGTGCGGCAGCTCCTGATGCAGAAGACCGGCGCGCGCTGGCAGTTCATCTCGTTCCCGTCCGGCGGCGAGCGGCTTGCGGCGCTGCTCGGCGGCCACGTCGAGATGATGATCGTCGATCCGAGCGAAGCCGGCGAGCAGATCCGCGCCGGCAAGTTCCGCGCGATCGCGCAGGTCAGCGCGCGCCGCCTGCCGGGCTTTCCCGACATCCCGACCATCCAGGAGGCCGGCTTCGACATTCCGGACGTGCCGCAGATGCGCGGCGTCGTCGGCGCCGCCGGCATGTCGGACGCCACCGTCGCGTTCTACGAGGACATGTTCCTGAAGGCGAGCCAGACACCCTTGTGGAAGAAGTTCGTCGAGGAGAGCCAGCTCGACGGCGAGTTCGTGCGCGCGAAGGACCTGAAGCCGTTCCTGAACAGCTTCGAGGCCACGCTGCGGGACATCCTGAAGGACGCCGGCGTTAAGGTGGTGCGGTAGCTGCTGCCGCGAGCGCCGCGCTCGCCGCTCGTGCCCTCTCCCCTTGCGGGAGAGGGCTCAAGAAAGAATCCGCGAACGCAAAAGGGTGAGGGGTATTCTTGCGAACAGACCCCTCACCCAATTGAATGCGCTGACATTGCTGAGTAGCCCTCTCCCGCAAGGGGAGAGGGCACAATAACGACCGCCGCGACCCGCGGCTCTGCCTACTCCGCCGCCCTCTTCCGCGTCAGCGCGGCGGCCGCCTTGTCGTAGGCCTCCTCGCGCGCCAGCATCGGCTTCAAGCCCACGAGGTCGTAGTACTCCTCGAGCGTCAGCACCTGGTCGGTGCAGGCCGAGAGCGAGTTCTTCTCCTTCAGCGTCCGCACCGCGTTGCGCACGCCGAGCGCGGCGGCGAACAGCGGCAGCGACGGGAACGTCGCCGCCACGACGCCGGCCGCGTCGAGCTCTTCGAGGCTGCGCGCCTTCGGTCCGGCGGCCTGCGAGAGCGTCGCCATGTGCGGGCCCGGGATCTCGCGCATCGCACGCTTGATCTCGGCGATGGTATCGACCCCCATCGGCTTCGCCATGTCGGCGCCGGCTTCCATGAACAGCTGGCAGCGCTCGAAGGCGTCTTCCATCGAGGTGACGCCGGCGGCGTCGGTGCGCGCGGCGATGAACAGGTCGCCGTCGCGGCGCGCGTCGAGCGCGGCCTTGACCTTGGCGAGCATCTGCTCGGTGGTGATCACCTGCTTGCCCGGCAGGTAGCCGCAGCGGTTCGGGAACACCTGGTCCGACAGGAACAGCCCGGCGACGCCGGCATCCTCGAACGCGCGCACCATCTGGCGCACGTTGTTGACGCCGCCGAAGCCGGTGTCGGCGTCGACATAGACCGGCACGTTCACCGCCGCGCAGACGCGGCCGTAGTGATCGGCATAGTCGCGCATGTTGGACTGGCCCATGTCCGGTTGGGCCAGGAGGCTGCCGACCGCCGCATAGCCGCCGGCGACGACCGCCTCGAAGCCTTCCGCCTCGATCACCCGCGCCGACAGCGCGTCGTAGCAGCCCGGCATCAGCACGAGCTTCTTGCCGGACATGATGGCCCGGAATTTCTTGCGCACGCTCATGGGACGCTCCCTCGCTCTATTTGTGTATACGGCTGTCGGTGGCGGTCTGTAGCCACGGCTGCGCGGCCGCAATGCGCTTCTCGAACGCCTTGATCTCGTCGGCGTGCTTGAGCGTCATGCCGATATCGTCGAGCCCTTCGAGCAGCCGCGTGCGGTCGGACGCCGGGATGTCGAATTTGATGTCGGGCCCGCCCGGGCCGCTGATGGTCTGGGTCTCGAGGTCGACCGTGAACGGCGCCGCGCCGTTCGCCTCGATCACGCGCTTCTCGAAGGCTTCCGCATCGCCCGGCGCCAGCGTCACCGGCAACAGGCCGTTCTGCAGGCAGTTCTCGCGATAGATGTCGGCGAAGCTCCGCGCCACGATCACGCGGATGTTGTTGGCGAGCATGCCCCACACCGCCGCCTCGCGCGACGAGCCCGCGCCGAAGTTATGGCCGGTGACCAGGATGCCGGGATTGCGGAACTGCGGCTTGTTCAGCACGAAGTCGGGATCCTCGCTGCCGTCGTCGCGCTGCTTCGCGCGCATGAACAGCAGGGCCTTGTAATCCGGCTTGAGCGCGCGCATCGCCTGCACCGGCGCGACCTGGTCGGTGTTGATGTCGTCCTTGATGAGCGGAACGGCGACGCCGGTGTGCTTGATGAACGGCTGCATCAATCAGCCCCTTCCCGCGTTGGGTGTGATCGGGCGGCAACGGCGGTGGGCTCTGCAACAGTGAGGCATCATCAATTTCCCAAGCTGCGCACGTCGGCGATGCGGCCGGCGATCGCGCTGGCGGCGGCGGTCGCGGGGCTTGCCAAGTGCGTGCGCGTCTTCGGCCCCTGGCGGTTCTCGAAATTGCGGTTGGTGGTCGAGACGATGCGCTCGCCCGGCTCGCCGCGGTCGCCATTGCCGCCGGCGCACATCGAGCAGCCGGATTCGCCCCAGGCGAAGCCGGCGTCGCGGAACACCTTGTCGAGGCCTTTCGCCTCGGCCGCGCGCTTCACCGATGTCGAGCCCGGCACCACCATCGCCACCACGCCTTCGGCGACGTGCCGGCCGCGCACCACGTCCGCGGCGGCTTCGAGGTCGGGGAGCCGCGCATTGGTGCAGGAGCCGATGAACACGCGGTTGATCGGCAGGCCCGCGAGCGGCGTGCCGGGCGTGAGGCCCATATAGGCGAGCGCGCCCTCGGCGATGACGCGCCGTCCCGGATCGGACGCGGGATCGGGCACGCGGCCGGAGATGCCGACCACCTGGCTCGGATCGGTGCCCCAGGTGATCTGCGGCTCGAGGTCCGCGCAGTCGATGACGTGATCGGTGTCGAATGTCGCGTCGTCGTCGCTGCGGAGCGTGCGCCAATGCGCCAGCGCCTGGTCCCAGGCGGGACCCTGCGGCGCAAATGGCCGGCCTGCGATCCACTGGAACGTGGATTCATCCGGCGCGACGAAGCCCGACCGGCCGCCCATCTCGATGTTGAGATTGCAGAGCGTCATGCGGCCTTCCATCGCCATCGTCCGCACGACCGTGCCGGCATATTCGACCACATGCCCGCGGCCGCCGGCCATGCCGAGCTTGCCGATGATGCGCAATGCGACGTCCTTCGCGGTGACGTGCGGCGCCAGCGTGCCGTCGAGCCGGATGCGCATCGACTTCGGCCGCTTCATCGCGATCACCTGCGTGGCGAGGATATGCGCCAGCTCGGTGGTGCCGCAGCCGAACGCCATGGCGCCGAGCCCGCCGACGGTCGAGGCGTGGCTGTCGGGCACGGCGTGCGTCGCGCCCGGCAGCACCATGCCGAGCTCCGGCGCCACCACGTGCGAGATGCCCTGCTCGGGATCGCCCAGGTCGAAGACGCGGATGCCGTTCCTGGCCGAGCCCTCGCGCATGGCGCGCAGGAACGCCGCGCCGGAGGGATTGCTCTCGTCGGTGCGGCCGGGCTTGGTCGACACCGTGTGGTCCTGCATCGAGAAGGTGAGGTCGGGGCGCGGCACCTTGCGGCCCTGCTTGGCGAGCTCGCCGAACGCGTGCGGCGCGTGCAGCTCATGCAGCACATGGCGGTCGATGTAGATCAGGTCGCGGCCGTCCATGCGCCGCGCCACGAAATGGGCGTCCCAGATTTTCTCGAACAGCGTTTTGGGCATGGTGGAACTTGGGGTTAGGGCTCGCGGACGAGCCGGTGTTGCTTGGATGTGCCCCTATTGTGCGGCGGGCGAGGGGCCGCTGGCAAGCGTGCGGCGCGTGTTGAATCGCCCCGCCCATCGGCGTTACGCTTTGGCCTCGCGCCGCCCCATCGAAGAGGTCATGCCATGGGCTATGAATCCATCGATGTCACGCCGATGACGCCGCGCATCGGCGCCGAAGTCGCCGGCATCACGCTCGCCAATCCGCTCAGCAACCGCCAGGTCGAGGAGCTGCACCAGGCGCTGGCGGAGCATCAGGTGCTGTTCTTCCGCGACCAGCCGATGGACGTCGACGCCCACAAGCGCTTCGGCCGCTATTTCGGCGAGCTGCACATCCATCCGAGCACGCCCGGCCCCGAAGGCCATCCCGAGATCCTGCCGATCCATGCCGACGCCAATTCGCGGCGCATCAACGGCGAGTACTGGCACTCCGACGTGTCGTGCGACGAGGAGCCGCCGGCGGCCTCGATCCTCTATCTGCACACGGTGCCGCCGGTCGGCGGCGACACATTGTTTGCCAGCCAGTACGCCGCTTACGAAGCGCTTTCGCCGCGCATGCAGCGCTACCTCGAAGGGCTGACCGCGACCCATTCCGGCGACCACGTCTATCGCCGCAACAACGCGCTGATGGGGCTGAAGGAGACCGGCAAGGTCTATCCGCAGGCGTCGCATCCCGTGGTGCGAACCCATCCGGTGACCGGGCGCAAGGCGCTCTACGTCAACGGCGACTTCACCACGCATATCGACGGCCTGCCGCGCGAGGAGGGCCGCGCCGTCCTCGACTTCCTGTGCGAATTCGCGACCCGCGAGGAATTCCAGGTGCGGTTCCGCTGGCGGCCGCATTCGGTCGCGTTCTGGGACAACCGCTGCGTCCAGCACCAGGCGCTGTGGGACTACTACCCGCAGACCCGCTCGGGCCGGCGCGTGACCATCAAGGGCGACAAGCCGTATTGACGCGAGCAGGCGCTTGTTGATGTGCCCTCTCCCCCTGAGGGAGAGGGCAGCGGGGTGCTGCAGCGCGACGGAGTGGGTGAGGGGTGTCGCACGGCTTGAAGCGTTCTCTCGAGGAACACCCCTCACCCATTCGAGCTCGCTGAACTGCTTGAGTAGCCCTCTCCCGCAAGGGGAGAGGGCGCAAATACGTCGGCCCTGCTTCGCGGTCGATTGCTCTTGGCCTACTCCGCCGCCACCGCCGCGTCCGCGATGAACTGCGACAGCCACTTCTTGCGCAGCTTCACGTTCAGCCGGTACATCGCCTCGAACTCGGCCTCCGGGAACGAGTGCGTCGACGGCCGCTTGATCAGTGCGTCGGCCCAGGCCTTGAGCCGCGGGAATTTCTCGATCTGGCCGATCGGCCGGATGCGGTCGAGGAAGTAATAGCGCTGGAGGAACGGTGCGTAGGCGGCGTCCACCAGCGAATATTTCGCGCCGTTGAAGAACGGCCCCGCGCCCTGCTTCTCCAGCGCGCGCTCGAGCCGCTCGAACGCCTTCGGCACCTCGTCGAGGCATTTGCGGCCGTCGGCCTCGTCGCCGGCATAGGCGACGCCGGTCACCTGGTCGGCGAAGGTCGGCAGGTAGTCGGTCCAGGCGCGGTTGATCGCGCGCTGCACCGGGTCCTCGGGATGCAATCTCGGGGCAATCGTCTCGTCGAGGTATTCGTTGATCGCGTTCGACTCGAATAGCGAGATGGTGTCGTCGACGCGCAGCACCGGCACCTTCCTGTGCGGCGAGATCGCGAGGAACCAGTCCGGCCGGTTGTCGCGCTCGATGTGCCGGAACTCGAAGTCGACCTTCTTCTCGCGCAGCACGATCGCCGAACGCTGCACCCACGGGCAGGTCTTGAAGCTCACCAACAGATACTTCGCCATATCTTCCCTCGCTACTCTTTGTCCTCGCCTTACTCTTTTGCTTTCAACTGGCTGTCGTTCGCCGCGAAGAATGCGCGGATGTCGTCGGACTTGTCCAGCAGCCGCAGCCACTGCTCCTTGTAGAGCGTCACCGGAAACCGCCCCATGCCGTAGATCGAGAGCGCGCCTTTCTCGCTCACCTTCATGCGCAGGCCCGCCGACGCGCCCTTCTTGAGCGCCTCGTTCTCCTTGCGCAGCCGCTCGAGCTCCGCCTTCATCGCCTCGTCGGACATCCGCTAGCCCGCCATCTCGTTCTTGGTTTCGAAGTTGAGCTCGATCTCGACGTTGTTGGGATCCTTCAGGAAGATCTGCCAGCGCGTCGAGTTCGGCACCTGGTTGACGCGGTGCTCGATGCCCTTGCTGGTGAGGTGCTGCTTCGTCGCCTCGAAGCCGCGGCTGCCGAACGCGACGTGATCGATGACGCCCGAATCCGGCCGCTGCTGCCGGTCGGTGTTGGAGATGTCGTTGAGGTGCAGCACCGGGTGGGCGCCGGAGTAAAGCCACGCGCCCGGGAAGTTGAACGGCGGCCGCGGGCCGTTCTTGAAGCCCAGCACGTCCTCATAGAACTTGATGGTCTCAGGCAACTTGCGGGTCGAGACGTTGTAGTGGTCGAGCTGGCCGACGCTCATGGTCATGGGGGGTCTCCTCAGACTTTGCGCGGGAGGATAGCGTGAAACGGGGCGTCTTGGCGAGCTTCGTAGGATGGGTTGAGCGCAGCGAAACCCATCGTCTCTTCCCGCAAGCGAGCCGTGTCATCATGCATAGCTTAACGATGTTCAATGGGAATGATACTGTTCGCACTTCCCATGAGAAGCTCGCCTGGCGTATTCATGATTGCTGCTCCCTTGGAAAGTTTGACGCATGTCGATGCGTGAGACCATTGAGGTTGTAACCAAGCTCGCAGAAAAAGGTGCCATCCGGCAGTATGCGATTGCTGGTGCGGTGGCTGCCCTCAACTACATCGAGCCAACACTTACAGAAGACCTCGACATCCTTATATCAGTTGTGGGTTTCGAGCAGCGTCAATCCGGACTGATATTGCTTGGGCCGATCGAAAAGGCGTTGGCCGAGATGGGATACACCGAGCGCACCGACGTGGGATACTTGATTGAGGATTGGCCGGTTCAGTTCCTGCCAGTAGCGTCGGATCTCGACGAAGAAGCATTGGCGAACGCGATCGAACTCGACATTGACGTAGCTGGCAATCCTCCAATCAAGGCTCGGTGTCTTAGGGCCGAGCACGTCGTGGCAATTGCCATCAAGGTTGGCCGTCTCAAGGATCTGGCGCGTGTTCAGGCTTTCTTGGAGCAGCAAGCCGTAGACTTGGCAGCGCTCAAGGACGTCCTCGAAAGACATCAATTGAGGGGCAATTGGATGAATTTCTGCATGAAGGCTGGGATTGAAAACCCCTTGCCAGCGACCTAGTTTTACGACATGAACGATCGGAATTCTCGGTATCCTGACATTTCGGAAATCCTTGCGCGGAAAGCGTCTGGAAGACAGCAGCGCGCTGCCCTTACATTTGCCGAGAAACTGGCAGTCTTGGACGCTCTGAAGGCACGTGTAGAACCATTGGTTCGAGCACGCCGGGCGCGACGACAGCAACAGGTTCACGCTGGTAATGCCGGAAATCAGACCGGTGCCCGAAACATTATCGTCCCGTAGGCTACTCCGCTCTCCCATCAATCCCACGTCGGCGCCCGCCCTGGCGGATTGGCAATCCGCCCGTCCGCGCGCTTGAGCGTGCCGATCCTCGCCATCTCGTCGTCCGACAGCGTGAACGAGAACACGTCGAGGTTCTCGGCGAGCCGCCCCGGATGGGACGAGCGCGGGATCGGCGCGATGTTGCCGCGCTGGATCAGCCAGCGCAGCGCGATTTGCGCCAGCGTGCGGCCCTTGGCCTTGGCGATCGCGCCGAGCACCGGATCGTCGAACAGCCGCCCGCGTCCGAGCGGGCAATAGGCGGTGAACACGAGGCCGCGCTGCCGGCACGCCTCGACGATCCTGGTGGTGTCGATATAGGGATGGCCTTCGCCCTGGAGGTTGACCAGCGGCTCCGGGCAATGCGCGATCGCCTCGTCGAGCAGCGCGATGTTGAAATTCGCCACGCCGATGTGACGCGTCAGCCCGTCGCGCTTGGCCTTGGCGAGCGCGGCCATGGTCTCCTCGAGCGGTATTTCCTTGTTCGGCCAGTGCACCAGCAACAGGTCGACATAATCGACGCCGAGGTTTTCGAGGCTCTCGTCGACCGAGCGCGCGAAATCGGCGGCGCGCAGATATTCGTGCGACACCTTGGTGCACAGGAAGATCTCGCCGCGCGGCACCCCGGACGCGCGGATGCCTTCGCCGACGTCGCGCTCGCTGCCGTATTTCCACGCGGTGTCGATATGGCGATAGCCGAGCTTGAGCGCGGTCGCGACGCCTTCGCCGCGGACCTTGCTGCCGCCGAGGTTCGAGGTGCCGAGGCCGATCGCGGGGATTTTCGCGTCGCCGGCGGGCAGGGTGGGGATCGATACGGCCGTTGCTACGGACATGGGTACGGGTACCTGTGTGTGCCAAATGGATCGGAGCGAAACCGGTTACGCTTTCTTCGTCAACGCAAAGGCCGCTAATCCTGTGACCGAGACGATCGTATGCAGGATGGTGTCGAGCCGGTTGAAAGCGTCGAGGCCGTGCAGGTCGGGATAGGCCCAGCCGACGACGGCGACGCCGCCCCAGAGGACGCCGTTCGTGAGCGCAAACAGCCGGTATTGCGGTTCGAGCCCCTTGAACACGATCAGCGCGGCCCACAGCCCGAGCAGCACGTGCAGGGCCTTGTGGCCGGATTCGAGCGTCACCCCCCTGGTGGTGAGCTCGACCGCGAGCGTGTAGCCGACCGCGGTCAGGAACAGCGCGCCGACCACCCAGGTGTAGAGCTTGGCGTAATTCATTGACGTCCCCTCCGCGTGGACGCCATTGTAGCCGGGATCAAGCATAACGAAACCGGGGCCGGCATGGCGGACATCAATGTGCTGAGTGGCGGCGCACCGAAAGAGGCGCTCCTCGTGCTGACGCCGCAGTTCGAGGCGCAGAGCGGCCACCGCGTCAAATACACCTATGCGGTGATCTCGGAAATCCAGAAGAAGCTCGCCGCCGGCGAGACGCCCGATCTCGCCTTCATGCCGGTGGGCGCGATCGATGCGCTGGTGAAGGCCGGCACGTTCAAGGCCACGCCGCGCGGCACCCTCGGCAGCGTCGGCATCGGCGTGATCGTGCGGGAGGGCGCGCCGCATCCCGACATAGCGACCCCGGAGGCGTTCAGGAACGCGCTGCTGAAGGCACGCTCGGTCGTGCACGCCAATCCGGGGGCGACGCCGAGCGGCGCGCATCTCGCCAAGGTCACCAGGGAGCTTGGCATCGACGCAGCGCTCAAGGGCAAGCTCACCTACAGCAACGCCCTCGACGGCGGCGTGCAGAAGATCACCGCCGGCGAGGCCGAGATCGGCATCTATCCGCTGAGCGAGGTGATCGCGGTGAAGGGTATATCGCTGGTCGGCCTGCTGCCGACGGCGCTGCAGAGCCTGATCGTCTACGGCGCCGGCGTGCCGACCGCGAGCGCCGCGCCGGCCGCGGCCGGCGCCTTCATCGCCTTCCTCACCGATCCCGCGCATCGCGCGACCTGGAAACATGCCGGCTTCGAGCCGGCGTAGCGCGCTGTCGCGCAACAGACGCGGTGTGCATTGCTGTGCCCTCTCCCCTTGCGGGAGAGGGCAGCTCTGAACGTTCAGCACAACGAAATGGGTGAGGGGTGTCGTCGTATTGAACAACACCCCTCACCCAATCGGAATGTGCCGGACTTTCTGCGTAGCCCTCTCCCGCAAGGGGAGAGGGCACAGTAACGAGTGCCGCGCTTGCGGCTCGAAATGGCGCCGAGAGTGTTGTGATAACCCTTGCATAGCGTCGTGCGGTGGCGCCTCGCGAATTTCACTTTTTCGCCGCCGCTATCATCAGACTTATGCGCATGACAGCGAAATAATTTGACGCACGCTTGCGCACGCCTATCGTCGTGGCGTCACCCTCATCGAGGGCGTCTTCCGGAGACGCGCCGCAGCCGGAGCGGGACCTGCGAACGCACCGATGTCACGTCGATGGGCACACAGTGGTAAGAGCCGAAAGAATGAAAGATTCGAACCTAAGCCAATGATCGCTCTTGAGAATAAATCTTACACCCCGATCTTACACCCCCACACCGGCGGTGAAAGAAGAAGTCGGTGGCCGTCGTCCTTCGAGGCGCGCCTTACGGCGCGCGCCTCAGGATGACGGGGACAGGTTCTGGCTCGCGGAGATGTTTGCGACTCCGGCGTTGCCTAATCCGCGCCTGCCGGTGCGGCCGCCTTCGGGGCCATCACCGGCTTGTTGCTCATGGCGATGCCGCGCCAGCGCGCGACCACCGAGGCGACGAGGTTGCGGTCCACTGGCGTGCCCCTGTCGATGCGTCCGCCCCACACCGCTTCCGAGGTCGGGATGAATTCGTCCGCGAGCTCCTTGAACCGCAGCCGCGTGGCGACCGGCACGCCGGCGCCGAACGCGAGCGCCTCACGGGTGCCGAGCGAGGCGAGGAAGCCGAGCAGGCGGTTGCCGGGATCCGACACCGCGGCGTGCACGATCTTCTGGTCGTCCTCGTTCGCCATGCGCATCGCGAACACGGTCGAGCATTGCGAGATCAGCGTGGGATCGAGCTGCGCCGGGCGCTGCGTCACCAGGCCGAGGAACACGCCGTATTTGCGGCCCTCCT
The DNA here is from genome assembly GCA_019745775.1 of Xanthobacteraceae bacterium. GTDB lineage: Bacteria > Pseudomonadota > Alphaproteobacteria > Rhizobiales > Xanthobacteraceae > VAZQ01. Next base: position 108,165 of record JAIESR010000096.1, on the reverse strand, counting down.
TGGCGATGCGCGACACCGCCTCGCGCGCCGGCCGGAAGCCGACCGAGCGGTCGGCGTTGGCGTAGTTGTGCGCCTCCTCGCAAACGATCAGCAGCGGCAGCGCGCCGTCGCTCCACAGGCCGAACTCGAAGGCCAGCCGGAACAGCACCGACACGATCGCGTCGAACACCTCGGCCGGGAAGCCGGCAAGCTGCACGATGGTCATCGGCGCACCGCCGCCTTGCAGGCGAAGCAGCTCGCACAGGATATCGACCATCGTGTCGGCGCCGACGGCGTCGTCGTCGAAGATGAAGGAGTAGCGCGGGTTCTTGCGCACCGACTGGATGCGCGAGATCAGCCGGCGATACTGCCCGGCGACCGCGCTGTTCTCGAGCTTGCCCATGCGCGCTTCCGCGATCGCGATCAGCTCGTTCATGCGGTAGGGCACCGGCGTATCGACGGTGTAGCGGCCGCCTTCCGCGCTCACGCTGCGATAGCCGGCGGGATTGACGGCGCTCTTCTTGGCGTATTCGTTCTTGGCGAGCGGGATCAGCTCCGCCAGGAGGCCGACCTCGTCCTCGACGTCGCGGTGCCGGCCGAAGATGATCTCCTGCATCTCGTCGAAATTGAACAGCCAGTACGGCAGGCGAAGGTTTCCAGGCCGCACAACGTGCGCGCGGTCTTCGAAGCAGGCGGCGTATTCGTTGTGCGGATCGATCAGAAGGATGCGCAGGTTCTCGCGCGCGGCCATGATCTCGCGCAGCAGCACCGATACCGCGCTCGACTTGCCGGCGCCGGTCGATCCGAAGATGGCGAAGTGCTTGCGCACCATGTCGTCGACGTCGATATAGGCGCCGATCGAGGCGTCCTGCTGCAGATGGCCGACATTGATGGTGTTCTCGCCGGCGGTGTCGAACATGATGCAGAGCGCGTCGTGGCCCACGCGCACGATCGGGCTGCCGATCTTGGGATAGGTCATGACGCCGCGCTGGAAATAGCCGGCGCCGGGCTGCTCGAGAACGAGCTCGCCCAGGAGCTCGACACGTCCGGTGGCGGGCCCGCTCTGCTGCCCGTCCGCCAATTTATGAAGCGAAATGTCGCACAGCGATCCAACCACCAGGGTGCGGCCGTTCCAGATGCCCAGGAAGGCACCGACCGTGAGCTCGGTGTCGCTGTCCGCGAGCACCGCGGACGAGAACTCGACCACCACCTGCGAGCCGCCGACCGACACCACGCGGCCGAGCGGTTCGGCTGCATTCGAGGGCTGGCGAGGAGGGGTGAACTGATCGAGCCGGGCAAGATTGTCGTGGGACATATTTGGGAGGACCTCCGGGCGCCCGAGTGTCCCCGAAAGCCCTTAAGTTGCGCTAAAGAATTATCGACAAGTGCAATCTTGCTGGGTGCAGAACCCGGGACGAATCAAAGGAACTGGCCTGCATGCAGAGTATTCGGCGGTCCGGTGCGACGGCAGGAATGGTTACTAAGTTACTGGCTTCTCGGACGTGCTGCTGCGCCAGTGGACGAGCAGGTCGGAGCGCTCTACCAGCAGCGCCACGATCAGTCCCGCAACGATCGCCCAGAACGCCGACGTGATGCCCAGGATCGAGAACGGCGTTGCTGCGACTCCGAACGCAATCAAGGCCGAGAAGCGCAGGGTGCTGCCGAACGCTTTCTCCAACGCATCTTGCAACGCCGAGAGAACAGCGAGGCCGGCGAGCGCGACGACATAGGTCGCTGGCAGGACGCCGATCAGCGACATGACCGGAGTTGCAGCGACCGCAAGAAGGATGGTGAGGCTCGCACCGATCAGGTTCGCCCAGTAGCGGCTCTCGTGCGGGCCGGCGTCGGGTGCGGCGAAGATCGCCACGCCCGTGCGCGCGACGATGGCGGCGTGTCCGCCGAACAGGGCGTTGACGACCGAGTTGATGCCGACGACCACGGTCGTGAGATTGATCGGCACGTTGTAGCCTTGCGCCATCAGGAAACCGAGGCCCTGCACATTGCCGAGCCCCATCGCCAGGATGAGCATCGGCAACGAGATCGCGATGAACGCCGGAAACGAGAAGGCGATCTCCGGCACCGCGACCGTCGGCAGCGCCCATTCGATCGGCACCGCCGAGAAGGTTCCGGTGAGATAGACGGCGATGCCGCCCGCGACCATCGCGAGACCGAGCGGCGGCAACTTCGGATTCTTGAGCGCGCGGCCAAGGAGGAACGCCGCGACCGTGATGCCGGCCACCACGGCGTCTTTGACTGTCGCGCTCACCATGCGCGTGATGTAGTCCATGATGCTGCCGGCAAACATCCCCATCACGATCGGCAACGGAAGCCAGGCCATGATGCGCGCGCCCACGCCCATCAGGCCGAGAGCAATGATGAGGACGCCGGCCATGAGGTTGGCGCCGATCATCTCGGCGAGGGTGTATTTGCCAGCGAGCGTGCCGAGATAGACCAGGCCCGGAATGGTCCAGGTGATCGGGATCGGTTGACGGAAACGCAAGCTCAGCGCGATCGAAGAAATCGCCCCGCTGAACCAGACAATGAACATCCAGCTCGACGATTGCGCGATGGTCAGTCCGAGTTGGCCGGATACGGCGATATGCAGCGGGACCGTTCCGAACGCATACCAGACGAAGCCGGTGATGCCTGCCCAGAACGCCGCCATGTTGAAGTCGCGCAGATACGACATGAACGTTCATCCTCTAATCCAACCCTCGTCACGTGCCGCGCAGCCGCAATTCGGCGGCGCCGCGATGCTGCCTCGGCCGTTCCGCCCCGCGATCCTGCCGCCGGGGCGGAATGCCGAGATAGAGCGCGGGCCGGGTCCGTTCCGACGCAGACGACCTTCATGCAATGCCTTCGGAGTTGCCCGCGTCAGAACGGCCGGTAAGATCAGACGTGAAAAAATCCCGCCAAGTTAAGGAGGAAATCGGGCCATGAGCAAGTGTCAGAAGCGCAGGCGTCACGCTTTGCTGTTCGGCACTGTTGCCATGCTGGCGGCAGCGCCGGTCGCCGCGCAGGATTTCTACAAGGGCAAGACCATCAATATCCTGGCCGGCTTCTCGCCGGGCGGCGGCTACGACATCAATGCGCGCGTGCTGGCGCGGCACATGGGCCGCCACATCCCCGGCAACCCGTCGATGGTGGTGCAGAACATGCCGGGCGCCGGCAGCCTCAACGCCGTGCACTATCTCGACAACACCGCGGCCAAGGACGGCACGGTGCTCAACACCTTCAACTTCGGCGCCATCGGCGAGGCGCGGCTCTCGCCCGACAGGATCAGGATCGACTTCCGCAAGTACAACTGGATCGGCAGCATCAGCCAGGACCTGACGGTCTGCTACGTCTGGCATACGCTCGGCATCAAGACGCTCGACGAACTCAAGGCGCGGCCGAAGGTGCACTACGGCTCGACCGGCGCGGGCTCGTCGAGCGACCTCAACCAGCGCATCATGAAGAACATCTTCGGCGTCAAGCTGCATCAGGTCGGCGGCTATCCCGGCAGCGCCGAGCAGCGCATCGCGATCGAGCGCGGCGAGCTCGACGGCGACTGCGGCGCCTGGTCGAGCATCCCGGTCGAGTGGATCGAAGGCAGGAAGATCGTGCCGGTCATCCGCTCGTCGCCGGCGACCGCGCCCGACATGCCGCCGAACGTGCCGTTCAGCATCGAGATCGCGCCGAACGAGCGCGCGCGCCAGATCATGCAGCTGTTGCTCGCGTCGAACCAGCTCGGCCGGCCTTTCATGGCGTCGGCGGCGGTGCCGGCCGAGCGCGTGAAGATCCTGCGCGACGCCTTCGCGGCGACCATGAAGGACGAGGCCTTCATCGCCGAGACAAAGAAGCTCCGCCTGCCGCTGTCGCCGATCGTCGGCGAGGCCGCCCGCAAGATCGTCGACGACATCTACGCCATTCCGCCGGATATCGTGGAGGCGGCGAAGGCCGTGATGCGGGATTAACGGTGCTCTCGGGCAACGAGGGCAGGAAGCAAAGCATGGACACCACCGACGCGAACGTCGTACCGCTCGGACGCCATCCGACCGTCGAAGAGCTGATGGCGCGCGCGCGGGCGCTGGTGCCGGTGCTGCAGGAGCGCGCAGCGCGCTGCGAGGACCAGCGCGGCGTTCCCGAAGAGACGGTGCAGGATTTCGAGCGCGCGGGCCTGCTGCGGCTCTCCCAGCCGGCGCGCTACGGCGGCTACGAGATGGGCTGGGACACGCTGTGCGATCTCGCCGACGTGCTCGGCGCCGCCGACGGCTCGCAGGCCTGGCTGCAGCACATCTATGCGGATCACACCGTCTTCGTCGCGACCTTTCCGGCGCAGGCGCAAGAGGAAGTCTGGGGCAAGCACCACGACACCATCACGTCGGCGTCGATCGACCCGGTCGGCCGCGCCACGCGGGTCGACGGCGGCTTCCTCTATTCCGGGCGACACGGATTCTCGAGTGGCATCGATTATGCGAGCTGGCTGATCTGCGCCGGCTTCATCGTCGAGAAGGAAGGGCTCGACGGCCCGCACTTCTTCCTGGTGCCCAAAAGCGACGTGGAGGTGCTCGACGACTGGGAGACGATGGCGCTGGAATGCACGGGCTCGAAGAGCTTCGCCGTGACCGACAAGTTCATCCCGGCGCATCGCTTCCTCGATGGGCGGTTGTCACGCTCGGGAACAGGACCTGGTACGGCGATCAACAAGGCTGCGGCCTATCGCGCGCCGCGCTTCGGCGGCACCGCGGCGGCTGGATTCTCCGCGCTTGCCGTCGGCATGGCGCGTGGCGTGCTCGCGGAATGGCTGGCGATGACCGGCCCGCGCACCTCGCGCGGTGTTGCCGTCGGTGCGCAACAGGCGACGCAGATCATTGCGGCGCGCGCGGCGGCGGAGATCGATGCCGCGCATGCGCTCTACCAGTCGACGGTGCAGGGCGGGATGCGCAAGTTGGAGGCCGGCGGCACCGAGAGCAGCGCCGAGCGGCTGACCGGCCGGCGCAACATCGCCTTCGCCTGCCAGCTCGCGCTGAAGGCCGGCACGCGGCTGTTCAATGCCGGCGGCGGCCGCGCGCTCTATCTGAAGGGCGCGATGCAGCGGCAATACCGCAACCTGCTCGGCGCGGTGGCGCATCGCGGCGTGGCCTGGGAGCCCTCCGCGACGGAATACGGCGCCGCGCTGCTCGAGCAGCACGGCGCGCCGCGGCAGTCTCCGGGAGCCTGAACTTCAGACGAACCAGCGGAAGTACACGACCGCCTGCATCATCGCGTAGAAATTGGCGATCACGTGCATCAGCATCGGCAGCAGCGTCGAGCCGCTGCGCCAACGGGTCCAGGTCAGCAGCAGTCCGATCATGAACACCTGCAACAAGCCGAACCAGTTGTATTGAATGTGGATGACCGTGAAGAGCGCCGTCACGAAGAGGATGCCGATCATCGGCCGCTGCGCCGTCGGCGGGACCCAGCCGTGAAAGATGAATCCGCGGAAAATGATTTCCTCCGCGACCGGCGCGGCGACGACGATGGCGAGCCACAGCAGCGGCAGCGAGCCCGTCGACTGCGCGCTCTTGTAGACGTCGATTACGAATGGCGGGATGATCGGCTGGCCGACGAGATAGGCCAGCGCGTCCAGCGCCGGCAGCAGGATCACCAGCGAGATGAGCCCGGCGGTCACTTCCTGCCGCGACGGCCACGACAGCGCCAGGTAGTCTTTCGCCGTGGCGCGCGCGATCCACACCACGCCGATGAGCAGGCCGACCAGAAAGACGTTCGTGACGACGGTGGTGAGGCCGACATACCGCGCACTCTTCATGGCGTCGCTGTGCTCGATGTCGAACCGGAACGTCACCGGGTCCCACAGATACAGCAGGGCAAATGCGACCACCGACGCGATGAGATAGGCCAGCAGCGACCAGCCGAAGGTCGCGAAGTAGCCCCACGTCTTCGGTGCGGTGGTCTTGGGCGCTGTGGGCAACGGCGGTGGCGCCGCAAGCGGTTCGCTGCCGTTTGTCATGTCGATCTCGTCCTCAAAATGCGCGGCCGATCAGATGATCGAGCGAGATGCGGCCGCCGCCGTTGACCAGGAAATAGCAGGTCGCGACCGTCCACATCACGGTGTACTCGAGGCCGAGCTGATTCCAGAAGTATTTTCCGACCCGCCAGCGCTCGATATTGGCGACCAGAAGAAACATCAGGATCGCGAACGCGGTCGGCCGCGTGAACAGGCCGAGCGCGAGCAGCGGGCCGCCGATGAGCTGCACCGCGGAGATCGCCGGCGCCCAGAGCCTGCCGGGTCGATAGCCGTCGTGGTCGAGCTGTGCCGCAAGCGCCGGGATGCTGTTCGAGCGTACGCCGGTGGTCGGGAAGAAGCCGAAGGTGTTGCGCAGCCCGTGCGGTACCAGCCAGAGCCCGACGACGGCACGCAGCAGGGCCTCGACCCACGGCGCGAGGCTTTGGTAGATCGGACCGAGCGCGGGGACGATGAGAGATTGCGATGGATCGATCATGCTGCCCCCAACGGCGTCATTCCGGGGCGCCGCGAAGCGGCGAGCCCGGAATCCATATTCGCAAAACTTTGGGTGATGAACACCCCTGCTGCACCTGAAATGCAGGGGATATGGATTCCGGGCTCGCGAACTTCGTCCGCGCCCTGGAATGACGGCTTGGGACTACAGCCTGATCTCGCCGAGATTGATGCTGACGCCGAGCTCCGCCGCGACCGTCTTCTTCTTGTGGCCCTGGGCCTCGATCTCGACGGTGTAGGCGCCGGAATTCTCGTCGAGCCGGTCGAATTTGAAGTCGCCGTAATTGTCGCTTTGCAGCTCCGCGACCGGCCGGCCGTTCCGCAGAAGCCGCACGGTCGCGCCCTCGACGCAGTCGACGACGCCGTTCGCCTCCGCCGACACGGACCCGCCGATAAAGCACTTCGAGTAGCGCCAGAGGTTGCGGTAGTAGACGCGCGGCTTGGTGTTGAGCTCGGGACGCATCACCTCGAGCCCTTCGTCCTTGGCCTTGCGCGTCATGGCGTCGTCTTCGATGTAGACTGCGCGCATCGCCCCCGTCGGGCACGACTGGTGGCCGCGGGTCTGCTGCCAGCCCTGGTCGATCAGGTGGGCGTCGAAGTTGAACGCCTGCGGCACCTGGTGCTCTTCGTTCCACCAGATATGGCCGTAGGGACAGGCGTCGACCAGGTCCTTGCGGCCCTTCGCCTTGTCCGGATCGATCAGCACGATGCCGTCGGCGCGTTTCGTCACGGCGCCGGCGCCTTTGGTGACGCAGGGCGCGTCATCGCAGTGGTTGCACAGGGTCGGCACGTAGGCGATGTCAATCATCGGCGCGTTGCCGGTGATCTGCCCGCGTTCCTTCTGGAGGATGTTGATCCACTTGTGGCCGTGCTTCGGCATCGGCTTCGAATAACCGGGCCAGTCGTTGCCGACATATTCGTCCATGGTCGCGAGCGTGCACAGGTTGCAGTTGGTGCACTCGGCGACGTCGATGATCATGTTCCATTTTTTCATGGCGTCACCTTACTTGGCGGGAACCAGCACCGGATCCTTGGCCTTGGCGCGGGCCGGCGGCGCTTTCTCCTCGGCGGCCTTCTGCATCGCGGCGAAGGTCTCCGACATGTGCTCGGTGCGGCGGTCCCACAGCTCGACCTGCACCAGCGCATTGGCGCCGGCGAGCGCGTGGGTCGACTTCGTCTGCGACTTGTGCGGCGTCAGAAGGTTGAGACAGCCGCCGCGGTCGACCGACTTGCCGGGCTCGCCCATCGGATCGTAGACGGCCGACGACTCGTAGCCGTGGCAGACGCCGCGCGGCAGCCGCTGCGTCGGCAATGCCGCGCAGATGACGGCGCCGCGATCGTTGAACACCTTCACGAGGTCATGCTTCTTGATGCCGCGCGCCGCCGCGTCATCGGCGTTGAGCCGCATGATCCAGTAGTAGTAGCCCTCGACCTTCACCCGATGGTCCTCGATGTTGAGCAGGAACGAATCCTTGCCGTCGCCCTGGGTGTGGAACGAGTATTTGGAATGCGGCGTCAGCATCTGCAGCGGATAGCGCGCGAAATCCGGTGAATGCGTGCCGTCGGCCGCCGGCTCGTACTTGACGATCGGCGGACGCTCCGGATCGTTGACGCGCTTGAGGCTGTTGCACTCGAACTCGAGCTTGCCCGACTGCGTCTGCAGGCCGCGCAGATACTCCTCGGTGTAGTCGGACGGCAGCGGCTGCGCCTCCGGCACGTCCTTCTTGCGGTTCTCCCAGAACCAGCGGAACGACACCGGCGCGCGGAGCTTCTCTTTTTCGGCGGGCACGACGTAGTAGCCGCGCTTGAGCAGCTCTTTGAACGAAATCACCTTCGGCAGGTCGGACGCGAGATAGATGCGGTAGACCCAGTCGAGCTCGTTGCAGCCTTCCGAGAAATAGTTGGCGAGACCGAGCGGCTTGGCGATCTCGTTGAAGATCCAGAAGTCGGACTTCGACTCGCCCATGGGCTCGATCGCCGGTGCCTGGAACACGATCACCCGGTGATTGAGCTGCTGCTGCCCGTGATGGCCGTAGCCGCCGAGGCCCGCCCACTCGCAGATGTCGACGCGCTCGAAATTGGTGCAGGCCGGCAGGATGATGTCGGCGAACTTCGCCTCGCCCTCGAACCAGATCGACTGGTTGACGACGAATTCGAGGTTTTCCGACTGGTACATCTTCACCCAACGATTGGTGTTGTTCATCGTCGAGAGGATCGAGCCGCCGTACTTGTAGAGCATGTGCACCGGCGAATGGCCGGCAGCGGGATACATGAACTTGCCGAACTGGTGCTCGATCGACTTGCCGACCCAGCGATAGCCTTCGGCTTTGCCTTCGGTGATCGCTTCCGGCATCCAGATGCGCGGAATGGTCTGGCCGTTCGAGTTCATGGTCGGCAGTTGCGGCATGCGCTGGTAGAGCTCGACCGGCATCGCCGTGTTCTCGAGATCGCCGGACATGCCGCCTTCGGAGTAGCCCGGGAAATAGAAATTGAAATCGAGCGGGCAGCCCCATTGCAGATTGCCCATGTTGCAGCCGGGCTTGCCCAGGCCCTGCATCGCCGAGAGGCACACCATCACGCGCGCCCACTGGATGCCGGTCTGGTTGCGGCAGGCGCCGCCGTGGCCGTTGCCCCAGCCGCCGGGCGCGAGATAGACGCGCTTGCGTCCCCACTCGCGCGCGAGCGCACGCACGTCCTTCGCCGGGACCCCGGTTTCCTTCTCCTGCCACTCGGGCGTTTTCGGGATGCCGTCCTCGACGCCGAGCAGATAGTCCTTCCACTTGTCGAAGCCGATGGTGTGGGTCTCGACGTATTCCTTGTGATAGAGGCCTTCCTTCACCCACACGTAGGCAATCGCCATCGCCATCGCGACCGAGGTGGTCGGCTTCGGCGCGAACCACTTGCCGGGCAGGAACTGCGCGGTGGCGTTGTAGTAGGGATCGACGTGCACGACCTTGATGCCGAGCTTCGGGTCCTTCAGCCACTGCCGGCGCACGGTGCCTTCCTGCGCGCCGTAGGAGCCTGAGGTCGACTCCGGATCGGCCGCCCACGACACGATCATGTCGCAGTTCTGCAGGCAGTCCTCGACCGTGCCGTAGGTTTCCGACTGGCCGACGCGCAGCGTGTAGCCCCAGTGATGCACCGCGCCCCAGTACCAGCCTTCCCAGGAGTCGGGATTGTGGTGCACGCGCGTCATGCCGATCGCGTTGGCGAAGCGGAACAGCGCCGAGAGGTAGTAGCCGACATTGCCCCAGGTGTGGTGCGACCCATGCGACACGGCGATCGCGCCCGGCCCATGCTCGCGCTTCTGGCGCTTGATCTCGTCGGTGACGATCTTGATCGCCTCTTCCCAGGAGATGCGCACGTAGCCTGATTTGCCGCGGTTCTGCGGATTGCGCGCGCCGTTCGGGTCGAAGTCGACGCGCTTCATCGGATAGAGCAGGCGGTCGGGCGAGTAGACGATCGACTTCGCGTTCTGCCCGTGCGGGGCCAGCGTCGTCTTGCGCGGCGGCGTGAGCTTCACGCCGCGCGCCTCGATGGTGAACGACGCACCGTCGTCGTCGGCGAGGTCGATCGGCGTCATGCGGACGATCTTGCCGTCCTTCACGTAGATGAAGACGGGCCCGCCATTGGTCATGTTGCAATAGCGCATGGAGCCGTCCTCCATGCGCACGCCCATCTTCAGGCCCGCGGACTGGCTCATCATCACCGTCTGGGCGAACCAGTTGGTGAGGTCTTCCGGCCCGTCGACCGACAGCACGAAATCCTTCTGCGCGTTGATCTGGCGCAGCCAGTTGATCGGCGGTGTCAAAAGCGTGACGCCGGTGGCCGCGTTCTTGAACATCAGCTTGCAGTCGGGCGCGGGGTGCAGGCCAGCGCCGGTGCGGATGCGACCGTCCTTGAACTCGAACCAGCGGCCGCATTCCTCGTCGCGCGCCATGATCTGCGCGGTGAAATTGCGCTCCTTCAGCCGCTTGCGGAACGACTCGTGCCGCCAGCGCTGGTAGCGCAACATCACCGAGAGCCCGTACAGGATCAGCGACAGTTTGAAGCTTGCGGAGATCATGGCGTCCTCCTGTCGGACGTAGCGTTAACGTGCGATCTTGACCCGGGCCGGGCTCGGCTGGGTGGTGCCCGATCCGTGCGACATGATGCGTTCTATCTTGCGAGCGCCCTCGGCGGTCAGCGGCTTGAGCCGCTCGATCAGCGCCTCGTCGGCGCGCGCGCTGGGCAGTGCGAAGCTCAAGCTCCCGAGCACCGCATGGTCGCGATCGAAGATCGGCGCGCCGATGCCGGTGCGGCCGGTGTCGATTTCGCCATGCGTGACGCAGACGCCGGCGCGCCGCAGCGTCGCGAGCGCGTTGCGGAAGTCGTCGAAGTTCTTGCCGAACCCGGCGGCGGTGATCTCGGCGGCGTCGTGCGCGTAGAGCGACTTGAGCGTGCGGGTCGGCAGGTGCGCGAGGATGATCTTGGCGGTGGCGCCGCGGTAGAGCGGCATCAGCCGGCCGCGCTCGTAGCTCACCGGCGCCTGCGGCCCGCGCCCCATCACCTGGTGCATGCACATCACGCGGTCGTGGAACAGCCGGCAGAGCAGGACGGTCGAGCCCTCCGCGGCGTGCTGGATCAGGTCGACCATCACCGCGCGGGCGGCGATCAGCATCGGGTCGGTGGCCTGGAGCTGCCGGTCCATCTGGATGATGGCCGGGCCGAGCGTATAGCCGGCGCCCGCGACCGGGCTGATCAGGCCGGAACCGGTGAGCTGCTTGAAATAGCGATAGGCGGTGGTGGCGGAGACGCCGAGCACCTCGGCGGCTCCTTCAACGGTCCATTGCGGGCGCTCGATGGTGAACAGCGCCAGCGCCGCCAGCAAGCGGTCGCCGCTGCCCTTGGGCTTGCGCTCGAACGGCGCGCTCATGCGTCTCCTGGCCCTGTAATTGATCGAAGGTAACAAGCCAGAAGACCCCGGCGGCGTCCAGCTTGATTCCACAAATTCTCACGATATGAAAAAAGTGAGCATAGGACTGCGGTCCGCTCGCGAACAAGACGTTGATGCCCACGACATTGAGCGCGCCACGCGTATTTGCGCGCCCGGCGCGGGCATCACGCCCGAGAGTTCGGCGCTAGACCCTTCTGGTGCGCAGGCCCGCGATCTGGATCGGCGGGATCCACGGCTTCTCGGCCCAGCCGATGCCCTTGCGGGCGACCTGCACGTCGAGCAGGTAGGGCTTGCCTTCGACCGTGTGCTTGCGGGCGCGCGCGAGCGCTTCGCGAAGCTGCGCCGGGTTCTGCACGACCTCGCCGTCGACGCCGAAGCCCTTGGCGATCGCCGCCATGTCCATATCCGGTCTGCCGAGATAGTCGTGATAGAACTGGTTGGTCTGCACCATCCGTCCGCTCGGGACGAGGGCGATCGCGCGGCTGTGCGGTCCGCTATAGGCGTGGTTGTTGTAGACGACGGTGATCACCGGCAGTTCCAGCCGCGCCATGTTCCAGAGCGCGGTCGGTCCGAAGATGAACGAGCCGTCGCCGACCAGGCAGATCACTTGTTGATTAGGCCGTGCGAGCTTGACGCCCGCGGCGGTGCCGACGCCGGAGCCGAGGTGGGCGCCGTAGTAGAAGAACAGCTCGCGCCCGCCGATCGGATTGAAGCCGAAGCCGTGCAGCGACACCGAGCCGGCTTCGTGCACGATGATGGCGTCCGGATCGGCGAAGCGTGAGATCTCGTGGGTGAGCCGGTCGGCGATGATCGGCGCCTGATCCCAATCCGGATTGTTGACGACGCCGGCGCGCAGCGCGCGGGCCTGCGTGGTGAATTTCTTCACCTCCTCGGCGCGCTCGGCGTATCTCTGCTTGAGCGCCGGCGTGATGAGCTGCTCGACCGCGGCGATCAGGTCGTCGAGGCCAAGCCCGACGTCGGCGACAAGGGGCACCTCCGTGAGCATGACATTGCCCATGCTCCAGTGGTCGATCCGCATGTCGATGAACTTCTTGTTGCGCGGAACGATCGGCGCCGGGCTGTTGTGCTGCATCTTGTTGCCGACGTTGATGACGACGTCGGCATCCTTCGGCCAGGTGATCGAGTTCAGCGTGCCGGCCGGCAGGCCGCCGACCCAGAGCGGATGCGGCTCCGGGAAGTTCGCGTACATCTGGCGCGCCTGCGTCACCGGCATGCCGAGCAGCTCGGCGAGCTTCACGGCCTTCGGCACCGCCTTGGCCTTGTAGATTTCGTCGCCGACGATCAGCAGCGGCATCTTGGCTTCAATCAGGAGCTTGGCGGCGCGCTCGATCTCCTGCGGGTTCGGCCGCACGCGCATGCGTGGATCGACCTGGTTTTGCGGCACGATATCGGTGCGCACGCGCGCGCCGTTGTAGTCCTTGTGCCACGAGATGTAGGAGGGGCCGTAAGGCGGCGTCCACGACGCCTTGAACGCGCGGCGCACGGTCTCCGGGATCATGTCGGCGCGGCGCGCCAGCCAGGTATATTTGGTGAACGGCTGGACGATCTGCTCCTGGTTGGCGACTTCCTCGAAGCCGTCGCGTCCGGCGCTGCCGGTCTGGTCCGAGCGATAGGAGTAGACGACGAGAGGTGTCTGCTCCTTGAACGCGTTGATCATCTGGCCGATGGCATTGGCCATGCCGACCACCGCGGCCTGCATGACGATCGTGGGTTCGCCCGAGGCCTTGACGTAGCCGGCGGCCATGGCGGCGCCGGGCCCTTCGTGCGGGGTGAGGATGTATTTGAGCTCCGGGCGATCGACCAGTGCGTCATAGAACGGCGCGTCCTCGCTCGCCGAGTTGCCGAACACGTATTTCACGCCCGAGGCGATGAGCTGGTCGGCAAAGGCGGAACCGCCGGTGCCTTGCACCGCGCGGACGACGCCGGTGGCGCCCTGTCCGGCGGTCGCAGGTGCTGCGGCCGGAGCCGCTGCAGCGCCGGCGGCCGGTGCCGGCGTCGGGCCGGTCTGCGCGACGCTCACGGAGCTGACCGAGGCCAGCACGCCCTGCGCGGCAGTCATCGTGATGCCGGCCTTGGTGAGATTGCCGACGAAACTGCGGCGCGACATCTGCTTGTTGAGGTATTTTACGACCAGCTCTCGCATGGCGGTCTCCCTGGATATTCGTTCGTTGAAACGCGTTCTTGGACTGGAGCGCTTACTTCGCGGGCTCGGGCGGCTTGGCGTTGGGCCCGAAATCGGTGCCGAGGTAGTCGGCCATCAGCTTGATCTCTTCCGTGGTCCAGATGCCGCCGCGTCCGACCATGCGGTAGAGCGCGCCTTCCCACCAACGGGCGTCCTGACGCGCATCACGCCACATCGAGTCGGTATGGCACTGGAAGCACTTGTCACGCAGCAGCTGGAGGCCCGGATGCTTCGCTTGTTCCTTGGCCTGCTCGGCATTCGCGGCTGCGATCAGGATCATTGCCGACGCGCACGCCAGCGACAACGCAAGGACGCCGTTACGGACCTTGGACATTACCGAGCCTCCCCGATGTTCTTGTCATTGGACCGCTTCGACCGAACGAACCGGTACCGCCGATGTTAGTCGAGCGATCACCGGGGCGCCAGGGGCGGCTGACCGCATAGACGCCCCTATCGCAAGGCGCGTATCATTGCCCTGTGCAATTCCTGGGAGGAATGCCATGAAGCTTTCCCGCCGCAGAGTCTTGCGTCTGGCCGGCGCCGCCGTTGCATGGCCCGCCGTCTCCCGCATCGCCAGCGCACAAGCCTACCCGTCGCGACCGATCAGGGTCGTCATCGGCTATACGCCGGCCGGCTCGGCCGACATCACCGCGCGGCTGATGGGCCAATGGATGTCGGAGCGGCTCGGCCAGACCGTCGTGATCGAGAACCGTCCCGGCGCGGCCACCAATCACGCCACCGAGACGGTCATCCGCGCGCCGGCCGACGGCTACACGCTGCTGCTCGTTGCGCCCGCCAACGCGATCAACGCCACGCTGTTCGACAAGCTCAATCACAACTACCTGCGCGACATCGAGCCCGTCGCAGGCATCAACCGCTTCGCCAATGTCATGGAGGTGCACCCGTCGGTGCCGGCGGAGACGGTGCCGGAGTTCATTGCCTACGCCAAGGCCAATCCCGGCAAGCTCAGCATGGCATCGTCGGGCGCCGGCTCGACGATCCATATGTCGGGCGAGCTGTTCAAGATGATGACGGGCGTGCAAATGACCCACGTGCCCTATCGCGGCAGCGCGCCGGCGCTGACCGACATGATCTCCGGACAGGTGCAGGTGATGTTCGACAACATCCCGACGTCGATCCAGCACATCCGCGCCGGCAAGCTGCGGCCGCTCGCCGTCACCAGCACGGCCCGCTCGGAGCTGCTGCCGGATGTTCCGACCGTCGCCGACTATCTCCCCGGCTACGAGGCGAGCGCGTGGTACGGCTTCGGTGCGCCGCGCGGCACGCCGCCCGACATCATCGCGAAGCTCAACAAGACCGTGAACGACATTCTGGCCGATCCCGCGGTCAAGGCGAAGTTCGCCGAGATGGGCGCCACCCTGATCATGAGCTCGCCGGCGGACTTCGGCAAATACGTCGCCGCCGAGACCGAGAAGTGGGGCAAGGTGGTGAAATTCGCGGGCGTGAAGCCGGACTGAGCGCTGAACCCTCCCCGTTCGTCCCCGCGAAAGCGGGGACCCAGGCGCCGCAAAGGAAGACTGGATTCCCGCTTGCGCGGGAATGAGCGGTGGAGAGAGCAATCCCGCTTCGATTGTTCTATCGCCGCCGCAACACGATCAGCGCGTCGAGCGCGAGCCCGCCCTGCGGCAGCGCGACGAAGGGATTGATGTCGACGGACTCGATGACGTCTTCGAGATCGACTGCAAACTGTCCCAGGCCGATGAGCGCATTCACGACCGCATCGCCGTCGCGTGGCGCACTGCCGCGATAGCCGCGGATCAGTCGGCCGGCCTGGGTGTGATCAAGCAGGTCGAGCGCCTTGTCGCGGCTCACCGGCGGGGCGCAGAACGCGACGTCCTTCATCAGCTCCAGCAGCACGCCGCCGGCGCCGGCCATGACGATCAGTCCCATCTCGCGGTCGCGATGCAGGCCGAGCACGATCTCGAGCCCGCCCTTCACGAACTGGCCGACCAGCATGCCGTCGAGCTTTTCGCCGGCAAGCTTCTTCGACATCGCGTCGTAGGCCGCGCGCAGTTGCTCCGGTGTCGCAAGGTCGAGCGCGACGGCGCCGGCATCGGACTTGTGCGTCAAGGTTTGCGATAGCGCCTTGAGTACGACCGGATAGCCGATGCGCTGGGCGGCCGCGAGCGCGGCGTCAAGCGATGAAACCACCTCTTCCCTGGGCGTTGCAATGCCGTAGGCGCGCAGCACTTCTTTGGATTCGAATTCGTTCAGCGCGCTGGCTTCCTGCCCGGCACGCGCCCGCAATTGCTCGATCAGCGCGGTCTGCTCCGCCGTGCGCATTGGCTTCGCGCCGCCGGCGCCGCGCGCCAGCCGCTCCATCTCGTCGCGCCGCGCCACGGCAGCGATCGCGCGCAGCGCCTTGTTCGCTTCCTGCAGGAACGAGACATGCGGCGCTTTGGCGCGCAACGCACGGCTGAAGTCGGTATGGCCGTGCGAGGCGGGCGCGCAGAACGCGATCGGTTTTTTCGCGCGGGTGGCGACATAGTTCTCCAGCAGGCCGACATAAGCCTCGGCGCGGCCGGCGCCGGCCTCGCGCGGGATCTGCTCCTGCACCAGGACGATGTCGACGTTCGGGTCGGCCTGCATGGCGTCGATCGAATTGATGTAGTTGTCGGCGCTGGTCAGCACGCCATAGCCGCCGTCGGTCGGATTTCCCACCAGCGAGCCGACACCCAGGATCGCGTCCAGCTTCTCCGTCGTCGCCGCCTCCAGCGGGCGGAAGTGCAGGCCGTTCCTCTCGGCGCCGTCGAGCAGCAGGCCGCGGAACGCGCCGGACAGTGTGATGGCGCCGAGATTGCGGCCGCTCGGCGCGCCGGTAAAGGCGAGCAGCTCCGTCATCTCCACGATATCGTCGAGCGTGTCGGCGCGCACAACGCCGGCCTCGCCCGCCACCGCATCGAACGCTTCGATCGATCCCGCGAGCGAGCCGGTGTGCGCGAGCGCGGCCTCGCGACCGCCTTCCGACTGGCCGAGCTTGAGGGCGACGATGTGCTTGCCGGAGGCGCGCGCCATGCGGCAGGCCGCCTTGAACGTCTCGAGGTTGGACACGGCCTCGACATAGATCACGATCACCTTCAGCTCCGGCTGGTCGGCGAAGAAGGCGATGTAGTCGCCGACCGAGAGGCCGGCCTCGTTCCCGCTGGTGATGAGGTATTCCGCGACGATGCCGCGCTCGTTCAGCGCCCCGTTGGCGAACAGCATCATGCCGCCGCTCTGGCCCACCATCGCGACCGGGCCTTCCTTCACCGTCAGCATGCGATCTTCGGGGAAGGTGACGAAGCGGCTCTTCGCGCAGACATTGCCCATGCAGTTCGGGCCCGACACCGCGAGGCCGGTCTCGGCGATCACCGCGGCGAGTTCGCGACCGAGATGCGCGGCCTCGGCGTCATAGGCTTCGCCGAAGCCCGACGAGAACACCGTGGCGCTGCGCGCGCCGGCGGCCGCGCCGGCGCGCAGCGATTCCGCGACGCCGGCGGCCGGCACCAGCACCACCATGTGGTCGGGCGGCTCCGGCAGCGATTTGAAATCGGGATAGCAGGGCTTGTCCCAGATCGTGTCGCGCCGCGGATTGATCGAATAGACTGGGCCGGGGAACCGATACTTGTGCAGGTTGCGCCAGACGCGCGCCGCCCAGCTGCCGGGGCGGTCGCTGGCGCCGACCAGCACGGCATTGCGCGGCGCCGTGAGTGCTTCGACTTTCTTCTTGGAGGCTTCGAGGTTCACGTGGTCGTTTCCTTTGGATCGCTTCCTTTGGTCGTTTGCTTCACGGCTCTTTGTTGTTCACTCCGGATACCAGCTTGGCTTGCGCTTCTCGCGGAAGGCGGCGATGCCTTCCTGCGCCTCCGTCGATTTCGGATCGTGCGGCGGCGGCACGCCGGCGAGGATCTCCGCCAGATTGGGAGACGCATAGCGCGCCGCGGCGGCTTTGAGCTCGGTCATGGCGTGCGGCGCGCCGAGGAGGAGCGCATCGGCGATCTTCGCCAGCGTGGCTTCGAGCGCAGGCGGCTCGCAAATTTCGTGCACGAGACCGAGCCGCAATGCATCTGCCGCCGGGATGCGTTCGCCCGACAGCCCGTAGCGGCGGAAGGCGCGATGGCCGATGGCGCGGATCATGAACGGCATGATCCCCATCGGCGCCATGCCGACGCGCACTTCGGGGACCGAGAAGAAGGCGTCACCGGTGGCGATGGCGACGTCGCAGCAGGTGACGAAGCCGGCGCCGCCGCCGATCGCGCCGCCTTCGACCACCGCGACGGTCGGCTTCGAGAGCCCGTCGAGGATCGCGAGCACGTCGCGCAGCGCATATTTCGCGGCCGGGCGCAGCTCGGCCCCCGGTCCGCGCGACGAGAGGTCGGCACCGGTGCAGAAGTGCTTGCCGGCGCCGCGCAGGACGACGACCCGCACGGCGTCGTCCGCCACCAACGCCTTGAGGCCGTCGCCGAGCTCGTCGAGCATGGCCTGGTCGAACGCATTGCCGCGCTCGGGCCTATTGAGCGTGACCGTCCCGATGCGCCGAGGCGAAATCTCGACCGTTATCCTCGTCAACGTCATTTCCGTCCCCTCGATGCGTCGCAGCTTACGGCCCTCGTGCACCTGCGCCAGGGCAAACTCATGGCTGTATTCCTAATCCTTGCACACACCGGTTGGTAAGTTTTTCCTGCCATTCACTCTCCCCATCGCGCCGGTCTAGCGCCGGCAGAAAGGGGTGATGGCGTGCCGCCGACCACCGCGCCGATTTCGAAAATCGATTGGGAGCCATGGCGATCCGCCCTGGTTCTGGCGCTATTTGCCGCGCTGCTCGCGACCGTCGGATCGCGGCACGAGGCCTGGTTCGATGAGGCCCACGCCTGGCTCCTCGGTCGCGATACCACGCTGTGGGATCTGCTGGCGCACCGGCTCCACTATGAAGGCACGCCGGGGATCTGGCATGCGTTGCTCTGGCTTGTTTCACATGCGGGCCTGCCGTTCGCCTACCTCTGGATGGTGAGTGGCGCTCTCGCCTGTATCGGCGCCTGGATCATCCTGACGCGCGCGCCGTTCCCTTACTGGCTGCGCGTCGGAATCGTCTTCTCGTATTTCCTGGCGTATCAATACGCCATCGTCGCCCGCAGCTACGCGCTCGACCTCGTGGCGATCCCGTTGATCGCCGCGACGTTCGCCGACCGGCTGCGCCGGCCCGTGCTCTATGGCGCGTTGCTTGCCTTCTGCGCGAATGCGAACACGCACAGCCTCATCATCTCGGCTTTTCTGTTCGCCGAATTTCTCTTCACGATCTGGCGCAGCGGGACTTTGCAATGGAGGAATTGGCAATGGGCAAATTGGCCGCGTGCGCACCTCGCCGGCAGCGCGCTCTATGTCGCAGCCGTGGGCCTGGCTCTGCTCCAGGCATGGCCCGCGCCGGATGCGAGCTTCTATGAGCACGGCATAGAGATCCGACGTGGAATCACGGTGTTCGTCGAGGCGTTCGTCGATCGTCCGGACATATGGAGCGCATCTCCCCCGACCGTCGCCGCGGTGATCGTGGGAGGCCTCATAACCACATTGTTGCTGGCGCCCTCCTTCCTCCTGTTCCAGCGCGCAGGCATCGCAGTGCTCGTGATCGCCGTTTTCGCGACGCTGATCGTCTTTGCCATTGTGAAGTACGCGAATGCCTGGCACGCGGGCTTTCTCTATCTCTTCTGGATTTTCGCGCTATGGGTCGGCTGGGGCGCACTTGGCGAACTCGCCGCCGTCCGGCGCCGCGTCACGGTGGCGAGCGTCGCGGTGATCGTATTCGTCCATGTATTCTACACGGCAAGCGCGTCACTGCGCGATATCCGCGAGCCCTATTCCGCCGGGCCGGCAACGGCGCAGATGCTCGCGCGCGCTGACGCCCGGATTGCCGCCCTCGGCTTCAAGACATTCGCCGTGCAGCCGTGGTTTGGCGCGAATGCGTTCGCCAACTACCGTGGCGGCGCGCCGCATGACGCTTCCTACGCTTGGCACACCAGCGAGCCTTTCCCCGCCTTCGTTACGCCCGAGCTCTGGCGCGAGGCCGTCAACAACCGCCGCTATGACGTGCTGGTGCTTTCGGATCACGGGCTGCCGGCGGACGAGATCGCGCACTACGTCGCAACCGCGCGCAGCGCCGGTTATTGCGCGCCCACCGTCGTTCCCGGGGGATTGATCTGGAAATCCTATGTCCGGGAGGCCGACGCGATGCTGGTGTTCAGGCGCTGCGCCGACGGCGTGGCCGAGAACACCACGCGCCGATAAGTCGCTGCATGGCGGACCGCCGCCTGCCGGCGCGCCTCGAGTTTAGGCGCTTGCGCAAGGTCGGCATCAACCTATGATCCGGCGTTGTTTCAGGCAGAACCGGGCTCACAGCACAATGCGTCTTGGCCTCTTCATGATGCCGCTGCATCCGCCGACGCGGACGCTCACCGACACCATGGCCGAGACCGCCGAGAAGGTGCTGCTGGCCGAGCGGCTCGGTTTCGACGAGGTGTTCGTCGGCGAGCATTTCTCGGCCACCACCGAGCCGATCCCGTCGCCGCTGATGTTCATGGCGAGCCTCATTCCGCAGACCAGCCGCATCACCTTCGGCACCGGCGTGATCAACCTGCCGAACCGGCATCCGGCGGTGATCGCGGCCGAGGTCGCGCAGTTCGACCATATGAGCCAGGGCCGCTTCCTGTTCGGGATCGGCACCGGCAGCCTGCCGTCGGACTACGAGCTGTTCGACGTCGCCGACGTCGCGAAGCGCAACCGGATGCTGATCGAGTCGATGGACATGATCACGCGCATCTGGGCGCAGGACCCGCCGTACGAATTCGATGGCGAGTTCTGGAAGTTCGGCATCAGGAAGGCGATCAGCCGCGAGCTCGGCATCGGCTTCATGCCGAAGCCGCTACGGCCGGGCGGGCCGCCGGTGGTGGTGGCGGTGTCGAGCCCGAACTCGTCGACGGTGCGCGTGGCCGCAGAGCGCGGCTGGGGTCCGATCTCGTCGCCGCTGGCGCGCGCCGACGTGGTCGCCACGCACTGGAATACATATTCGGCCGGCTGCGCCGAGGCCGGGCGCGCCGCGAGCGGCGACGACTGGCGGGTCGCGTCCTATGTGCTGGTCGCCGGCTCGGATGCGGAGGCGCGCGAGCGCGTGTTCGCGCCGGACAGCGCCTATCG
The DNA here is from genome assembly GCA_019745775.1 of Xanthobacteraceae bacterium. Taxonomy (GTDB): domain Bacteria; phylum Pseudomonadota; class Alphaproteobacteria; order Rhizobiales; family Xanthobacteraceae; genus VAZQ01. Next base: position 87,360 of record JAIESR010000096.1, on the reverse strand, counting down.
CTACACCTTCGGCTATCTCTACGAGGTGCTGAAGCGCTCCGGCCGTCTCGCCAATCTCAAGCCGCGTCCCGACATGCGCGACGAGGAGTTGACCGTCGACGCGATCGTCGAGGCCCGCGTGCTCTACGGTTCGCCGGAGACGGTGGCGTCAAAGCTGATCGCGTTCCGCGAGCGTGTCGGACCGTTCGGCACGCTGCTGGTGACCGGCGTCGACTGGGGCGGCCGCAACGCCGCCTGGGGCCGCGAGTCGATGCGGCGTCTGGTCGAGGAGGTGATGCCGGCCGTGCGCCGCCACACCGCGACGCAGGCGGCGGAGTAGTGGGCTTGTAGCCCTGTCCGCTAGGGGTTGAGCGTCAACGTGTAGGTTCTTGCCTGGCCGACTTCGAACATCTGAAACATCACCGACGTCTGTTCCGCAGAGCACTGCTTTGGGTCCCGCTTGAAAGATGCAACCGTCGAGGTGAAAGCGTCTTTGATGTTGACGCACAACGGCACTGAGGGCCGCTCCTTGAAAGTCGCGGTTATGCCGCGCTGCGAACGCAGGTGAATGAGAAAGCCTGGGTCTGGAAACGTGCCGATCTTGCTGCACTCTCCTGGGGGCACTTGCCACCAGCCCTGAACGCGCGTGGCATGTTCGCCACCTCCGCTTTGCGGAATGCGCGAGCCGACAGCCGCAAAAGCCAATTCCTTGGATTTGTTGCAGACCATCAGCACAAACTCGGCCGGCCCGCCTGTACCTGGGACAGGTGCTGCCCCCGGACCGGGCGCCGGCTTGCCGCCGGGACTTGGTCCCGGTGCTTGCGCGAGCGCGGCGCTTGAGACGCAAGCGGACAGAACCAGCACCGCGGATAGTCGTTTCATGTGCATGCCTCCGGCCTGGAGTACTCGAGTACTCCACAATAGACGCCGAGCTTTAACATGACGTTGCCGCGCCGGAACGCATCACAACATCGACGGCAGCACGCGGTCCGGCGGCTTGTGGCCGTCGAGGAACGTCCTGATGTGACGATCACGCGCTCGCCCATGTCGATGCGGCCTTCGAGCGTCGCCGAGCCGAGATGCGGCAGCAGCACGACCTTGCCGGCGCGCGCGAGCCGCACCAGCTTCGGCGACACCGCGGGCTCATGCTCGAAAACGTCGAGGCCGGCGCCGGCGATTTCGCCGTCGGTGATCAGCTTCACCAGCGCGTTCTCGTCGATCACCTCGCCGCGAGCGGTGTTCACGACGTAGGCGTCGGGCCGCAACAGCTTGAGCCTGCGCGCCGAGAGCAGATGATAGGTCGCGGGCGTGTGCGGACAGTTGATCGAGATGATGTCCATGCGCGCCAGCATCTGGTCGAGGCTCTCCCAGTGGGTGGCCGACAATTCTTCCTCGATCTTCGCCGGCACGCGGCGGCGGTTGTGATAGTGGATCTGCAGGCCGAAGGCGCGGGCGCGGCGCGCCACCGCCTGACCGATGCGCCCCATACCGATGATGCCGAGCCGCTTGCCCCAGATGCGGTGGCCGAGCATCCAGGTCGGCGACCATCCGGTCCATTTGCGATCGTTGGTGAGCACGGAGGCGCCTTCCGCCAGCCGCCGCGGCACCATCAGGATCAGCGCCATGGTCATGTCGGCGGTGTCCTCGGTGAGCACGTTCGGCGTGTTGGTCACGGTGATGCCGTGCTCGACCGCGTTCGCGACGTCGATGTTGTCGACTCCGTTGCCGAAATTCGCGATCAGCTTGAGCTGATCGCCGGCCTTGCCGATGACCGCATCGTCGATGGTATCCGTGACCGTCGGCACCAGCACGTCGGCGGTCTTCACCGCCTCGACCAGCTCGGCCTGCGACATCGGCTTGTCGTCGGCATTGAGGCGCGTATCGAACAGCTCGCGCATACGGACTTCGATCGTGTCCGGCAGCTTGCGCGTCACCACCACGAGTGGACGTTTCGGTCTCGCCATCGCGTTGCTCCGGAGTGTTGCAATCCGGCACCGCCGCCCGGGTTTCGACGGCGCGTTCAGGTCTCTTTAACCGGTGTTCTTCAACACTGCACCTTCATTTTCGGGGGCGTCGGGCTGCCACTTCGGCCGATCTGCAACGGATCGCCGCAGCATCACCGGTAGCCGCGTGGGACAACAACATGTACCAGCGTTTTGTCGCGTTGATCGGCTCTTTTCGTGTGGTCGTTGCCGCAGTGATCGCGGGCCTGGCGCTGGCTGTTGCCGCTGCCATGCCGTTCGCGACCGCGCAGGAACTCGCGGCCGGCGCCTCGTCGGGCCTGCCGGTGCCGCGCTTCGTCAGCCTAAAGCCGGACAAGGTTAACGTGCGCGCCGGCCCGACCCGGAACCACGACGTGACCTGGCAGTTCACCCGCTCGGGCCTGCCGGTCGAGATCACGGCCGAGTCCGACAATTGGCGGCGCATCCGTGATTGGGAAGGTTCCGAGGGTTGGGTGTACCACTCGCTGCTGTCGGGCCGTCGCACCGCAATGGTGATCTCCAAGCACAAGGACGAGTTGGTTCCGCTGTTCGGCACTGCCGGGGACCACGGGGCGGTGTTGGCGCGGCTGCAGCCGGGCGTACAGGCATCGGTGCGCAAGTGCACCGGCAAGTGGTGCCACATCACCGGCGCCGGCTTCGACGGCTGGATCGCGCAGGAGCGGCTCTGGGGCGTCTACCCCAACGAGACGGTTCCGTAGCTTCCGTGTCCCGGACGCGCGAAGCGCGAGCCGGGACCCAGCGCTTCGCAAGATGTTCTTTTTGGATTCGGCGCTTCACTCGCCTGGGGCACGCTGGCTAGAACGCCAATTCGTCAGTCAGATCGCGCCATTCCGGATTCATTTTCTCGATCAGTTCGAGCTTCCAGGCCCGCAGCCAACGCTTGAGTGACCGCTCGCGGGCGCGTGCTTCCAAAATTGATCCGTACTCTTCGAAGTAGACCAGCTTGTCGACGCCGTACTGACGCGTGAAACCGGGAACGAGCTTTGCTTTGTGCTCGGACATCCGGCGCACGAGATCGTTCGTGACGCCGACGTACAAGGTCCCATTTCGCTTGCTCGCGAGAATATAAACGAAGTAACTGCCGGACATTGTGGCTCACGCCGGTACTTGGTGCCGCGATGACTATATCGTGTCCCGGGCAAGTGAAGCGAGCATAGCGAGCGGAACGCGACCCGGCAGCCAGAGTAAGAATCGTGAAGCGCAATAGATCTTTTTACGAAGGTTGCTGGGTCCCGGCTCGCGCTGCGCGCGTCCGGGACACGAGGACGGGCTACTTCAACACCGAGATTTGCGACGGCGGGACGATCAGCCCGATGGTCTCGCCGACCTCGTGTACCGGCGCGCCGCGGCGGTGCGGCACGTCGACCACGATCGACTGCACGCCGGCTTGCGTGTGATAGCGCGTGATGTTGCCGAGGAATTCGCGCTCGGCGATGCGTGCGGCAATGCCGCTGTCCGGCGGGCCGACCGAAATGTCCTGCGGGCGAATCGAGATGCAGGCCGCGCCTGTGGTGCCGGCGATGTCGGCCAACGCAATCCCGTCCGAGACAAAGCGTCCGCCGGATTCGATCGTGCCTTCGATCAGGTTGGCGGTGCCGAGGAAGGTGGCGACAAAGCGGTTGGCCGGGCGGTCGTAGAGCTCGATCGGCGTGCCGATCTGCTGGATGCGGCCCTGGTCGAGCACCGCGATACTGTCGGCGACCGCGTTGGCATCCTCCTGGTCGTGCGTAACGTAGATCGCGGTGATGCCGAGCTTGCGCTGGAGCTGCCTGAGCTCCACGCGCATCTCGACCCGCAGCCGCGCGTCGAGATTCGACAGCGGTTCGTCGAGCAGCAGCACCTCGGGCTCGATCACCACGGTGCGGGCGAGCGCGACGCGCTGCTGCTGGCCACCGGAGAGTTGCGCGGGGCGGCGTTCGGCGAAAGCGGAGAGCCCGACCAGCTCGAGCGCGGCATCGACCTTGCGATCGATCTCGGTGCGCGAGAGCTTGCGGCGCTCGAGCCCGAAGGCGACGTTTTTGCGCACGTTCATGTGCGGCCACAGCGCGTAGCTCTGGAACACCATGCCGACATTGCGGCTCCAGGGCGGCAGCCGCGTCACGTCGCGCTCGCCGATCAGGATGCGTCCCGCGGTCGGCGTGCCGAAGCCGGCAATGAGACGGAGCAGCGTGGTCTTGCCCGAGCCCGACGGGCCGAGGAAGGCAAAGAACTGCCCGCGCGCGACGTCGAGCGAGACGTCCTCCAGCACCGGCGTGGCGCCGTAGCCGAAGGTCACGTGGTCGATGGTGACGCCGCGCGCCATCAGAATGCTCTCGACTTGAGGCCGCGCTCGCGCTCGGCGACGCGATAGGCGAGGTAGGTGGCGATCGAGACCACAACCACGGCGATGACGCCGAGCGCCGCACCCGGCCCGCGGCCGGCGGCGGATTGCATGTAGACATAGATGCCGTAAGAGAGCGGCGCGTCCGGCGCGCGCGCGACCAGCAGCAGCGTGGCGGAGAGCTCGACCGCCGCCGTGGCGAAGCTGGTGACGAAGCCTGCGAGCAGCCCGCCGGTCATCAGCGGCACCACGATGCGGGTGAGGGTGGTGAACTTGCCGGCGCCGAGGTTTTCCGCGGCTTCTTCGAGGCTCACGTGCAGCTGCTGGATGGCGGCGGTGGCGGCCGCCAGCGCATAGGGCAGGCGACGCACCGCATAGGCGATCACCAGCATGAACCAGAAGGTTGCCAGCGATTCACCCGACCACGGCAGGGTCACGTCGTAGTAGGTGCGCAGCAAGCCGATGCCGAGCACCAGGCCGGGCACGGCCACCGCCGACATCGCGACCTGTTCGACGAGCTTGCGGCCGGGCAGCTTGGTGCGCAGCACGACATAGGCGAGCGATGCGCCGAGCACCACGTCGATCAGCCCGGCGAGGCCGCAATAGAGGATGGTGTTCGAGATCAGCGGGCCGGACTCGCGGAACACGGTGGCGTAGTGCGCGAGCGTGAAACCGTCGGGCAGCACCGCGAACGACCACACGGTAGCGATCGAAAGCAGGAAAATGCCGATATGCGGCGACAGCACCAGCAGGAGGATGAAAACGATGAACGCGCCGGCGGCGAGATTGCCGGTGCGGCTCATGCTGCGGCGGGAGAGGCCACCGCCGCCGCGCTGCTGGGTCGAGAAGTCGCGTCCGCGCAGCGTCAGGCCCGCCAGCGCCATGGCGCCGAGCGAGCACAGGATCATGATCACGGAGATCACATAACCCATCGGATCGGTGAGGCCGACCGTGGTGATCTTCAGATACGCCTGCGGCGCCAGCATGTTGGTGACGTTGAGCAGGAGCGGCGTGGCGAGATCGTCGAACACCTTCACGAACACCAGCGCTGCGCCGGCGACATAGCCGGGCAGCGCGAGCGGGAACACGATACGCCGGAACAGCGTGAAGCCGTGCGCGCCGAGGTTCTGCGCCGACTCCTCCATCGAGGAATCGATATTCGAGAGCGAGGCGGAGAGGTTGAGCAGGATGAACGGGAAATAATGCAGCGCCTCGACGAAGATCACGCCGTTCAGCCCTTCCATGAACGGGATGCGGAAGCCGAACCATTCGTTGAGCAGGAGGTTGATGCTGCCGTTGCGGCCGTAGATCAGCTGCATCGCCACCGCGCCGACGAACGGCGGCATCACCAGCGGGATGACGCCGAGGGTGTGGATCAGCGCCGCACCGCGGAAATTGAAGCGCGCGATGATGGTGGCGAGCGGCACTGCGATCAGGCTCGCGACCACGACCGTCATGGCGGCGACGTAGATCGAATTCCAGAACGAGTCGCGCAACAGCGCGTTGTCGAGGAAATCGCTGAAATGGATCAGCGTGAAGCCGCCGTCACGGCCGGTGAATGCGACAACGATCACGCGCAGGATCGGCACGATCAGAAAGGCGATCAGGAACAGCGAGACGCCGACGAGGATCGCGATCTGCGCCGGGCTGCCGCCGAGGCGGACCGCGAGCGACGGCCTTGCGACCGCTATGGTGGACAGGGAGGACACGCGGAGGATGATAGCGGCGGCTTTCAGGACGGGATAGACGCGGTGCGTCAGTTGTGCGTTTCCCGGGCGCTGCGCAGCATGAAGCGAAGCGGAATGATGCGCTGCAGACCCGGGAACCCGGTTTCTTGGTTCGCAGGAACCGGGGTCCCGGATCAGCGGTGCATCACTTCGTGCTGCCATAGCGCGTCAAAGACGCGCGTAAACGCGCTTATGGCGTCCGGGACACGAGACCCGAAACTACTTCGCCGTCAGCGCTTTTTCCGCCAGCTGTCGCGCCTCGGTGTAGTTCTTCAGCGCGGCCGCATCCCAGCGGCTCTCGAACTCGGCCTGCCGGCCGGCGGCCTTCTGGCCCTCTTTCAGCGGCTGGAAGGCGCCGGTAATCGACGGATCGGTCGATTCCTTCTCGCTGATCGGCACGGTCGTGGCGAGCTTGCGCGCCTGCGCCAGCAGGTCCTTGGCTGCCGCGCTCGCCTTCGGGCCGAGCTTTGCTTCGGCGGTCTGGATCGCCTTCCAAGCCGCATTGAGCTCCTTCAGGCGGAACGTCACGACGCGGTCGTAGAGCGAATTGAGCAGTTCATAGCGCGCTTCCGACAATTCGGAATTGAAGGTGATGCCCTTGGCGAGGCGGGCGTCCTTGAACGGGTTGGGATAGCCCGCCGGCGCCTTGGCGTAGGTATCGAGCCGCACCGGCAGACGCTGGATCTTCGGATCGAGCAGGATCTGCTGGCCCTCCTCCGACAGCAGGAATTCGACAAAAGCCTCCGCCGCGCGCGGGCTCTTGGAGTTGGCGATGATCCCGACATTGGCGGGGACGATCGCGGTCACGGTCGGGTAGACGAACTCGACCGGGAAGCCGGACGCCTTCGCCGACAGGCCGAAGAAATCGATGACGATGCCGAGACCGTATTGTCCGCTGTTGACCGCATCGGGCACGCCGAACGAGCGATCGGACACCTGCGCAAGATTGCCGCCGATCTCGAGCAGCGTCGCCCAGCCTTTGTCCCAGCCTTCGCCCTGCAGGATCGTCTCGACCGTAAGATGCGTGGTGCCGGAGCGCGACGGCGCCGAGATGCCGACATGGCCGAAATACACCGGCTTCTTGAGGTCGTCCCATTCCTTCGGCGCCGGGATGTTGTTCGCCTTGAGGTAGCGCGTGTTGTACATGATGCCGTAGCCCGAGGCGGCGAAGCCGGTGAAGTAACCGTCGGGATCGTTCACCGGATACGAGCCGATCTTGGTGGCGATGCCCTTCGCCTTAGCCTGATACTTGTGCAGCAGCTTGTCCTTCTTGAGCACCTCGAAGGCGTCCGGCGCCGACGCCCACATGATGTCCGGCGGGTTTGATTTCGTTTCCCGGATGAAGGTCACCGCCGCGTTGGTGTTACGGTTCTGCACCTCGACCTTGGTGCCGGGATATTTCTTCTGGAACGCGGTGCGATAGGGCTCGGTCACGTCCTTCGAGAACGAGGTGACGATCACGAGCCGGCCTTCGATGTCCTGAGCTCTCGGGGCGCTCACCGCACCCACAACCAAGGCAAGCGCGGCGACGAGCGCGGCGCGATGCGCGAATTTCGGTATCATGAATGTCTCCCGGGCCTTGAGGATCGTCAGCGACCCTTAATCCGAGTTGATGACAATGGAATGCAGGGCGCAAGCGGCCCAACGACGCAGATTTGCTGCGAGGAAGGCGCTCTCGGGTTCGGACACGGATCGCGCCGCGGGTCACCCACCCACTTGTGGGTAGGGTCGCGAGCGTCGCGCGGGGGGTGGGGGTCGAAGTTGTTGTGGAGAGTCTGTCCGCACCAATGACGACCCCCACCCCGACCGCCCTCGCTTCACTCAGGCGGTCGACCCTCCCCACAAGGGGGAGGGTGACCCGCGGCGCAACCGTGCTCCGAACGCAAAACAACAATGTCCGGCACGAACCCGGGCATCCAACCGAGAATTGGTGAAGAGCTCAGCGGCCTTTGCGGCGCAGCCGCACGACCACGTCGATGCGCGCGATTTCATAGCCTTCCGGCGGCACCGGGGTCTTGCCGACCACGACGTCGGTGTGCGGGATGTCGAGCAGCGCGTTCTCGCCCTCGACGAAGAAGTGGTGGTGCTGCGACGCGTTGGTGTCGAAGTAGGTCTTCGAGCCGTCGACCGCGACCTGGCGCAGCAAACCGACATCGGTGAACTGGTGCAGCGTGTTGTAGACGGTTGCGAGCGACACCGGCACCTTGGCCTTGGCCGCCTCTTCGTAGAGCATTTCGGCGGTGATGTGCCGGTCGCCCTTGGCGAACAGGATCCAGCCGAGCGCCATGCGCTGGCGGGTGGGACGCAGACCGACCTGCCGGAGCATGGCCTTGACGTCGTGCCAGGGGCATCCGGTCAACGCCGCGCGCTCCGCGGCATTGGGCGCGGTCGCCTCGGCGTAATTCGTAAAGATCATGGTCCGCGAAGACGTCATCGGCACACTCGAGCACTAAGATCGTTTCATTTGTAACATATTCAGCCGGAGATGCAACTTGCTCGCAAATAGGGGCTTCTATGCCAAAATGCCACGGGGCGGTCATGGCCGCGATCCCCCGTTCCAATCCCGCAGATAGCGGGTAGGTCCCTGGGTTTTTGCCGGCGGGGCGCCTATGTTAGGACTTTGATGCCGCTCGCGTATGGAACGGCGATAAGGACGGGACGAGGATGGGGAACCGGCAGACTAGCTTCACGTATGAGGACCTCCTGGCCTGCGGGCGCGGGGAACTGTTCGGCGAGGGGCCGCAACTCCCGTTGCCGCCCATGCTCATGTTCGACCGCATCTCCGAAATTGCGGAAGCCGGCGGCGAGTACGGCAAGGGCGTGGTGCGCGCGGTGCTCGACCTCAAGCCCGACCTCTGGTTCTTTCCCTGCCACTTCAAGGGCGACCCGGTGATGCCGGGCTGTCTCGGCCTTGATGCGCTGTGGCAGCTGCTTGGCTTCTTCCTCGGCTGGCTCGGGTCGCCCGGCAAAGGGCGGGCGCTCGGCCTCGGCGAGTTGAAGTTCTCCGGCCAGGTGCTTCCGACCATTAAGCAGGTAATCTACGGGGTTGAGATCAAGCGGGTGATGCGCTCGAAGCTCGTGCTCGGCGTTGCCGACGGCTGGCTGTCGGCCGACGGCCAAGTGATCTACCGTGCGAGCGACCTGAAGGTCGGCCTGTTCAAGCAGGAAGAGCCGGTAGTGGGTGGGTAGCTGATTGGCGGCGGGGATGTGTGGAGTGCGCGGCGCGCCCACCACGAGACAATAGTCGAGGCTTGTTATGAGACGCGTCGTCGTCACCGGGATCGGTATCGTCTCGTCGATTGGTAACAACACCCAGGAAGTGCTGGCGAGCCTGCGTGAGGCGAAATCCGGCATCTCGCATTCGGAACAGTTTGCGCAGAACGGCTTCCGCTGCCAGGTTTATGGCGCGCCGACGCTCGATCCGTCCGGCACCGTCGACCGCCGCGCCATGCGCTTCCTCGGTCCGGGCTCGGCGTGGAACCACGTCGCGATGGAGCAGGCGATCCGCGATAGCGGCGTCGAGCCGAGCGACATCTCGAACGAGCGCACCGGCATCGTGATGGGATCCGGCGGTCCGTCGACCTCGACCATCGTGGCGGCGGCCGACATCACCCGCAAGAACAACAGCCCGAAGCGCATCGGACCGTTCGCCGTGCCGAAGGCGATGTCGTCGACCGCCTCGGCGACGCTCGCGACCTGGTTCAAGATCAAGGGCGTGAACTATTCGATTTCGTCGGCCTGCGCGACCTCGAACCACTGCATCGGCAATGGCGCCGAGCTGATCCAGTGGGGCAAGCAGGACATGGTGTTCGCTGGCGGCTCCGAGGAGCTCGACTGGACGCTGTCGAACATGTTCGACGCCATGGGCGCGATGTCCTCGAAATACAACGCCACGCCGGAGAAGGCTTCGCGCGCCTACGACGCCGATCGCGACGGCTTCGTGATCGCGGGCGGTGCCGGCGTGCTGGTGCTCGAGGAGCTCGAGCACGCAAAAGCCCGCGGCGCAAAAATCTATGCGGAGGTTGCCGGCTACGGCGCGACGTCGGACGGCGAAGATATGGTGGCGCCGTCGGGGGAGGGCGCAATGCGCTGCATGAAGCTCGCGCTGGCGACCGTGAAGGCGCCGATCGACTACATCAATCCGCACGCGACCTCCACGCCGATCGGCGACAGCAAGGAGATCGAGGCGATCCGCGCGGTGTTCGGCGACAGGTGCCCGATGATCTCGGCGACGAAGTCGCTGACCGGCCACTCGCTCGGTGCCGCCGGTGCGCAGGAGGCGATCTACTCGCTGCTGATGATGAACAACGGCTTCGTCTGCGAGAGCGCCAATATCGAGAACCTCGATCCGGACTTCGCCGACATGCCGATCGTGCGCGAGCGAAAGGACAACGTGACATTGGGATGCGTGCTGTCGAACTCGTTCGGCTTCGGCGGCACCAATGCGTCGGTCGTTTTCAAGCGGCTGGACGCGTGAGAGACGTGGTGCGCAGGACGTGTAGAGCGTGGTGATGCACATGCCGGGGCTGATGCAGGGCAAGCGCGGGTTGATCATGGGGGTCGCCAATGACCACTCGATCGCCTGGGGTATCGCAAAAACGCTCGCCGCGCATGGCGCGACGCTGGCCTTCACCTACCAAGGCGAGGCGCTCGGCCGCCGCGTTAAGCCGCTGGCGCAATCCGTCAATGCCGACCTGCTGCTGCCGTGCGACGTCGAGGACACGGCTTCGGTCGATGCCACCTTCGCGACGCTCGCCGAGAAATGGGGCTCGCTCGATTTCCTGGTGCACGCGATTGCGTTCTCCGACAAGAACGAGCTCAAGGGCCGCTACGCCGACACCACGCGCACCAATTTTCTGCGCACCATGCTGATATCCTGCTTCTCGTTCACCGAGGTGGCGAGGCGCGCCGCGCCGCTGATGCCGGCGGGCGGCGCGATGGTGACGCTGACCTACAACGGCGGCCAGCGGGCGATGCCGAACTACAACGTCATGGGCGTGGCCAAAGCGGCGCTCGAGGCCTCGGTGCGCTATCTCGCGGTCGATTTCGGCGCCTCCGCCATTCGCGTCAACGCGATCTCGGCCGGGCCGATCCGCACGCTGGCGGGCGCCGGCATCGCCGATGCGCGCAAGATGTTCTCGTTCCAGCAGCGCCATTCGCCGTTGCGGCGCGGGGTGACGCTCGACGAGATCGGGGGCGCCGCGCTCTATCTGCTTTCCGATCTTTCGACCGGAGTCACCGGTGACATCCATTTTGTGGACTCCGGTTACAACATCATCACCATGCCGCAGCCCTCGATGCTGACCAACGGCCATGAAGCCGAAGGCGTCAATGGCGAGCACGCCGCGCCGTTGAAGGACGCGGCGCAGTAAGCCTACTGCTCGACGGTGATCTTGGCGGCGCGGATGACGCCGCCCCAGAGCTTGGCCTCGGACTTGATGAACTTGTCCATTGCGTCCACGTCGAGGTCGCTCGGATCGACAAAGATCGATTTCAACTTCTCCTGCACCTCGGCCGTGCGCATCGCGGCGACGATCGACTTGTTGAGTTTCTCGCGGACGTCACGCGGCGTCTTTGGCGGCGCCATCAGCGCGAAGAATGTCGTCGAATTGAAGCCCGGCAGTGCGGTTTCGTCGATCGTCGGGATCTCGGGCAGCAGCCCGATCCGCTTCGCGGTGGCCGCCGCGATGATCCGGACCCGGTTGCCGCGATGCAGTTGCAGGATGGTGCCGAGGTCACAGAACATCGTGTCGACATGACCGCCGGCGAGATCGTTGACCGCCGGCGCCGCGCCCTTATAGGGCACATGCGTCACCTGGATGCCAGTGCGGCTCTTGAACAGCTCGAACGTGAGATGAGAGGTCGAGCCGTTCCCCTGCGAGGCGTAGCTGAGCTTGTTGGCCTTGGCGTGAGCGATCAGCTCGGGGACGGTCTTGGCCGGCGAGTCGTTCTTTACCGCCAGGATGTTCGCACCCAGCGCCATGATCGCCACCGGCTCGAAGGTCGCGGGGTCGTAGTTGAGCTTGGAGAACAGCGCCGAATTGGCGGTGAGCGTGTTGGGCGGCGTCGCGAGCAGCGTATAGCCGTCGGGCGCCGAGCGCCACACCGCTTCGCCCGCGATGTTGCTCGAGCCGCCGGTGCGATTCTCGACGGTCACGGGCTGACCCCAGAGCGTTTGCAGGTGGTTGGCGATGATGCGCGCCGAGAGGTCGACGCCGCCCCCGGCTGCGACCGACACGACGATGCGGATCGGCTTGTTCGGGTAGTTCGCTGCCGACTGCGCCGCGGCCGGCGCGGCAAGCAAAAGCAACGATCCCGTAACCGCGAAGAAGCAGCGGAATTTGACCATGGCGCACTCCCCTGAACCGTCTCGTTGTTCTGGTGTACGCATCCTGCTGCGTCAGCGGAACGCGATCAAGCGTCGCGCTTTACAGCCTCGCGAAGTTGCATCAGACTTGGGAAGCTGGATCAGACTTGGGAAGCTGGATCAGACTTGGATCGCATAAGAAGCAACAACAAGGGAGGACAGCGCATGACTGTCGCAACGGCAACCACTTTCGACATCGTCCCCCTGTCCAAGCACATCGGCGCCGAAATCCGCGGGATTGACCTGCACGACACGCCGGATGCCGACACGATCAAGCGCCTGCGACAAGCCTGGCTCGACCATTCGGTGCTGCTGTTCCGCGGCCAGAAGCTGGAGCAGGAAGACTTGTTGCGCGTGACCGAATATTTCGGCGCGGTCGGTCCGCTGGGACGGCCGCCGAAGTTTTTCCCGAGGGGCTATTCGCGGCTGTTGCCGAACATCATGATGATCTCGAACATCCGCGAGAACGGCGAGACCATCGGCGCGCTGCCCGACGGCGAGATGAACTTCCACCACGACATGATCCACCACGATCTGCCGCACAACGGCACGCTGCTCTATTCGCTCGAGATCCCGAGCCATGGCGGCGACACGCTGTTTGCGAGCGGCTATGCGGCCTACGAAACGCTCGACCCCGTCATCAAGGCGAAGCTCGAAGGTCGCCGTGCGCGGCATTTCTACAACTACGGCTCGACGATTCGTAACCAGGGCGGGATCGGCGCGACCGCGCAAGCCACGCATCCGGTGTTCCGTACTCACGAGGAAACCGGCCGCAAGGCCGTTTACGTCAATCGGCTGATGACTCAGGAGATCGAAGGCCTGCCGCAGGCCGAGAGCGACGCACTGCTTGAAGCGCTGTTCGATCACTCCGAGAGACCGGAGTTCGTCTACCGCCATGTCTGGAAGGTCGGCGACCTCCTGCTTTGGGACAATCGCTGCTCGACGCATGCGCGCGACGATTTCCCCTCGGATCAGCGCCGGCTGATGTTGCGGACCACCGTGCAGGGCACGGTGCGGCCGTACTGAGCTCGCACGGCGACTCTCAAAAAGGATCAGGGGCGGCCCTGCACGGCCGCCCCTGACCACCCGATGCGTTGCGGTCCGGGGGACCGCTTTTGCATATGATCGATTACGCCAGATCGAAGCGATCCGCGTTCATCACCTTGTTCCACGCCGCCACGAAGTCCTTCACGAACTTCTCCTTCGAGTCGGCACAACCATAGACTTCCGCGAAGGCGCGGAGCTGGGAGTGCGAGCCGAAGATCAGGTCGACGCTGGTGCCGGTCCACTTGAGCGCCTTTGTCTTGCGGTCGCGGCCTTCATAAACGCTGTCGCCGGCCGGATTCCACTCCGTGCTCATGTCGAGGAGGTTGAGGAAGAAGTCGTTCGTCAGCTTTCCGGGCTGCTTGGTGAAGACGCCATGCTTGGAATCCCCGGCGTTCGCGCCGAGCACACGCAGGCCGCCGACAAGAACGGTCATCTCCGGTCCGGTCAGCCGCAACAAAGCCGCCCGGTCCACCAATGCCTCCACCGGCGCCATGAACTGATGCTTCTTGCTGTTGACGTAGTTGCGGAAGCCGTCCGCCCGCGGCTCGAGCGGGGCGAAGGATTCGACGTCGGTCTGCTCCTGCGACGCATCCATCCGGCCCGGCGTGAAGGGGACCTTCACGTCGACCCCGGCGTCCTTGGCGGCCTTCTCGACCGCGGCGCAGCCGCCGAGAACGATCAGGTCGGCGAGTGAAACCTTCTTGCCGAATTCCTTCTGGATCGCTTCTAGCTTCGCAAGCACCGTCTTGAGCTGGGCCGGCTGGTTGACCTCCCAGTCCTTCTGCGGCGCGAGGCGGATGCGTGCGCCATTCGCGCCACCGCGCTTGTCCGAGCCGCGGAACGTCGAAGCCGACGCCCAGGCGGTGGAGACGAGCTGCGACACCGACAGGCCGGAGGCGAGGATCTTCGCCTTCAGCGCGGCGACGTCCTTGTCGTCGATCAGCGGGTGATTCACTGCCGGGATCGGGTCCTGCCAGATCAGCGTCTCCTTCGGCACCAGCGGCCCGAGGTAGCGCTGGATCGGACCCATGTCGCGATGCGTGAGCTTGAACCAGGCGCGGGCAAACGCGTCCGCGAACTGTTCCGGATGCTCATAGAAACGCCGCGAGATCTTTTCGTAGGCCGGATCGAACCGCAGCGACAGGTCCGTGGTCAGCATCATCGGCACATGCTTCTTCGACTTGTCGTAGGCGTCCGGAATGGTGGCCGCCGCGCCTTTCGCCTTCCACTGCTTGGCACCGGCCGGGCTCTTCGTCAGCTCCCACTCGTTCTCGAACAGGTTCTTGAAGAAGTTGTTGCTCCACTTGGTCGGCGTCTGCGACCAGGTGACTTCCGGACCGCCGGTGATGGCGTCACAGCCGATGCCGGTGTTGTATTTGCTCTTCCAGCCGAGGCCCTGATCCTCGATGGCGCCGCTTTCGGGATCTGGTCCGACCAGCGACGGATCACCGGCGCCATGGGCCTTGCCGAAGGTGTGGCCGCCCGCGATCAGCGCGACGGTCTCTTCGTCGTTCATCGCCATGCGGAAGAACGTCTCGCGGATGTCCTTGGCCGCCGCGACCGGGTCCGGATTGCCGTTCGGCCCTTCCGGATTGACGTAGATCAGGCCCATCTGCACGGCGCCGAGCGGCTCCGCAAGCTGGCGTTCGCCGCTGTAGCGTTCGTCGCCGAGCCAGGTGCCCTCGGGACCCCAGAACAGCTCTTCTGGCTCCCACACGTCGGCGCGGCCGCCGGCGAAGCCGAACGTCTTGAAGCCCATCGACTCCAACGCCACGTTCCCGGAGAGCACCAGCAGATCGGCCCACGAGAGCTTCTTTCCGTACTTCTGTTTGATCGGCCACAATAGACGGCGGGCCTTGTCGAGGTTGGCGTTGTCCGGCCAGGAGTTCAGCGGAGCAAACCGCTGTTGTCCGGTGCCGGCGCCACCGCGCCCGTCGGTGATGCGGTAGGTTCCTGCGGCGTGCCACGCCAGGCGGATCATCAGACCGCCGTAGTGACCGAAGTCGGCCGGCCACCACTCCTGTGAGTTCGTCATCAAGGCGGTGAGGTCCTTGATCACCGCATTGAGGTCGAGAGTCTTGAATTCCTTGGCATAGTCGAAATCCTTGCCCATCGGATCGGACAGCGACGAGTTGCGATGGAGCATCTCGATGTCGAGTGCGTCAGGCCACCAGTCGCGATTCCGGTGTCCGCGGGCGCCTGTGAACGGGCACTTGCCCGCGCTCTTGTCGTCGGTTTTTGCGTCCATGTTTCTTCTCTCCTTGGAGCGTGACGGGAAACTTTGTTTATGAGGGCGATTGGATTGGCTCCAAATTGCGATGGATCAAGGATCAGGTCTAATCGTATTGCCTAAAGGGGTCGATAAGGCTACCTTATCGGCATGATCACATTGAAACAATTGAGGTATTTGTCGGCGTTGGCCGTGCATCGGCATTTCGGTCGGGCCGCAGAAGCCTGCTCGGTGACCCAGCCGGCGCTGTCCATGCAAATCCGCGATCTGGAACGGCAGCTTGGCGTCCAACTGGTCGAGCGGCGGCCGGGCGATGTCGTGCTGACCGACATCGGCATCGAGGTCGCCGAGCGCGGCCAGCAGGTCCTGGCCGAGGTGCGCGATCTTGTCGACTTCGCGCGCCACCGCCGCAGCGTGCTGACCGGCCGGCTCGTCCTCGGCGTGATCCCGACCTTGGCGCCCTATGTGCTGCCGCGCATGCTGTCGACGATCCAGCGCAGCTATCCCGACCTGCAGATCGAGCTGCGCGAGACCCAGACGCGTGTATTGCTCGACGAACTGGCGCGCGGCGAGCTCGATGCCGTCATGCTGGCGTTGCCACTATTCGATCCGGACATCGACACGATGGAGTTGTTCGACGATCCGTTCCTGCTCGCGGTGCCCTCTACCGACACGCGGCTGAATACAACGCGCGTGTCGCCCCGCGACATCGAGCACGACCGGTTGATCCTCCTGGAGGAAGGGCACTGCCTGCGCGATCAGGCGCTGACGTTCTGCGCCAACGCGCGGCAGAACGGAACGATGGGGCTCGGCGCCACCAGCTTGGCCACGGTCATGCAGATGGTCGCCAACGGCTATGGCGTCACGCTGGTGCCGCAGATCGCGGTCGACGTGGAGGTGCGCGACCAGCGGGTGAAACTGTTGCGTTTCGCCACGCCGCAGCCGGGCCGCACCATCGGTCTTGCATGGCGGCGCACCTCCCCGCGCAAGGCCGATTTCATCGCGCTCGGACAACTGGTGACGGAATCGCTCGGCGCCGCCGATTCGGCGCGACTGCATGGAAATGCCGATCAAACCTCGACTTCGCCGGTGAGCGCGCGCCGGTTCTCGATGCAGTAGTAGCCGGCGAGGCGGCTCACCACCTTGCGCTTCATCCAGTCCTGCAGCACGCGGCTGACGTTCTCACGCGCAATGCCGGCCATGGCGGCGAGGTCGCTCTGCGTCACTTTCTGGCGCACCAGCGTGCGGCCATTGCCGACGTCGTGGCCGAACGCTTCCGCCAGATTAAGCAGCGCGCGCGCGACGCGGCCCTTCACCGAGAGGAAGCTCGTCGCGATCAACGCGCCGTTGGTGTCGCGCAGGCGGCCGGCGAGCAGTGCGACCAGGTGCTTATAGACGTCCGGATTGTCGGTGCTGAACGCTTCGAATGATGCGCGGCTGACGAATAGCAGCTTGGCATCGCGCAGCGCCGTCACCGACGCCGAGCGCGGCGCGCCGTCGATGATCGACAATTCGCCGATCACGGAGCCGGCGCCGAAGATGGCGAGGATGCGTTCGCCGCCGGTGGGCGACAGGATGCTGGCCTTGAGCAGTCCGTCGTCGACCCGGTAGCAGCCGTCGCCCGTGTCGCCGGCCAGGAACAGCGTCTCGTCGGCCGATAGCGACACCGGCCGTGCCTTGGAAAACAGCCGGGCCGACAACTCGGCCGGCAAAGCGGAGAGCACGTCGGTCGGGCGCGGGGGCGTGCGGGGCGGCGGCCGGTTCATGCGCACAGACTAGCGCAACATCCGGGTCGGGAATACCGGTACAAACGGCTTAACGGGCGACGCCGCAGACGGTGGTCCAGCCCTGCCGCGTCCACACCACGCACGGCTTGAAGCGCGTGACGAAACCGCGCTGGTGGTGGCGGTGGTGCTGCAGATGCAGGTGATGGCCGTGGTGATGGCCGGTGCGTTGGCCGGCGAGATGATGACGGCCTTGGCCGCCGCCATGCTGGCCGCGGGCGCATGCGTCGGTCGTGGTCGCGAGCGCGGCAGCAGTCAGTGCAAGCGCGGCAACGGTGGCGATGAGGGCCTTGGGCGTGGCGGTCATGGTTTTTTTTGGTTTCTTTGACGCGATCGGGGATCAGAAGAAGCCCGCCCGGGCGGATACGACCGGGCGAGCCCTTCATCGCGATCTGCTCAGTACCCGTACGGGACGTAGCAGACGTTGATGTGGCGGCCGTAGTACGGGCTCCACATCCAGCACGACGAGTAGCCACGGAAGTAGAAGTGGCGGTGGTGCCGGTGGTGGTGATGGCCGTGGTGGTGATGGTGGTGGTGATGGCCGTGGTGATGATGACCATGGCCATGACCGCCGTGCCGGCCGCGAGCCGACGCGTCGCCCGCCGTGGCGAGCGAAGCAACGGTCAGTGCGATGGCGGCAGCAGTGGCGGTAAGGACAGTACGCTTCATCTTCAAACTACTCCTGGGTTGGTCCAGAGCGACCATCGCCCTGGGCGAGTGCCGGTTAGTGCTCTGAGCAGCCCGAAAGTGATGTGATGGCCGTCACAGGAATGCTGTTTGCCGGAGGGATTCGGCCAAGCCTTTGTCCGGAAAGTCTGTTTTTTGCCGTCTAAGTCCGGTCTAGTATCCGCGGCCGCCCGGTCCCTCAGCTCAGCCGCCTCATGGAACGCCGCGACCTCATCATTCAGGAGCCGAAACGTGTCGGGGTGTTACCGGCGTGGCTCGAGCGGCTCATGTCGGTCGGCATCGTGTCAAACGATCCGGACGTCGTGCGCCGGCAGCGCTGCGTGAACGTCGGCGCTTTCGTTACGTCGGCGAACGCAGGGTCGCACTTGGTCTTCAACTCTTTCTACGACTTCTGGGGGCTGCTGCCGCTGCACGTCTACAACGCGATCCTCGTGGTGCTGCCGCTGCTGGTCCCGCGCCTGCATCGCTATGGCGAAAACGCCGGTGCGATCGCGCTCGCGCTGTTGCTCATATTCGCGCACATGTTGGTCGTCTGGGCGATGGGCATCGCCAGCGACCTGCATGTCTATTACACGTTCGCTGGCGCCTTCCTGCTGCTGATCGGGGTTCAGCACTGGCGTCTTTTCCTGATCGTCTTTGCCTTCTGCCTTGCCGCGTTGCTGTTCGCATTGAACTTCGCGCCGATCGACGGGATTATCTCGCCGGATGATCGACAGCTGCGTGAGCTCCTTTCGACTCATGCGATGGTCAATACGATTACGATTAACGCGATCGTCATTTTCTACGCGCTGTCCGGGTGGCGTCGCGACATGTTGATGGTGGAACACCTGAGGGCGCGATCCGATGCGCTGATCGCCGCGGTCATGCCGGCGCCGATCGCGGAGCGCCTGAAGTCGGGCGAGGAACACATCGCCGACCGGATCGAAACCCTGAGCGTGATGTTCGCCGACCTTGTCGGCTTCACCGAGTCGGTGCATCAACTGCCGCCCGAGGAGGTCGTCGACTTCCTCGACCGGCTGGTGCGCGCCTTCGACGGGCTGAGCGAGCGCTTCGGGGTCGAGAAGATCAAGACCATCGGCGACAGCTACATGGCGGCGGCGGGCTTCGACGGCCGCGCGGCCGAGGGTGCGATCGCGACCGGCCGGCTGGCACTCGCGATGCTCGATGCGATCGGCCGGCAGCCGCCGCTCGGCGGCCGCGCGCCGCGCCTGCGCATCGGCATTCACTGCGGCCCGGCGACCGCCGGCGTCATCGGCGATACGCGCTTTTCCTACGACGTGTGGGGCGACGCCGTGAACATGGCCGCGCGCATGGAATCGAACGGCGAGCCCGGCAAGATCCATGTGAGCGAAAGTTTCCGCTCGCTGACGCTCGACCGTTTCGAGTTCGAGGACGGCGGGACCGTTGAGTTGAAGGGGATCGGCACCGCGCGCAGCTATTTCCTGCTGCGCGAGAAGCAATAAAAAGGCGGCCGCGAGGGCCGCCCTTTCGTCTGTCCTGACGATACGTCGGTTATTCGCCGCCGACGGCTTCGCGCTGCTCGCCCTCGGCCTTCTGCTTGCCTTCGAGGTCCTCGCCGGTCTGCTGGTCGACGACCTTCATCGACAGCCGCGTCTTGCCGCGGTCGTCGAAGCCCAGGAGCTTCACCTTGACGATGTCGCCTTCCTTGACCACGTCGTTGACCTTTTGCACCCGGCGCTGGGCGAGCTGGCTGATGTGCACAAGGCCGTCGCGGGCGCCGAAGAAGTTCACGAAGGCGCCGAAGTCCATCACCTTGACGACCTTGCCTTCGTAGATCTGTCCGACCTCCGGCTCGGAGGTGATCGACTTGATCCAGTTGATCGCGGCGCGGATCGACTCGCCGTTCGCCGACGCGACCTTCACCGAGCCGTCGTCCTCGATGTTGATCTTGGCGCCGGTCTTCTCGACGATCTCGCGGATCACCTTGCCGCCGGTGCCGATCACTTCGCGGATCTTGTCGGTCGGGATCTTGAACGACTCGATGCGCGGGGCGTGCTCGCCGAGCTCGGCGCGGGCGTGGTCGAGGGCCTTCGCCATCTCGCCGAGGATGT
Source organism: Xanthobacteraceae bacterium (assembly GCA_019745775.1). Classification (GTDB taxonomy): domain Bacteria; phylum Pseudomonadota; class Alphaproteobacteria; order Rhizobiales; family Xanthobacteraceae; genus VAZQ01. The sequence continues at coordinate 67,144 of JAIESR010000096.1, read as the reverse complement.
GCATGCGGCCGCCCTTGGCCTGGTTGAGGGCGACCTTCATGATCTCTTCGGTGATGCCTGCGATCTTGATGTCCATCTGCAGCGACGTCACGCCGACCTCGGTGCCGGCGACCTTGAAGTCCATGTCGCCGAGGTGGTCTTCGTCGCCGAGGATGTCGGAGAGAACCGCGAAGCGCTCCTCCTCCTTGATCAGCCCCATGGCGATGCCGGCGATGGCGCGCTTGAGCGGAACGCCGGCGTCCATCAACGCCAGCGAGGTGCCGCACACGGTCGCCATCGACGACGAGCCGTTCGATTCGGTGATCTCCGACACCACGCGGATGGTGTAGGGGAACTCCTCCTTCGACGGCAGGATCGGGCGGATGGCACGCCAGGCCAGCTTGCCGTGGCCGATCTCGCGGCGCCCGGGCGCGCCGATGCGGCCGGTCTCCCCGACCGAGAACGGCGGGAAGTTGTAGTGGAGCAGGAACGCCTCTTTGTAGGTGCCCTGCAGCGCGTCGATGAACTGCTCGTCCTCGCCGGTGCCGAGCGTGGCCACGACGATGGCCTGGGTCTCGCCGCGGGTGAACAGCGCCGAGCCGTGGGTGCGCGGCAGGAACGGCGCCTCGCAAACGATCGGACGCACCGTCACGAGGTCGCGGCCGTCGATGCGCTTCTTGGTATCGAGGATGTTCCAGCGGACGATCTTGGCTTCGAGATCCTTGAACACGCCGGCGACCATCTGCATCGGCCGCTCGGGGTTGTCCTCGCCGGTCGGAAAGAAGTGCGCCATCACCTTCTTCTTGGCCTCGGCGACGGCGTCCTGTCGCTCGGCCTTCTTCGGGATCGAATAAGCCTTGCGCAGGTCGGCCTCGACGATGCCAAGCATCTCCTTCTCGATCGCCGCCGTATCCGGCATTGCGAACTCGCGCGGCTCCTTCGCGGCCTTCTCCGCGAGGCTGATGATCGCGTCGATCACCGGCTGGAAATGACGGTGGCCGAACATCACGGCGCCGAGCATGATCTCTTCGGTCAGCTCTGCCGCCTCCGATTCCACCATCAGCACGGCGTCCTGGGTGCCGGCGACGACGAGATCGAGCTTCGACTCCTTCATCTCGTCGATGGTCGGGTTGAGGACGTATTCGTTCTCGCTGGAGAATCCGACACGCGCACCGCCGATCGGGCCCATGAACGGCGCCCCCGAGAGCGTGAGCGCGGCCGACGCCGCCACCATTGCGACGATGTCGGGATCGTTCTCCATGTCGTGCGAGAGCACGGTGACGATCACCTGGGTGTCGCAGCGCCAGCCGTCGGCGAACAGCGGACGGATCGGACGATCGATCAGGCGCGAGGTCAGCGTGTCCTTTTCGGTCGGGCCGCGTTCGCGCTTGAAGTAGCCGCCGGGAATGCGGCCGGCCGCGTAATATTTTTCGGTGTAGTTGACGGTCAGCGGCAGGAAGTCGACGCCCGGCTTCGGCTGCTTGGCCGCGACCACCGTCGCGATAACGGTGGTTTCGCCGTAGGTTGCGATGACGGCGCCGTCGGCCTGACGGGCGACCTTGCCCGTTTCGAGGGTCAGCTTGCGCCCACCCCAATCGAGCTCAACTCGGTGAACGTTAAACATTGCGATGGTCTCTCATGGTTTTCGCGAAGGGGCGAAAGCCATGAGCAAGACGGCGAGAGGCTGTCACGTGCGATGACGATCCGCGTACGTACAGCGTCTGGCGATCCTGCCATGGCCTTCGGGCCTTCCAGATATCGACGGGCGAACAATTCGCACCGTCGCAGTATCGGCAGCGATCTCGCTGCCGGATGAGGTGCGGATCAATCTTGGAGCGATCCGCACCGAAAACGCGCGTACAACGCCGCGCACGACGTCAGCGACGGATGTTCAACTTTCCAATCAGGGACTTGTAACGACCCTCGTCGGTACGAGCGAGGTAGTCGAGAAGCTGACGCCGCTGGGACACAAGCTTGAGCAGCCCACGCCGGGAATGGTTATCCTTGACGTGGCTCTTGAAGTGCTCGGTCAGATTGTTGATGCGTTCCGACAGGACGGCGACCTGCACTTCCGGCGAACCGGTGTCGCCGGCTTTGGTCGCATAGGTCTGGATGAGTTCCGCCTTACGCGCGGTGGTGATCGACATCGGGTTTCCTTATGTCTTGAGGTTACGGACTGCATGTCTTGAGGTTACGGACTGCGGCCAGGCCAGGATGTCGTCCAGCGAGGTCGCGACTTGGGGCACACGGGATAAACTTGTGTTCGAGCATTTCCGGATTGTCGGGATCATGCTCCTGCCCGCGCACCGGCGAGATATAGGAACCCGCCACAATGTCAAGGCCGGATCGCGGGCTTGGCCGTATTAAGCATTGAAAAAACAAGAAGAATTCTGCTCCGGGCGCAAATTTTAGCCGGCGCTGCCAAGATTGAAGATGCGCCGCGGCCGCAATTCGCCGTGATCGAACTCCGCCAGCGCGATCAGGTCGCCGTGGGTCGATACCGCCACGAAGCCCCGCATGATCGGAGCGTCGCGGCCGCGCAGCAATACGGCTTGGCCACGTGCCAGACGTGCCGCGTCGGCGCGGCTGACGCCGACCGAGGGAAGCGACCGCAGCCCGGCGTCGACCGGCTGCAACAGCGCGATCAGAGGAGCAATATCGCCGCCTTCGGCCGGCGCGGAGGCCTGCAGGGTCTCGAGCTTGACCGAATCGGCCTCCTGGAAGGGTCCGACGCCGGTCCGCCGCAGCGCCGAAACATGGCCGTAGCACCCGAGCGCCTGGCCGAGGTCGCGTGCGATGGCGCGCACATAGGTGCCCTTGCCGCATTCGGCGGCCAGCACGGTGTGGTCGGCATCGGGCGTCTCGACGAGATCGAGGCGATGGATGTCGACCGGCCGCGGCGCGAGTTCCACGATCTCGCCTTCGCGCGCGAGATCGTAGGCGCGCGCGCCGTCAACCTTGATCGCGGAAAAGCACGGCGGGATCTGCGCGATGGTGCCGGTGAAGCGCGGCAGCAGCGCTCGCACGTCGTCTGGCGACGGGCGCTGATCGCTGTTGGCGGTGGCGCGGCCTTCGCCGTCGTCGGTGTCGCGCTGTTCGCCCCACCGCACGGTGAAGCGATAGATCTTGCGGCCGTCCATGACGAACGGAACGGTTTTGGTCGCTTCGCCGAGCGCGATCGGCAGCAGCCCCGACGCCAGCGGATCGAGCGTGCCGGCGTGGCCGGCGCGCTTGGCCTGGAACAGACGCTTGACCACGCTCACGGCGTGGGTCGATGTCATGCCCACGGGCTTGTCGAGAACGCACCAGCCGTGCACGTCGCGCTTGATGCGTTTGACCTGGGGCGGCCGCGCCTTCGCCGGAGCGATTCGCTCCTCACTCATGGCCGTCGTCGTCCTTTCGCGGCCCGAGGTCGCGCTGGACCTCAGGTGTTCTCAATAACTTCTCGATCCGTTCCGCTTCGTCGAATCGCTCGTCGGCGCGGAATCGGATTTCAGGTGCGAATTTCAGGTTAACGCGCCGCGCGATCTCGCCGCGAAGGAAGCGCTTGTTGCGTTCGAGCGCCGCCACAACCTCTTTCGTGTCGCGTCCGCCGAGCGGCATCACGTAGACGGTCGCGAGCTTGAGGTCGGCGGTCATGCGCACCTCCGGCACGGTGATCATGTGGCCTTCGAGGGCGGGATCGTGCACGTCGCCGCGGGTGAGCATCTCCGCCAGCGCGTGCCGGATCAGCTCGCCGACGCGCAGGACGCGTTGCGATGGGCCACTGGTGCTGTCGCGGCGAGTTCCGCGCGCCATCGGTTCGTCTCTCCTCAAGCCGTTATCGGCGTCTTGCTGCGCAAGAAATCGGCAAAGCGCTGCCCTCGCCACCGTCGGCTCACTTCAAGGGAAGCTCACGGGCGTTCGCGAGCTCTGCGCCGGCATTGAAGGCAAATTGGATATGCCGCCGGAGCGGAGCAAGAACGCCGCAGCGCCGCTTACAGCGAGCGCTGCACCGTCTCGACCCGGTAGCATTCGATGACGTCGCCGACCTTCATGTCCTGATAGTTCTCGAAGGCCATGCCGCATTCCTGGCCGGCGGTGACTTCGCGGGCGTCGTCCTTGAAACGCTTGAGCTGCGACAGCTTGCCTTCGTGGATCACGACGTTGTCGCGCAGCAGCCGCACATTGGCGCCGCGCTCCACGGTGCCGTCGGTGACGCGGCAGCCGGCGATGTTGCCGACCTTCGACACCTTGAAGATCTCGAGGATCTGCGCGTTGCCGAGCAGCGTCTCGCGGATCGACGGTGCCAGCAGGCCCGACATCGCCTGCTTCACGTCATCCACGAGGTTGTAGATGATGTTGTAGTAGCGGATCTCGATGCCGGCGCGCTCGGCCGCCTCGCGCGCTTCCTTGTTGGCGCGCACGTTGAAGCCGATGATCGCCGCATTCGACGTCTCCGCAAGCCGGATGTCCGACTCGGTGATGCCACCGACGCCGGAATGCAGCACGCGCGCCGCCACCTCGTCGGTGCCGAGCTTGTCGAGCGCCCCGGCGATGGCTTCGTTCGAGCCCTGCACGTCGGCCTTGATGACCAGCGGGAAGTCCTTGCGGCCCGAGGTCTTGACCTGCGCCATCATCTGCTCGAGCGAGCCGCGCATGCCGCTGGCGCGGGCCGCGGTCTTCTCGCGCTTCTGGCGCGCGCGATAATCGGTCACCTCGCGGGCGCGGGATTCGCTCTCGACCACCGCCAGGCGGTCGCCCGCGTCCGGCGTGCCGGCGAAGCCGAGCACCTCGACCGGCGTGGAGGGGCCGGCGGAATTGACCGGTTGGCCGGTGTCGGACACGAGCGCGCGCACGCGGCCCCATTCCGCGCCGGCGACGACGATGTCGCCAGTCCGCAGCGTGCCGCGTTGCACCAGCACGGTCGCGACTGGGCCGCGGCCGCGATCGAGCTTGGCTTCGATCACGGTGCCTTCGGCGGGCCGCGCCGGATTGGCCTTCAGATCGAGGATTTCCGACTGCAGCCCGATCGCCTCGAGCAGCTTGTCGAGATTGATCTTCTTGGTGGCGGAGACCTCGACGTCGAGCACCTCGCCGCCGAGCGACTCCACCTGGATCTCGTGCTGCAGCAGTTCAGTGCGCACGCGCTCGGGCTTGGAGTCCTGCTTGTCGATCTTGTTGATGGCGACGATCATCGGCGCCTTCGCCGCCTTGGCGTGATTGATCGCTTCCACCGTCTGCGGCATCACGCCGTCGTCGGCCGCGACCACCAGCACGACGACGTCTGTCACCCGCGCGCCGCGAGCGCGCATGGCGGTGAACGCCGCGTGGCCGGGGGTGTCGATGAAAGTGATCTTGGCCCCGGACGGTGACGTCACCTGATAGGCGCCGATGTGCTGGGTGATGCCACCGGCTTCGCCGGCCGCGACCTCGGTCGAACGAATGGCATCGAGCAGCGAGGTCTTGCCGTGGTCGACGTGACCCATGACGGTGACCACCGGCGGCCGCGGCTCCAGCGCCTCCGGTGCATCGGCGGCGTCGAACAGGCCTTCCTCGACGTCGGATTCGGCGACGCGCTTGACCGTGTGGCCGAGTTCCTCGGCGATCAGCTGCGCGGTGTCGGCGTCGATCGAGTCGGTGATTTTCATCATCTGACCCTGCTTCATCAGGATCGCGATGACGCTGCGGGCGGGCTCGGCCATACGGTTGGCGAGCTCCTGGATGGTGATCACCTCGGGGATCGTGACTTCCCGGATGAGCTTTTCCTTGGGCTCGGCCACCATCGCCCGCATGCGCCGCTGATTGCGGCGTTTGAAGGCGGCGACGGAATGCTCAGGCTCTTCGTCGGCCTTGAAGGCGGTGACGACCGTCAGACGTCCGCGCGGTTTCTGCTGCGTGGGCGCGCGGGTCGGCTTGGGCGCGAGAACCGGACGCCCGGCACCGGGGCGGCGCGGCCGCGGCGAATCCTCGTCGTCCTCGGGCACCACGACCGGGCGCATGCCCGGCCTTGCCGTGGTGACTTCCTCGCCGCCGAGGCGCTTCTTGGCGACCTCGTCGGCCTTGTGCTTGACCTCGTCGTCGTGACGGCGGCGATCTTCTTCCTCGCGCTTGCGGGTTTCGGCCGCGACGCGCTCGGCGCGCTCGACCGCGGCGCGCTGCTCGCGGATCTTGGCGTCCTCTTCGGCGATCTTGCGCTCTTCGGCCTCACGAAGGCGGGCGTCGCCCAGCGCATGCGCGCGGCGGTTCCGTTCCTCGTCGGTCAGGGTGTGCAGCACCACGCCGGACGGCTTCGGCGGCGGTGCCGCCGGGGTCGAGCTGGGAGCGGTCGCCGCGGCCTTGCTGGGGGCCTGGCGCTTGCCGGCGGGGGCTGCCGCCGGTGCGGGGGCCGGCGCTGCTTCGGCCTTGGCGGTCGGCTTGCCGGGTGTCCGGCTGCGGACTTTCTCGACGACGACTGACTTGGTCCGGCCATGGCTGAAGCTCTGGCGCACCACGCCCGTCTCGCTGCCGCGCGGCTTGAGCGTCAGCGTCTTGGACGAGGTGATACTCAGCTTCTTATCGCCAGTCTTTTCGGTCGTTTCTGCCATTCCGTTTCCATTTCCCGGGCTTTAGCGGTCGTTCCCGACCGTTCCGGTCCGAAACCGTTCGAGGCGCGCCAAGCGCGCCAGAACCGCTTTGCTTTCGGGGCCGGCAAGCAGCGCAGCATGTACCACATTTGACCGGCCCAATGCCAAATCCAATTGCGCTGAGGTGAATGCCGCAAGAACCGGCACGGCCCCGTGATTTTCGGTGCTCCGGCGCGCGGCGGCGTTGAGTTTGCGGACCCCGTCCGGGGCGGCATCTGACGCATGCAGCACCGCCGCCGCATCGCCTTCGACCAGCGCGGCCTCGACCTTGGCGAAACCTGCCACCACCCGGCGCGCCTTGTAGGCGATCGCGAGTGCGTCGAGCGCGGCCCGTTCGAGCAACCGTTCGGTCGACTCCAGGAGATCGGGCGCGGCCCGCACGTCGCGCTTGAAGCTGCGCGCAAAGGCCTTGCGTGCGATCGCCTGGCCAAGGGCCGAGCGGGTCGCCGTGATCCACACGCCGCGCCCCGGCAGCCGATGCTTGAGATCGGGAACGGCGCTGCCCTCCGGCGATACGACGAACCGGATCATGTCTTCGATTGGCCGCACCGTGCCGGTCGATGCGCACAAACGCTCGGTACCGCGCGCAGTCTTGCGCGGCCCGGCGTCGAGCGTGTCGTCCAGCGGCTGTGCGAGCATCACCCGTTACCTCACGCCTGCGCTTGTTCGGCCTCCGCGGCGGCGTCCTCGGCGGCCGGCGGGGCGATATCTTCTTCCTTGACCCAGCCGGCTTTGACGCGGGCCTGCATGATCAACGCTTCACACTCGTCGCGCGACAGCTCGAAGCCGTCGAGCATGCCCGGGTACTTTGTGGTCTCGCCGTCCTTTCGCTCGCTCCAGCCGGCGAGATCGTCGGTTGCGCAGCCCGCCAGGTCTTCGACGGTCTTGATGCCTTCCTCGCCGAGCTTCACCAGCATCGCGGTGGTGACGCCCGGAACCTCGCGGAGCGCATCCTCGACCCCGAGCTCCTTGCGCTTGGTGTCGAGCTCGGCTTCCTGCGCCGCCAGGAACTCGCGGGCGCGATTTTGAAGTTCGCCGGCAGTCTCTTCGTCGAAGCCTTCGATGCCGGCGATTTCCTTCTCGTCGACCATTGCCAGCTCTTCGACCGACTTGAAGCCTTCCGAGGCGAGCAGCTGACCGACTACCTCGTCGACATTGAGCGAGTCGATGAACAGCTTGGTGCGCTTCTCGAACTCGGCCTGCCGGTTCTCCGACTCTTCCTGCTCGGTGACGATGTCGATGTCCCAGCCGGTGAGCTGCGACGCCAGCCGCACGTTCTGGCCGCGGCGGCCGATCGCGAGCGACAGCTGCTGATCGGGCACCACCACTTCCATGCGCTGACGGTCTTCGTCGAGCACGACCTTGGCGACTTCGGCGGGCGCCAGGGCGTTCACCACGAAGTTCGCGGGGTCGTGGGTCCACGGGATGATGTCGATCTTCTCGCCTTGCAGCTCGTTGACCACGGCCTGCACGCGCGAGCCGCGCATGCCAACGCAGGCGCCGACCGGATCGACCGAAGAATCCCGCGAAATCACGGCGATCTTGGCGCGCGAGCCGGGATCGCGCGCCACCGCGCGCACCTCGACGATGCCGTCGTAGATTTCCGGCACCTCCTGCGCGAACAGCTTGGCCATGAATTGGGGGTGGGTTCGCGAAAGAAATATCTGCGGCCCGCGGGTCTCACGCCGGACGTCGTAGATGAACGCGCGGATGCGGTCGCCGTTGCGGAATACCTCGCGCGGCAGCATCTCGTCGCGGCGCACGATCGCTTCGCCGCGGCCGAGGTCGACAATCACGTTGCCGTATTCGACACGCTTGACGATGCCGTTCACGATGTCGCCGATGCGGTCCTTGTACTCTTCGTACTGACGGTCGCGCTCGGCCTCGCGCACCTTCTGCACGATCACTTGTTTCGCGGACTGTGCGGCGATGCGCCCGTATTCGAGCGGCGGCAGCGGATCGGCGATGGTGTCGCCGACCTGCGCGGCCGGATGGCGACGCCGCGCATCGTCCTGGCTGATCTGGTTGGCTGGGTTCTCGACCGTCTCGACCACCAGCATGTGGCGCAGCAGCCGAAGCTCGCCGTTCTTCGGATCGATCTCGGCGTGCACATCGGTCTCGATGCCGTAGCGGGAGCGTGCCGCTTTGGCGATCGCGTCCTCCATGGCGCCGATCACGATGCGGCGGTCGATCGACTTCTCGCGGGCAACCGCGTCGGCGATCTGCAACAATTCGAGCCGGTTGGCGCTGACGGCCATCGGTCACTCTCCCTCTTGATGAGCGCGCCGGCCATTCGCCGGCTGCGACTGGAAATCTTTGGAACGCCGGTATCTGCCCGGACCTTTCCGTTGCGTTTGATTGTCGTGTTCGTGCGCCTCGCGTTCGGCTTCTTTGCCGCGCCGGAGCGATTGCGCGATCAGGTCGTTGCTCAGCACGATCTTGGCGTCGGCCATCTCGTCGATCGGCAAGAGCACGGCGGCCGGCTCATCGGGCGCGGCATCTTCGCGATGGATGCGAGCGGCGTTGCCTTCGGCGCCGGTCAGCACGCCGCGGAAACGGCGGCGTCCGTCGACTGCCACCGCCATCTCGATGCGGACCCGGTTGCCGGCGTAGCGCTCGAAGTCGGAGCGACGCACCAGCGGCCGATCCATGCCCGGCGACGAAATCTCGAGCCGATAGGCGCGGTCGACCGGATCGGCCACGTCAAGGACCGGCGACAGCGCGCGCGAGACCGCTTCGCAATCCTCGATCATCATGGTGCCATCCGGCCGCTCGGCCATGATCTGGACGGTGCAGCCGGCAAGGCCCGAAATCCGCACCCGCACCAGCCGGTAACCAAGCCCGGCGAGGACCGGCTCGGCGATGGCCGCAACCCGAGCGGCCACGCCCTGTTCGGTAATCAGGCGCGGTTCGGAGTCCGACTGGCTCAGATACGCTTCGGTCATTCAGCCCAAAGTCTCTGCGATACGTTTCCCCGGATTTCCGCCCCTCGCGGGCCGATTTCCGGCCTCGCCGCGGGTAACAAAAAAGAGCGGGTCCCGGGGGGAACCCACTCTCAAAAACCAATCGGACTTCAATCCGATCGTTATGAGACGTCCTTAGCGGACAAGCCGAAATATAGCGATTTGCGGCCTCCGCGCAAGGCCGTCCGAGGCTGTCGGATGTAGGAAATGGCTAACCGTTCCTTCAGATTCCGAGCATATTCCTGGTTCCCGCTGGCGGGCGTTGTCTGATTCTACCGCCGATCCCCTGCAGGCACCACGAGATGGCTGTCCCCGCTTCGCTGATCCCCGAATTGGAGGAAGTGCTCCAACACGGCTCGGCCGAGCGCCGCGCGAGCACGCTGCAGCGGATCACGACCCTCTTCCTTAACGGTGCCGATCAGTTCAACGAGGACCACGTCGCGTTGTTTGATGGCGTGTTCACGCGCCTGATCGAGGAGATCGAGACCAAGGCGCGCGCCGAGCTGTCGAACCGCCTGGCGCCGGTCAGCAATGCGCCGATCGAGGCGGTGCGGCAGCTCGCCAAGGACGACGACATTGCGGTGGCCGGCCCGGTACTGGAGCAATCGCCGCGGGTGCCCGACGCCGACCTCGTTGATATCGCGAAGACCAAGAGCCAGGCGCATCTGCTGGCGATCTCTGGCCGCGCCGGCATCGCGGAGCAGATCACCGATGAGCTTGTCCGTCGCGGCGATCGCCATGTGGTGCGCGGCGTTGCCGATAACCGCGACGCCCGGCTCTCGGACCGCAGCTTCACCACGCTGGTCAACCAGGCGGAGGAAGACGGCATCCTGGCCGAGAAGGTCGGCATGCGTCCCGACATCCCGCCGCGGCTGTTTCGTGACCTGCTGCTGAAGGCAACCGAGGTCGTGCAGCAGCGTCTGCTCGCCGCCGCCAAGCCCGACACCCAGGCGGAAATCCGGCGCGTGCTGGCGCGGGTTTCAAACGAAGTCGCTGCAGCCACCTCGCGCGACTTCAGCGCCGCCGAATACCTGATCGAAACCTTGAGCCGGCAAGGCAAGCTGACCGAGGTCGCACTGGTCGATTTCGCCAACACCGGCAAATACGAGGAGATGGTCGCGGCGCTGTCGCGCTTGTGCGTGGTGCCGATCGACGTCGTGGATCGCCTGATGGGCGGCGATCGCCCCGACCCGATCCTCATCCTCTGCAAATCCGCGGGCTGGGAGTGGCCGACGGTCAAGGCGCTGATTATGGCGCGCCCTGGCAACAAGAACGCCTCCTCGGCCGGCCTTGACACCGCCTTCACGAACTTCGAGCGGCTGTCGCCGGCGACCGCGCAGCGCGTGATGCGATTCTGGCAGGCGCGCCCGGCCAGCCGATAGCGCCACTCAGCGACGGCGGAAGATCAAATAGCAGGGAACACGGCCCTCGCGCTTGGCCTTGGCTTCGTAGCGCGTCGATGTGAAGCCCGGCCACGGCAGCCGCCAGTCGTCGGCGCGCTCTGCCGTCCATATGAACGCCGGCGACTGCACCAGATGCCGCAGCGTCCACGCCGCATAGTCGGGCCAGTCGGTGACGAAACGGAACTCGCCGCCCGGCCTGACGATGCGTGCGATCTGCGCAACGCTGCCCGCTTGCACAAACCTTCGCTTCCAATGGCGCCGTTTCGGCCATGGGTCCGGGTAGAGCAGATCGAAGCGCGCGAGGCCGGCGTCGGGCAGCCACGCCAGCAGGTCGGTGGCGTCGCCGTGATGCAGACGGACATTGGCGAGGCCGCGCTCGTCGATCGCAACGAGCGCCTTCGCCATGCCGTTGATGAACGGCTCGATGCCGATGAACCCGATACCGGGATTGCGCTCGGCCTCTGCGATGAGGTGCTCGCCGCCGCCGAAACCGCTCTCGGCACGGACATCGCTCGCACGATCGAACAGCGCGCGCAGGTCCGCAGGAGCGGGTTGTTCAAGATCAAGCGCAAGCTTCGGCAGCAGCGTCTCGAACAGCGCCGCCTGCCGGGGTTTGAGCGCATGCCCCTTGCGCCGGCCGAAGAACGCTCCGTGGCGGTGATCGGGATGCATCCGGCGTAGTATCAAAAACAGGGAAGACCGGGAACATAGGGTGTTGACGCCCGTCTTCGACGGGCTAGCCCGGCCCTCACGCAGAAACCGTCGATGCCAGCGCGCTTACTTGAACGCGCCCTTGAGCTGGCTGACGAGATTCGTCTGCTCCCAGGAGAAGCCGCCGTCCTTCTCCGGCGCGCGGCCGAAGTGGCCGTAGGACGAAGTGCGGCGATAGATCGGACGGTTGAGCTTGAGGTTGCGACGGATCGCCGTCGGCCGCAGCGGGAAGATCTCGTGCAGGGTCTTCGCGAGCTTCTGCTCGTCGACCTTGCCGGTGCCGTGCGTGTTCACGTAGAGCGACATCGGATCGGCAACACCGATCGCGTAGGCGACCTGGATGGTGCAACTGTCGGCGAGGCCGGCCGCCACCACGTTCTTGGCGAGATAGCGCGCGGCATAGGCGGCCGAGCGATCGACCTTGGTCGGGTCCTTGCCGGAGAACGCGCCGCCGCCGTGCGGAGCGTAGCCGCCGTAGGTGTCGACGATGATCTTGCGCCCGGTCAGGCCGCAGTCGCCGTCCGGTCCGCCCACCACGAAGTTGCCGGTCGGATTGACCAGGAAGTCGGAGTTCTTCGCCGGCATCCAGCCCTTCGGCAGCGCCGAAGCGACGGCATCGCCGATCAGGTCCTTGACCATGCCCGGCGTGTACTTCTTGCCGTTGCGGGTCTGCGCGTTGTGCTGCGTCGAGACCACGACCTTGGTGCAGCCGACCGGTTTACCGTCGACATATTTGACCGTGACCTGGCTCTTGGCGTCGGGCTGCAGGTCGAACAGCTGACCGCTGCGGCGCTTGTCGGAGAGCACCTTGAGGATCTTGTGGGCGAAGTAGATCGGGGCTGGCATGAACGAGCCCTTCTCGTAGACCTCGCTCTCATTGCAGGCGAAGCCGAACATCATGCCCTGGTCGCCGGCGCCTTCCTGCTCGCCGTTCCTTTTCTTCTTGGCATCGACGCCCATCGCGATGTCGGGCGACTGGCCGTGCAGGAGCACTTCGATATCGGCGCCGTGGAACGAGAAGCCGTCTTGGTCGTAGCCGATGTCCTTGACGACATCGCGCGCGATCTGAGCGATCATCTCGCGGTTGATCTGCGCCTTGCTGCCGTGCTTGACGAACAGCGGGCTCTGCCCGCGGCCTTCGCCGGCGATGACGATCTTGTTGGTGGTGCACAGCGTCTCGCACCCAAGGCGCGTGTTGACCAGACTGTCGTCGGCGATGCCGAGCTTGACGTCGTTCGCGATGAACGCGTCCAGGATCGCGTCCGAGATCGCATCGCAAACTTTGTCGGGATGACCTTCGGAAACGGACTCGCTGGTGAACAGATAATTCGAGCGTGACACCTTAGGAGACTCCCCTCACAGCACCACCTTCGGCCGTCCCGGCCGTTCGTGCGCGCGTGTTTCTTGCAGCGTACCCACGCGCGGTCAAGATGCGCATCCATTAGTTGCTGATTTCGGGGCTTTTGAACACGGAGGCGGAACTTAAAGGCGAGTGGGCAAGTGACGTGGGACGCGACCAAGGTCGAGCGAGCGATCAATCGGTCTCGCCGGCGATCTCTTCGACCAGGTCGACGATGCGGCGCCGCAGCTTGGCTTCCTTGATCCGCATGAACGCCTTGGTGAGGGCGAGGCCCTCGGAGGTGGCGAGGAAGTCCGACACATAGGCCGGGGAGGGCGCTTCCTTCATCCCATCGGTATGGGGCGACAGGCTTGGCGCGCCTTCAAAGAAAAAGGCCACGGGAACTTGCAGGATAAGGGAAATCTGCTGCAGGCGGCTCGCGCCGATGCGGTTGGTGCCTTTTTCGTACTTCTGCACCTGTTGGAATGTCAGCCCCAGAGCGTCGCCGAGCTTTTCCTGGCTCATGCTCAGCATCATCCGGCGCATTCGTACCCGGCTTCCCACGTGCTTATCGATGGGATTCGGGGCCTTCTTCGCCATATAACGCTCTCCTATGCCGATGCTGTTTACGCTAATGGTCATGCCATCGTCAGGAAAGCAATCCGATTCTGCTGTCCGGTCCGCAACACCGAACAAATATTGTGAAATTCGGTCACAATTGTGGGATTGGTGGCGGGTTTCAACAACTTATGCGATTTTCTCGACATCTCGAAGCCCCCGTTCCAGCGTGGGATTAACCGCCTAATCTGTGGCCCGTTTGTGGCGCGGTCAGCGCCCAGTCAGGTTTGTCCAGAGGCGGCTAGGGCCGCCGGCGTCGTCGCCGGATCACCAGGAGGAAAGCGGCCGCCACCATCAGGGCGGCCCCCGCATCGCCGAAGCGAGCATAGGGGGTCGGCGGGAGTGCGCGGGGCAGCCGCGCATCCAGCACACCTTCGGTGCCCAGCGGCAGCGCGTCCACCACCCGGCCCAGCGGATCGATCACCGCCGAGATGCCGGTATTCGCGGCGCGCACCAGCGGCAATCCTTCCTCGATGGCGCGCACGCGCGCCTGCTGGAGGTGCTGATAGGGTCCCGGACTGCGCCCGAACCAGCCGTCATTGGTAAGGTTAAGCATCCAGCCCGGCCGCTCGCCGCGCGGCACTGCCTCACCCGGGAACACCACCTCGTAGCAGACCAGCGGCAGGAAGCGCGGCGCCCTCGGCACCGCAATGGCGCGGCGGCGGTCGCCCGGAATGAAACCGCCGCTCACGCGCACGAGCTGTGTGAAGCCGAGGCGTTCGAGAAAATCCTGGAACGGCAGGTACTCGCCAAACGGGACGAGGTGGACCTTGTCGTAGATCGACAGGATCGTCGCATCGTGGTCGAGCACGTAGATCGAATTATAGGCCCGCTTGACCGCTTCGGTCGGGACGGTTTCCGGCGCACGCACGGCGCCGGTGATCAACACCGTACCGTCGGGCAGGAGCTTGGCAATCTGCGCCAATGCGTCGGCTTCGCGGGTGAGGAAAAAGGGGAACGACGATTCCGGCCAGATCAGATGGGTGACGTCGCTGAGCCCGGTCGCGTTCGGCCCGCTGGCGCGGTCTGACAACGCCGCGTAGCGGTCCATCACGACCTGGCGCTGCTTGTAGTTGAAGCGCTGGTCTTGCGGGATATTCGCCTGGATCAGCCGCAGCCGCACGCCGTCGACAAACGTCGTCGGCGTCCGGTCGAGCCGCCAAAGGCCGTAGCCGGCGAGGCCCGCGAGCACGACGAAAGCGAGCGCAGGCGCGAGCCAGCGCCGTTTGGTATCGGCGGGATCGTCGAACAGCACGGCCGGCGATGCATAGGCGGCGACGGCAATGAAGGTGAGGCCCCAGATGCCGATCAGCGATGCGGTCTGCGCGAGCACCGATTGCGTGGCGAGTGCATAACCAAATGCATTCCATGGAAATCCGGTGAGCACGTGTCCGCGCAGCCATTCGGCGACGGTGATGGCGACCGCGAGGGCGACGACGCGCATGGCACCGCGCGTCCACAGCAGGCGCGCGACCGCGGTGGCGAGCGCGGTGAACACCGCGAGATAGACAGGGAGCCCGATAATCGCGAATGGCAGCAGCCACCCGAACGTCTTGGCGTCGACCAGGAAGGCATGACCGATCCAATACACGCCGGTGAGGAAATAGCCGAAGCCGAACCACCAGCCGGCACCGGCCGCCGCCACCATGCCGCCATACCGGCCGGCGGCGGAGCCGTCGATCAGCCACACCAGCACCGGAAAGGTGAGGAACGGCAGCGGCCAGATATTGAAGGGCGGCAACGCGAGCGTTGTGAGGGCGCCTGCCAGGAATGCGATCAGCGCGCGCCGCCAGCCCCAGGCCAGCATGATCGAGTGGGCGATGCGGGCGGCCTTCACGGTTTGCGCGGAGCCTTCGAGGGCGAGTCGTCGGGCGAGAGCTTTACGGACGCGTCGCGATTGAGGGGCAGTTCGGACGTTGTCGACGCGGTGCCTGCCGAAGCCGGCGGTTGTGAGGAAGCCATCACCCGCCGCTGTGGATCGCGGTTGAGATTGGCGATGTCGTGGCTCACGAAGATCTTCAGCTTCTTGACGCGCCGGGGATCGGCGTCGAGCACCTCGATTTCGAGGCGGCCGGGGCCGGGCACGAGCTCGCCGCGCAGCGGCACGCGGCCGATCCGGGTCGCGATGTAGCCGGCGAGCGTGTCGACTTCCTTGGCGACCTCGTCGCCGACTTGGAATTCGGGGCCGACGACCAGCGCGACGTCTTCGAGGTTGGCGCGCGCATCGGCCAGGAACGAGCCGTCGTACTGGCGCACGATCCGCGGCGCGTCGTCCTCGTCGTGCTCGTCGGCGATCTCGCCCACGATCTGCTCGACGATGTCCTCGATCGAGACGACGCCGTCGGCGCCGCCATATTCGTCGACCACGAGCGCGAGGTGGATGCGGCTGGTCTGCATGCGGGCGAGCAAATCCACGACCGGCATCGACGGCGGCACGAACAGCATCTCGCGCACGATCTGGGCACCGGCCAGCGGCGTGGAAAGATTGACCGCCTTGAGATCGAGCCCCGTCGGGAACGGCTTCTTGCGTTTGGTGTTGGCTTTGGCGCTCTCGGCCGCGTGCGCGGTCATGTAGCCGATCAGGTCGCGGATGTGGACCATGCCGATCGCGTCGTCCAGCGTATCGTCGTAGACCACGAGCCGCGAATGCGCGGCGCTCTCGAAAACCTTCATCAGCTCGCCCAGCGGAATCTCCTTTTGCACGGCGATAATGTCGGCGCGCGGGATCATCACGTCGACGGCGCGCCGCTCGCGCAGGCCGAGGATGTTGCGCAGCATCACGGATTCGCGCTGCGACAGCCCGATGTCGGCGGCGCGGCCTTCGAGAACGCTGCGCAAGTCGGAGCGGAATGAATCGGGCTTCCAGCCGAACAGCGCCCGCAGCATGCGTGCGAACCAGCCTTCACCGTTTGCGCGCGCCGCGACTTTGGCCGGCGGGACCGGCACCGGCAGATTGCGCGTACTGCCCGCGTTCGGGTCGCTTGAGCCCGACGCGACGGGCCCCGAAGGAGCTGGTCCCGAGGAAGTTGGACCTGGGGGATCGGTATCGGGCATGGGGATTAGATGTCAGCCCTCGGCTTCGTGCGCAACGTAGGGGTCGGCCACGCCGATCCGAGCAAGAATCTCACGCTCGAGCCCCTCCATTTCCTCGGCGTCAGCGTCCGATTCGTGATCGTAGCCCAGGAGGTGGAGAAAGCCATGGACCGACAGGTGCGCGATGTGGTCGGCGAACGACTTGTCCTCAGCCTCGGCTTCCCGGGCCGCGGTTTCGTAGGAAATCGCGATGTCGCCGAGGGTGCGCTCCGGGCCCGGCTGGGTATCCGGGGAGGGGAACGAGAGCACGTTGGTCGGCTTGTCCTGCCCCCGCCATAGCTTGTTGAGCGCGCGGACGCGTTCGTCGTCGTCCACCACCACCGTGACCGCGCCATGCGCCTGGCCGGCGGCCTTGTTCGCAGCCGTGATCGCCGATGCGATGAGGGGCCCGAGTTTTCCGTCGAGCGCCGCAGCCCCCGGCGCGACGCCGATCTCGAGCGTCAGGCCGTCGGCCTCGACGCAGATCATGTCCTCAACCGGATTGGTCACGGCTTGTTGTCGCGCGCCGATGCGAGCGCCGCCTTGTCGTAGGCATCGACGATGCGGCCGACCAGCTCGTGCCGGACGACGTCCTGGGCGGTGAATGTGACGTGCGCGATGCCCTCGACATTGGCGAGCAGGCGGGTCGCTTCGGCGAGGCCCGACACCTGGCCGTAGGGCAGGTCGACCTGACTCGGGTCGCCGGTGACGATCATGCGGCTGTTCTCACCGAGCCGGGTGAGAAACATCTTCATCTGCATCGAGGTCGTGTTCTGCGCCTCATCGAGGATCACGACCGCGTTCGACAGCGTGCGGCCGCGCATGAAGGCGAGCGGCGCGATCTCGATCTCGCCGGCCTGCAACGCGCGCTCGACGATGCGCGAGTCCATCAGGTCGTAGAGCGCGTCGTAGATCGGGCGCAGATAGGGATCGACCTTCTCGCGCATGTCGCCGGGCAGGAAGCCGAGCCGCTCGCCCGCTTCCACCGCCGGTCGCGACAGGACGATGCGATCGACCTCCTTGCGCTCGAACAGCTGCACCGCATGCGCGACCGCGAGCCAGGTCTTGCCGGTGCCGGCGGGGCCGGTACCGAACACGAGCTCGTGCCGCCGCAACGCGCGGATATAGGCGTCCTGCGCCGCCGTGCGCGCCCTTACCAGGCGCTTGCGCAGATTGATTTCGTCGAAGCTGGGCCGCGTCGTGGTGGGATCGTAATCGAACAGCGAGCCCTGCGAGATCGCGAGCCGGATCGCACCCTCGACGTCGCCGGGCGTGACCTCGTCGCCGCGCCCGAGCCGTTCATAGAGGCCCTGCAGCACGCGCCGCGCCTGTTCGACCGCATCGCGCGAGCCTTCAAGCGTGACCTGGTTGCCGCGCTGGTCCACGGCCGTGCCGAGACGGCGCTCGATCAGCGCGAGGTTCTGGCCGTATTGCCCGAACAATTGCGAGGCGAGACGATTATCTTCGAAGGTGAGAACGATTTGAGTGGGGGCGCCCTGCGTCACGGCATCCGCGGCCGTGAGCGTCTTCGTCGTGTCCGACTTGGTCGTGCGCAACGGTCTCAGCCTCCTGCTTCCGCCATCATGGGTGGGCTGGCCCGCGCCGCACCTTCCATCTGTTCGCCGAACAGGCTGTTGGCGCTCACCTCGATGATTCTCACCCGGTGGATCTCACCGATCATTGACGGCGGCGCCATGACCTGCACCGGCTGGAGATATGGGGAGCGGCCGACGAGCTGGCCAGCGTAGCGCCCCGGCTTCTCAAACAGCACATCGAAGCTTTTCCCGGCGCAACCGGCATTGAACGCCTTCTGGTGACGGTTGAGCGCGTCCTGCAGCCGATAGAGCCGCTCGGTCTTCACCTCTT
Source organism: Xanthobacteraceae bacterium (assembly GCA_019745775.1). Classification (GTDB taxonomy): domain Bacteria; phylum Pseudomonadota; class Alphaproteobacteria; order Rhizobiales; family Xanthobacteraceae; genus VAZQ01. The sequence continues at coordinate 48,588 of JAIESR010000096.1, read as the reverse complement.
CGGAAAGCTGCTCGGTCATCTCCGCCGCCGGCGTCCCAGGCCGCGGCGAGTATTTGAACGAGAACGCGCTCGCGAAGCCGACCTCGTCGACCAATGACAGCGTTTCGCGGAAATCGTCCTCGGTCTCGCCGGGAAAACCGACAATAAAATCGGACGAGAACGCGATTGCCGGCTGGGCGGTGCGCATGCGCGCGATCGCGGCGAGATAGTCGGCGCGGGTGTGGCGACGGTTCATGGCGTCGAGGATGCGGTCGGAGCCCGACTGTACCGGCAGATGGAGGTACGGCATCAGCGCATCGAGATCGCGATGCGCGGCGTAGAGACTCTCTTCCATGTCGCAGGGATGGCTGGTGGTGTAGCGCAGGCGCGCAATGCCCGGCACCTCGGCGATGCGATGCAGCAGCCGGCCGAGCGTCCAGGCGCGGCCGTCCGGTCCTTCGCCGTGATAGGCATTGACGTTCTGTCCGATCAACGAGATTTCGCGCACGCCGGCGTCGGCGAGACGCTCGACCTCGGCGACGATCTTCGCCACTGGCCGCGAGACCTCAGCGCCGCGCGTATAGGGCACGACGCAGAAGGTGCAGAACTTGTCGCAACCTTCCTGCACGGTGACGAAAGCCGACACGCCGCGCGCGCGCGTTGCTTCGCGGCTCGGCGCTTTGAGGATGTCGAATTTGTCCTCGATCGGAAACTCGGTGTCGACCACCGCTTCGCCTTGCGCAACACGCGAGAGCAACGCGGGCAGGCGGTGATAGCTCTGCGGCCCGACCACGAGGTCGACCGCTGGTGCGCGGCGGATGATCTCTTCACCCTCGGCCTGCGCAACGCAGCCGGCGACCGCGATGGTCAGTTTGCGGCCGTTGCGCGCCGCTTCCTGTTTCATCACGCGGATGCGGCCGAGCTCGGAGTAGATCTTCTCCGCCGCCTTCTCGCGGATGTGGCAGGTGTTGAGGATGACGAGGTCGGCGTCGTCGGGCGTTGCGGTCTCGGCAAAGCCTTCGGGTGCAAGCGTGTCCGCCATACGATGAGAATCGTAGACGTTCATCTGACAGCCGAATGACTTGATATGGACCTTGCGGGCTCCGCTCATGCCGGTCTGATCGGTGGTTTCTGGTCGTTTCTTGCGCCGGGCGCGCCCGGGATTAGCATTTTCCAATGATATCAAAGGCGTGGGCAATTGGCCATGACCGCCATCGGTGACGGCGGCGCGGGTTTAGCGGGATTTTGAAGCAATTGAAACACGCCTGGGGTTTGCCGGCCGAGCCAACGGTTCCCGCAAAGCGCGGCCCGATGACGGGCTCGGCGAAAGCACGGACCGGATTTAGCTGCGAGTCTTGTCGTCCAAGGGCACGGCATAGAGCTCCAGCCGGTGATCAACCAGGCGGTAACCCAGGCGCCGTGCCACCTCGGCTTGCAGCCGCTCGATTTCCTCCGACTGGAACTCGATCACCTCACCGGTGCGCAGATTGATCAGGTGATCGTGATGCGACTCCGGTATCTGCTCATACCGCGCGCGGCCGTCGCGGAAATCGTGCCGTTCGATGATGGCGGCGTCCTCGAACAGTTTCACCGTGCGGTAGACGGTCGAGATCGAGATGCGGTTGTCGATCGCCGAACAGCGCCGATAGAGTTCCTCGACGTCGGGATGGTCTTCGGCGGCCGCCAGCACGCGCGCGATCACACGGCGTTGCTCGGTCATGCGCATGCCCTTGGCCGCGCACAGCGCCTCGATGTCCTTGTTCCTGGATTTCTGCTCGATCACGGGCCTTCTCCGTGTCTCCAAATATCACGACAGGGGGTGTGCGTCACGCCGAGTCGCATCAAGCCAAGTCGCATCAAGCCAAGTCGCGACGCAGCACCAGCGCCGTGGCCCGCTTGCCGTCGGCGCCGGTGTAGTAGCCCTCGCGCCGTCCGGCCTCGGTAAAGCCGGCGCGCCGGTAGAGCCTAAGGGCGGCTGTATTGTCTTCGTCCACTTCAAGGAAAAGGACGCGCGTGCCGATGCCTGACAGGCGCCCCATGTGGAGATCGAGCATCCGCCGTGCCAGCCCCTTGCGGCGGTACGACGCCGACACCGCGATCGAAAGAATCTCCGCTTCGCCGGCGGCAAGACGCGACATGATGAAACCGACCAGCCGCCCGTTCACGGTGGCACGATGCGTGAGCACATTGCGCTCGATCAGCAGCCGCTCGATCTCGTCCTCGCTCCAGCCGCGGTTGAACGACGCGGCGTGAAGCTTTGCGATCGCGGCGGCGTCACGCTGCGTCGCTTCCGACAGCGCGGGCTCACTTCGTGAGAACAGGCGCGTGAGGAGTTCGATCATCGGCGTGGCAGGCGCGCGGCGTCCTGCGGCTGCGCATCGGGCGCGCGCAAATAGAGCGGCTTCGGCGGTCCATGGCCTTCGGCGGCGGCGGCGCCGAGCCGAGCGATCCAGCCGATGTCGGGAGCGCCCAATTGCTCGACGAGTACCGGCGGCGGCTCGCTCGACGGCCATTGCGCGGCGACGAGCTCGGCACCGGAGCCGACGATACGCGCCGGCCCGGCCATCGCCGCCCGCACTGCCTCTTTAATCGGCGCAATACGCGGCGGCACGATGCTCGTTCCGCCGGCGCCGTACACCTGCAGGTAAACGTGCTCATGCCGCGCGTCGATCACGGTCACCACCGCGGAGTTGTCGTTCTCGGCAATGTGCGGCGCCGCGTATCCGGCCAATGTCGACAGACCGACGGCCGGCTTGCCGGCGGCGAGCGCGATGCCGCGCGCTGCGGAGATGCCGACGCGCAAGCCGGTGAAGCTGCCGGGTCCGGTGGTGACGGCAATACGGTCGAGACCGGCGAATTCGGCACCGGCCTGGTCCATGACGCGTGCGATCAGCGGCATGATCGCTTCGGCGTGCCCGCGCACCATTGGCAGCGTCTCGCTAGCGATCACGGCGACATGGCGCGTGTCGAGCACGGCGGCCGAACAGGCCGCGAGCGCGGTGTCGATGGCAAGCACACGCATGGTTAGATCGCCGCCCCAGTCATCCTCACCAAGGATGACACAGCCACCCCAACGCGGCCGAGACTATCACGAATTGGCAACAGTGCCCGAGCCGGCCATCAGGACATCGGCCGGACTTCCACTACGTCGGGAATGTAGTGGCGCAGCAGGTTCTGGATGCCGTGGCGCAGCGTCGCCGTGGACGACGGGCAGCCCGCGCAGGCGCCCTTCATGTCGAGATAGACCACGCCTTCCTTGAACCCGCGGAAGGTGATGTCGCCACCGTCATTGGCAACGGCCGGACGCACCCGGGTCTCGATCAATTCCTTGATGGTCGCGACCGTATCGGAATCCTTCGCCTCGAAAAACTCGTCAGACGCATCGCCGGTGGCGGCGGCTGCCGCATCACGCAGGATCGGCGCGTTCGACATGAAGTGTTCCATGACGGCGCCGAGGATCGCGGGCTTGAGCTGCTGCCACTCGCCCTGCGACTTGGTGATCGCGATGAAGTCGGATCCGAGGAACACGCCGGAGACGCCGTCGATCCCGAACAGGCGTTCCGCGAGCGGCGACTGCGCCGCCGATGCGGCGTCTCGCATGTCGAGCGTGCCGTGTGAGAGCACCGTCCGGCCCGGCAGGAACTTCAAAGTCGCCGGATTGGGTGTCGCTTCGGTCTGGATGAACATGGCTTGCTCCGTGGCCGCGGCTCAAGATCGCCCGACCGTTCCTTCGGCCGCTATTCTAATAGGTGGCGCCGGACTTAGGAAGTTCAAGGTTTTGGGGGTATGCGCCCTACGACATGGTGTCGAGGTCTGCATCGCTCAGGTGGCCCGGTACGATGCCGACCACGATCGGGAACTCGCCGGCGGACTTTGCCAGGCTGGCGACCATCGGGCCGGGGCCCTCTTTGCCCGCGGCCGCGGCAAGGACGAGCACCGCGATGTCCTCGTCCTCCTCGATCAGCTTTAGCAGTTCCTCGGCCTTCTCGCCTTCTCGGATCACCCGTTCCGGCATCACGCCTGTGATGCTCGAGGCGCGCGCGGCATGGCGGTCGAGCACGGCGTTGGCCTCCTCATGCGCTTCCGCGCGCATGATGTCGGCGACACCAAGCCATTGCTGGTTGCGGTCTTGCGTCTCGATCACGCGCAGCATGATCACGCTGGCGCCGGTTCGCAGCGCGCGGCGGCTGGCGAAGTAGACGGCGCGGTCGCATTCCGGCGTGTCGTCGATCACCACCAGGAACTTCGGCGAGTGGCCGGCCTCGTAGCTTCGGCGCTTGGTGCTCATGCCGGCGAATCTGGCACGCCGCTCGGCGGTGGTACAAGCCGGTTGGCGCCGCGGCGAGCCCTCACCTGCGGATGAAACCGACGATGTCCTTGACCGCCTTCATCGTTTCGGCGGCGATCACCTGTGCACGCGCTGAGCCGTCCGCCAGCACCGAGTCGATATAGATCGGATCGGCGGTAAGGCGGCGCATCTCGGCGGTGATCGGGCCGAGCTTGGTGACCAGGAACTCGGTCAGCGCCGCCTTGAACGTCGAGAATTGAGCGCCGCCAAACTCGGTCAGCACGTCGGCTTTGGTCTTACCCGCGAGTGCCGCGAAGATACCGACGAGGTTGTCCGCCTCCGGGCGTCCTTCGAGGCCCTTGACCTCGCTCGGCAGCGGCTCCGGATCGGTCTTCGCACGCCGCACCTTCAGCGCGATGGTATCGGCGTCATCGGTAAGGTTGATGCGCGACTGGTCGGAGGGATCCGACTTCGACATTTTCTTGGTGCCGTCACGCAGCGACATCACCCGCGTCGCCGGTCCCTGGATCAGCGGCTCCGGCTGAGGGAAGAACACGTCGCCAAAGCCATGGGCCGCGATCGACTCGCCGAAGTCGTTGTTGAACTTCTGCGCGATGTCGCGCGACAGCTCGAGATGCTGCTTCTGGTCGTCGCCGACCGGCACATGGGTCGCGCGATAGACCAGAATGTCGGCCGCCATCAGGTTCGGATAGGCGTAGAGCCCGACCGACGCGTTCTCGCGATCCTTGCCTGCCTTCTCCTTGAACTGGGTCATGCGGTTGAGCCAGCCGAGCCGCGCGACGCAGTTGAAGATCCAGGCAAGCTCGGCGTGTTCGGCGACCTGGCTCTGGTTGAACACGATCTGCTGCTTGGGATCGATGCCGGCGGCGATGAAGGCGGCGGTGACGTCGCGGATCGCGCGCGGCAATTCCTTCGGGTCCTGCCATACCGTGATCGCGTGCAGGTCGACGATGCAATAGATGCAGTCGTAGTTGGTCTGCAGCTCGACGAACTTCACCACTGCGCCGAGATAGTTTCCGAGGTGCAGGTTGCCAGTCGGCTGCACGCCGGAAAAGACGCGTTGCTTGAATGCCATGGCGGCGACCCTTTGGCGGCGGCCCGTTGATGCGCGGGCTGTCCCATGCCATGGCGCGGCGCAGCCGCGCAAGGGGACAGAGCTCGCGGCGCAGCCGCGCCAGGGGACAGAGCTCGCGGCGCTTCCGCGCCAGGGCGGCGAGCTATGGCTTGCCGCCGTCCTTGCTGAAGATCTCATCGATCCGGACCACGCCGGTCAGGCGCAGCACCCCGGCATAGACGCTGAGCCCGCACACCACCAGGATCGCCATGATCGTGAGGGCGCGGACCGACGAGGTGCTGCCGTCGGCAAACATCGTCAGCCACGCCTGCATGGCGGCAACCGCGGCGCCCATCAGCACGGTCGCGAGAACGATCAGGGCCATCCGCCGCCAGAAGCCGGCCTCGACGTGCAGCCGCCGGCGCTGCCGCAGCACGGCAGCGAGGAGGGCGGCGCTGACCCAGCCGCAGACGCCGACCGCCAGGGCGATCCCGACGTGGCCGTAGCGGGGGAACAGGAACACGGCGCCGGCCGCCGACGCGGCCAAGCCGACGAGCGCGGTCAGCATCGGCGTGCGCGTGTCCTCGTGCGCGAACGACACGGAGGCGAGGACTTTCTCCAGGGCGTGGCCGGGAATGCCGAGCGCGATCGCCGCCAAGGCACCGGCGACCGCCGCGCTGTCGTTGGCGGTGAATGCGCCACGCTCGAACAAGGCCGTGACGATGGGTCCGGATATGAGTGCCAGGCCGACCGCCGCCGGCAGCGCGAGGCCGAGCGCGATCTCGAACGCCCGCGATTGCGCTGACGTCGAGGCCGCGTGATCGTCGGTGCGTACATGCGCAGCAATCGCCGGCGTCATCACCGAGGCGATGGCGATCGATATGATGCCGATCGGCAGCTCGTAGAGGCGATACGAATACGTGAGCCAGGACACCGCCGACGGCGACGACGACGCCACGATGGTGCCCGCGATCAAGGTGAGCTGCGGAATGCCGGCGGCGATCACGCCCGGCACCATCATGCGGAAGAAGCGGCGCACATCCGGCGACGCGCTGAGCTGCGGCGCAATCGGCGGCTCCGGCAGGCGGAACATCGCGCCGCCCACCACCAGCAGTTGGAAAATCCCCGCGACCACGATCGCGCCCGCGAGGATCGCCCCCACCACCGGGGCGTTGCCCAACCCCGCGATCACGGCGCCGCCCGCGGCCGCGATCATCACGATGTTGAACACGACCGGTCCATAGGCAGCGGCGCTGACGCGGCCGGCGGCGTTGAGGGTCGCCGCCATCACCGCGACCAGGCCGACGATCGCGAGATAGGGCGTGGTGAGCCGGAGGAAATACACGGCATAGAGATATGGCTCGGCACCAAAGCCGGGCGCGAGCAGCGCCGCCAGCACGGGTGCGATCAGCGCGCACAGCACGGCGATCGCCGCGAGCGTGGCGCCGAGCGTGCCGAGCACGTCCTCGCTGAAGCGGCGCGCAGCGCGCCCGCCGTTTTCCTGCTTTCGGCGCAGCCACAGCGGCACGAAAGCGGCGTTGAGCGCGCCCTCCGCCAGCAGGCGGCGGAACAGGTTCGGGATCTGCAGCGCGATGAAGAACGCGTCGGCGAGTGCCCCGGCACCAAGCGCCGCCGCGATCGCGACGTCGCGCAGGAACCCGAGCAGCCGCGACAGCAAGGTCGCGCCGCCGACGGTCGTGACATCGCGCGCCAGGGACATCGATTAACCTCCACGGGCACCTTGGCGTGAGCCTCCATGCGCCGCAATTGCCTCCACGAAAACGGCAGGTATAGTGCCGGCCTTCCCCACAACAATCAGTCGAGACCACCATGCCCACGCTTCGCTATGACGTCCTCGGCATCGGCAACGCCATCGTCGATGTGCTGGCGCGCGCCGACGACGCCTTTCTTGCCAAGCAGGGCATGAACAAGGGCGGCATGGCGCTGATCGATGGACCGCGCGCGGAAGCGATCTACGAGGCGATGGGTCCGGCGGTGGAGATTTCCGGCGGCTCGGCCGCCAATACCATCGTCGGCGTGGCGAGCCTCGGTGCGCGCGGCGCCTTCGTCGGCAAGGTTAAGGACGACGAATTCGGCCGCACGTTCGCGCACGACATCCGCGCCGCGGGCGTCGAGTTCGCAACCCCGCCCGCGTCCACCGGGCCGGCGACCGCGCGCTGCTACATCATGGTGACGCCGGACGGCGAGCGCACCATGAACACTTTTCTCGGCGCCGCACAGGATCTGCACCCGAACGACATTGATGCCGACGCCATCGCGGCCGCGCACATCACCTATCTCGAGGGTTATCTGTGGGACCCGCCGCACGCCAAGGAAGCGTTCCTGAAGGCGGCGAAGATCGCGCACGGCGCCGGCCGCCGCGTGGCGCTGACGCTATCGGACGCGTTCTGCGTCGATCGCTACCGCGCCGAATTCCTCGACCTCATCCGCAACGGCACCGTCGACATCGTGTTCGCGAATGAGCGCGAGCTGCACAGCCTCTACGAGACCGCCGACTTCGACACCGCGGTCAATGCGATCCGCACCGACGCCAGGCTCGCCGCGGTCACCCGCAGCGAGAAAGGCTGCCTGGTGGTGACCCGCGAGCAGACCGACGCGGTGCGGGCGGAGCCGATCGAGAAGATCGTCGACGCGACCGGCGCCGGCGACCTTTTCGCGGCCGGGTTCCTGGTCGGTATCGCGCGTGGCCTCGATCAGCGAAACTGCGCCCGGCTCGGGGCAATTGCGGCCGCCGAAGTGATCCAGCACATGGGGGCCCGGCCGGAAACGTCGCTCAAGGAACTCGCCAACGCAGCGGGCTTCTCGCTGTAACCCGCTGCTGCGGCGTCGTTTTCAGCGCGTAATCCACATCAATTCACAGGAAACGCGACTGTGACTGGCGGCGTCGCGGAACGGTCGCGGTCGGCTGGCAATTAGATGCCTCGTGGGGCTTGCTGATTCTCTCAGGAGGGTTTCGATGAGTGCTTCTGCCGTGCGTTTGCCAAACCGCTTCCCGGTCGGTACCCGATTCGTCATCGAGGGCCGGGCCGGGCGTATCCACTTGCGTTATCTCGAATTTCCCGATGGCCGTCAGGTCGTTCTGCCATCAGAAGCGGGCGCGCGGGACAGCTCCCGGCGCCGCCCGGCGCGTCGGGCTGGCGGCCGGAAATAAATTTTACCATTTGTGGGAACGCCCGGAGGGTTGGCGAATTATGAAGACAAAGCCGGGTGGAGTGCCCCCAGCCCCCCAACCCCTCACCCATCCGGCCAATAGACCCTGGTTCCCGTTTCGGGTGCCGGGGTCTTCTTTTGTCCGGACGGAGGTCCCGCGAGGGTCGGCCGCGACGTCTCGTTAGATCGCGTCGTAGTGCTGGACCGGAAGCGCCTGCGTATTCACCGTCATCTCGTGGGGGGCCGCCGAACCAATCTGGTTCCGGGGGGAGTCGACGGTGGGGTAATTGTGATATTGCGCCCAGGCGGTGGCGACGATCGTCCCAATCAGCACGCCAAGGGTGAACGATAACATTCTCCGCATCTGATTGCTCCATTGCTCGTGGGATTGACGGCGGCTCTTGCTAGCCGCTGCGGACACGGAGCTTGGTTGCGCCGCTGGGCAGAAGGTTCATCGGAAAAGGCAGGACAAAGGTATGGACCTGGGGCCTGAGTGGCGGGCCTCAGGACTGGCCGACCACCAGGTGATCCCGGTGCACCATCTCGGCGCGGCCCTCGATTCCGAGGATCAGCAGGATGTCGGACGACGAGCGGCCCTTGATCTTGTCGGCATCCTCGGCGTCGTAGGCGACGAGCCCGCGCGCGACGTCGGCGCCGTCCGGTCCGCGGATCACCACGGCATCGCCGCGCGCGAACACGCCCTCGACCTTGATGACACCGGCCGGCAGCAGGCTCTTGCCGCTCTTGAGCGCCGCCACCGCGCCCTTGTCGATGACGAGCGCGCCCTTCGGCTCGAGCGAGCCGGCGATCCATTTCTTGCGGGCAGTGACCGGATTGGCCGCGGTCAGGAACCAGGTGCAGTTCGCCCCATCGGCAATCGCTTTGAGCGGATGATCGATGCGGCCGGACGCGATCACCATGTGCGTGCCCGCCTGCGTCGCGATCTTGCCGGCCTCGATCTTGGTCTGCATGCCGCCACGCGAGAGCTCCGATCCGGCGGCGCCCGCCATCGCTTCGATCTCGGGGGTGATGCGCGGAACCTGCGCGATCCGTTTCGCCTTCGCATTCGTGCCGGGGGGCGCGTCGTAGAGGCCGTCAACGTCGGATAGCAGCACCAGAAGATCGGCGCTTGCCATGGTCGCGACGCGCGCCGCCAGCCGGTCGTTGTCGCCGTAGCGGATCTCGTTGGTGGCGACGGTGTCGTTCTCGTTGATGACGGGCACCGAGCGCCACGCCAGCAGCCGCTCGATGGTCGAGCGTGCGTTGAGATAGCGCCGCCGTTCTTCGGTGTCCTGCAACGTCACCAGCACCTGGCCGGCGGCGATGCCGTGGCGCGACAGCGCCTCCGCCCAGGTGCGGGCGAGCGCGATCTGGCCGACCGCCGCGGCGCCCTGCGAATCCTCGAGCTTGAGCGGCCCCTTCGGCAGCTTGAGCACGGCGCGGCCGAGCGCGATCGCGCCCGAGGACACCACCAGCACGTCGCACTTGTTCTTGTGCAGCCGCGCGATGTCCTCGGCGAGCGAGGCCAGCCAATCCTCCTTCACCCGGCCGGCCTTGGAATCGACCAGGAGCGAGGAGCCGACCTTCACGACGATGCGGCGGAAGTCGGCGAGGGCTGGGGACTTGGTGGCGGCGGACATTGGTTAACCGGCAGCACGCGGCAGTGATTGCCGTGTTGGCGCGTTCTTTAGCATGCACGCGGTGGCTTGCGGCAAGCGATCTACGGCTGCCAGGCCGCTTCCGCTTTCTTGCCCGAGCGTGCGGACGACGGTGCCTTGCCGATCACCTTCAACAGTGCCCGCAGCGCCTCCGGCACGCCCTGCCGCGTGGCGGCCGAGATCACCAGCGGCGTCTTCTTGCTCGCGCGCTTGAGCCGGGCCACCTGCCGCTTCAGTTCTTCAGGCGTCAGCGCGTCGGCCTTGTTGAGGGCGACGATCTCCGGCTTGTCGGCGAGCCCTTCGCCGTAGGCGTCGAGCTCCGCGCGCACGGTCTTGTAGGCTTCGCCGGCGTGCTCGCCGGTGCCGTCGACGAGATGCAGGAGCACCCGGCAGCGCTCGATATGGCCGAGGAAACGGTCGCCCAGCCCGGCGCCCTCGTGCGCGCCTTCGATCAGCCCGGGGATGTCGGCGAGCACGAACGATTGGTCGTCGATCTCGACCACGCCGAGCTGCGGATGCAGCGTGGTGAAGGGATAATCGGCGATCTTCGGCCGCGCCGCGCTCACCGCCGCGAGGAAGGTCGACTTGCCGGCGTTCGGCAGACCGACCACGCCGGCGTCGGCGATGAGTTTCATCCGCAGCCGGATGGTTCGCTCCTCGCCGGGCTGGCCGGGATTGGCGTTGCGCGGGGCGCGGTTGGTCGACGTCTTGAACCGCGCATTGCCGAAGCCGCCGTTGCCGCCCTTGGCCAGCACAATGCTGTCGCCGGCCTTGTCGAGATCGGCGAGCAGGGTCTCGCCGTCCTCTTCGTAGATCTGCGTGCCGACCGGCACCTTGAGCACCATATCGGCGCCATTCGCGCCATGGCGGTCCTTGCCCATGCCGCCGACGCCGCTCTTGGCCTTGAAGTGCTGCTGGTAGCGATAGTCGATGAGGGTATTGAGCCCTTCGACGGCCACGGCGATCACGTCGCCGCCTTTGCCGCCGTCGCCGCCGCTCGGGCCGCCGAACTCGATGAACTTCTCGCGGCGGAACGCCACGCAGCCATTCCCGCCGTCACCGGAGCGGATATAGACCTTGGCTTCGTCGAGGAATTTCATGGCGAGGGGACCTTGCGCCTGCGCGACGACGTGCGGGTCCGTACAGCAAGGTTGCGCGGCGTCAGTGCCCGAAGCTTCATGAGGGCGACCGGTCCTGGTGCCGCCGGCGGCGACTGTGGAAACCTTTCGCGCACATGCTGCGCGAGCAGTTCCGAAAAATTCTCGGCGTAGTGCGGCAATATGCGCTGCTTGTCCCAGAGCACGGCGACCGTGATACGAAGCGGTTCGCGCCTGTGGGTCACGCGCATGATCCGCAGCGGGCTGAGCGCGGGCCGCAGGACCGACGGGATGATGGCAACGCCGTGACCGGCCTCGGCAAAAGCCAGCAACGCGTGAGCTGCCGCGCTCTCGATGGAGATAGTGGGCCGCACGCCGGCCACTTGGCAGGCGGCGTCGAACAGTTCGCGCGTCGCATAGCTGACATCGGGCAACAGCAAAGGATGCTCCACCAGGCGTCGGATCTCGACGGACTCCGATCCGTCAATATCCAGCGAAGGCATGCAGGCTGCGAGAATCTCGAATTGCGGCAGCAGAAAGCTCCCGAAGCGATGGTCGTCGACATGCATGACGTTAATGGGGTTTATGGCAAGGTGCGCTTCGCCCCGTTCGAGCATCGATAGAAAATCCGCCGGCCGAGCCTCGAGCAGGTTCAGGCGCACGTCCGGATAGATCTCGGCGTAGCGGGGCAGAAAGGTCGGGAAGAAACCTTCGATGGTCAGCGCCGAGGCGGCGATGTTCAGCGCGCGGAGCTCTCCCCGACGCAACGACTGGACCCGTCCTGTCACCGTGGCCGCGTGTGAGAGGAGGCTGCGGCAATCGCCCAGCAGATGATCGCCCTGCGCGGTGAGCACGAGCCGGCGCCCCTCGCGATGGAAAAGCCTGAGGCCGATCTCGCCTTCGAGCGCGCTGATCTGTCGTGACAACGCGGGCTGCGTGATGCGCAAGACCTGAGCTGCCTTGGAAATCGTGCCGTGTTCGGCGACGGCGACGAATGTCTTGAGGCGCCTGAGGTCCATGCCGCTTGCCTTATGTCATTTGGGCATCGATTTCCAGGAAAAATATGCATTGGACGAACAAGGTCCGGGCGAGGCATATGCGCGCCGCAAATTCCCATCGGCTGCCTGCCGGGAGAACGACCCATGAGTTTGCAGATCAATGGCGTCGCGCCCGACTTCGAAGCCGCGACCACCGAGGGTCGCATCCGTTTCCATGACTGGATCGCCAATTCGTGGTGCGTGCTGTTCTCGCATCCCAAGGACTTCACGCCGGTCTGCACGACCGAGCTTGGCACGAGTGCCGTCACATCTCGACGCGATGTGCCGCCGCGAGCCGCCGCAACCGAAGCGCCGGCGAAGTCGTCGGTGGCGACCGGCGCGATGTCGATGAGTGCGACACCGGACAATCCCGTGGTCTCGGCAACGATTGGTGAATGTCAGCGGGCTCGCTTGAGAGTGTCCGACGGCCGCTCTCCGAAGCGACTGCGATATTCGACCGAGAAGCGGCCCATATGGTGAAAGCCCCAGGCCATCGCAATCTCGGTGACGCTCTGTTGCGGCTCTGCACGCCTGAGCGCGTCCCGGACTTTTTCAAAACGCGCATTGCGCAGGTACCGCATCGGCGAGGTGCCGTAGACGTCGTGGAAGTGCTTGAACAGTGTCCGCCCTGCGATGCCGGCGGCGTCCGCAATCTCGGCAATCCCGATTGGAGCGTCGATCATCGCCTGCATGAAGTCGATGGCGCGTTTCATGTCACGCGGGGCAATCGGCCTGTCGGTTCGTCGCAGCGCCGCACTGAAGTTGTGCGGATGCGACATCAGCAACTGCGAAATGATGAATTCTTCGAGCCCGTGGATTGCGATCGGATTCGACGGTGTCGCCCGTTTGAAATCGGCAACGGCGAGCAGCAGGTAGCTCGCGAAAAGGCGGCCGTACCCGGCCGTAAGGTTCATCGCGAGCGCGAACTCCGGCGCGGCGTCGACGGGTTCGCCGATGAGCGCGCCGAGCTGCCGGGACATCGCGGCCTTGGAGAACCTCAGGGAAAGCGCCGAAATCGGAGCCTCGGTACGCAGCACCGCCGCGGGCTTGCTCGGACGACACAGAATGAATGCGCGCCGAAGATCGCAGACCGCGTTCGAGCCGTAGGAGCTTGCTTCAATGCGACCGCCCAGCGGGAGGAACATCACGTAGTGAGGGTCCGGAGCCCTCCCTTCGATCGTGAAACCGGCGGTGAGGCGGGTGTGGTGGATGACCATGTTCGGCAGGTCGACGCCTTCGCTGCGCACATCGATCGCTCGGTCGCGCTTGCTCCTTACGTCGAACTGAACGTCGTTCCCGAATCCCTGGCGAAGGTAGGCGCGCATGGCGTCAACATCGCGGCCATGGAATACGTCGCGCCAAGCGACCTTGGTTTCAGGACCCATCGCCCATTCCTGCGAGCTGCGTGCGGGGTTGCAACGGACTATAGCAGCAATGGGCTCAAGCGCTCGCCGGCCCGCAAATTTATGCGGTTTCTGGATAGCGGCCCGTGCAGGACGGCGGGCATTCCTTTCGTAACGGCGGCACTGATGTCCGCCCGGTCGGGCGGCTGCTGCATCATCACGAGGTGTGAACATGGCTCTTGCGATTGGCGATACCGCTCCGGACTTCGAGGCCGAGACGACCCAGGGGCGCATCCGTTTTCACGACTGGATCGGCGATTCCTGGTGCGTGCTGTTCTCGCATCCGAAGGACTTCACGCCGGTCTGCACGACCGAGCTTGGCTACATGGCCAAGATTAAGCCCGAGTTCGACCGCCGCAACGTCAAGATCATCGGCCTCTCCGTCGATCCGGTCGATAGCCACACCAGGTGGTCGCGCGATATCGAGGAGACGCAAGGCTTCGCGCCGAACTATCCGATGATCGGCGATCCCGACCTGATGATTACGAAGCTGTGGGGCATGCTGCCCGCCGCCGCCGATGGCGGCGCTGCGCAGCGCACCGCCGCAGACAATCAGACGGTGCGCAACGTCTTCGTCGTCGGGCCTGACAAGAAGGTCAAGCTGATCCTCGTCTATCCCATGACCACCGGCCGCAACTTCGACGAGGTGTTGCGGGTGGTCGATTCGCTGCAGCTCACCGCGAAACACAAAGTCGCAACCCCGGTGAACTGGAAGCGCGGGGACGAGGTGATCATCGCCGGCTCGGTTTCGGACGACGATGCCAGAAGGATGTTCCCGCGCGGATGGAAGGCGCCCAAGCCCTACATGCGCATCGTGCCGCAGCCCTAGTTCTCTCAACGCAACGTCCGTCACGGCCGCGCGCAAGGGCGGCTTTCCCTAACCCTCCCTGGAGACACGTGTGATGAACTGTTCAAGGAACTGGCTTGTCGGCGCGATGGTCGCGGTTGCGATCTGCGCTGGCGGCATGCGCAGCGCGCAGGCGGCTGACTACGCCAATCCGCACCTGCTGGTGTCGGCTGCCAGGCTCAATGAAATGCTCAAGCGTGACGACGTGCGTCTCGTCGATGTCCGGCCCAAGGCCGATTACGACGCCGGCCACCTCCCGGGGGCGGTCAGTATCCCGGCTGATGCGGTGAACGATCCGGACGCGCACGTCGAGGGGGCGCGGCTGTCCGATGACAGGCTTGCCGCTCTGTTCGGCAGCCGCGGGATCGGCAGGAACACTCAGGTCGTGCTCTACGACGACAACGGCGGATTCCATTCCGCGCGTCTGTTCTGGATGCTCGAATACTTGGGCCACCGGAAGGCGGCGATCCTCAACGGCGGCATCCAGAAGTGGACCGCCGAAGGGCATCGTCTCAGCCTGGAACAGCCCAAGGTGCGGCCGGCGCCGTTTACGCCGACGCCGAACGAGCGCCGTATCGCAACCGCCGACTGGCTGCTCGAGCGTCGCAGCGATCCCGACGTTGTCCTCGTCGACGTGCGGCCACCCGCCGTGCGCGCCAAGGGTTACATCCCGTGGGCGCGCAGCATCCCGTGGGCGCAGAACCTGAATCCTGACAGGACGATGAAGTCAGCCGACGCGCTGCTTGCCCACTTCGCCTCGCACGGCGTCACGCCCGACCGGAACATTGCGACCCACTGTCAGGACGGGAAGGCGTCGGGACACAGCTACTTCACGCTCCGGCTCCTCGGCTTCGCGCGCATCCGAAGCTACGACCGCTCCTGGGCGGAATGGGGTGCCGACCCCGATCTTCCCAAGGTCATGCCGGCTGGAGGATAGTGCCGGCGCTGCGGAGAACGCGCATGGCCGGCTGATCCCGGCCATGCACCGCGCGCGTAGATGCCACCACCAGTCTGAGCGAGCGGAGGGAGCGATGGCAACCCGGACCACGATCGGTGCGATCCCGGCTACCCTGTGGGTTGTCTGCGGATTGCTTGTCGCCGGCGTCACGATGGTCCGGGCGCAGGACCACCTCTCGGCGCTGAAGTCGGCGTATCGCCGGCCGCCGCCACAACCCGTCGCGAATCCGGCTCTGGTACAGCTCGGCCGCGAGCTATTTTTCTCGTCGCAGATTTCCGCCTCCGGACGGACCGCCTGCGCGAGCTGCCATTTTCCCGAACTCGGCTGGGGCGTGAACGACCCGACTATTCCCAACGATTCCGGCCGCCGTACCTCTCGTACGTCGCAGCCGCTCACGGGCATCGGTCATGCGAGCGGTCCTTACGGCTGGGACGGGCGCAACCCGACGCTCGAGGCGCAGGTCAAATCGTCGATCGCGACCGGCTCGATGTCGATGAACGCGACGCCGACGCCGGTGAAGGTCGAGGTGATCGAAGGACGCATCCGTTCCGACGCCGCCTACGTGGCGAAGTTCAGGGCCGCGCTCGGCGACGCGCCGATCACGATCGACACGATCGCCCAGGCGATTGCGGCGTTCGAGCGCACCTTGGAACCGGGCGTCGCGCCGTTTGATCGCTGGATCGAGGGCGACGGGAGCGCGATCTCGCAAGCGGCCAAGCGCGGTTTCGAGCTCTACAACGGCAACGCGCTGTGCTTCACGTGTCATCGAGGCTGGCGCTTCACCGACGACCTGTTCCATGACATCGGCACCACGACCACCGATCGCGGCCGCGGTGCCGTCGTGAAGGACGACCCGCTTATGCAGTTCGCCTTCAAGACGCCGACGTTGCGGGACGTCGCGCTACGGCCACCCTACATGCACAGCGGCCAGCTAGCGACGCTCGATGAGGTGATGCGGCACTATGAGAAAGGCGGCATCATCCGCCCGAGCCGGTCGCCGCTGATGTTGCCGATTCGACTGGCGGATCAGGAGCGGCAGGATATCGTCGCCTTCATGGAAACCCTGAATGGAAGCGAGCGCGCAAGCAAGATTGCCCCAAGACGGTAGCTCGCGCCGTCAACGCCGCGACAACCGCCAACCTTGCATTCATCACGCACGGATGAGAAGAAGCTCTCGCCGGGAGGGGCCAGGGTGGGCCATGCCTCACTGATGCGGCCCGATCGGCCGCTCCCGACGCGCTTGTTCGTTATCTGCCGCTACGCCGCAACCCGAACATCGCCGCGGCGATTATCGCGGCCTGGGTAACCCGGTGGCATCGCGCCTCCAGTCTTCGCGGCGCAGTCCACGTATCCACTCGCGCGAACATGTGGGGCTGCGTCTGACAATCAGATCGTGGATATCGCCGCCTCGATTGTCAACGATGGCGTTGTCACCAATTGTTTCGAGTTCCCATGACGTGGACAAAACAAGTCAGTAGTATTGCCGCATGACGGGATCGGGTGCGAATGCGTGGCTGCGACGCGGCGGCCTTGCCGGCGCGTGCCTTGCGCTGCTGATGGCGGGATCGCCGTTCGATGGCGTGCGTGCCGACTGCAGCGGCGCGACGGCGACGAGCCATTGCGAAGCCAAAGATCCGGCGAAGGACAAGGCAAAAGCCAAAGAAAAAACCAAGCCGAAGAAAAAAGAATCGGCCGATGCGCAACAGCGCGCGCTCCTGAAATCGGCGATCGGCGGTCTTGCCCCTCAACGCAAGGGCGAAACCGACCTCTACACCATCGGTGTGGCGGGCTGGGCCGATGAGGACGTGTTTATCAAGGAGCTCGTCGGCACGATGGCTTCGCTGGCCAAGGTGCTGCCGATCGAGGGACGTGTGGTGCAACTGGTCAATCGTGCCGACACGGCAAAGGCCGCGCCGCTTGCGACCCGCGACAACATCGCGTCGGCGGTGCGGGCGGTTGCGCAGGTGATGGACAAGGACGAGGACATCCTGGTGCTGTTCATGACGTCGCACGGCACCCGCGTGGGCTTCGGCTTGAAGCTGCCGGGCCGCGCGCCGATCGAATTCGCGCCGCGCGATCTCGCCGGCGTCCTCGACGGCGCCGGCATCAAGAACCGCGTGGTGATCGTCTCGGCCTGCTATTCGGGCATCTTCGTGCCGCCGCTCGCCAACGACAGCACCATCGTCATCACCGCCGCCGACGCCAGGAATCCGTCGTTCGGGTGCGCCCCGGGTCGCGAGTGGACGTATTTCGGCGATGCGTTCTTCAATCGCGCACTGCGGCCGGGCATGGACTTGAGCAGCACGTTCAATCGCGCGCGCATTACGATCAGCGGGTGGGAGCTGGCGGACAACCTGGCGCCGTCCAATCCGCAGGGGCATTTCGGGCCGGCGCTGGTCGAGAAGCTGGCGCCGCTGTTCGCTGCCAAGTCCGGCGCGAGCCGTTAACAAGTCCGGCGCAGCGCGCTAACCGGCTGGACGCGTCGTGAAATGACAGGTGCCGTCGCGATCGATGCGCGTGATGAGATCGACTTCCCACGACAGATATTCGTTCATGGCGCCGGTGGTGTCGCCCGCGCGCTCGTAGGGCTTGAGCCAGACGTCGACGGGGTCGTCGGCCATGTGCGGTTCGGTAGAGAACGGAAGCCCCGCCTCCTTCCAGGCTGCGTTGCCACCGAGGAGACATCGGACGGGTCTGTTTGAGAGCGCGGCGGTTTCTGCGACCGCAATCGCGGCGAGGTCGCCGTCTTCCGATGTGAGCACCAGCTCGCCGCGGACAGGAATGTTCGACAGCGCTTTTTCCAGGCGCGAGCGGATGGCGAACCAGGCGCCGGGGATGTGCTCCTTCCGATAGTTCGGGCTCAGCGACAGGTCGATCACGGTTGCTTCGCGTCGGGCGAGACGCGCTGCGAGTTCTTGACACTCGATCTCAAATTCCGGCGCCGGACACGCTGCCAGGACGACGCCCTCATCCGATGCACCAGCCAGATCGTCGAGCATGCCAGGGTGAGGCTGCAGCGTGAACACGTTCCGGCAGCCCATCTGCTTGAGCCAGGACGCGGTCATCACCGCGCGCACCTCGGCATCGTCGATCAGCACGATGCGCGCGCCGAGTGTGCCGGCGTAGAGGTCGGTCGCCTGGACCAATTGCCCTCCGGGCGCCGAGATCGCGCCAGAGACGTGGCCGGCGCGATATTCCGGCGGGTCTCGCACGTCGAAGAGGTAGAGCGTGCGGGTGTCGTCCGCGCGCCAACGCTCGACCGTTTCAGATGTGACGCGCCCAATGCCGTAGCGTTTGGCCACCACCGCCGCGGCCGATTGCGACCATGCGAGGCTCGGCGCGGAAGGTTTCGGCGCCCGCTTGTCCTTGCCGCGATCGCAAGAAAAACCCGCCAGCGTGAACCCCATGGTGCCGTTGCGCAGCGCCACCACCTTGTTCGGCACCCCGGCATTGATCAGCGACTGCGCGCCGATGATGCTGCGGGTACGTCCGGCGCAATTGACCACAACCAGCGTGTCGGACGAGGGCGCCATGTCGCGCACGCGCAGCACGAGCTCGGCGCCCGGTACATTGGTCGCGGTCGGGATCGAGACCCGTTGGTATTCGTCGAACGGGCGGCTGTCGAGCACGACCATGTCGGCGCGGCTCTCGATCAGCCGGTTGAGCTCCTCGGCGCTGATGTTCGGCGTGTCGCAGGCGTGCTCGATGAATTCGCCGAACGCCTTGCTCGGCACGTGCATGCCGGAGAACAGTTCGAACCCGGCGGCTTCCCAGGCCACGACGCCACCGTCGAGATAGGAGAGATTGTCGTAGCCGGCGCGCGCGAGAACGTCGGCTGCGCGTTGCGCCAAGCCATCGGCGTCGTCGATGAGCACGATGCGCGTCGCGAGGCGAGGGACCAGCCGTGCGAAGCGCAGCTCCAGCCGGGACAGCGGCACTGAGCGCGCCCACAGCAGGTGGTTCTGCGAATAGATCAGCTCCTCGCGCACGTCGATGAGCGCCAGCTCCTCGCCGTCGGCGAGCATGGCCTTGACGGCCTGGGCGGTTACGGGACGCATCGTCTCAGCGGACCCTAGTCTATCTCCGTCATCCTGAGGCGGCTGCGAAGCAGCCCTCGAAGGATGTACGGCCACACACTCGGGCCGTCGCCCTTCGAGGCTCGCTTCGCTCGCACCTCAGGGTGACGGAGAAAGGGAGTCGCATGTGGCACAGGTTACAAGCGCGCGCGACTACGTCGCCTGCTGCGGCGTCATCTGGTGGACCTCGCCGGTCTTCAGGTCCACGCGGATGCGGTTGATCCGGTCGAGATTGGTGCCGGTCACGCGCACGAACACGGCGCGGTCGGGATAGTCGATCGAGTGGATCTTGCCGTCCTCGTAGATGCCGGCATGGCCGGGATCGAGGCGGTATTTCTTCGCCGGCTTGAGCTTGGCTTGCTTGGGGTCGCTGCCGTCGTCCTCGCGTTCCCATTCGATCATGTCGGTGTATTTCGAAGCCTGGCCGTAGATCGCCCAGGACGCGCCGTGGTCGTGCGGCGGCGACGTCCGCGCCTTGTCGTTTAGGTGCGCAAGGATCTGGAACCCGAGTGCGGGGTCCTCGTAGAGAACCTTGAGCCCGCGTGGCGCGTCGTCGGAACAATAGGCCCGCACGAAATCCGGATTGTCGAGGAGGCGCTCGAGATGCGCCCGCACCTGCTCGCGGCCTTTCGGCCCGGGATCGCGCGTCAGAAAGTTCCGGCAATCGGCAATGAACTGATCGAGATCGTAAGACATTCCTGCCTCCATCGCGCCGATCGTGCGCTAGCACGCAACGCTACATTAGCTATCGCGCCGGTCAACCGACCGCGCGCATACTACCGCTGCTTGCTCCCCGTGCGCGACCTGTTCGCCGCGCTGTCGGTTTGTTCGGGCGGCGTTCTCTTTGCGTTGCGGGTCGGCTTAACGGCGTTGGCCAATCTCGCGCGATGCGCGGAAGGAACCGTTATGGCTGTCGCCGCGCATTGCGCGTGCGCGATTCGGATCGCATCAACCCTGCGGAGGAACCGGACCCTTCAGTTCGACGCCGTTGCCTTCGGGATCGTTAAGGTAGACCGACGGACCGCGGCCTTCCGCACCGTAGCGGGATGCTTCCTCGCCACACGCAACACCATGTGCCGCCAGATGCCGCGCGATGGCGGCGGCGTCGAACGGCTCCACCCGCAGGCACAGATGATCGAGATTGGCGCCCGCCATGCGGCTGGTGGCGACCGCTTCATCGTCGGGCACGATGTCGATCAGCGTGCGCCCGGCGCGCAGCTGCGCAAGCTTGCCCTGGCGCAGCTCCAGGCTGCACCCGAGCACCTCGGTGTAGAACTTTTCGAGCACCGCCGGATCGCGGGCGCGCAGCACCACGTGGTCGAGACCGATGATCGTGAACGGTGCGGACATGAGGACTCCCGTCAGTCGATCAGCTCGGCCTTGCCCCAGCTCCGCAGCGATGCCCACAAGCCGCGATCGAGACGGAAGCGATCGGACGGCGCCGACGAGTTCAGCGCGACCACGCGCTGCAGTACGACATGGGTCCACTGGAAGCCGCACTTCTCGAGCACGCGCCGCGACGCCGGGTTGGTCACCCGTGCGCCGGCGAGCAGTTCCGTGAGATCGAGGTCGCGGAAGGCATGGTCCACGAGGGCGCGCGCCGCCTCGGTGGCGTAGCCGTTGCCCCAATACGGGACGCCGATCCAGTAGCCGATCTCGTAGCCGCGCGGACGCAGGTCGATGCCGCCGCCGCCGATCAGGCGCCCGTCGTCGCGCGTGATGACGAACGCCGGTTTGCCGGCGGCGTTCGCGATGAACGCGCGCGCGTCCTTCAGCGTGTAAGGGTGCGGGATCGACGCCGTGTTCTCGGCGATACGGCGGTCGTTGATCAGCGCCTTGATCGCCTTGGCGTCGTCCGGACGCGGAGCGCGCAGCGTCAGCCGGGCGGTCCGCAGCACCGCCTTGCGCGCGACGGGCAACCCTTCCGTGGGCTCTCGTTCCAGCAGTGTCATCACGCGGGCTCCTCAAGCGAAGAGGGGAGCCGGCATCCCGTCTCCCCTCTTGGGTCCCGTGTGGGCCCCGCCGGTTCGATTGGATGCCGGCGGAACCTGAATTTTGGTTCGCCGTCTATTCGGCCGCTACCTGCGTCATCGGGATTACCGACACGAAGATGCGGCCTTTGGCTTTGGCGCGAAACTCGACGCGACCGTCGGTCAGCGCGAACAGCGTGTGGTCCTTGGCCAGGCCGACATTGGGGCCCGGGTGCCACTTGGTGCCGCGCTGGCGCGCGATGATGTTGCCGGCAACCACGCTCTGGCCGCCGAAAATCTTGAGGCCGAGGCGCTGACTATTGGAGTCGCGCCCGTTGCGGGATGAACCGCCTGCTTTCTTGTGAGCCATAACGAATGTCCTTCAGTCGCCGCCTATATAGTCCGACTTTGTGTCGAAATCATCACTTCTTTGACTTCGCCTTGCCCTTGGTCGCCGGTTTACCCTTGGCGGCGGGTTTCTTGGCCGATTTGGCCCTGGTTTTCGCCCGGGCCTTGGGGGCCTCATCGTCGTCGGCATCCGAATCCGGTGCCTCGGTCGCAGTGGCCTCGGCCGCCTTCGGCTTGGGCTCGGGCTTCGGGAACGCCTTCTTGGTCGGCGATGCACCGCCGGTCAGGATCTCGGTGATCCCGATCAGGGTGAATTCCTGCCGGTGGCCGCGTTTGCGGCGCGAGTTCTTGCGGCGGCGCTTCTTGAAGGCGATCACCTTCGCGCCGCGGCTTTGCGCCAGCACCTCGGCCGCAACCGATGCGCCGGACACCGTCGGCGCGCCTAGCGTCACGCTGTCGCCGCCGACCACCAGCACGTCGCCGAGCTGGACGATCTCGCCGGGCTCGCCCTTGATCTTCTCGACCTTGAGCTTGTCGCCGGCGGCCACCCGGTACTGCTTGCCGCCGGTCTTGATGACTGCGAACATCGTTCTTCCCTTGTGTTCGATCCCGGTGAGCGGCTTCAAGTCGCCGGACCGGCTTCTTCCAGTCGTTTGGGGTTTCTGCGGCGCCTCAAGGCCCGCAAACAAGCGCGCAGGCCGAAAACGGCCCGCGTGCTGGCGGGGTTATGGCGACGGGTCGGCGCTGTGTCAAGGAAACGCGCTGACAGCGGCCAAAACCCTGAGCTAGAACCAAGGGATAGGCTCGCCGAACGTGCTAGCCGCGGGGAGGAAGAATGCGTTTTGTCCCTATTTCGGCTGTCGTCACTGCGGTTTGGGCGGCCGCCGCCCCCGCCAGCGCGCCGGCGCAGACCTACCCCTTGCGGCCGGTCAACGTGGTGGTCCCGTTCCCGCCCGGTGGTTCGACCGACTGGCTCGCCCGCATGCTCTCGCAGAAGCTCGAGCAGCGCCTGAAGGGGGCGACCTTCGTGGTGGAGAACCGCCCCGGCGGCGCCAACACGGTGGCGGCGGTGGCGGTCGCGAAGTCGCCGCCCGACGGCCACACGCTGCTGATGACGACCTCGACCACGATGGCAATCAATGTCAGCGTGTTCAAGAATCTCGCCTACGACCCCGCCAAGGACTTCATCCCGGTCGCGCTCGTCTCCGGCGTCCCGTTCGTTTTGGTGGTGAATGCCGCGCTGCCGGTGAACTCGATCGGCGATCTCGTGAAACACGCGAAAGCGAAGCCCGGCGGGCTTACTTATGCTTCGACCGGCGCCGGCTCGGCCGCGCATCTCTATATGGTGCTGCTGCAGAACGCGCTCGGCATCGAGGCGACCGGCGTGCCCTACAAGGGCAATGCGCCGGGCCTGCAGGACACCATCGCGGGCCACGTGCAGGTGATGTTTTCCGATCTCCTCGGCGCGCTGCCGCATATCCGCTCAGGCAAGCTCCGCGTGCTCGGCGTCACCACCAGGGAGCGCGCGCCGGCGGCGACCGACCTGCCGACGCTGCAGGAAGCCGGCGTGAAGGACTACGACGCATCGGCCTGGCAGATGCTGGTCGCGCCGGCGAAGACGCCGAAGGAGATCGTCGATCGGCTCAACGCCGAGCTCAACGCCATCGTGCGCGAGCCGCCGACCATGGCCGACATCAACGGCCGCGGCCACATCGCCATCGCCACGCCGCCGGTGTCGGAATTGCAGCGCTTCGTCAGCGACGAGATCGTGCGCTGGGCGAAGGTGGTGGACGCCGCGGGCGCGAAAGGTACGCAATGACAGCGCGGCGAACTCGGTGGTTCCCCTCCCCCTTGTGGGGAGGGGTTAGGGGTGGGGGTGATCCGATCGTGCACGCGGTGCCACGCGCCACCCCCCTCCCCAACCCTCCCCCACAAGGGGGGAGGGAGCAGACCGAGTCCGACGCTCGACCATTGCCCGTTCGCGCAGTCGTTGTCCAAGGAGTCAGTGATGCGTAGAATTGTTCATCTTGCACTTGCGGCTTTGCTGCTCGCGACCCCTGCCGCCGCGCAGGACTTTCCGTCAAAGCCGGTCACCATCGTCATTCCGTTCGCCGCCGGCGGCGCCGGCGACATCCTCGCGCGCATCCTCGGCCCGCGATTGGAGAAAGCGTTCGGCAAGCCCTTCGTGGTCGAGAACAAGCCCGGCGCCGGCGGCGTCATCGGCGCGGTCGCGACCGCGCGCGCCGAGCCCGACGGCCACACCATCATGATCGCGCCGTCACCGACCATGGCGGTCAACGTCACGCTGTTCAAGAAGCTGCCTTACGACCCCGCGACGGACTTCGTGCCGCTGGCGATGGCGGCGCAGACACCCTTCGTGCTGGTGGTCAATCCGGCGCTGCCGATCAAGTCGGTCGCCGACCTGATCAAGTGGGTGAAGGAGCAGAAGGGCAAGGTGTCGTATGCGACCGCCGGTCCGGGCGTGCCGCATCATCTGTTCGCCGAGCTGCTCAAGAGCATGACCGGCATTGAGATGTCGCCGGTGCCCTACAAAGGCAGCGTGCCCGCGATCACCGACGTCGTCGCCGGCCACGTGCCGCTGATGTTCGTCGATCTCGGGCCGGCGCTGTCGATCATCCAGGAGGGCAGGGTGCGCGCCATCGGCGTCTCCACCGCGACGCGGGTGCCGGCCATTCCCGACGTGCCGCCGATCAACGACACGGTGAAGGGCTTTGATGTCGCGTCCTGGCAGATGGTGGTGGCGCCGGCGAAGACGCCGCGCCCGGTCGTCGACAGGCTGCACACCGAACTGAAAGGCATGCTCGCGACGCCCGAGGTTGCCGGCGCGGTGGCCAAGACCGGCATGCTGCCGATGCCGACGCCGACGGTCGCGGATTTGCAGGCATTCGTGAAATCGGAGATCGCGCGCTGGGGCAAGGTGGTGCACCAGGCGGGGATTGCGGGTTCGCAATAATCTCTCTCCGCCCTCACCCCGAGGAGCGTCCAAAGGACGCGTCTCGAAGGGCGAGGGCGGCCACAGCCGGGCGGCCTATGGTTCGAGACGCATCGCTTTGCGATGCTCCTCACCATGAGGCCGGGAGAGGCCAGTAGGGAGGACGTGATGCGCCGGATGCTCGCCGCCGCGATGCTGGCCTGTGCAATGGCGCAAGCCACGGCGCAGACCTACCCCTCGAAGCCGGTTACGCTTGTGGTGCCCTACGCCGCCGGCGGCAACACCGATGCGATCGCGCGCACGCTCGCCAACCGCCTCGAGCAGCGCCTGGGCCAGCCCTTTGTGATCGACATCCGCACGGGCGCGGCTTCGGTCATCGGTGCGACGCATGTCGCGCGCTCGGTGCCCGACGGCTACACGATCCTCATCGGCACCTCGACGACGATGGCGATCAACGTCAGCGTCTACAAGAATTTGCCGTACGACCCGACCCGGGACCTCGTCCCGATCGCGCTGGTCGCCGGTGTCCCCTTCATCCTGGTGATCAATCCCTCGCTGCCCGTGAAGTCTCTGACCGAGCTCGCGGCCTATGCGAAGACGCAGCCGCAGGGGCTCACCTACGCCTCGAACGGCGCCGGCGGCGCGGCGCATCTGTTCGCCGAATTGCTCGGCGGCGAACTCGGCATCAAGCTCGTGCACGTTCCCTACAAGGGCCTGGCGCCCGCGCTCAACGACATCATGGGTGGCCACGTGCAGATGATGTTCGGCGATTTCGCCACCGCGCTGCCCCTGGTGCAGGCTGGCAAGCTGCGTGCGCTCGGGGTTTCGACCGCGCAGCGGGTGGGTCCCGCGCCGGAAATCCCGGCGCTCGCCGAGGTCGGGCTGAAGGGCTTCGACGCATCGTCGTGGCAGATGATGATCGCGCCGGCAAAGATTCCGCCCGACATACTCAATCGGTTGAGCGTCGAGATGCGCGCCATCGTCGCCGAGCCCGCCGTGCAGAAGGATTTCTCCGGCCGCGGCCTGATCCCGCTCACAAGCGGTACGCCGCAGGAGTTGCAGGTCTACGTCAAGTCCGAGATCGCGCGCTGGGGCGACGTCGTCAGGCGCGCCGGCGTCGCCGCCACGCAGTAGCGTCATGCCCTTCGCAAGCAACCGGGGCGTCAACATCTACTACGAGACCGCCGGCGACGGACCGCCGATGGTGCTCGTTCATGCCAATCCGTTCGACCACCGGCTGTTCACGTATCAGATCGCGAGCTTCGCGCCGCACTTCCGGATCGTCGCGCTCGACATCCGTGGTTACGGCCGCTCCGACAAGCCGGTGACGCCGTTCACGCTCGAGGATATGGCCGACGACGTGCTGGCGGTCTGCGCGCAGGAAAAGATCGCGCGCGCGATCTTCATGGGCGTCAGCGTCGGCTCCGGCATGTCGCTGTTGATCGGGCTCGATCACCCTGAGATGTGCGACGCGATCATCCTGGTCGGCGGCTCGAGCAAGGGCGGCGCCGATATCGCGGGCCGCGTCAAAGGCTACACTTCAGCCGACCTGCGCGGCTATCAGCGGTCGCATATCCGCGAGCTGGTGGCGCCCGGCTTTTGCGACACCAAGCTCGGCGCCTGGGTGCTCGATCTGTTCTCGGACAAGACGCAGCAGCTCTCCGGTGAATGCATCGCGCAGATTTTTCGCGCCCGCGAAGCCTGCGACATGCGCGACCGCTTGGGAGGCATGAAGCCGCCGACCTTGGTGATCAACGGCGAGCATGATGTGTCGCTGAAACGCGGCGGCGAGACCGCGTCGATGATCCCGGGTGCGAAACATGTCGTGCTGCCCGGCACCGGCCACGCCTGCTGCATCGAGGATCCCGCAGCGTTCGATGGCGCGGTGATCGATTTTCTGAAGGCGAGTAAGTTGTGGTCGGGGTAAGTGCCGCGAACTCGGTGTGTTCCCTCTCCCCGGAGGGGAGAGGGTTAGGGTGCGGGGGTTCGAACCTATCGAGAGAGCTAGCTAAACCCCCTCACCCCATCCCTCTCCCCCAATGGGCCCCAATGGGGGGAGGGAGCAGACCGAGTCCGTGGCGCGAACCTTGCGCCATCGTGAGTGCTACAGCGTGCTGACGCCTCTCTCATCCACATGCTGGCCGTGCTGGAAAAAGTTGAGCAGCTCGTAGCTCCAGGCGAGATCATAGGTGAGGTTGAAGCGCGCGGCGTGGCTCTTGTTGGCGGCGCGCTTGGCGAGCGCCAGCGAGTAGGGCGTGCGCTCAATCAGCGCCTTGGCCATCGCATCCACGGTGGCGTCGAGCTTGGCCGCGGGCACTGCCGCATTGATGATGCGCGCGGCCGCGAGCTCTTTTCCGGTCATTTCCCGCGCCAGCCAGAGATACTCCTTGGCGAGACACGGCGCCATGTGCAGCGGCACGAACACCGTGCCGCCGTCGCCCGGCACGGTGCCGAAGTCGGTGCGGCCGCCCTGGATGCTCTTGCCCATCGCCAGGTGATGGTCGCAGAAAATCGCGTTCTCGGTCGCGACGATGAGATCGCAGGCGAAGGCGAGGCTCGAGCCGAAGCCGATGGCGTTGCCGTTGACCTTGGCGATCACCGGCTTTTCGATCTCGATGATCGATTGATACGTGCGGTGCATGCCCTGCGTCAGGTCCCAGTCGTGGCCGGGCGTGTGGCCGGATGCCTTGGGCGAGCCCTTCGGCGGCAGGAAGAAGGCGTTGTCGGTGCCGGTGATGACGACGACGCGCACGTCGTTGTCGTAGCGCAGCTCCGCCATCGCCGCGCCGATCTCCACATGCGGGCCGGTCAGCGCCTTGCGGTCCTTCGACTGGATGGTGAGTGTGGCGATTTGTCCGTTGCGCGTGACGGCAATGGTGTTGAATGCGGGCATGGCGTTCTCCCTGCTGTCGCTGGCTTGCAGTGATAGGAGCCGCCCAATAGGCTTGTCAAAAATCGGCGCGACAACGCGCCATGCGAGGAAACATGCGTCGCTTCATTCCGGCCGTTGCTTTCGCTCTTCTGGCTTCGTCGTCTGCCCTCGCGGACGATCACGCCCTGGCCGAGTTCTACGGCAAGCGCACGGTGACGATCGCGGTCGGCTTCAGTCCCGGCGGCAACTACGATCTCTATGCGCGGCTGGTGTCGCGCCACATCGGCAAGCACATTCCGGGCAATCCCACCGTCATCGTTCAGAACATGCCGGGGGCCGGCAGCCGGCGGCTCGCCAATACGCTTGCGAATATCGGTCCGCATGACGGCACCATGATCGGCTTGCCCAACCAGGGCATCGCCATGGATCAGGCGCTCGGCACCGAGGGCGTGAAGTTCGATGCGCGCAAGTTCAACTGGATCGGCAGCCCGGTCGAGGACAACAACGTGTTCTGGGGCTGGCACGCCAATCCGGTGAAGACCATCGAGGACGCGCAGCGCCGCGAGTTCGTGGTCGGCGCCACCGGTCCCGGCTCGCCGACGACCTACTACCCGCGCATCATGAACGAGCTGCTCGGCACGAAATTCAAGGTCGTCTCCGGCTATCCCGGCTCCAACGAGCTCGACGTCGCCATCGAGCGCGGCGAGGTGGGCGGCCGCGTGGTGAGCTGGACCTCGCTCAAGATCACGTCGGACTGGATCAAGACCGGCAAGGCGATCGTCATGCTCCAATTCGGCCTGCGCAAGACCGCCGAGCTGCCGAAGGTGCGCATGCTCCAGGACCTCGCGACCAATCCGAAGCACCGCGAGATCTTCGAATTCCTCTGCCTGGTGCCGGCCATGGGACGGCCGTTCTTCATGCCGGCGGGCGTGCCGGCCGAGCGCGTCGCCGCGATCCGTCAGGCGTTCGCCGCGACCATGAAGGATCCCGGCTTCCTCGAAGACGCCCGCCGCGCCCGCCTCGACGTCGAGCCGTTGACCGGCGAAGCGATCGCGGAAGTGGTCGCCAGGAAATTCAACGCCCCGGAGGACGTTCGCGCGGTGGGCAAGAAGGTCATGGAGTAGCCCTGGCACTGGCCAAAGCCGCGCGTTTGACCATATAAGGCCGGCAATCAGGCCCGGACATGAGCGCGCTCGCCAACCATCCCTTCGTGAAGATGAACGGCCTCGGCAACGAGATCGTGGTGGTCGACATGCGCGCGCAGAAGGGCGCGATCACCGCCGAGGACGCGCGCGCCGCGGCGCAGCCCGCTGGCGCGCCCTACGACCAGATGATGGTGCTGCATCCTCCGCGTCTCGCCGGCACCGAGGCATTCGTGCGCATCTACAACAACGACGGCTCGGAGTCGGGCGCCTGCGGCAACGGCATGCGCTGCGTCGCCGACATCGTGTTCAGAGAAAGCGGCAAGGCCGCGCTGACCTTCGAGACCAGGGCCGGGCTGATCAATTGCTGGAAGGGCGACGCCCCGCTCACTTCGACGGTCGACATGGGGCCGCCGCGCTTCGCCTGGAACGAGATTCCGCTGGCGGAAAAGTTCGAGGACACCCGCGCGATCGAATTGCAGATCGGCCCGATCGACAATCCGATCCTGCATTCGCCTTCGGCCGTGAACATGGGCAATCCGCATGCGGTGTTCTGGGTCGACGACGTCAACGCCTATGATCTCGCCAGGATCGGGCCGCTCCTGGAAAACCATCCGATGTTTCCGGAGCGCGTCAATATCTCGCTCGCGCACATCGTCTCGCGCGAGCGCATCGTCGTGCGGGTCTGGGAGCGCGGCGCCGGGCTGACCAAGGCCTGCGGCTCCGCCGCCTGCGCGGTGGTGGTCGCCGCCGCACGGCTCAAGCGGGTGAACCGCAAGGCGATCGCGACCCTGCCGGGTGGCGACCTCATGATCGACTGGCGCGACCGCGACAACCACGTGCTGATGACCGGCCCGGTCGAATACGAGTTCGAGGGTCGGTTCGATCCGAAGCTGTTCTCCGCCCCCACCCAGCCCGCCCCCACAAGCGGGGGAGGGCCGGGGGAGGGGGCAAGAAGCAAAGGGAGGGGGTGATGGCCGTCGACGTCATCACCTTCGGCTGCCGGCTCAACGCCTACGAGTCCGAGGTGATCCGCAATAATGCGGAAGCGGCCGGGCTCGGCGAGGCCGTAGTCGTCAACACCTGCGCGGTGACGGCGGAAGCCGTGCGGCAGGCGAAACAGGCGATCCGGCGTCTTGCACGCGAACGACCTGATGCGCGCATCGTGGTCACCGGCTGCGCCGCCCAGGTCGAGCCGCAGGCATTTGCCGAGCTGCCGAATGTCGGCCGGGTGATCGGCAACGAGGAGAAGCTCGATGCCCGATCCTGGCGCACCACCCGCGAGGCGCTCGACGCCGCGGCGTTCGGCGTCGGCCGGGAGGAGAAGATCGCAGTCAACGACATCATGTCGGTGACGGAGACCGCCGCGCATCTCGTCGACGGGCTCGAGGGCCGCGCCCGCGCCTTCGTGCAGGTGCAGAACGGCTGCGATCACCGCTGCACCTTCTGCATCATCCCCTACGGCCGCGGCAATTCGCGTTCGGTGCCGATGGGCGAGGTGGTCGCGCAGGTGCGCCGCCTCTGCGAGCGCGGCTATCGCGAGATCGTGCTCACCGGCGTCGATCTCACGGGCTACGGCGCGAACCTTCCGGGCGCGCCCAAGCTCGGCGCCCTGGTGAAGCAGATCCTCAAGCACGTGCCGGAGCTCGCGCGGCTGCGGCTGTCGTCGATCGATTCCGTCGAAGCCGACCGCGACCTGATCGACGCCTTCGCCGGCGAGCCGCGGCTGATGCCGCATCTGCATTTGTCGCTGCAGGCCGGCGACGACATGATCCTCAAGCGCATGAAGCGGCGGCACGCGCGCGCCGACGCGATTTCGTTCTGTCAGCAATTGCGGCGGCTGCGCCCGGACGTCGTTTTCGGCGCCGACATCATCGCCGGCTTCCCGACCGAGACCGAGGCGATGTTCCAGCAATCGCTCGATCTCGTCGACGAATGCGCCCTCACGCATCTGCATGTGTTCCCGTTCTCGCCGCGCCCCGGCACGCCGGCGGCCAGGATGCCGCAAGTCGCGCGCGCGGTCGTGAAGGAGCGCGCCAAACGCCTGCGCGACAAGGGCGCCGCCGCGCTCGTGCGCCATCTCGACGGCGAGGTCGGCGCGCGGCGCCGGGTGCTGATGGAGTCCGACCATGTCGGCCGCACCGAGCAGTTCACGCCGGTGCATGTGGCGGCCGAAGCCGGCGCGCTGATCGACGCTGCGATCACCGGCCACGACGGCCGGCAGTTGCTGGCGCGAGACGAAGTAGCAATCAGCCGTTGATCAAGCGGCTGCCATTTGCGGTATTCTCGTGCTTCAGGACGTTGAACAGTTTCCGGAACGCCGCGCCGGGCAGGTAACGCGCCTCGACATTGAGCCTGCCGGCGATCGCCTGGCACTCGGGTCGTTTGGTCGCGTCGGCACATACGCTCTCCAGGGTGGCGACCACGTGCGAGTGGGATGACGGCCCAATGCGATTTCGCCGTGCGGATATGCGATGGCCCACTGTTTCGCCCGCGGGGGAGACGCTATCCTTGAATTAACGACGATAAAGACTCCGGGAGGAAGCCATGAACAAACTCCGCGCTGCCATTCTTGCATCCTGCGCGCTGTGCTGGCCGTTCAGCGCCTTCGCGACCGACGCGCTGCCGCGTGCCAAGCCGGAAGCCGTCGGCATGTCGTCCGAGCGGCTGGCGCTGATCCGGCAGCGGATCGAGGCCGAGATCGCGCGCGACCAGCTCCCCGGCGGCGTGCTCGCGATCGCGCGGCGGGGCAAGCTCGTGCACTTCGAGACCTACGGTTTCCTCGACAAGGCCGCCGGTACGCCGATGCGCGCCGACGCGATCTTCAACAGCGCGTCGATGACCAAGCCGATGGCCGCGGTCGCGGCGCTGCAGCTCTACGAGCAGGGTCGGCTGGCGATGAACGATCCGATCTCGAAATACTTTCCGCAGTTCGCCAAGCAGCAGGTCGCCGTGCTGGACGCCAAGAAGGAAAACATCACCGACCGGGTCGCGCCGGTGCGGCCGATCACGGTCCAGGACCTGTTCCGCCACACCTCGGGGCTGGTCTATGGCGGCCGCGGGGCCACGCCGGTGCACAAGCTGTTCCCGAGCGGCAGCACGCCGGCATCGGAGAGCATGACCGGGCCCGAGTTCATCGACAAACTGGCTTCGGCGCCTCTGCTCTACCAGCCCGGAACGGTTTGGGACTACGGCTTCGGCCTCGACGTGCTGGGCCTGATCGTCGAGCAGCTCAGCGAGCAATCGCTCGGCCGTTATCTCCAGGAGAACGTGTTCAAGCCGCTCGGGATGGTCGACACGCACTTCGTCCTGCCGCAGGACAAGGTCGTGCGCTACGCCAGGGCGCTGCCGATCGATCCCGACACCGGCAAGCCGCAGTCGCTGCGCTCGTTCACGCAGCCGACGAGATTCGAGTGCGGCGGCGGCTGCACGGTCACCACCGCCAACGATTATCTGCGGTTCGCGTCGATGCTGGCGAACAAGGGCACCTACGCCGATCAACGCGTGCTCGGGCGCAGGACGGTCGAATACATGACCGCGAACCATCTCGGGCCGAACGTCGTGAACATGATCGCCGCGACCGGCGATCCGTCGCGCGCGGACTACGGTTTCGGGCTCGGCGTCGCGGTTCGCACCCAGCCAGGGATTTCACCCACTATGACGTCGGTCGGCGCGTTCGCCTGGCCGGGCGCCAGCGGCACCAATTGGTGGGTCGACCCCAAGGAAGAGCTGACCGTGGTCTGGATGGCGCATTCGCCCGGCACCATCCGCTGGCGCCTGCGGCAGGTGATCAATGCGCTGGTCTACGCGGCGCTCGTCGATTAGGCGGGCCCCAACCGAAAAGCGAATTCACATAACCTATGTGAGCGATAAGTTCCCGCGCGCGCTCTAATCATCGCCCTCGGCGATGAGTGGGGTGAGCATGTCTCCGCATAGGCTGATCGAGGGTGCGGCGTTCGAGCCGGAAATCATCGCGCTGCTGATCCAGGCGTATGAGGCCGCCGTAAGGCGGGTCGGCAAGGGCCAGCCGCTGGTGGTGCTGGAAACGCTGGCAAAGCGGATCATCGACATCGCCGGCAGGGGCGAGCGCGATCCCCAAAAAATGACCGACCACGCCGTCCGAGGCATCGAACCTGACCCGCAAGTCGGCTAGTCTGGCCGACCGAAACCAAAGCCGTGTACGCCGTTTTCCTGCGGGCCCGGGCGATTTGCACTAGTTGTTTTTGACCGAGGCATTGGGACATTCGATGCAAGGCGAAGATTTGCTGCCGCTCCTGCGCAAGCTGCAATCGATCGGCGATCCCACCGACGCCGAGCGAAAAGCGTTCGTCGAGCTCCGCCCGACCATCAGGGTGCTCGATGCGCAGGAGGACATCGTTCGCGAGGGCCAGCAGCCGAGCATCGTCTGCCTCATTCTCGAGGGCTTCGCTTGCCGCTACGCCACCGTCCCCTCCGGCCGCCGGCAGATCCTGTCGCTGCATATTCCCGGCGACATTCCCGACCTGCAGAGTCTCTTCATCAAGGTGATGGATCACAACCTCGCCACACTGGTGCCGACAAAGGTTGCGCTGATCCCGCACGCGGCCATGCGCAATCTGATCGACCGCAATCATCGGGTCGCGCATCTCCTCTGGCGCGACTCGCTGGTCGACGCCGCGATCTTCCGCAAGTGGATCGTCGGCATCGGTCGTCGCAGCGCCTATGCGCGCTTCGCCCATCTCGTGTGCGAGTTCGCGATGCGCATGCACGCCGTAGGCTTGATGGAGAAAGACGTGTGCGCCATGCCGTTCACGCAGGCGGACATCGCCGATGCGCTCGGCCTGTCGAGCGTCCATGTCAGCCGCGTGCTCAGCCGCCTGCGCAAGGAAGGGTTGTTCACCTGGAGCGACGGCGTACTCACGATCAGGAACTGGCCACGGCTGCAGAAGGCCGCGGAGTTCGACCCGTCCTACCTGCAGCTCGACTCCGTCGTCGGCTCGGACGGGCTTGGCTCGCGTTGACCGCGGCCTATTGCAGACGTCGCCGGAACCGGCCTAGATCATGAAAATCGGCGCAAGGAATGGGCTGGATACGCATGGCTGACGCGAAGCCTGAAATCGCTTTCGGCATCGGAACGATGGTCGACAACGGCAGGCCGGCGACAGCGGTCGTGGTCAACGACCACGTGTCGAGCCTCGCGAACATCGTGGCGCGGCATTCGACGCCGGGCGCGGTCGCGCCGATCATGCGCGACTTCATGCCAAACTGGGATCGCTGGCACGACTGGCTGCGCGGTCGCGATCTCAAGCCCGCGCCCGATGACGGCTGGCAGCCGATCGATTCCGTGAAGTTCATCGCGCCGGTGCCGGAGCCCTGGAACATCTTCCAGACCTACCACAACTTCGAGCGGCCGAGCCGGATCAGCGGCAAGGCCGATCCGCCCCGGCACGAGCGCGTGTTTCCGGACATGTTCATGGGCTCGCGTTCCGCGCTCGGCGGCTACGGCGACAAGGTCTATCGCGAGCACGGCGTGTTCCAGTTCGACTTCGAGCTCGAGGTCACCGCGATCATCGGCCGGCCCGCGTTCCGCGTGAAGGCCGAGCGCGCCGAGGAATACATCGCCGGCTACGTGATCGCCAACGACTACACCACGCACTTCTCCTGGTGGAGCCCGTGGCGCGAGGGCCGCCGCATCAACGACTCGATCCGCATGAAGAATTTCCCCGGCTACACGCCGGTGAGCCGGGCGATCGTGCCGCGCGATCTCGCCGGCAACCCGCACGACCTGTGGGTGAAGGCAACCATCGACGGCGTGCTGCGGCAGGACACACGCACCAATGCGATACTGTGGAAGTTCGGCGAGCTGGTCGAATATCTCTCTCATGTGATGGAGCTCAAGCCCGGCGACATGATCATGGGCGGTTCGCCCGAGGAATTGCCGCTGCCGCCCGGCGCCAAGAAGGGCCTGCACACCGGCCAGGTGGTGATCTGCGAGGTCGAGAATCTCGGGCGTCTCGCCAACACGATCGCCGACCAGACCGAGCGGCAGCCCAAGGAGCCGGAGAACCCGGTGCCGACACACGGGCACTAGGGTGGGATGATTTGAGGTTGAGGCGTCATTGCGAGCGAAGCGAAGCAATCCAGGCTGTCGAAGTAGCTGGATTGCTTCGTCGCTTGCGCTCCTCGCAATGACGATCCTGCTCTAACGCGCTCGAACGCTTTCTGCGCTATAGTGCCGGGAGAATCCGGAGCACATCATGGGCAGCGACCACCTGATCACCACCGTCGAAGAGCTGGAGAAGGTCTACGGCGGCGACGTCTATCCGCCCGCCAGGGCGAAGGAGACTGGCCACATCACGCCGGCCTATCGCAAGCTGATCGAGGCGGCGCCGTTCTTCGCGCTGGCATCGAATGGCCCCGGCGGGCTCGACTGCTCGCCGCGCGGCGATCCGGCCGGGTTCGTGAAGGTCGCGGACGAGAAGACGCTGCTGGTGCCGGACCGGCGCGGCAACAACCGCATCGATACGCTGCGCAACCTCTTGTACGACCCGCGGGTCGCGCTGTTGTTCCTGATCCCGGGCTGCAGCGAGACGCTGCGCGTCATGGGCCGCGCATCGATCTCGACCGATCCCGGGCTCACGCAGCAATTCGTGATGGAAGGCAAGGCGCCGCGCAGCGTGCTGGTGGTCGCGGTCGAGACCGTGTTCTTCCAATGCGCCAAGGCGATCGTGCGCTCGAAATTGTGGGATGCTTCGCGTCATGTCGACCGCAAGACCTTGCCGACCGCGGGCACGATCCTTGCCGAGATCACCGGTGGCAAGCTCGGCGGCCCCGAGCACGACCGCGCCGCGCCCGAGCGCATGAAGGCGACGATCTACTGACGCGCCGATTCAAGAGTTCGGCTTCGAATACCGGTCGGTGCCGTGTCTGCCGCGCGAAAAAACGCGGGTCGCGCCCGGGGGAGAACGCGACCCGCGCCAGGGTGAAAGCGGGCGCCCAGAGGAGGAGAATGCGCCCGCCTTCGGGGGATCAGCCGCGGGCGAGCACGATCGCGCCGACCTGGCAGCGCCAGGCGTTGCAGCGCGCGAGCTCGAGGTTCACCCGGTAGGTGCCGGTGTAGGGCGCTCGGAAGGTGAAGCCCGGGAAGTCGTCCATGTCGCGGTCGGCGATCAGCTCGCGGCCGTTGTCGTCACGCAGCGACATGTCGAGGTCGGTGCAGTCGGTGTCGCAGCGCGCCTCGAAGCGATAGTCCTGGCCGGCGCGCAGGAAGACGGTGAAGCCCGCGGGGCCGCTGCCCGCGTACATCTGGCCGCGCTCGTTGGCGACAACGAGGTTGAAGCCGTTGATGCGCGCACCGGCGATGACGCGGTTGATCTGGTAGTCGATCTGCGCCTGGTAGTTGGTGTGCGGATAGGCGTAGGCGCTGACCGCGGTGGTGCCGGCCATCACGCTGGCAATTGCAAAGGCTTTGATGGTTTTGCTGAACATGGTCGTCGCTCCGTGTGATGAGGTGAAAGAGGGCTGCGGTACGTCCCCGTGAACCCTTGAGGGAGGTTCGGCTTGGATTGCCCGCATCAGACGGACGGGTTTTGAAATTTGCTGCCGCGCGCGGTGTCGGCGCCTTGTCGCCGGCAGCCGTCGGCAAAAATTATGTAGGCAAATCAGCCGCTTATTGAAAATAAAAAGTCTTTAGGACCGCCGCACCCTCAATCCACCAGCCTGAAAACCTCGCCCTGCCAGCCGCAGGCGTAAAGCCGCTCCTGCTGCTCCAGCGGCACCGGCGCCGAGGCACGCACCCGCTCCTTGTTCTTGTAGAGCGGTACGACGACGTCACGCGCATGCAAATGCAGCGATGGCCCGCGCGCGCGCGGCGCGTTTCCGTAGATGCTGTCGCCGACGATCGGCCAGTTCATCGCCGCGCAATGCACGCGCAGTTGATGCGTGCGGCCGGTGAGCGGCTCGAGTGCCAACCAGGTGATCGGCTTGCCGTGCTCGCCGGCGCGTCCCATCACCTTCCACGTCGTCGCCGACGGCATCCCCGCGGGATCGACCTTCATCCACCAGCCGCGCGTGTCGTCGCGCTTGGCGAGCGGCAGGTCGATGCGGCCTTCGTCCTCGGCCGGCCCGCCCTCGACCACCGCCCAGTAGGTCTTGCCGACCTTGCCGTCCTTGAACAGCTTGCCGAGCGTCGCCAGCGCCTTGCGGTGGCGACCGAGCACCAGGCAGCCGGTGGTATCGCGGTCGAGCCGGTGCGCCAGGGCCGGTGCGCGCGGCAGCCCGAAGCGCAGCGCGTCAAAATAGTCCTCCAGGGCGTCGCCACCTTTCGGGCCTCGGTGGACCGGATATCCGGCGGGCTTGTCGATGATCAACATCAGCCCATCGCGATAGATCAGGCGAGCCACTATCTCTTCCGGGGTCATGCGGGAACCGCTATCACAGTCAGCAACATGAATGACAGCACATCAAAACCGAGCTGGTGGCAGCGCCTCACCGGCGGCCTGAAGCGGACCTCGACCGCGATCGGGCAGACCATCTCCGACCTGGTCATGCGCGGCCCGCTCACGCCCGAGCGGATCGAGGAGATCGAGGAGACGCTGATCCGCGCCGATCTCGGCGTCGACGTGGCGGCGCGGCTCGCGACCGTGATGGGCGAGGGCCGCTACCACGACCTCAAGGAGGTCAAGGACGTGCTCGCTGCCGAGGTCGAGAAGATCATGGCGCCGGTGGCGCAGCCGCTCGTCATCGGCGCCGGCAAGCCGTTCGTGATTTTGGTGGTGGGGGTCAACGGCTCCGGCAAGACCACGACCATCGGCAAGCTCGCGGCGAAGATCCACGCCGAGGGCAAGAGCGTCATGCTGTGCGCCGCCGACACCTTTCGTGCTGCCGCGATCGATCAGCTCAAGATCTGGGCCGGCCGCTCCGGCGCCTCGGTGCTGGCGCGCGAGCCCGGCGCCGACGCGGCGGGCCTTGCCTATGACGCGCTCGCCGAAGCGAAAGGCGAGGAGATCGACGTGCTGCTGGTCGACACCGCCGGGCGGCTGCAGAACAAGGCCGCGCTGATGGACGAGCTCGAGAAGATGGTGCGGGTGATGAAGAAGCTCGACCCGTCGGCGCCGCATGCGGTGCTGCTGGTGCTGGACGCCACCGTCGGACAGAACGCGCTCTCGCAGGTCGACGAATTCCGCCGCACCGCCGGCGTCACCGGGCTGGTCATGACCAAGCTCGACGGCACCGCGCGCGGCGGCATCCTGGTGGCGATCGCCGCCAAGCATAGGCTGCCGGTGCATTTCATCGGCGTCGGCGAGGGGATCGACGATCTCGCGCCGTTCGCCGCCAGGGATTTCGCGAGGGCGATCGCGGGGATTGACGCTTGATGTCGACGAACGACCGCGCCGCAAACGCGGTGCGCTCCCTCCTCCCTTGTGGGGGAGGGTTGGGGAGGGGGGTGGTAGTTGTTCGCGCGCTGTATGCAACAATAGTGACCCCCACCCCTAACCCCTCCCCACAAGGGGGAGGGGAACGCACCGAATCCGCGGCGCCGCTGCGAATGACAACCGAGAACCTGTCCGCTACACCCTTCCGATGACCACCGACGCAAAACCCCAGCTCAGCCCCGGCCTCAAACTGCTGCTCGATCTCGGGCCGCTGCTGTTGTTCTTCTTCGCCAATTCGCGGCCGGAATTCTTCGCGCCGCTGCTCTCGCGCTTCCTGCCGTCCAACCTCGTCACCGGCGAGCATGCCGGCATCTTCGTCGCCACCGCGGTGTTCATCCCGGCGATCCTGGCGGCGCTGGCGGTCGCTTACGCGCTGACCCGGCATGTCGCGGTGATGCCGGTGGTGACCGCGGCCATCGTCGTCGTGTTCGGCGGGCTGACGCTGGCGCTCCAGAACGAGACCTTCATCAAGCTCAAGCCGACGCTGGTCTATCTGTTGTTCGCCGCGACGCTGCTCGGCGGCCTCGCCTTCAAGAAGCCGCTGCTCGGCATGGTGTTCGATTCCGTCTTCAATCTCACCGACGAAGGCTGGCGCAAGCTCACGCTGCGCTGGGGCGTGTTCTTCCTGGTGATGGCGGCGTTGAACGAGATCGTCTGGCGCAACTTCTCGACCGACGCCTGGGTGAATTTCAAGGTGTTCGGCTTCCTGCCGCTCACCATGGTGTTCGCGGCGGCGCAATTCCCGCTGCTGCAAAAGTATGCGGTGCAGGAGCCGGGGAAGAAATAGCCTTCAGGAGGGGGGCGTCGCCGCCAGCGCCTTCTCGATCTGCGGCTTGAGCGTCGTTTCCAGATTGCGCTCGGTGATCTCGCCGATCAGCTTGAAGACGATGCGGCCGTCGCGGCCGACCACGAAGGTCTCCGGCACGCCGTAGACGCCCCATTCGATCGAGGCGCGGCGGTTGGGGTCGACGCCGACCGCGACGAACGGATTGCCGTGGCGGCCGAGGAAGCGCCGCGCATTCTCCGGCTGGTCGGCTTGGTTGATGCCGACGACGCGGATGCGCTTGTCGGCGGCGAGCTTGAGCAGCAGCGGCGCCTCGGTGTGGCAGGGGATGCACCACGACGCCCACACATTGAGGACGGTCACCGTGCCGATGAAGTCCGCCGGATTGAGCCCGGGCACCGGCTTGCCGTCGCGTTCGAGACCCGGCAGCGGCGCGAGCACGGTCTGCGGCACCGGCCGGCCGATCAGCGCCGATGGCACCCGCGAAATGTCCCCGGCGCCGAGGCGGATGAGGAAGAGCAGGGCGAGGCCGAGGAATATCCCCAGCGGAATGTACGCGAACAGCTTGCGTCGCCGCGCCGCGCCTGCGTCCGGGGTTTCGGTCGCGCTCACGAGGCTGCTCCGGAGGTTGTCCCTCCTTGGCGCTGCTCCGCGCGTCTTGTCACGCCGCGCGCTTCGAGCTCGGCGAGCGCACGCGCCTGCCGCCGGTGGTCGATCGCCACCCACGCCACCATCGCGATGACGATCAGCGCCGCCGCACCATAGGCGCTCAAGATGAAGTT
This sequence comes from Xanthobacteraceae bacterium, assembly GCA_019745775.1. Classification (GTDB taxonomy): domain Bacteria; phylum Pseudomonadota; class Alphaproteobacteria; order Rhizobiales; family Xanthobacteraceae; genus VAZQ01. The sequence continues at coordinate 8,735 of JAIESR010000096.1, read as the reverse complement.
GGCGTAGGGACCGAGGTTCATGGTCAGTGTCCGGCCGCTTCCGCCTGCAGCATCAGCATGGTGCGCACGCGCCGCCGCATGATCTCGTTGCGCATCGCGGCGAGGTGCAGGGTCACGAACAGGAGCAGGAATGCGAGCGCCATCACCAGGAGCGGCGTCAGCAGGCTCGAATGGATGGTCGGGCCGCCGAGCCGCAGCACCGACGCCGGCTGGTGCAGCGTCGCCCACCAGTCGACCGAGAACTTGATGATCGGCAGGTTGATGGCGCCGACCAGCGTCAGCACCGCCGCCGCGCGCGCCGCCCGCGAAGGGTCTTCCACGGTGCGCCAGAGCGCAAGCACGCCGAGATACATCAGGAACAGCACCAGCACCGAGGTGAGCCGTCCGTCCCATACCCAATAGGTGCCCCACATCGGCCGGCCCCACAGCATGCCGGTGATCAGGCACATCGCGGTGAAGGCGGCGCCGAGCGGCGCGGCGGCGCGCGCGGCGACGTCGGCGAGCGGATGCCGCCACACCAGCGTGCCGAGCGCGGCGATGGTCATCACCGTCCAGCAGCCCATCGCGAGCCAAGCCGCCGGCACGTGCACGAACATGATCTTCACCGTCGCGCCCTGCTGATAGTCGTCGGGCGCGCTGACGGCGAGATAGATGCCGGAGGCGAACGCGGCCGCCGTCGCGGCGGCGAACCACGGCAGGAGGCGGTGCGAGAGCGCCAGGAAACGCGTGGGGTTGGCGAGATCGATCAGGGGCATGTTCAACGCTGATGTTCGCTGTCAACTATGGCGCCTTCTTAGCATCATTCCAGTCCGTGGCGCAGCGCCGCGGCGGCGGCGAACGGCCCGACCACCGCGCTCATCAGCGCGAGCGCACACAGGATCGTGAACGGTGTTCCGAACGGCAGCGGCCCGACGATCGCGGCATTCGAGGCGGCGACGCCGAAGATCAGCACCGGGACCGTCAGCGGCAGCACCAGCACGGCGATCAGCAGGCCCCCGCGCCGCAGCGCGACGGTGAGCGCGGCGCCGATCAGGCCGATGAAGGTGAGGGCCGGCGTGCCCGCGAGCAATGTGAGCGCCACCGCGCCGGTGGCGGCGGGATCGAGATTGAGCAGGAAGCCCAGCAGCGGCGCCGCGATCACGAGCGGCAATCCGGTCGTGAGCCAATGCGCGATCGCCTTGGCGGCGAGCGCAAGCTCGAGCGGCGCAGGAGCCATCAGGATCAGGTCAAGCGATCCGTCCTCGTAGTCCGATGCGATCAGGCGATCGAGCGCCAGCAGGCTCGCGAGCAGCGCGCCGAGCCAGAGGATCGCCGGCCCGATGCGCGCGAGCAGCGCGAGATCGGGGCCGATCGCGAACGGCATCAGCGTGACGACGATCAGGAAGAACAGCACGCCCATCAGCGCGCCGCCGCCGAGCCGCACGGACAGCTTGAGATCGCGCACGAAAAGGGCGGCGAGGGCGGTCATCGCCGACTCTCTGCGAATGCCGACGATGTTGTTGGATTCGGTCGTGCCGCGGGTTCCCCTCCCCCTTGTGGGGAGGGGTCAGGGGTGGGGGTTGGAGTTGTTGGGCGAGTCGCGGGCCAAAAAAACCACCCCCCTCCCCAACCCTCCCCCACAAGGGGGGAGGGAGCGCACCCGTCGCGTGGAGTGGTGATTGTGCGACAATAAGTTTCGCGAAGCGCCATCATCGCGCGCTCCCCAGCCGCAATTCCTTCGCGCCATCCAATCCGATCGGGCCGTGCGTCGCGGCGAGGATCATCCCACCGCCGGCGAGGTGGTCGCGCATCAGCGTGGCGAGCATGGTCTGCGCCGCCGAATCGAGCGCCGAGGTCGGCTCGTCGAGCAGCCACAGCGGCCGCGCGACCGCGATCAGCCGCGCGATCGAGAGCCGCCGCCGCTGACCGGCCGAGAGATACGCGGCCGGCAGGTGCGCAATGCCGCCGAGCCCGACCACGTCGAGCGCCGGCGCGATTGCGCCGCCGCCGTCGAGATAGCGCGTCCAGAATTCGAGGTTCTCGGCGACCGTCAGCGACGGTTTCAACGCGTCCTGGTGGCCGAGATAGTGCGCCTGCTCGCCCAGGGTTAACTCGGCGTCGCCGTCTTCAAGAGCGAGCTTCCCGCCTGTCAGCCGGACCAGGCCGGCCACCGCCCGCAGCAGCGACGACTTGCCGGCGCCGTTCGGCCCGCTCACCAGGAGGGCCTCGCCTGTGCCCACCGCAAAGCTGAGGGCGGAAAACACCGCCCGGCCGCCCCTGACGCAGGCAAGCTCCGAGGCCACAAGCCGGGTCGGCCGCCGATTTGACGACATCAGGGCCTCTCGCGACCCAATGGGTTAATGCCGGGAACCAGCCGAACCGGCCTGATGCCGGCCGCCCGGTACCTTGGAAAGCCCGGCATTTACGCCCCATCCTGCTGACGAGAATCGATTTTCTGGAACCGCACGAGAAAAGACCTTATAAGCCCGTCCGTTCGGGCGCGCGACCGTGAACGCCCGGATGTCGTCTCCCGGCGACAAGGGGCGTTCCGGTATTAAATTACCGCCTCAAAGCTCTGCCTCAGCACCCGGTTGGATGGAATCGGCCCTCATGACGTCACTCGACAGTTTCCGCTGCTGCAAGCCGCTCAAGGTCGGCAGCAAGACCTACGCGATTTACAGCCTCGCCGCCGCCGAGAAGAACGGGCTCAAGGGGATTTCCCGGTTGCCGTTCTCGATGAAGGTGCTCCTGGAAAACCTGTTGCGCAACGAAGACGGCCGCAGCGTCACCAAGCAGGACCTGCAGGCGTTCGCGCAGTGGCTGAAGACCAAGACCTCCGATCGTGAAATTCCGTTCCGTCCGGCGCGCGTGCTGATGCAGGACTTCACCGGCATCCCGGCCGTGGTCGATCTCGCCGCGATGCGCGACGCGATGAAGAACCTCGGCGGCGATCCCAAGAAGATCAACCCGCTGGTGCCGGTCGACCTGATCATCGACCATTCGGTGGCGGTCAATCATTTCGGAACGGCGGCTGCGTTCAAGCAGAACGTCGAGGACGAGTACAAGCAGAACCAGGAGCGCTACGAGTTCCTGAAGTGGTCGCAGAAGTCGTTCGACAATTTCCGCGTGGTGCCGCCCGGCACCGGCATCTGCCACCAGGTCAATCTCGAATACCTGTCGCAGACGGTCTGGACCAGGAAGGACAAGGTCAAGGTCGACGGCAAGGTGGTGACGATGGACATCGCCTATCCGGACACGCTGGTCGGCACCGACTCCCACACGACGATGGTCAACGGCCTCGCGGTGCTGGGCTGGGGCGTGGGCGGCATCGAGGCGGAAGCCGCGATGCTCGGCCAGCCCTACTCGATGCTGATCCCGGAAGTGATCGGCATGAAGCTCACCGGCAAGCTCAAGGAAGGCGTCACCGCGACCGACCTCGTGCTCACCGTCACGCAGATACTGCGCAAGCGCGGCGTGGTCGGCAAGTTCGTCGAGTTCTTCGGCCCCGGCCTCGCCAGCATGTCGATCGCGGACCGTGCGACGCTCGGCAACATGTCGCCGGAATACGGCGCCACCTGCGGCTTCTCACCGGTCGACGACGAGACCATCGCCTTCCTGCGCGACACCGGCCGCTCGGCCGAGCGCATCGCGCTGGTCGCCGCCTATGCCAAGGCGCAGGGCATGTACCGCACCAAGACGACGCCGGACCCGATCTTCACCGACGTGCTCAAGCTCGAGCTGTCGCAGGTCGAGCCGTCGCTGTCGGGACCGAAACGCCCGCAGGACCGCGTCCCGCTCAAGGACGCGAAGTCGAGCTTCACGATGTCGATGGAGAAGGAGTTCAACAAGGGCTCCGACGGCAGCGACAAGCTCGTGGCTCAGATCCATCCCTCCATCTCCTCGGCGCCGCTCGACAAGAATTTCGCCAAGGCCGGTCCGGGCGGCCGGCGCCATCCGGTCGAGGGACGCAACCACGACCTCGGCCACGGCGACGTGGTGATCGCGGCGATCACCTCGTGCACCAACACCTCGAACCCGAGCGTCATGATCGGCGCCGGCCTGCTCGCCCGCAAAGCGGTGGCGAAGGGCCTCACGGTGAAGCCGTGGGTGAAGACCTCGCTGGCGCCGGGCTCGCAGGTGGTGGCGGAGTATCTCGACAAGTCGGGCCTGCAGAAGGACCTCGACAAGCTCGGCTACAATCTGGTCGGCTACGGCTGCACCACCTGCATCGGCAATTCCGGGCCGCTTGCTCCGGAGATTTCCAAGACCATCAACGACAAGGATCTGGTGGCGGCGGCGGTGCTCTCGGGCAACCGCAACTTCGAAGGCCGCATCAACGCCGACGTGCGCGCCAACTACCTGGCGTCGCCTCCGCTGGTGGTCGCCTATGCGCTCGCCGGCTCGATGTATGCCGACGTCGCCAGGCAGCCGCTCGGCCTCGACAAGAAGGGCAAGAAGGTCTTCCTCAAGGACATCTGGCCGTCGAACCGCGAGATCACCGCGGTCACGCGCAAGACCATCAACAAGCAGATGTTCACGAAGAAGTACGCCAACGTGTTCAAGGGCGACGCGCACTGGCGCAAGATCAGCGTCAAGGGCGGGCTCTCCTATTCGTGGGACAAGAAGTCGACCTATATCCAGAACCCGCCGTACTTCGTCGGCATGGGCCGCAACCCGGCGCCGCTGTCCGACATCGTCGACGCGCGGGTGCTGGCGCTCCTGCTCGACTCCATCACCACCGACCACATCTCGCCGGCGGGCTCGATCAAGGTCGATTCACCGGCCGGCAAGTACCTCGTCGACCACAAGGTGAAGCCTGTCGACTTCAATCAGTACGGCACGCGGCGCGGCAATCACGAAGTGATGATGCGTGGCACCTTCGCCAACATCCGGCTCAAGAACCAGATGGTGCCGGGCGTCGAGGGCGGCGTCACCATCCACTACCCGTCCAGGCAGCGCATGACGATCTACGACGCCGCCATGCGTTATCAGCAGGACAAGGTTCCGCTGGTGATCTTTGCCGGCAAGGAATACGGCTCCGGTTCGTCGCGCGACTGGGCGGCCAAGGGCGTGAACCTGCAGGGCGTGCGGGCCGTCATCACCCAGTCATTCGAGCGCATCCATCGTTCCAACCTGATCGGCATGGGCGTGCTGCCGCTGTGTTTCGAGGAAGGCACGTCCTGGCAGACGCTCGGCCTCAAGGGCGACGAGCAGGTGACGATCCGCGGCCTGCACGGCGAGATCAAGCCGCGCCAGAAGATGATGGCCGAGATCGTGGCGTCCGACGGCGGCCTCAAGCGCGTGCCGCTGATCTGCCGCATCGATACGCTCGACGAGCTCGATTACTTCAAGCACGGCGGCATTCTGCAATACGTGATCCGTCAGCTCATCGCGAGCTGACGGATCAACCATCACGCGGCGTAAACTCACCACACCGTGACCTAAAGTGAATGGCGGGCGACGCCCGACGCGCGTAGAGTTGCGGACATCGAAACGGGCAGGGGGGCGCGGAGATCGGCATGATACGTCGTTGCTTCGCCTTGGCAGTGATCGCAGTGTGGTCGACCACGTCGGCGGTTTTCGCCGGCCCCCGCGCCATCGTCGAACTCTTCACCAGCCAAGGCTGCTCGTCCTGTCCCGCCGCCGACAAGCTGCTCGGCGAAATGGCCGGCGATCCGTCGTTGATGACGATCAGCCTGCCGATGGATATCTGGGACTATCTCGGCTGGAAGGACACGCTCGCCAATCCTCGCAACACCGCGCGCTGGCAGGCCTATGCCAAGGCCCGCGGCGACCGCGAGCGCTACACCCCGCAGGTGGTGGTGAACGGCGCCGCCCAAGCGCTCGGCAGCGACCGCGCCGCGATCGAGAAGGCGATTGAAAAGACCCGCCAGAACGAAGTCGTGATGTCGGTGGCGGTGACCGCGACGCGCGCGGGCGACCGTATGAGCATCGCGCTGCCGGACGGCCCGCCCGCCATGGGCGCGACGGTGTCGGTGTGGGGCCTCGCCAAGGCCGTTACGGTGATGATCACGCGCGGCGAGAACAAGGGCCGCACCGTCACCTACCACAACGTTGTGCGGCGTTTCGTTGATCTCGGCGCCTGGAACGCCGCGACAAATCGCTGGACCGTGCCGCTGCGCGACCTCGCCGGCGACGGCGTCGACATCGCCGCGATCCTGGTGCAGACCGGCACCGCCGACAAGCCGAGCCTGATGCTCGGCGGCGCGATGGCGTCGCTGAAGTAGCTCTTCTCCCCTAATTCACTGTGACGATCGGCAGTCGCCTGCGGCGCCGTAAGGCCCGGTGGCGCTGACGTGCCCGCGGTGTTACGGATAGCGCCGGTTCCGTCAGGCAGAAGGCGCCAATCATGAGTGGAAATCGAGTCAAAGTCGGCATCGTCGGGCTCGGCCGCTGGGCCAAGGTGCTGACCCGCGCCGCCCGTGCGTCCGAGGCCCTCGAGATCGTCTCGGGCTTCAGCCGGTCGGAGGAAAGCCGCGCGGCGTTCCAGAACGAGTTCGGCGTGAAGAGTGCGCCCGACCTCGCCTCGCTGCTCGGCGATCCCGCGATCAAGGGCGTGATCCTGACGGTGCCGAACGAGCAGCACCTGCCGCTGGCGCGCGAGGTCGCGAAGGCCGGCAAGCACGTCTACACCGAGAAGCCGATCGCCTCGACGCTGGAAGAAGGCCTCGCGATCGAGGCGCTGGAAAAAACCCACGGCGTGACCGTCACGGTCGGCCACAGCGCGCGGCTGATGGCCGGCATCCGCGCCATCGGCAAGGCGATCGAGGCGGGCGAGCTCGGCCGCGTCGCTTTCATGGAGGCGAATTTCTCCAACGAGCGAGCGCTCGAGCTCACGCCGAAAGCCTGGCGCTGGTACAAGGACCGCGCGCCCGGCGGCCCGCTGTCGCAGCTCGCGATCCATCAGTTCGACGTGCTGCACTATCTCGGCGGCGAGATCCTGGAAGCAAGCTCGACCGCGTCGAAGCTGTCGCCGGTCGGCGCCGAGGTCGACGACCAGTCGATGACGGTGCTGAAGTTCGTCGACGGCAAGATCGGCTATGTCGGCAGCTCCTGGACCTCGCCCGGCGTGTTCTGCGTGCGGGTGTTCGGCGCCAAGGGCCTGATGCACTACGAGATCGATTTCGGCACCTGGGATACGCCGGGCGAGCTGCACAAGACCTCGACGCTCTACATCCAACGCGGCAAGGACGGCTACGGCAAGCGCGAGGAGCTGCCGGTGCCGGAGAGCGACATGTTCCGCGCCGAGCTCGACATGTTCGCGGAAAGCTGCCGCACCGGCAAAGCCAACGAGCTGAACGCACGCAACGGTAATGTGGCGCTCGCGGTCGTCTACGCCGCGCTGCGCTCGATCGATCGCCAGAGCCAGGCGGTCCGCATCGCCGACATCATCGCCGAGTCGCACAAGAAGCTCGCGGAAGGGAGCCGCAATGTTGCCTAGCCGCTATTTCGCCGACCTGACGCAGCCGGAGATCGCCGCGCAGTTCAAGAAGAACCCGCTGGTGATCCTGCCCTGCGGCAGCGTCGAGCAGCACGGCCCGCATCTGCCGACCGGGACCGACACGCTCGCCGCCAACATCATCGCCCACGCGGTCGCGGAGCGCATGGACGGCCTGGTGCTGCCGGCGACGCCGTTCGGCGTCACGCCGATGCACATGCCGTATGAAGGCACGATCACGCTGACGCCCGACACCTACATGCGGGTGCAGACCGAGACCTGCGTCTCGACCGCCAGGCATGGCGCCAAACAGCTGATGATCATCAACTGGCACGAGGGCAACATTCCCTCGCTCGCCATCGCCGCCGAGGCGCTGCACCGCGAGCACGGCATGAGCGTGCTCACCGTGCAGGCCTGCTACGTCGCCGAGGAGCTCTACGGCCATTCCTGCGGGGGGCTCACCCATGGCGGCGAGATCGAGGCGCTGGCGGTGCTGGCGCACAGCCCCAACCTCGTCCATCTCGACCGCATCGACTATTCATCCGAGCACAGCCACGGCCACAAGATGGACAAGCTGCGCCGTACCCGCGCCTATCAGCCGGTCCTGACCGACATCCGCTCGATCGCGCCGACCGGATGGTTCGGCAGCCCGCAGCACGCGACCGCCGAGAAGGGCGGCAAGATGCTGACCGATATCGCCGACGCCATCGCCAAGGAAGCGCGCGACATCTTCCGCCAGCTCGACGCCGTGCAGGGCGCGCCGCGCGAGATCAAGCAGTTGCGGCAGGTCAGTTGATGGCACGGCTGTTGAAGCAATCCGAGGCGAAGAAGCTCGGGCTGCCGGGCCGCACCTCGCTCGAGCCGGTGTCGGGCGCGATCGGATCGAAAGTGACCTTTCGGATCGCCGAGCTGGCGGTGCCAAAACCCGGCGATCCGCCGCGCGGGCCGCATCTGCACGACGGCTTCGAGGAATGCATCTACGTGCTCAAGGGCACCGGCGTCACGATGGCCGAGAGCGGCGAGATCCCGATCAAGCCGGGCGACATCGTGCTGATCCCGCCGAACGAGAAGCACATGACCCGCAACACCGGCAGCGAGCCGCTGGTGCTGCTCTGCTTCTTCGCGGAGCCCGACGTCTCCAAGGGCACCACCGAATTCAAGAGCTTCTGAAGCATGTTCTGTTCCAGTAACTTCACCACTCTATCCGCTCGTCCCCGCGCAAGCGGGGAGGTGGATTCACAGTCGAAGTGCAACACTTTAGAGAACGCCTCGATTGGAGTTTCGAAGTCAAGGCATT
>JAIESR010000030.1 GCA_019745775.1 Xanthobacteraceae bacterium | reverse complement strand
TGCGCTCCCCGCAAAAGGCCCGATTGTGTAACCCATGTCTCCGGAATGAACTGTCACCCCTCTCTCAGGAAGGGCATCAAAACGGTTGGCAGACCCAACTGACAGGCTGTTACGGTGGCAATCCAGGCGGCGATCTCGCCTACCGCGCCGTCGTCGACGTCGTCTGCGCCGCCTTCTTCGGCGTGAAGGTCGAATAATTGTAAACCATATAGCCTGAGGCGATCAGAATCACGATCGAGATCACGACGATCCCGATCACGGTCGCGGAACTCGGGGGACCGATCCCCGGGTCGTACTGTTTCGGAGGCATCGTCACTCCTTCGTGGCCTGGCTCGGCGCCGAGGGCTTCGGGCGCGCGCCGCCGTAGCCGGTGGTGGCGTCAGGGACCGTACGCTCGATCGTCTGATGCGTGGATGCGGCGATGCGCGCGCGATCGTCGGTCAGAGCGTACCAGATAATGCCGATCGCAACGATGGCGAAAGCGGCCAGCGCGAACATCGAGCCGTTGATGATATGGTGGTCGTGCTGGAGCGGTGGACGCCTGACGGAGTCACGATGATCATCCGAAGGATAGGTCATGCTATCTCCTGGGGGTGATTAAGTGCTCAGGCAGATAACGTTGCAGTCTCGCGGGATGTTCCCGCGCAGCGCGTGCTGGAATTCTGGCGATTCTGACAGCTTTATCCCGACAATCAGGCCTGTTTTGACAGCGCGCCAGCCATGCTCAGCGCGCCGGCCGCAGCCGTCCCGCATAGCCATCCGGCGTTGGCGCGACGATCAAGCCGTTCGGATCGACCGTCACCACGCGGGCGCAGGGCGGCATGTCGCGCACATAGCGCTCGCGCAATTCGGTCTCGCGCCTGAGTGCCCGCTGTTCGGCTTCGCCCAGGCTGCGATCGGCGACGATGATGTTCTCGCGGCCGCAGCGAATCCCGAGGCTCCAGCCGCCGCGCACCGTCGTCATGGCGGAGCCGCAGCCGAGCACCATCCCCGACATCGCCTTGCAATGGGTGATCGCGAGGTGGATTGCCCGGTTGATGCGCGAGTCGGTGGCGGTGCCCCAGGCGCCATCCGGCGCCATGGTGAGCACGGTGAAATCGTGCGCCCACGCCTCGATCGCCGGCGGCTGCGACGACGCCGATTGCGCGAACGCCGCGGCGAGTGCGCCGAGGGTCAGGGCGAGTGCGAAGGCCGCACCGAGAAGGCTCCGTCGGACCATGATAGGCTCCTGTGTCGGAGCCACATCTGTCGGAATCGCGCCATCGGGACCATCATCCAAGTGCATGGATCATGACATCCGGACGTCTTGGCGGCCTCCTGGGATGGTGCTTTTGGCCCTGCCGCCAAGCGTCGGCCGGGGTTAATTTTCGGTCAGGTCGGGGTTTTCCGGCGCCGGGCCACAATAAAGACGCACCCTTTCGACAGATGAAAAATTCTGTAGAATGACGGCGGTTCAAGTGGCCATGCTACGACCTCGAAAGCGTAGGGCGACATTTCGGGCGACGAAAGGAAGTCCCGCGAGGGACAACGGCTCCAACCCACGGCTCTAACCTACTTGGGAGTTTGCAATGAAACTTCGCACGATCCTGGCCGCCCTGACGGCTGTCACCCTCAGCACCGCGTCGTACTCCGCGATGGCGCAGACCTCGTCCACGCCGCCGACGCCGAAGCCGGCCGCTGGCGCGCTGCCGCAGACGAACCCTAACGCTGTGCAGAAGAGCTTCCGCACCCAGAACGCCCAGGAGCAGCAGTCGAGCGCGCAAGCGGCGCCGGTCGAGGTCGGTCCGGTCGGGCGGTCGCGCTCACCAAACTGACGCGCAACGACACACTAAGAGAGAAAAAGAGAAAGAGCCTGCGTCACCGCGGGCTCTTTTGTTTTGTCAGCCTTTCTCGACCGAAGGCGGCGCGGATCGTGTCGCTCAATCGGTCAGCGTGATGCCTTCCCGCGCGCTCCGGTCGTCGATCTTGGTGAAGCCGACGATCTTCTCATTCGGCGCGCACTGGTAGTCGCCGCTGACGGTTCGGTCGAAGCCGTCGTTCGAATTGATGCAGCCATAGGCGTCCTTGCCGGAATAGCTCACGTTGCCTGGCTGGTCTTCCGCGTACCAGTAAAAGTCGTTGCGCGGGAACGTGCCTTTCGAGGCCGGGCCGCAGACGCCGGGCTTGAACGACACCCAGCCGACAGTTCGCCATGCGCCGCCGTCGACCTTGTAGAGCATTGCGACGAACAGCGGAATGCTCGCCTTGTTGCAGACCTTGAAGGTGAACTGGTCGCCTTGCGCCGGCGGCGCGGGCGCGCCGCCGGGAGCCGCTGGACCACCGCCGCCGGGAGCCGGGGTCGGCTTGAACTGCGCGTGTGCCGCCGGCAGCAATGCTAGTCCCAATGCGCACACGGCAACCGCCAGCGCTGGTTTCCAAGCTCTCATGGGCGACACTCCTTCGGATTTTCGCAATCCCCGCGCGGACAATGGTACGGTTTTCCAATGGCGACAAGGGGGTTATTGCGGTCCGCGCGGGGGCTTTCGAGGCGCTCGATGTCGCCCGCGTGACGGGATGAAAACGTTCAGCCCGATGCGCGCGACCGCTCGCTTGCCGGCTTGGCAGCCGCTTTAACCACCGGAACGGCGTAGCGACTCGGCGGCCGCACGAGACCGAGGTGCTCGCGCAGCGTCCTGCCTTCGTATTCGGTGCGGAAAAGCCCGCGCCGGCGCAGCTCCGGCAGCACCAGCTCGACAAAGTCATCGAGCCCGCCCGGCAGGAACGGCGGCATCAGGTTGAAGCCGTCGCAGCCCGCGCCGCGGAACCACTCCTCCATCTGATCGGCGATTTGCGTCGGCGAGCCCTTCACCACCGCCTTGCCACGCGCGCCCGCGACCCGCAGCGCCGTCTCCTTGATCGTGAGGTTCTCCTTGCGCGCCATGTCCATTACGAACCGGAACGTGCTCTGGCTCATGTTCGACTGCGGCAGGTCCAGCGGCATGGGGTCGTCGAGCGCGTATCGTGACAGATCGGCATAGCCCATCACCATCGACAAAATCTCGCGCGCCACCATCGGGTGGATCAGCGACTGCAGATGCGCGGCCTGCTCCTCCGCCTCCGCGGCGGTGCGGCCGATGATGCAGGAGAGGCCGGGCATGATCTTGACCTGGTCGGGGTCGCGGCCATAGCTCGCCACCCTGCCCTTGAGCTCGGCGTAGAACGTCTTGGCGTTGTCGAGCGACAGCGGCGCGCAGAAGATCACTTCCGCGAATTCGGCCGCGACCTTGATCATGTCCTCCGAGCCGCCGGCCTGCACGATCACCGGCCGGCCCTGCGGCGTGCGCGGCACGTTGAGCGGACCGCGCACCGAGAAGTTCTCGCCCTTGTGGTTGAGCGGATGGAGTTTCTCGGGATGGAAGAACTGCCCGGTCTCCTTGTTGCGCACGAAGGCGTCGTCGTCCCATGAGTCCCACAGCCCGGTGACGATCTCGGCGAACTCGCGCGCCCGCTCGTAGCGCTCGCCGTGGGCATAGTGCTTCTCGCGGCCGAAATTCTTGGCCTCGGCCTCCTGGCCGGAGGTGACGAGATTCCATCCCGCCCGGCCGCCGCTGATGTGGTCGATCGAGGCGAACTTGCGCGCCACATGGAACGGCTCGTTGTAGCTCGTCGATGCCGTGGCGACGAGGCCGATATGGCTCGTCATCGGGGCCAGCGCCGAAAGCAGCGTCAGCGGCTCGAAATTCGCGATGTACTGCGCCGAGCGCGACAGCGCCTCCATATTGGCTTCGCGCACGCAGACATTGTCGGCGAAGAACACCATGTCGAACTTGGCGCGCTCGGCGGTGCGCGCGATCTCGACGTAGTGCTGGAAGTTGATGCCGGCATCAGCCTGCGCCCGGGCATGCCGCCACGAAGCCACGTGATGGCCGGTCGGATTAAAGAAGGCACCAAGGCGCATCTTGCCGTCGGAATTCATGTCCCGACTGTACCTTGGCGCCGCGTGCTCGAAAACAGCTACTGCGGCGTGAGCCCCGCGTTCTGGATCACCTTGCGCCATTTCGGCTCGTCGGCCTTGATGCGCGCGGTGAGTTCCTCGGGCGTGCCGACGATCGGCGTGAAGTATTCGCGATCCATGGTCTTGCGCAGCTCCGGATCGGCGAAGATGCGCCGCACTTCGGCATTGAGCTTGGCGACGACGTCGGCAGGCATGCCGGGCGGGCCGAACAGCCCGAACCACGACACCGCTTCATAGCCGGGCACGCCGCTTTCGGCGACCGTCGGCATCTGCGGCAGCAATTCCATGCGCTTGGCGGCACCGACCGCGATGAATTTCACTTTCTTTTCCTGCCACTGTGGCACCGCGGTGCCGACGCTCACGAACATCATCTGGATGTGCCCGCCGATCACATCGGTCAGCGCCGGCGTCGCGCCCTTGTAGTGGACGGCGGTGAATTTCGTACCCGACATCGTCTGCAACATTTCCATGTTCAGGTGTCCGGTCGAGCCGGCGCCGAAGGTGCCGTAGTTCAGCGCGCCGGGCTTCTTCCTGGCGATCTCGATCAGATCCTTGACGCTGTCGGCCTGCACGGACGGGTGCAGCAGGAGCGCGTGATTGATGATCACGAGCCCGGCGATCGGCGTGAAGCCCTTGAACGGGTCGTAGTTCAAGCGCTTGTAGAGCGACGGATTGACCGCGAACGTCACCTCCGGGCTGACCATCAGCGTATAGCCGTCAGGCGCCGACTTGGTGATGTATTCGGCGGCGAGCTGATTGTTGGCGCCGGGCTTGTGCTCGACGACGAACTGGCGGCCCCAGGCCTCCGACAGGCGCTGCGCCAGGATGCGGGAGAGACGGTCGACCACGCCGCCGGGTGCCGCCGGCGCCACGATCGTCACCGGGCGGCTGGGATAGTCCTGCGCCTGCGTTGCATGGGAGGCCAATCCCAAAAGCACAGACGCCGCCGCCAACGAAGAACGACACCAACGCATTTCCATCCCTCCTTGGAGTCCTACCGGGCGAGTCCGGTTTTCGCGGACTATAACATCTTCTTCAACGGCACCACCGGCGCTAGAATGTCGCGACAACGGCCCCAAAAAGCGGCCGGGGAGGAAAACAAGATGCCCACGACAGGAAAACTGTGGCTGCCGCGCCGCGCCGTCCTGGCCGGCGGCGCCGCTTCGCTCGCCTTGATCCGTCCTGCTTGGGCCGAGCCGCCCGCGACCATCGCCAGCGGCAAGACCATCGGGCGCGGCCAGATGCTGGTCGTCTCCGAGGATGGCTCCGGGCGCATCGTCGCGCTCGATTCATCGAGCTATCTCGGCCCGCACAAGACCCACCCGAACGACGTGATCGTGGTCGGCTCCTATTGCGGCACGCGCATCCTGGCGCCCATGTTCACCCGCGGGGTCAAAGCCGTGATCGCGACCGACGCCGGCATCGGCAAGGACAATGCCGGCATCAGCGGGCTCCTCCACGGCGAGACCATTGGCGTGCCGGTCGCGACCATCGCGGCGATGTCGGCGGAAACCTCGAACGGCCGCGAGACGCTGCTCCTCGGCCGGATCAGCCGCGCCAACAAGCAGGCGCAAGCGCTCGGCGTCGAGATCGGCATGATTGCCTACGAGGCGGCGGCGCGGCTCGCCAAGGCGCCGCCCGGCAAGTCGATCCCGACACCGCTCGGCAACGAGGAGACCCCGAAGGTGGTCGACACGGTCGGCAACGGACGCGTCTGGGCGAGCCCCGGCACCACCGCGATCACGGAGAAAATCCCGAACGACGTCGTCTGTAGCGGCGCAAACTCCTCCCGCGTCTCGTCCGACGGCGTCCTGCGCATGGGCGCCAAGGGCTCGATCGCCAATGACGCCGGCATCGCCCGCAACAACACCGCGGTCGAGGGCGTGGCGCTGCTGGAGGAAAAAGGCATTCCCTCGGCAGCGGTCGCCACCCTATCGGCGCGGTTGGGCGAAGGCTTCAGCACCTGGAACGACGGCGTGATCTCGGTGCTGAACGCACCGGCGGCCAAGCGCGGCGTCAAGGTCGGGATGCCCGCCAAGGAGGCCGCGCGGCTGATGCTCGCCTGAGCCGCTTTGTCGTATAGCTGTGGAGGGCGCCACGAAATCGGTGCGCCCCCTCCCCCTGAAAGGGGGAGGGTTGGGGTGGGGGTCACCTGGTGGCGCGACTGATCCCCACCCGATAACAGTCGCTGCGCGACTGCTATCGACCTCCCCTTTTCAAGGGGAGGTGACTCGCGGCACGGTCGTCATCAACACGTTGAGCAGTTCACATGGCAAAGCAGACCAAGACGAACGGCAAGACGCGCGCGAAGCCGCGCTTCCGATCACAATTGTGGTTCGACAACCCGGACGATCCGGGCGCCACCGCGCTCTATTTCGAGCGCTACCTCAACTACGGCCTCACCCGCCGCGAGATCATGGGCGGCAAGCCGATCATCGGCATCGCGCAGACCGGCTCCGACCTCTCGCCCTGTAACCGCCACCACCTGGAGCTGGCCAAGCGCGTGCGCGACGGCATCCGCTCGGCCGGCGGCATCGCGTTCGAATTCCCGGTGCATCCGATCCAGGAGACCGGCAAGCGGCCCACCGCTGCGCTCGACAGGAACCTCGCCTATCTCGGCCTGGTCGAGATTCTGCACGGCTATCCGATCGACGGCGTGGTGCTCACCACCGGCTGCGACAAGACCACCCCGGCGGCGATCATGGCGGCGGCGACCGTCAACATCCCGGCGATCGTCCTCTCCGGCGGGCCGATGCTGAACGGCTGGTGGAAGGGCAAGCGCGCCGGTTCCGGCACCATCAAATGGGCGATGGGCAAGCGGCTCGCGGCCGGCGAGATCGGCTACGACGAGTTCGTCGACTCGATCGCGGCGGCGGCGCCCTCGATCGGCCACTGCAACTCCATGGGCACCGCCTCGACCATGAACGCGATCGCCGAGGCGCTCGGCCTGTCGCTGCCCAGCTGCGCCTCGATCCCGGCGCCCTACAAGGAGCGCGCGCAGATCGCCTACGACACCGGCGTGCGCATCGTCGAGCTGGTGCTCGCCGACGTGAAGCCGCTCGACATCCTGACCCGCAAGGCGTTCGAGAACGCGATCGTCGCCTGCTCGGCGATCGGCGGCTCGACCAACGCGCCGATCCACCTCAATGCGATCGCGCGCCATGCCGGCGTGCAGCTCTCGATCGAGGACTGGGAAACGCATGGCTACGACGTGCCGCTCTTGGTGAACATGCAGCCGGCCGGGTCGTATCTCGGCGAGGATTATCACCGCGCCGGCGGGCTACCGGCCGTACTCAATGAACTGCGCAAAGCCAAGCGCCTGCACGCCGACGCCATGACGGTGAACGGCAAGACCATCGGCGAGAACGTCAAGCACGCCGCGATCGAGGACACCGACGTGATCCGCCCTTACAAGAAGCCGCTGATGGAGCGTGCCGGCTTCAAGGTGCTCAAGGGCAACCTGTTCGATGCCGCCATCATGAAGCTCAGCGTGATCTCGGACGCGTTCCGCAAGACCTATCTCTCCGATCCGAAGGACCCGGATGCATTCGAGGGTCGCGCCGTGGTGTTCGACGGGCCGGAGGACTATCACCGCCGCATCGACGATCCGGCGCTGAAGATCGACGAACGCACCATTCTGTTCATGCGCGGCGTCGGCGCCGTCGGCTATCCGGGCTCGGCCGAGGTGGTGAACATGCGCCCGCCGGCGGCGCTGATCAAAAAGGGCATCGACTCGCTCCCCTGCATCGGCGACGGCCGCCAGTCCGGCACCTCGGGGTCGCCGTCGATCCTCAACGCCTCGCCCGAGGCGGCGGCGAACGGCGGGCTCGCGCTGCTCGAGACCGGCGACCGCGTGCGCATCGACCTGCGCAAAGGCACCGCCGACATCCTTGTCTCCAAGGCAGAGCTCGCGAAGCGGCGCGCCGAGTTGCAGAAACACGGCGGCTATCCCTATCCGGCGAGCCAGACGCCCTGGCAGGAGATCCAGCGCGGCATTGTCGACCAGCTCGCCGAAGGGATGGTGCTGAAGCCCGCGGTCAAATTCCAGCGCGTGGCGCAGACCCATCAGCCACGCCACAGCCACTAAGCCACCAACGAGCGAGGGCCCCATGCCGACCATCGCCGACAAGCGCAAGACCTTCCGCGAGTTGCATCGGAGCGGCTGCTTCGTCATTCCCAATCCGTGGGACGTCGGCAGCGCGCGCTATCTCCAGCATCTCGGCTTCAAGGCGATTGCCTCGACCAGCGCCGGCTTCGCCTTCGCGCAGGGCCGCCCTGATGGGGCCGTCCCTCGTGATATGATGCTCGAGCATCTGTTCGAGCTGGCGCACGCGTCCGACCTGCCGCTCAATGCCGACTACGAGAACTGCTATGCCGACGATCTCGCGGGCGTCGGCGAGAGCGTGAAGCTCGCGATCGAGACCGGCGTCTCCGGCCTCTCGATCGAGGACGGCGTCGAGCGCACGCTCTATGCCGTCGACGACGCCGTGGCGCGCGTCAGGGCCGCGCGCGCGGCGATCGACAAGGCCGGCGGCGACGTGCTGCTGGTCGGCCGCTGCGAGGGCATCCTCTGGGGCCGGTGCGCTCTCGACGAGACCATCGCGCGGCTGAAAGCCTACGCCAATGCCGGTGCCGACTGCCTCTATTCGCCCGGCATCAAGACCCGCGAGGAGATCGCCGCGGTGGTCAATGCGGTCGCACCGAAGCCGGTCAACCTGCTGATGTCATCGGGCGCCAATCCCCTTACCGTCTCCGATCTCGCCGCGCTCGGCGTGCGCCGGATCAGCGTCGGCGGCGCGCTCGCGCGGGTCGGGTGGGGCAGCGTGATGCGCGTCGCCCAGCAGATCGCGCACGAAGGCCGCTTCGACGGGCTCAACGACTCGGCCCCGGGCGCCGAGCTCAATGGCCTGTTCCGCGACGACCTGAAGCAGCGCACGCCATGACGGAGCTGCCCGTCGGACCGCCGGTCGATGCGACGCCCGCCCGCCGCCCGGGGCCGGTGGTGCTCGAAGGCCGCTACGGCCGGCTGGAGAAGCTTGGCGCGCAGCATGCCCATGCGCTGTGGGAGGCGGTGCGCGGCCACGACCACATCTGGACCTACATGTCGAGCTACGGCCCGTTCGCCGACGACAGGACCTTCCACGACTGGGTGGTGAGCCGCACCACGCTCGAAGACCCCTACTCCTATGCCGTGATCACCCCGTCAGGCCGTTGCGTCGGCATCTCGACGCTGATGGATATCCGCACCACGGCGCGGTCGGTCGAGGTCGGGCATATCGTCTATTCCCCGGCCCTCCAGCGCACGCCGCTCGGCACCGAGGTGCAGTACCTGCTCGCGCGCTATGCCTTCGAGGCGCTCGGCAACCGCCGCTACGAATGGAAATGCAACGCACTCAACGCGCCGTCGCGGCGGGCGGCGCTGCGCTACGGCTTCGTGTTCGAGGGCATCCTGCGCCAGCACACCATTGCCAAGGGCCGCAACCGCGACACCGCCTATTTCTCGATGCTCGACAGCGAATGGCCGGCGCGCAAGGCGGCCTTCGAGCGCTGGCTCGCGCCCGAGAATTTCGACGCGCAAGGCCGCCAGAAGGCCAGCCTGGGCGCGCTCAACGGCGGCGCGCCCCGCTAGATGCGGCAAGCCTCCAGAGGTGGGGCCCACCGTATCGCTCACTTTCCTGACGCCCAGCCCGGCCGGCTTCGTATGCCCTGGCGCCGTTTACGGTGCGACACGGCAGATCGCCCGCTCCCCGCCACGATTTGGTATAGGCTGTCTGGCTGCCAGGGCGCTGCCCCCATGCGGCGCGTTGGGAAAGGATCGGTGGACCGCCAGATGTCGCTTTCGGACTTGCGTAACTCCCGCCAGTTTTTGGCGCTGAGCAGTTTGTCTGCGAAGCTCAGGTGGCGGCACGTTCCTTTGCTCTTGGTGCATGGCGTCGCGCTCGGGCTGATGTTCCTGACCGAGATCTCGCCGACCGGCATGCTGCTGTTCCTCTTCAGCTGGGGCTTCCTCAATCTCCTGCTGATCGGCCTGACCGGCCGGCCGCTGGTCGCCGGCACCCTGTCGCTGGCGCTGATCCTCCTGATCGTCGTGCTGTCGCGGTTCAAGTTCGACGTCGTGTGGATGACCGCCGATTTTCTCGACGTGATACTGATCGACTTCGCCACCATTGCCTTCCTGCTGACGATCTATCCGAACCTGATTTGGCTCGTCATCGTCCTGCTTGCCGGGCTGATCATCCTGACCGTGGTGACGTGGCGGCTCGATCCGCATCGCGTCAGCCGGCGCATCGCCTTGGCCGGTTGTGCCGGCTGTCTCGCCGGCCTGATTACACTCTCGGCGGCGACGCCCAACGAATGGTGGGAATCATTCTCCAAGGACCGCTTTGTTTCCAGATTTTCACGCTCGGCCGTCATGGGAATCTCGGACCTTGTCACCCATGGGATGTTCGATGCCGATCTCAAAGCCGACGGCCGCTTGGCCACGGAACAGCCGTCGTGCGGCTCGACCGCCAAGCTACCGCACATCGTCCTGATCCATGACGAATCGTCGTTCGACATTCGCGTGGCACCGGGCATCAAGGTGCCCCCGGGCTACGGGCCGCATTTCCTCTCGTTCGACGGCAAGGCGCGGCGCCTGCTGGTCGAGAGCCACGGCGGCGCCAGTTGGTATGCGGAGTTCAACGTATTGACCGGATTGTCTTCGCGCTCGTTCGGGCGCTTCGCCAATTTTCTGCCGCGGCTCGCCGCCGGCAGGGTCAAGCGCGGGCTGCCGCTTTCCTTGCAACGATGCGGCTATCAGTCATTTTCGTTCTACCCGTCGTCGTCCGCCTTCATGAGCGCCAAGAGCTTCCACCAGTCGACCGGCTTTCAGCATTTCTACGACTACCGCGACATGGGGATAAAGGACTTTCCCCCTGACAGTGCCTACTACGATGCCGCCGCGAGAATCGTGCAGCGGGACCGCGAGGCCGGACGGCCGATGTTCATGTTCGTCTATCTCGCCTACAATCACTTTCCATACATGCGAAGGCATCCGGACTTGGTGCCGGGCTGGCGCGATCCCGGGAACACGCCCGAAATCGACGAGTATCTGCGGCGCCAGGAGCGCGGCGCGCGCGACTATCAGGCGTTCCTGCAACGGCTGCGTCGCGATTTTCCCGGCGAGTCGTTTCTTCTGGTGCGCTACGGCGACCACCAGCCGGCATTTCCGACCGTCATCATCGATCCGACGCTCGACAAGGCAGCCACGGCGCGGCGGATCCAGGCATATGATCCGCGCTATATGACGACCTATTACGCGATCGACGTCATCAACTATCAGCCGGCCGATCTCGCGCCCGCGCTCGAACTGCTCGATGCGCCCTATATTCCCCTTGTGATCCAGAAGATGATTGGATTGCCGCTTGGTCCTTCATTCGCCGAGCAGAACCGGATCTTTCGGCGCTGTTCAGGCATCTTCTACGCCTGCGCCGCAGGCGCGGAGGTGCGCCGGTTCAACCGGCTCCTGCTCGACGCTGGCCAGCTTGAGAGGCTGTGAGAGCTTAGCGCGGCACCGGCATGAACTTGCGGTTCTCGCTTAGCCGTTCCAGCGCAGCGCCGGCCGCCGCGACCATGCGCTCGATCAACGCTTCTCCCAACGCGGCGGTTGCGGCACTGGCATCACCCACAATGCCGTCGCGCGCCAGCCTTGCATCGTCCGTGCGCCAGGGAAAGCTCGTCCCGCGTTCGAAAATCAGCGCCTGCACGGCTGTCGGATCGGGCGGTCCGCCCCTGGCGATCCGGTCGAGCCGCACCGCTTGCGGCGCAAGCGCCAGCATCACCGAGGTTTCTCCCCTGGCACCGTGAACATCGACGAGGGCCGGATCGGCGCCGGCGAGATCGAAGGGATGCAGCACCACGGTGTTAAGGCCGAAGTCGCCGGCGAGCTCATGCAGCAGGTTTTCGAGGATGCCGCGGTTGCCGCCATGGCCGTTGACGATCGCGAGGTTGCGCGCCGGCAGCGCGCGCACGATCGCCGCCGCGAGATCGCGCAAATAGGCCGCAAACCCGTGGATCGAGAGGCTCAGTGTCCCGGCCGCCCAGTCGTGCTCGCGCGAGAGGCCGATCGATAGCGTCGGCAGCTGCCAGAGATCGAACGCCTCGCCCCAGCGCTCCAGCAGACGATCGGTCAGACCCTCGGCGACGATGACGTCGGTGTTGAGCGGCAGGTGCGCGCCGTGCTGCTCGATCGCGCCGAGCGGCAGACAGAGGATCGAGCTTTCCTTGATCGCGCGCGCGTCGTGGAATGTCAGCTCGCCCAGCACGCGGCTCGTCGGTGCGCCGGCCATGCCCGCGCGATCAGCCCGAGATCATGCGCATGAGGATGCGATCCTTGCGCACGAAATGATGGTAGAGCGCGGCGCCGACATGCATCGCCGCCACCGCCACGATGGCGATGCCGAGATAGAGGTGAACGGCCGAAAGCTGCGTCGACAGTGCGCGGTTCTCCTGCCAGATCGCCGGCAGGTTGAACAGACCGAAGAACGGCACCGGCGCCGGATAGGCCGAAGTCATGATGTAGCCGACGATCGGCTGCACCAGGATCAAGACGTAGAGCGCCCAGTGGGTCGCATGCGCGGCGAAGGCCTGCAAGGGATGCAGATCGTCCGGCAGCGGCGGCGCGGGGTGGGTGAGCCGATAGAGCAGCCGGATGATTACAAGCGGGATCAGTGTGGCGCCGATCGACTTGTGGAGATTGTAGAGGAAGGTCTGTGCCGGCCCGCCCCACTCATTGGCGATCACGATGCCGAGCGGCAGCATGAACAACACGAGCGCGGCAATGAGCCAATGCAGAAACCGTGCAACCGGCGTGTAACCCGGCGCAGCCGCCGTCGTGTCGATCATGCAAGCCCCTCCCGGGCTGCGCCCCAAAAAAATCACTCTGCCGGGTTGACCGGCTCAATCATCAGATTGTCGAGCTTGTGCCCAGCGCGCACCGCCTTGGCGGTGAGATAGCGGCGGTTGTCGGCATTGACCGGACCGTGCAACGGAATCCGCCCGCACACTTCGATGCCGGCCTTGGTCAACCAGTCGAGCTTGGCGGGATTGTTGGTCAGAAGCTTCACGCGCGTGCATTTCAGAATCTGCAGCATGCGCACCGCGACGCCGTAATCGCGCTCATCGTCCTCGAAGCCGAGCATGGTGTTGGCGTCGAGCGTATCGAGGCCGTCGTCCTGGAGCGCGTAGGCACGCATCTTGTTGGCGAGTCCGAGACCGCGGCCTTCCTGCTCGAGATAGAGGATGATGCCACCGCCCTCGTCGTCGAGGCGCGTCAGCGCCAGCCGCAGCTGGTCACCGCAATCGCAACGCCGCGAGCCGAACACATCGCCGGTCAGGCAGGCGGAGTGCACGCGCAGCGGAACCGGCTTGGTCGTGTCCGGTTCGCCGACGATCACCGCGGTCGACGTGCCGCCGATCGCGTCGCGGAAGACGACGAACCGCGCCGAAACGCCATCGCCGAGCGGCACGTCGGCCTCGGCGGCGACCGCGAGCGATTCGATCGCGGTCCGGCGGAATTGCGTCACGGCATCAGCCCCGACGCGGATCAGCGACGCGGCATTAGCTGCGTTCACCGTGACATCGGCTACCAGCAACGCCGGTAAGAGATGCGCAAGCTTGGCGAGCGCGATCGCCGCCACAGCGTTGGCGCCGGCACTCACGGTATCCGCCGGCCGTTTCACCAGCACATCGGCCGCCAACGACAAGAGCGCTGCCGCGTTGGCATTCTCTGCCAGCACGAGGCCGACAGGCCCCGTCGCCTCGAGCCCGAGCGCACGCGCACGGCTTGCCGTGACGACGACATGCAACTGTGCAGGCGTGCAAAGCTGCCGGAAGGCAGCCAGCCGCTCGTCGGTCATTCCGTCGATAGGCAGCACTGCGACCGATCCGGAGCGCGAATCGATGACGACCGGACGCCCCGATCGAAATTCCGCCAAGGCGCGCTCAACGGCTATATGGGCCGCCGAACCGAACGGTGCGGCGGATGCAACACTGGTACTCTCAATCACTGACGGTCTCCAGCCCCGACGGTATACGTTCTCCGAAATAGTCGCCGTCAAAACGGGCGTTTTCACGGTGTCCCTCACTCAATATCATGACACGATGGCGACCGATCCGAAAGAACCCCTGAAGCGGTTAACCCGCGGTACGGCCAATGAAGATAACCCTGATACGTGGCCCGAAGTTCCTCGGATGCTTAGAGAATCGGAATTTTTATTTCCGCCGCCCTGGCAGGAGATCTTCGGGCCGCTGTGCCGTGGTCAGGTCGACGAGATGGTTGTGGTAGCGCAATGCGGCCAGTCGATCGATGCCCGCATCGCCACCGCCAGCGGTCACTCGCACTACATCAACGGCGTGGAAGGTCTTGCCCATCTGCATCGGCTGCGGGCGCTGGTCGACGCGGTCGTGGTCGGCGTCGGCACCGTCGTGGCCGACGACCCCCAACTGACCGTGCGCCGGGTCGCCGGCCCCAATCCGGCGCGCGTGGTGATCGACCCCAACGGCCGGCTACCGCCGTCGGCAAAACTGCTCGGCGATGACGGCGCACGGCGGCTGGTGATCACCGGCGGGCGGCCGCCGCCCGGTCTCCCCGCCGGCATCGAGATCGTGCCGCTTGCCACCGCCGACGGACGGCTCGCACCCGCAGCCGTTCTGGCGGCGCTCGCCGAGCGCGGCTTCCGCCGCATCCTGATTGAGGGCGGCTCGAACACCGTATCGCGGTTTCTGGCCGCCGGCTGTCTCGACCGGCTGCATGTGATGATCGCGCCGATGATCATCGGCGCCGGTCCGTCGAGCGTCAGCCTCGCGCCGATCGAGCGGGTCGACCAGGCGATCAAGGCGCCCATGCGCGCGCACATTCTCGGCGACGAGGTGCTGCTCGACTGCGACCTCTCCGCTCAGCGGATCGGCATCGGCATCGCGAAGAAATCGAGGTGACCGACGCGCATGCTGGAGGCGCCGGCGGCGATGAGATCGAGCCGCTGCGCCAGCCAGCCGGTAACGTGCGCCGACGGCAGGTCGCGCAGCTCGGCCGCGGCATCGGCAAAGCCGCGCAGCACCTCGCGCTGGATCGGCGCGTCGTTCGTGCCGAACGCCCAATCCGACGATCCCTCGACGAAGGAATAGCCGACCCGCTTGGCGATCAGCTTCGCGGCGGCGACCGCATCCGGGCCGAGCGCAGGACCGAAGCCCTTGTTGCCATGCTGATGGCGATTCACCGCCGCGACGATGTCGGCATCGAACGGCCCCGCGGGATCGAACGACACGCGGCCGTCGTAGCTGAGCGCCGCATAGACCGGCAGCCGCCGCGCCGCCGCTTCGACCATCAGCCGCTCCAGCCACTCCTCCGACACGAGATCGAGCAGCGCCGAGGTCGTGATCAGGTCGACCGGCCCGTCGAGCGCGAGCTCAAGATCGCGCACCAGGTCGACCGCCTTCGCCGCGACGGTGACCTCCGGCGGCCGTCCGAGCGCCGACGCGCTCGCCAGCAGGCCGAGATCATTGTCGACCAGCCGCCAGTTCTGCCGGGCCGGCAGGCGCTTGGAGATCGCCCGGAAGGTCGAGCCGGTGCCGCAGGCGAGATCGACCACCGCGATCGACGCCTGCCCGCTAAACGCGGCCAGCATCGCGTCGAGCACGGTCGCGTTGCGGGCGGCGAGGTCATAGGGCTCGCGCAGGGTGAGCCATTCGATGGAAAAGCCGCTCATGCCGCCTGATCCAATGCTTGCGCGAACAACCGTCCGGACTCCTCCCAGGTCGACAGCGTCGCGGCCGCGGCGCGCGCGCCGGCGGTGAGGCGCGCGCGTTCGGCAGGATGGCCGACCAACCGCATCAACGCCAACGTCAATTCGTCGACATTGTCGGGTGCGACCAGCACCCCGGCGCCGGCCGGCACCGCTTCCGGGATCGCGCCCGCGGTGGTGCCGATCACCGGCACGCCGTGCGCGATCGCCTCGGTAAAGGCCATGCCGAAGCCTTCGTAGCGCGACGGCAGCACGAACAGGTCGGCATTGGCGTAAAGCTCGGCCAGCCGCTCGTCCGACACCACGCCGGCCAGCTCGACGCGCTCGTCGAGGCGCAGCGACGCGATCTGCGCCTCCAGCGCACGGGCGGTCTCGGGGCTGCGGCCGGGATCGGCGGCGATGACGAGCCGCCATTTCAGATCCGGGATCTTGCCGAGCGCGGCGATCAGGAGGTCATAGCCTTTACGCGGCACGATCGAGCCGACTGCCAGCAGATTGACGACGTCGCCCGCGGGCCGCTGCGACAGCGGCACCCGGTCGGTGCCGGGCAACACCACGCTGATCTTGTCCGGCGGCACCGCGTAGTGCTGCACAAGGAGCCGCGCGGTGGTGGCGCTGGTGGTGATGGCACGATGCACGAACGACAGCGCCAGACGCTCGCTGGCCTTGAACTTCGCCGCCTCCCGCTTCTGCAGGCCGGTCTCGAACGCAAGCGGATGGTGCACCAGCGCGACGAGCTTGTGGGTCCGGTGCAGTGCCTCGGCCGAATCCGTCATCACGCCGAACGCGAGCCCGTCGATCACCAGCACCTGCCCGGCCGGAACGGCGGCGAGCTGCAGGTGCGCGGTCGCACGCTCGGCCACCGTCGCGCGCGGGAAGCTTGCGCCGATATCGAGGACATCCACCCGCCAGCCGGATTTCGGCAGCTCGGCGACGATGCGCCGGTCATAGACGTAGCCGCCGGTCGCCGTCGCAAGGTCGCCCGGCACCGCGAACACCACGTGCTTCATCGCAACGGGGCCTCGTACCAGGCCCGCGCGCTCGGCGATTCCGCCACGGTGACCCGGATCGACGCCAGCTCGTTGCCCGGACGGCCGAGGCCGCCCGTGCGCGCCGCATCCGCCAACAGATCGTAGACGTATCTGGTCAGGAATTCGGTGGTCGTGTTCACGCCTTTGAACTGGGGCAGGTCGTCGAGGTTGCGGTATTTCAGCGGTTTGAGCGCGGCCCCGAGCACCTCATGGGCGCGCCCGATGTCGACGACGATGCCGTTCTCATCGAGCCGTTCGGAGAAGAACGCGGCGCGCACCACGAAAGTGGCGCCGTGCAATTCCTGCGCGGGACCGAACACGGCGCCACGGAACGAATGGGCAATCATGATCTGGTCCGAGACTTCAACCGCGTACAAGCAGCACCTCCGTTCGGATTCTTCAGGGATAGCGGATGAGCGGACAGCGCGCGTCCGCGTCGACCGACAGGAGCGCGCCGAGGCGCTCCGGCAGGTCGGTGAACTCGATCGGCGGCGCGATCAGCGCGTCGAGCGCGCCATCGTCGAGCAGCGCAAGCGCCGCCGCCATGCGCTGATGATACGTCCAGCGCGGCCGGTGGGATGCAGCGACCTTGCCGACCTGGCTGGAAACGAGCTTGAGCCGGCGGCTGTGAAACGCCTCGCCGAGCGGCACGGCGACCTCGCCGCGGCCGTACCAGCTCAGCTCAACCACCGTGCTCTCGTCGCCCGCGATGCGCAGCGCGGTCGCGAGCCCGGCGCTGTTCGCACTGGCATGGAAGACCACGTCGCAGTTCCCGGGCGCCCGGTCGGGCGTGGCGAAGGCGGCGTCCAGCGCGCGCGCCAGCTTGCCGCGCTCGGGCGATACGTCGACCACGGTCACCTGGGTGCCCGGCATGCGCGCGCACAGGCGCGCAACCAGCATCCCGACCACGCCGCCGCCGACGATCGCGATGCGATCGGCCGGTCCGGGCGCGCCGTCCCAGACCGCGTTGAGCGCGGTCTCCATATTGGCGGCGAGCACGGCGCGCTGCGGCGGCACATTCTCCGGCACCATGGCTGCCGCCGTTTCCGGCACCACGAACGCGCTCTGATGTGGATGCAGCACGAACACCGTGCGGCCGCGCTGCGGGCCCTCCTCCACCGTGCCGACGATCGAATAGCCGTATTTGACCGGATGCGGGAATGCACCGCCCATGTACGGCGCGCGCATGCGCTCGAACTCGCTCTCCGGCACGCGTCCTTCGAACACCAGCCGCTCGGTGCCGCGACTCAGGGCACCGAACTTCGCCCGCACGCGCAGCTCGCCGTCGGCCGGCGCCGCGACGGTTTCATCGCGCAGCTCGGCCCGCTTCTTGCCCACATACCAGAGCGCCTTCGACGCCATGCCTTCGCCTAAATTGTCTACGCCCGAATGTCTGCAATTGAGCTATATCCATATACGCTGGAAATGAAAGCCATGCTGGAACGCCCTGCCCCTATCGTGATCGACGCGCCGCCGACCGGCCGCCGCGTGCTGTTCTTTACGCTGGTCGCGTTAACGATGGCGGGGATGATCGCGCTCCTGGCCTACGCCTTGTCCGCCGGCGGGTTCAGCCCGGGCGACCTGCTGTTGGTCCTGCTGTTCACCATAACCCTGCCATGGCTGGTGATCGGCTTCTGGAACGCCGCCATCGGCTTCGCCATCATGCGCTTCGCGCGCGATCCGGTCGCGGCCGTGACACCGTCGGCCGGCCGCGTGTCCGGCCATGAACCGATCGTGTCCTCGACCGCGCTCGTGGTCTGCATCCGCGACGAGCCGCCGGAACGCGTCATCCGGCATATTGCGCCCATGATCGAGGGGCTGATTGCGCACGGCGTCGCGCAACACTTCCATCTCTACGTGCTGAGCGACACCTCCGACCTCGCCCACGCCGCGATCGAGAGCCGGCACTTCTCCGAGCTGGCCAGTGCCTGGCGCGGCCGCATGGCGCTGACCTACCGCCGCCGCGACATCAATACCGGCTTCAAGGCTGGCAATGTCCGCGACTTCTGCGACCGCTGGGGTGACCAGCACGAGCACATGCTCGTGCTGGACGCCGACAGCCTGATGACGGCCGACGCCGTGCTGCGGCTGGTGCGCGTCATGCAGGCCAATCCGCAGCTCGGCATCTTGCAGAGCCTGGTCATCGGCATGCCGTCGACCAGCGCATTCGCGCGCACCTTCCAGTTCGGGATGCGGCTGGGCATGCGCTCCTACACCATCGGCAGCGCCTGGTGGCAGGGCGACTGCGGCCCCTATTGGGGCCACAATGCGATCATCCGGATCGCGCCGTTCATGATGCACTGTCACCTGCCGGCGCTGCCCGAGAGCGCGCTGATCGACGGCCACATCCTCAGCCACGATCAGGTCGAAGCCGTGCTGATGCGGCGCGCCGGCTACGAGGTGCGCGTGCTGCCGGAAGAAGGCGCGAGCTTCGAGCAGAACCCGCCGACGCTGATCGAGTTCATCCGGCGTGATCTGCGCTGGTGTCAGGGCAACATGCAGTACTGGCACCTGCTGGCGATACCCGGACTCAAATGGATCAGCCGCTACCAGTTCGTGTTCGCGCTGGTGATGTTCCTCGGCTCCCCCGGATGGATCGGGCTACTCGTGTTCGGCTCGATCGCGGCTGCCTTCGCCGGACCCGGCGGCGCGTTCATCCACCCGGCCGTCGGCTTGCTGGTCTTCGGCCTGGTGCTGATCATGCATTTTGCGCCTCAGGTGGCGACCGCAATCGACGTGCTGACCCGAGCGTCGCTGCGGCGAAGGTTCGGCGGCGGTTTTCGTTTTGTCGCGGGCCTCGTCACCTGGATGCTCTTCTTTTTGATGCTGCAGCCGATCATGTGGTTCTCGCACACCATCTTCCTCGGTCGCCTGCTCGCCGGCCGCTCGGTCGGCTGGGGGCCGCAGGCGCGTGACGACCATCAAGTGCCGTGGTCGCTGGCGGCGCGGCAGCTCTGGCCGCATACGCTGCTCGGCGTATCGTCGCTCGGCCTATTGGCCGCAACTATCCCGGCGGCAATCCCGTTTGCGCTGTTCGTCGCCGGGGGGCCTGCGCTCTCGATCCCGCTCGCGGTCGTCACCGCCTCGCCGGCGGTCGGGCGCGCCATGGTGCGGCTCGGGATCGGGCGCCTGCCCGAAGAGACAGCACCACCACGGGAGATGGCGGCGCTCGCCCTTCCCGCCGTCGAGCTTGCGTCCGGACAACACGCGTGAACCTCATCGACGAGTGGCGGACGCTGCGCGGCGTCGTGCGGTCGCTGCGCATCTACTACGGCAACCGCGCGCGCCGCGGCGACATGGACCGGCTCTACGGCCACTTCGTGAAGCCCGGCGACCTGGTGTTCGACGTCGGCGCCCATGTCGGCGACCGCATCGCGTCGTTCCGTCGGCTTGGCGCGCGCGTGGTCGCGGTCGAGCCGCAGCCGGCGCTGGCGCGTACGCTCAAGCTCCTCTACGGACGCGACCGTGCGGTGGCGCTCGAGGCGGTCGCGGTCGGGCGCACGGCCGGCGAAATCGAGCTCAAGGTCAATGTCGCCAATCCGACCGTCTCAACCGCATCGGACGCCTTCATCAAGGCCGCCGACGGCGCCCCCGGCTGGGAGGGCCAGCACTGGACCAAGACCGTACGTGTGCCCGTCAGCACGCTCGACGCGTTGATCGAACGGCATGGATCGCCATCCTTCATCAAGCTCGACGTCGAGGGCTTCGAGGTCGAAGCGCTGCACGGCCTGACGCGGCCGGTGCCGGCGCTGTCGTTCGAGTTCACCACCATCCAGCGCGACCTCGCCCAGGCCGGGATCGAGCGCTGCGCCGCCCTTGGCTTCTCCTTCTTCAACGCCGCGCTCGGCGAGAGCCAGGCCTTTGCCCACACCGCCGAATGGCAGGATGCGCAGGGCATCGCCGCGTGGCTCGCCGCCCTGCCGATGAACGCCAATTCGGGCGATATCTACGCGCTACGCAACTTCCCCGAGATAACCTGAAACGGGGCCTTAACCGATTCCGGCGCAAAGCTTGGTGACGACGTTGCGTATGCGCAACCGCGGCCGAGGGGGTATGACCGAAGGCTTGGACCGCAGCCATCGACCGGCACCGGGCAACGATACGACGCCCGCCGTGGGCGCCGCGTCCGTGCCGCTCTGCTTTATCCTCGACGAAGCGCCGAGCACCCGCAGCTTCCTGTCGCTGGTAATGCACGGCGTCGGCATCGAGACCGAGGAACTTGCCGACCCCACCGGCTTCCGGCAGGCGTTACAGCGCCGCGCGCCCGATCTCGTGTTTCTGGACGTCGGGCTCGATTCCGCGGAAGTGATCGAACTTGTCGCCAGCCTCGGCCGGCGCGGCTACCGCGGACACGTGCAGCTGATAAGCACCCGTGGCGCAGCCGTGATGGAGCATGTCCGGAGCATCGGTCAGCAGCACGGCGTCGAAATGCTGCCGCCGCTCAAGAAGCCGTTCGACGCCAACGCGATCGTCGCGATCATACAGGCGCTGAAGCTCGGCCACGCCCAACCGCGGGCGGCCCGCGTCACATTGCGCGAGGCGCTCGCCAACGGCTGGATCGAGTTCTGGCATCAGCCGAAGATCGATCTGCGCCGCAAGCAGCTCGCCGGCGTCGAGGCGTTCGCGCGCTGCCGGCACCCGGAGCTCGGCGTCCTGCTGCCGGCCGCGTTCATGCCGGAGGCCGCGGAAGCCGACCTGACGACGCTGTCGGAGCTTGCGATCGCGAGCGTGATTGCGGGCAGCGAGCGGCTGTCACGGTTGGGGATCAATCTGCGATTCGCCGTCAACATGCCGGTCGGCGTTCTGGTGAAGCTTTCGATCC
This sequence comes from Xanthobacteraceae bacterium, assembly GCA_019745775.1. GTDB lineage: Bacteria > Pseudomonadota > Alphaproteobacteria > Rhizobiales > Xanthobacteraceae > VAZQ01. The sequence continues at coordinate 119,593 of JAIESR010000030.1, read as the reverse complement.
CCGACCTCGTGCACAAGCACTGCGCGCAGCTCCACGAGTGGCCCGGGCTGATCATCGGTGTCGCCGAGGAGCAGATCGTCACCGACCTCGCACTCGCCACCGAGCTGACCCGGCAGCTCGCACATGTCGACGTGAAGCTTGCGATCGACAATTTCGGCCGCGGCTATTCATCGCTCGCCCGCCTCAAGGCGCTGCCGTTCGCCGAGCTCAAGCTCGATCCGACCTTCGTCGCCGACTGCGGCGTGGACCCGATCAACGCCCCGCTGTGCAAGACGGTGATCGATCTCGCGCACAATTTCGGCAGCCTCGCCGTCGCGATCGGGATCGAGAAGGCCACCGACGCGCTCGCGCTCACCAGCATGGGCTGCGACATCGGCCAGGGCTTCCTGCTCGGCCAGCCGATGCCGGAGGATCGGTTCATCTCGCTGCTGCGCCAGCGCGCGGCCGGCCAGGGCCGGGCACTGGCCGCCAACGGTTAACTCTCACCGCAGTCATTCCGGAGGCCGCGTCAGCGGCTGTCCGGAATCTCATCAAGATCGAGGATGATGGATGCCGGGCCCGGCGCTCTGGACCGTCCCGGAATGACGGAGAGAACTGTTGGATGCCTAATGCGTCCAGGACTCGCGGCGCTTGAAGGCGAAATTGTCGGCATAGGCGATCGTCTTGCGTGCCTGCTGCGGCTTGGCGTCGAACAGCTGGTAGGCAATGCCGTGGCGCTCGGCATAGGCGACGGCTTCTTCGGCGGTCGCAAACCGCAGCCGCACCTGCGCCCGCATATCGCCGGACGAGGTCCAGCCCATCAGCGGCTCGATCTCGCGCGGCTGCTCCGGCTCGAAGTCGAGCACCCACTCGCGGGTTTTGGCGGTGCCGGACTGCATCGCCGTCTTGGCCGGTTTGTAGATCCGTGCCGCCATGTTGCCTGCCGTTTCACGCTGCGGGCTGGTCGGGGCAGCAGGATTCGAACCTGCGACCTTCTGGTCCCAAACCAGACGCGCTACCAGACTGCGCTATACCCCGGGGGCCCGCGCGGGCCTTTCGATACACGGTTCGGTTTTGGCCAGCAAGGCGTGACTGGGGGGCCGCCGAGCGGACAAAACAACCCTCTCTATGCGTCATGGCCGGGCTTGTCCCGGCCATCCACGTCTTGGCCGCCGTAAAGACGCGGATGCCCGGCACAAGGCCGGGCATGACGAACGAGAAGTTGGAGCGTGCTAGTGCGAGGCCGGGCCGGTCGGGACGCCTTCCGGCCGGACTTCGGCCGCCATCAGCCCCTTGGGGCCGGGCCCGAAGCGCACCAGGACGAACTGACCGGGGCGCAGCTCGGTGATGCCATAGCGCCGCAACGTCTCCATATGAATGAAGATGTCGGGCGTGCCGTCGCCGCGGGTCAGGAAGCCGAAGCCGCGCAGGCGATTGAACCATTTGACCTGGGCGCGCTCGAGCCCGCTGGTCGGCGTGACGGAGACGTGGGTCCGCGGCGGCGGCATCTGCGCCGGATGGATCGCCGTCGAGTCGTCCATCGAGAGGATGCGGAATGCCTGCAGACCGCGCGGACGCTGCAGCACCTCGCAGACCACGCGAGCGCCTTCGTACGCGACCTGGTAACCGTCGCGGCGCAGGCACGTCACATGCAGCAGGATATCCGGCAGGCCATTGTCGGGAACGATGAATCCAAATCCTTTGGAGACATCGAACCACTTAATGACGCCGCTAAGCTCGATGACGCTCGTCGCCTCATCGGCGAGATCGCCCATCGCTTCCCGGTTGGGCCCGATGCTGGTCCCCGGCCCCTTTGATCCCATCCCGTCCGACGCCATGACGCCCAATCTTTGCCGCCTCTTGGCGGGCGTTCGCCGAATCTAAATCCCGTATCGAGGATAGCACCCGATTATCGGCTGGCTAGGGCAATCGACCGATCATGCCGCTGCCTGTGCACATCTTTTTCAAGCGTTGCCCGCAAACAACGCCGGGAAAAAATTTGAAATCGAATCAATGGGCGATAAGGGGTGAGAGGACGGTCCCGATATCTTCACGGACCACGAGATCGGCAATTTCGTCGAAATCGGTCGCTTCGCGGTTGATGATCGCCAAACGCGCACCGTTTCGTTTGGCCATCCAGGGGAATCCGGCGGCCGGCCATACCACCAGCGACGATCCGACCGCGAGAAAGAGGTCGCAACCGAGCGTAAGCTCCTCCGCACGGCGCATGGCCTGCTCCGGCATGGCCTGACCGAATGACACCGTTGCAGTCTTGATATGGCCTCCGCAAGTCGGACAGTCGGGGGCGCGGCCCCCTGCCGCAGCAATCTGTTGCTTGACCCACAGCAGTTCATACCGCGCTGCACAGTCAAGGCACGACGCATAGGTGCTGTTACCGTGCAACTCCACCACATGTTCCGCCGCGATGCCTGATGCTTGATGGAGGTTGTCGATATTTTGCGTGACGACGCCCGGAACTTTGCCAGAACGATAGAGAGATGCCAGGGCCAGATGTCCGCGGCCCGGCTTCGCAGCGCCGAAATGTTCCTCCATGGCGAACCGCCGCCGCCAAGCTTCGTCGCGCATTTCCTGGCTGGCGAGAAATTCGTCGAATGGAATTGGACGCATCTTGGTCCAGATGCCGCCGGGCGAGCGAAAATCCGGAATTCCGCACTCGGTCGAGATGCCGGCGCCGGTGAACGGGACAACCATTGTCGCCCGTTCGATGAGCTCACGCAGTCCGGCGATGCCGGCTTGCAGATCAGCCGCGATCATTCGGGTTCCCTCAATGCTCTCGAATATATTGAATCAGTTCGCCCACCATCGTCTACCGGTGTCATGCGCACATATATAGTGTGGTGCGCGCGGCTGGTCCGTGCACCGGCCGGAGCAAGGAACACGTCATGCGATACCTGCACACCATGCTGCGCGTGCGCGATCTCGACCGCGCGCTCGATTTCTATTGCAACGGGCTCGGCCTCAAGGAGACGCGCCGGCGCGTCGACGAGAAGGGCCGTTATACCAATGTCTTCCTGACCGCGCCCGACGACGAAGGCCTGCTCGGCAACGGCAAGGGCCGCGATGCGCCGCAGGTCGAGCTCACTTACAACTGGGACAGCGAGGACTACGGCGAGGCGCGCTATTTCGGTCACCTCGCCTACGAGGTCGACGACATCTATAAAGTGTGCGAGCGGCTGATGCAGGCCGGCGTCACCATCAACCGCCCGCCGCGCGACGGCACCATGGCGTTCGTGCGCTCGCCCGACAGGCAGTCGATCGAGTTGTTGCAGAAGGGCGCCGCACTGCCACCGGCCGAACCCTGGAAATCGATGCCCAATACCGGGCATTGGTAGCGGGATTTCCGGCCGCAGGGGCCTCGGGCAGCGAGGCCGCCCCTCCGGCCAGGGCTATCGCATTTGCCCGCGACGGCGGCGCGCATGACTGCGCCCTCTCCCCCTTGTGGGGAGAGGGCAAGAGGGTTTCTGGACGAGTCGCGATTGGGTGAGGGGTCTTTTTCACTCGCACGCGCGACCCCTCACCCCTTCTTTGCGTTGAGGCACCGGGCAGCCCTCTCCCCACTCGAACTCGGGTTTACCCGAGTTCGGCACCAAAGAGTGGTCGAAGTCGGAAACATCCGACTTCGACTGGGGGAGAGGGCACAATAACAACCGCCTCGCAACGCTGTGATGGCCATATGCGATTGCCCTGCCCTTCCGGCCGCTTTGCTTGCCCCTCCCGGCAAAGCTCTTTATATGTCGCGGCGCTTCGTGCGCCCTTCGTCTAGCGGTCCAGGACACCGCCCTTTCACGGCGGTAACACGGGTTCGAGTCCCGTAGGGCGCGCCAATATGCCAGAATGCCGGAGTTCGGCGGCCGATCCGTTGGGGTGAACGGTCCTGCCCGCTGTCATTAATGCCGGTGCCCGGGGGGAAGTTGTGACCGATCGTACGGACGAAGGCCGCCGCGCCGACACGCGCGAACCGCTCGGCGCTGATTTCATCATCCCCCTCATGAGCTGCGGCCTCGCCGGCTACTACCTCGCGACCACCACCGATCTCGTCTGGGAGGCGCGCGCCGCCGGCGTCGCGGTCGGCGTCCCGCTGATCGCGATGTGCGTCTTCCATATGGGGCGCACGCTCTATCGCATCGTCAAGGGCGAAGGCAGCTTCGGCTTCGGCGAGATGTTCGCCAACACGCTGTTCAACCGCCAGCGCCTCGCGCTCGGCCTGCTCACCGCCGCCTTCATCGCCGCTCTGCCCTGGACCGGCACCACGCTCGGGCTGTTCCTGGTGCTGATCGCCGGCATGTGGACGCTCGGCGTCACCAGCATCCGCCAGCTCGTGACCATCGCCGCGGTAACCGCCGCCACCGTCTATGTCCTCCTGATCTACCTCGTGAACAGCCGGCTCCCGCAGGGTCCGGTCGAGTGGCTGATCAACCGGACCTTCGGGATCGGGGGCTGACCGTGGACGTTCCCTTCGGGTTGCTTGCTGAACTGTTCGGCCGCTCGCTCGCGCTGTGGTGGGTGATCCTGCCGGGCATGATCCTCGGTACCATCGTCGGCATCCTGCCGGGCTTCAGTGCGCAGAACACGCTGATCATCCTGTTGCCGCTGACGCTCTACATCAACATCGAGGCCGGCATGGCCTTCATGATCTCGCTGTACTGCACGACGCAGCTTGGCGGCGGCATCCCGGCGATTCTGTTCAACATGCCCGGCGAAGGCGGCGCCGCCGCGACCGTGCTCGACGGCTACCCGATGACCAAGAAAGGCCAGGCGCAGCAGGCGCTGGTCTGCTGCTTCGCGGCCTCCGCCTTCGGCGGCCTCGTCACCACCATCATCACGATGGCGATGCTGCCGGCGCTCGGCAAGCTCGGGCTCTATTTCCGCAGCGTCGAGATGGTGGCGGTGATGGTGTTCGGCCTCACCCTGATCGCCGCGATCGCCGCGCAGGACCTGCTCAAGGGCCTGATCGCCGGCTTCTTCGGACTGATGATCGGCGCGGTCGGCGTCGATCCGGTGTTCGGCACGCCACGCGCGACCTTCGGCTTCCTCGAGCTCTATGACGGTGTGCCGCTGATCCCGGCGCTGATCGGCCTGTTCGCCATCTCCGAAGCGTTCGTGATGCTGGAAAGCGAAACGATCGTGCGCAAGGAGGACCTCAAGACCGCCAAGCAGGCGCGCTGGGCCGACACGCTCGAGGGTCTCTACATCAACGCGCGCTACTGGTGGCAGACGATCTGGACCTCGCTGATCGGCCTGATCATCGGCATCCTGCCCGGCGCCGGCGCCACCGTCGCCGCCTTCCTCGCCTATCACTATTCGAAGATGCTTTCGAAGACGCCGGAGCTCTACGGCACCGGCCATCCGCCCGGCGTGATCGCGCCGGAGTCGGCGAACAACGGCGTCACCTCGGGCACGCTGGTGCCGGTGTTCGCGCTCGGCATCCCCGGCGGCACCACCGGCGCCATCATGATGCTGGTGCTGACCTATCACGGCGTCGTGCTCGGTCCGCGGCTGTTCATCGAGCGCCCCGACCTCGTCTACTCCGTCTATATGCAGATGCTGGTCTGCTACATCTTCATGGTGCTGCTGATATTGCCGATGGCTCGTTATATGAGCCGCGTGGTGTGGATCCCGACCAAGTTCCTCGTGCCGCTGATCATATCGCTGGTCACCATCGCCGCGTTCTCCGAGCGCGAATACATCTTCGACATGGGGCTCGCGCTGTTCTTCGGCGTGGTCGGCTACCTCGCGCGCAAGGGCAAGTACGAGGTCTCGGCCATGCTGATCGGCGTGATCATGGGCCCGCTGTTCGAGACCTACTTCCTGCGATCGATGCGGATCGGCCAGGGCGACCTCTCGATCCTGTTCTCGTCGTGGCTCGGCAACGCGATCTGGATCATGGCCTTTGCCGCGCTGTTCCTGCCGTTCCTCCGCAAGCGCAAGAAGTCGGGCGTGCTGGCGCAGACCGTGCAGGCCGGGCATGAGAGCTGAGCGGGCTTCTCGGTAGCGCCGAGAAGGGCATTGATGCAGGCAGCGGACATCATCGCGATCGTGCTGGTGCTGGGCGCGATCATCGGCTGCCTCAATTCCCTGTACTTCCGGCTGCCGCCCGCGATCGGCGTGCTGCTCGGGTCGCTCGCTCTCTCGGCGCTGATCGTCACGGCCGACCGGCTGTTTGGCCTGCACGCGCTGGGCTGGATCCGCGGCACGCTCAACTCTGCCAACCTGCCGCATCTCTTCCTCGACGGCACGCTGGCGCTGCTCCTGTTCGCGGCTAGCCTGCATGTCGACTTCGCCGCGCTCCGCCAGCGACGCTGGATGATCGTGCTCCTGGCGACCGCGAGCGTGATCGTCTCGACCGTGGTGTTCGGCTTCGGCATGTGGGCGATCTTCCGGCTGGTCGGCGCCAACGTGCCGCTGGCCTGGTGCCTGGTGCTCGGCGCCGTGCTCGCTCCGACCGACGCGATCGTGGTCGCAACGCTGCTGCGCCGCGTCAACCTGCCGGAAAGCCTGCGCGCCGCGATCGTCGGCGAAAGCCTGTTCAACGACGGCGCCGCCGTGGTGCTGTTCATCGTCGCGCTGCGGGTCACGCATGGCGAGCCCATCGTGGTGGGCGGGGGCGACGTCGCCGTGATGCTCGTGCGCGAAATCCTGGGCGGCGCGGGAATCGGGATCATCTTCGCCTGGATCGCCGTGCTCGCGATCCGCGCCGTCAAGGACGACGGCTTGCGGTTGCTGATCGAGCTGGCGCTCGCGCTCGGCGCCTACCGCGTCGCCAATGCCGCCGGGCTGTCCGGACCGATCGCCGTGGTCACGGCGGGCATGTGGCTCGTGAATGCGCTGCACCGCGCCGCGCCCGGCGGCGACATCCGCCCGACGCTGGTCGCGTTCTGGAACCTGCTCGACCAGTTTCTCAACACCATGCTGTTCCTGCTCATCGGCTTCCAGGTGCTGGGTCTCACCTTCCAGATCTCGCATTTTCTGCAAGTCGTGCTGGCCATTCCGCTCGCCATTCTCGCGCGCCTCATCAGCGTCGCGATGCCGCTCGCCTTTGCGCGCAGCAGCCCGCGCGCCAAATCGCACGAGGCGGCGGCGCTGACCTGGGCCGGCTTGCGCGGCGGCATTTCGGTGGCGCTCGCGCTCACCCTGCCGCCCTCGCCCTGGCGCGAAGACCTGCTGGTCGTCTGCTACGCGGTGGTGGTGGTGTTCACCATCGTGGTGCAGGGGCTCACCCTGCCGGCCGTCCTGCGCAGAATCTACGGGGCGCCACCGGCCGAGCCGGCGCCCGCACTGGAGGGACCACGAACTTAAGGCTCGACGATCTTGCGCAACCGCGCGATCACCTCCGGCGACGACGCATAGGCGCTCTCCACCACGCGCTGCACCTCCTCGCCTGACTGCGCGGTGATCTCGATGCGCACCTTCTCGGCCTCGGCCAGGAATTCCGCGTCCTTGAGCACCGCGGCAAACGCCTTGCGCAGGATCGCGACGCGATCGGCCGGCGTCTCCGGCGGCACCAGGTAGGATTTCCCGAACGCCTGCTCGAAGCCGACCATGACCTCGACCGCGCGGCGGTCGAGGTCGTTCTTGATGGAGGGCCACGGCACCGGCACGCCGAGCTTGGCGAGCTCGGGATGCGGCTCCATCGACGCCTGGACCAGGAGGTTGAGCCTCCTGTCACGCAGCCAGTCCGGCTGCTGCGACTTCAGCGCGGTCCAATCGAGGCCGCAGACGCCGTCGATCTCGTGGCGCGACATCGCCAGGAACAGGTCGGGCGGGCCCTTGTAGCCGGAGACGATCTCGAACTGCGCGCCGGTCGCGTGCTTGATCATGGCGGCGTATTCGCGGGTCGGGCTGCCCGCCGACGTCGCGCCGATGACGGTGCGCTGCTTGAGGGCATCGGCAAGCGTCTTGGTCTTCGAATGCTCGAAGGTCATGCACAGGCGCGTGCCGCGCTCGGCGCCGGCGAGATAGATGAACTTCGCCGGATCGTACTGGCTGACATTGCCGTCGAGCAGCCGGCCGAGGATCGCGTTGGGCGCGACCGAGCCGATCACGGTGCCGTCCTTGGGCGCGATCCGGTAGAAATAGCTCGACGCTGTGGCGCCGCCGGCGCCCGGCATGTTCTTCATCACCACCGTCGGATTGCCGGGGATGAAGCGCCCGAGATGGCGCGACAGCACGCGCGCATAGATGCTGAAGCCGCCGCCCACATCGGTGCCGACGATGAAGTTGACGGTCTTGCCGGCGTAGAAGTCGTTGGCGGCGGCAGGGCTGGCGGCGAGCACGAGGCCGGCAGCGATCGCAAATCCCCTCGCCCGTGCGCGGACCATCCTCAGCCCCGCGTCATGGTGCGGCTGAGCTCGGTCTGCGGCAGATACGAGCCCGCCGCGCGCAGGCTCTCCACGAGATCCCAGGTGTCGAGATCGCAGGCCGGCTGCCCGGTGCGCATCGACTGCACCGCCGCCGTCGCCGACGCCTGGCCCATCAGGAACGCCGCCGACTGCGAGCGGATCGAGCCGTGCACCTTGGTGTCGCTCGAATGGCAGCGCCCGGCGATCCACAGGTTCTCCCAGCCGCGCGGCACGAGAATGCTGTACGGGATGCCGAGGCTCTTGCCGCGCGGCAACTTCCCCGAGCCGTGCATGTCCTTCATGAAGCGCTCGAACTCTTCCTTCGAGTTGTTGGTCGAGTGCACGTCGGCGGGGCGGTTATAGACCGCGACCTGGTCGGGAAACTGACGCGCCGCGCTGTAGTGCTCGGTGGTCAGCTCGAACTCGCCGACGATGCGTCGCGTGTCGCGCACGCCCATCACCGGTGACGTCGCGGCAAGCTCGATGCGCTCGCAGCCCGGCACGTATTTGCGATAGAACTCCATGTACTCGACCGCGACCTTGCGGCCCTCGATCATGCCCTCCGACAGGCTCTTCACGTTCAAGCCGTCGAGGCCGTAGAGGTGCCCGGCGTTCAGGTTGCCGGTCACGGCCCCCACCTTCTTCATGCCGGCGATGAAATGATCCGGATGGGTGAAGTGGCCGTCGGCGTTCGCACGCGGCAGGAACTCCTCCTTCACCTTCTCGCGGATCGCGTCGGTGCCGCGGTTGGTTTTGTAGGCGGGGTCGTCCCAGTTGATGCCGCTGAAGGTGGAGCACACCGTCGCCGGCTGGAACGGCCAGTCGCGCCCGGCGACCTTGCATTCCGCGCCGCAGGCGGCGGCGAGTACCGCGTCACCGGTGCAGTCGATGAATGTCCTGGCCTTGATGAATTTCAGCCCTTCGATGTTGCTGATGATCGCGCCGTTGACGGTGCGCCCGGCGACGTCGGCGTCGATCACGCGCGTGAAATAGCGGATCTCGACGCCCGCGTTGACGCAGTATTCGTCGAGCAGCCGCTTGAGCGCCTCCGGGTCGAACGGGATCCAGCGATTGTAATGCGTGATCCAGTATTCCGGCGTCACCTCCGGCCCGAGGTAGCCGCGCTCGTGCATGGTCTCGATCAGCTCGCGGGTGAAGCCGCCGACCAGGGTGCGCTCGCCGTCGCCCATCGGGCCGAACGTATTGACGAGGCCGGAGGTCGACATGCCGCCGAGCGAGCCGGTCGCCTCGACCAGCAGCACCTTGGCGCCAAGCCGCGCGGCGCAGACCGCGGCGGCGCTGCCGGCCGGGCCGCCGCCCGCGACCAGGACGTCGTAGCCCTCCTCGACCGGAACGCTGCGGGTGAAATTGTATGACTGCATGCGGCGGGAGCCCCCGTTTGGCGCCCGCGAAACTAGAGCATGATGCCGAAAAGTGGAAACCGGATTTCGGACAAGAGCATGCTCAATGCCAAAATGTCTCAGCTACGCTGTAAATCGTTCGGCCCGCACGGCGTTGCCGCCGGCGGCGCATAGGCGTGGCGGCCGCCGTTGAAGTCCTCGACCGCGTAGCCGCCCCCGCCCCCGCCCTCACCTTGCAAGCTTTCCAGATAGGACGGCCCGATTGGCGACTTGCCGTGCCCGCCGGGGATGTCAAGCACGTAAGTGGGCTGGCACAGCCCGGAGGTGCGCCCATGCAGCGCGCGCACCAGCGCCTGCCCCTCTCCGATCGAGGTGCGCAGATGCGCGGTGCCGGGTGCGAGGTCGCAGTGGTGCAGGTAGTACGGCTTGATGCGGTTCTCGACGAAGGCGCGCATGAGCGCGCCGAGCGTCCCGGCGTCGTCGTTGACGCCGCGCAGCAGCACGCTCTGGCTCAGCATCGGGATGCCGGCATCGACCATGCGCGCGCAGGCGGCGCGCGCGGCGTCGGTCAGCTCGCGCGGATGATTGGCGTGCAGCACGACGTAAGTGGCCTTGCCGGGCACCCTGAGGGCTCGGATAAGCGCAGGCGTGACCCGATCCGGCGCCACCACCGGCACGCGGGTGTGCACGCGTACGACCTTGACGTGATCGATGGCGCCCAGCGCGCGCAAGACCTCGCGCAGCCGCCGCGGCGACAGGATCAAGGGATCGCCGCCGGTCAGGATCACCTCCCAGATTTCCTCGTGCGCGCGGACGTAATCGAGCGCCGCCGCGAGCGCTTCATGCGACAGCGACTGCCGCTTGCCGGGGCCGACCATCTCGCGCCGGAAGCAGAAGCGGCAATAGACCGGGCAGACATGCACGAGCTTGAGCAGCACTCGGTCGGGATAACGGTGCACGATGCCCTCGACCGGACTGTGCGCGTCGTCGCCGATCGGGTCCGGCGACTCGCCCGCGCGCGTCTCGAGCTCTTCGGGCCTCGGCACGAACTGCCGCGCGATCGGGTCGTTGGGATCGTCCGGGTCGATCAGCCCCGCCATGTCGGGCGTCAGCGCCACCGCGTAGCGCGCGGCGACCTGCTCAAGCACGGCCACGCGCTCTGGCGGGATCAGCCCGGCCGCCGGCAAGGCCGCCGGATCGCGCAACGTGGATTGGTTCTGCTGTTTCATGACTGCATCCTCGATCCCGCGAGGATGTAGTCAGTTCGCATAGCGCCGTCCAGCACGCCAGCTCTTGCTATCGTCGATGTAAGGCGAAATGCGCGCGCCACACTCGCTCGGCTCCCTCTCCGCGTTGGGGAGAGGGATGGGGTGAGGGGGACGAGGTCCCTCGATAAGGTCGACCCCCCTCACCCTAACCTTCTCCCCTCCGGGGAGAGGGAACACATCGAGTCTGCCGCGCGATCACCGTAGCGATTCAATCCGTCGTCACGCCTGCGGCGCGGACCATCTTGCCCCAGTTCGCGACCTCGCTCTTGAAATAGGCGTCGGTCTCCGGGAGGTTCTTGGAGATCGGCTCGAACCCGATCTGCGCCAGTTTCGCCTGCACGTCGGGCGCCTTCATCAACTCGTTGATCGCGGCGTTGAGCTTGAGCACCACCGCATCGGGCGTCTTGGCCGGCGCGAAGAAGCCGACCCACGAGCCCGACAGCACATCGAAGCCCATCTCGCGATAAGTCGGCACGTCTTTCACCGCCGGCACGCGCTTCTCGCTCGCGACGCCTAGCCCGCGCAGGCGGCCTTCGACGATGTGCGGCGTCACCGTCGGCAGCGTCAGCACCAGTGCGTTGACGTGGTTGCCGAGCGCGGCGGTCACCGCCGGCGCGCCGCCGGTGAACGGCACGTGCACCGACTGCGCCTTGGCGACTTCCTTGAACAGATACTCGGCTCCGATGTGCGGCGCGGTGCCGACGCCGGCGCTGGCATAGGTGAAGCTCGCCTTCTGCCCGTTGGCGATGAACTCCTTCATGGTCTTGGCCGGGTTCGACGGATGGATCGCCAGCACGTCCGGGCTGATGGCGACGATCGCCACCGGGCGCAGGTCGGCGGTGTTGTTGCCGCGGTTCTTCGACGCGGTGTCGTTCACCGCCAGCGCGGTGGTGGTGGCGAGCAGCGTATGGCCGTCGCCCGCCGCGGTCGCGACCGCCCGCGCCGCGAGATTGCCGCCGGCGCCGCCGCGGTTCTCGACCACGAACGACTGCTTGAGGTTGTCGCTGAGCTTCTGGGCGACCAGGCGGCCGATCGCATCGGCGATGCCGCCGGCGGCGAACGCGACGATCACGTTGACGTTGCCGGTCGGATAGGTCTGCGCCGCCGCCGGCGCCGCCACGGCGACACCGAGGCCCGCGATCAAGGCCGCGCGCGTGAGACTGCGAAAAGAAAGCATGGAAAACCCCTATGCACCCTACTCGGGGAGCATCCTAGCACGGAGATATCTTGGCGCTGACCATTGTTGAAACCAGGACAGTGCGGCGTATTCGCTCGGCTCTCTCTCCCCGTTGGGGTCTCGTTGGGGAGGGGCATGGGTTGGGGCGACTAAAGCGAGATGAGATTAGGTCGAGGCATGGGCAGCAGCGGTGGTGCGTTCCCTCCCCCTGAAAAGGCGGGTGGGGGTGGGGATCAGCGGAGGTCAGATCGCGCCGCGACCTACGGCACGTCCACCGGCGTCCACATCACCTGGTCGATGCGCTGCGCGCCGGCCGCCAGCATCACCAGCCGGTCGAAGCCGAGCGCGACGCCGCAGGCCGGCGGCATGGTGCGCAGCGCCGCGATGAAGTCGTCGTCGATCGGATAGCGCTCGCGGTAGATGCGCTCCTTCTCCGCCATCTCTGCGGCGAGGCGGCGGCGCTGCTCGACCGGATCGGTGAGCTCGCCGAAGCCGTTCGCGACCTCGACGCCGCAGATATAGACCTCGAAGCGCTCCGCCACCCGCGTGTCGCCGAGCTTCGGTCGCGCCAGCGCGGACATCACCGCCGGATATTCATCGAGGATGGTCGGGCGGCCGATGCCGAGATGGGGCTCGATCTTCTCCACCAGAACGCGGCTGAACACGTCGCCCCAGGTGTCTTCGCTCGGCACGTTGACGCCGGCGTCGATCGCCATCAGGGCGAAGCGGCGGCGGTCGGGCCCCTCCGGCGGCAGCGCCTCCATCAGCGCGATGCCGGCGAACTCCTGGAATGCCTCCGCCACCGTGATCCGCTCGGGCTCAGCGAACGGATTGGCGGTGCGGTCGCGGAAGCTGAACGCCCGCGTGCCGGCGGTCTGCGCCGCGCAGGCCATCACCGCCATGCAGTCGTCCATGAGAAGCTCGTACTGGCCGTGCGCCCGATACCATTCCAGCATGGTGAACTCGGGATGGTGCAGCGCGCCGTACTCCCGGTTCCGATAGCAGCGGGCGAACTCGAAGATCCGCCGCTCCCCGGCGGCCAGGAGCTTCTTGCAGGCGAACTCCGGGGAGGTGCGCAGGAAGCGCCGGTCCCGCCCGGTCGGCGAAGCGAGCTCCGTCCGCATGGCGTGGATATGGGTCTCGTTGCCGGGCGAGATCTGGAGGGTGGCGGTCTCGACCTCGACGAACTCCAGCACGGCGAACAAATCGCGCACCGCCCGGGAAATCTCGTTCCGGGTCAACAGGAACGGCCGGCGGTCGGCATGGCTGTCGGGGGCCCAGAAACGGGGGCGGTTGGCCATCAGGAAGCGCCCCCAAAATCGTCGCGGAGCCGTGAAAATCGCTGGCGGTCGGACGCAGGATCAGTATGTTGCGCCCCAACATGATGGCCGGTTGCCCCGTCCAGCCGGCCGTCCATTTTGCTCAAACAAGGATGCACGTTCGTGAAGGTCATCGCCAGCTCGATCCGTAAAGGCAATATCCTCGAACTCGACGACGGTAAACTCTATGTCGTCCTGAACGCCGAAAGCTTCCACCCCGGCAAGGGCACACCGACCACCCAGGTCGACATGCGCCGGATCAGCGATGGCGTGAAAACGGTCCAGCGCTACAAGACCACCGACCAGGTCGAGCGCGCCCACGTGGAGGAACAGGACTTCCAGTTCCTCTACGAGGATGGCGAAGGCTTCCACTTCATGAACAGCGAGACCTATGACCAGATCACGCTGCAGACCGATCTGGTCGGCGACCAGGCGCCTTATCTCCAGCCCGAGATGAAGGTGAAGATGGCGGTCTATGACAGCTTGCCGGTGTCGATCGAGCTGCCGCAGAAGGTCATCCTCGAGGTGACGGAAACCGAACCGACCATCAAGAGCCAGACCGCCGCGTCGTCCTACAAGCCGGCGACGCTGTCGAACGGCGTGCGCACGATGGTGCCGCCGTTCGTGGGCACCGGCACGCGGATCGTGGTGATGACCGCCGACGGCTCCTACGTCGAGCGCGCGAAGGATTGAGCAGCGCGGCGTTTGCCTTGATTCTCTAGTAGCCGACGGGCGGGCCAGGTCCGCCCGTGATTTTTTCCGGCCGGAACAGCTCTACCCTGCCGTGGAACCGGCCCCAGCCTTTCGGCGTTTCAATATCGGAGCGCGGCCTGTGCAAGCCGCGGCTGCCGCTTGTCCAGTCTGTTCCATCGCTCGGTGAGCGATGGCGTTTCCAGCCACGAAGGATGCCCGACCGGGACGCCCCTATGGACGCCACGACAGATTTCCTGCCGCGCGCGGCTACCGATATTTCCGGCTTGGATTTTGCGCTGGGTGGCGGCCTCGCCCGCAACCGCCTGCACCTGCTGGAGGGAAGCCCCGGCACCGGCAAGACCACGATCGCGCTGCAATTCCTGCGCGCCGGCGCGGCTGCCGGCGAAGCCGGCATCTATGTGAGCTTGGCGGAAACCGAAGACGAGCTGCGTGCCGGGGCGCGATCGCACGGCTGGGTCTTGGACGACAAGGTCGAAATCTTCGAGTTGGTCCCGCCGGAAAGCGTGCTCGACCCCGACCAGCACCAGAGCCTGCTGTATTCGTCCGATCTGGAGCTCGGGGAGACCATCACCCGCATTTTCTCGGCTATCGAACGGATCAAGCCACAGCGAGTCGTGATCGACAGCCTGTCGGAAATTCGCCTGCTAGCCCAGAGCTCGTTGCGCTATCGCCGGCAGATTCTCGCGCTCAAGCATTATTTCGCCAAGCACCAATCGACCGTCTTCATGCTCGACGACCTCACCACGGAGACCACCGACCGAGCCGTGCACAGCATCGCGCATAGCGTGATCCATCTCGACCAGCTCGCGCCCGTCTATGGCGGCGAACGGCGCCGATTGCGGATCGTCAAGTGCCGCGGGCAAGCCTTCCGCAGCGGATACCATGACTTCGCCATCGAACCTGGTGGGGTCGTGGTGTATCCGCGCCTGGTCGCCGCCGAGCATCGCACCGGCTTCACCGGCAAGCTGCTGAAAAGCGGAATCGGGGCGATGGACAACCTGCTGGGTGGCGGCATCGCTGCGGGATCCAGCACGCTGGTGCTGGGTCCGGCAGGAACCGGAAAATCGGTGCTGCTTCTTCAGTACGTTGCCGCCGCGGTCGCGCGCGGCGATCACGCGGCAGTGTTCGTATTTGACGAAGAACTCGGCCTCCTGCTGGCCCGCGCGAAGGGGCTGGGAATCGACATCGCCGCGATGCGCGATGCCGGCAAGCTCCACATCGAGCAGGTCGATGCAGCGGAGCTTTCACCCGGCCAGTTTTCTCATCGCGTGCGCGATCAGGTGGATTATCGCCAAGCCCGGATCGTCGTCATCGACAGTCTCAACGGTTATCAGGCCGCGATGCCGGAGGAGCAATACCTCACGCTGCATCTGCATGAGCTTCTGCAATATCTCAACCGGCGCGGTGCCGCGACATTCCTGACCATCGCACAGCACGGCATGGTCGGCGACATGAAGCAGCCGGTTGACATCACCTACCTCGCCGACACCGTCATCATGCTTCGATACTTCGAAGCGATGGGCCGGGTCCGCCGTGCCATCTCGGTGATCAAGAAACGGGCCGGCGCGCACGAAAACACCATCCGTGAGCTCCAGATCAGCAGCGACGGAATCAAGGTGGGCGATCCGCTGGAGCAGTTCCAGGGCGTGTTGCGGGGGACACCGACCTATATCGGCAAGTCGGCGCCGCTGATGGAGGGTCCTTGAGCACTGCTCCAGCCGAACGGACCCTCATCCTGGCGCCGCGCGGCCGCGATGCCGTCGTAGCCAAGGGTATCCTGCGCGAGGCGGATATCCGCGCCGATATTTGCGTCGACATCACGGAACTGCTGGGCGAAATCCATCGCGGCGCCGAGAGCGCCGTCGTCACGGAGGAGGCCTTGCGTGCGGCCGACACGCGAAGCCTTGCGAGCTGGGTTGGATCGCAACCGCCGTGGTCCGACTTTCCGATGATCCTGCTGACCGACCACGGCGGCGGCGTCGAGCGCAATCCGGCCGCCGCCCTGCTCACCGACACGCTCGGCAATGTCAGCTTCCTGGAACGACCGTTTCATCCGACGACGTTCGTCAGTCTGGTCCGGGCCAGCATCCGCGGCCGGCGGCGTCAATACGAATGCCGGCGGCTCAACGAAGAACTGGAATCGCGGGTGCACGAACGAACGGCCGAGCTCGCGGCGGCCAATCGCCAGCTGGTCAAGCAGATCGAGGAACGCGAGCGCGTGGAATCGACGCTCCGGCAGATGCAGCGACTGGAAGCGGTCGGGCAGCTCACCTCGGGCGTGGCGCACGACTTCAACAATCTGCTGACCGTCGTGCTGGGCAACATTCGGTTCATGGAGAAGGGCTTCGCCGCCGCCGGTATCGACGGCGACATGGCGCGCCGGCTGGGGTACATGCGCTCGGCGGCCGAGCGCGGCGCCAAGCTCACCGACCAGCTTTTGTCGTTTTCCCGCCGTCAGCTCCTCGAGCCGAAGGTCGTCGACCTCAATCAGACGGTCGCGAACATGCACGACCTCCTGCAAAGCACCATGGGAGGCAGCATCCGGATCGAGACCTCGCTCACCCAAGGGCTGTGGCCCGCGCTCGTCGACGCCACGCAGATCGAACTGGCGGTGCTCAACCTCGCCATCAATGCGCGCGACGCCATGCAGGTCGGCGGCACGCTGGTCGTTCGAACCGCCAACAAGTCGCTGGGCCCGCCGCTCCACCCTGAAGAGCCACCCGCGGGGGACTTTGTCGAGATTTGCGTCAAGGACACGGGTTCCGGCATGAGCCCGGACGTGCGCGCCAAGGCGTTCGAGCCGTTCTTCACCACCAAGGAAGTGGGCAAAGGGTCCGGTCTCGGCCTCAGCCAGGTGCTGGGCTTTGCCAAGCAGTCGGGCGGTGGCGTCCAGATCGAATCCCAGGAAGGCGCCGGAACATCGATCCACATTTATCTCCCGCGCGCCACCGCCAAGATGCAGCCGCAGAACGATCCTGGAACCGCCAAGGTGACTGCCACACACCACAGCGCAACGGTCCTTGTGGTCGACGATGACAGCGCTGTCCGCGACGTGACGGCCGCGCTGCTACAAGAGCTTGGCTATCACGTTCTGGAGGCGGGCAGCGGCGGCGCCGCACTCGATCTGCTCGCGAACGAGAACAATATCGATCTCATGCTCATCGATTTCGCCATGCCTGGCATGAGTGGTGCCGAGTTGGCGCGCCGTATCCGGTCGCAGCGCCCCTCCCTGCCGATCGTTTTCGTCACCGGGTTCGCCGATCGAACGGCGCTGGCGGGGGTGAGCGAAAGCCACATCGTCAGCAAGCCGTATGTCGAGGATGAGCTCACGGAAAAAGTCCGCGCCGTCCTGGCAGCCGAAGGCAGTTCCAACGTCGTCAAGCTGCGGCGCTAGCGAGAGATCGCCGCTTTACCCGAACAGATAGGCGGCGCCCATCGCGGCGCCAGTCATGACGACGAGCAGGATCGCGTCCGACACCGTGGCCCAGGCAAGCCGATAGGCGCAGCCAAAGCCATAGGCCACGATCAGCCCCACGATCGCCAACAGCAGCAACGTTTCCGGGTGCATCGGGCGACTCTCTGCGCCAATGCGTCGCCGAGCAGTCTGAATGCGATTCCTTAAAGAAGTGTCGTGGCGCGGAAGACTGGAACGAAGGCCGTCTCGACGAAGTTGAGTCCCCCGGGAGAGGTTCCTAACCGGGAGACGAGACGATGAAACCTCTGATGATGGCGACGGCGCTGCTCGCGGCCGCCTTGGTCGCGGGATCGGCGGCCGCACAGAACCGGCAGCAGGTCACCGGCACCGGACAGTTCTGCATCAAGGGCGAGAGCGGCCCGATCAAATGCGAGTACCAGACCATGGCGCAATGCCAGCAGGCACGCCCGCTCGGTTCAACCGATCAATGCGTGGAGCGCGCGCAGGCGCAGGGTACCGTCGGAGGACGCGAGCTTCCTTCAGCGCCTGGCGAACAGAAGGATTGATTGGCCCGCTGCACGTAGGGTGGGCAAAGGCGCGTAGCGCCGTGCCCACCGAGACATCAAAGCGTTTTCGCACCTCTCTGGGTGGGCACGCTTGCTTACGCGGGCGCAAGCTTTGCCCACCCTACGCCGCCGACGAGAGGTGGGGGTTGAATCTCCCCACCAACCCCGCTCATCGCCAATGCCGGTGATTGTGGTGGTGGTGATGATGGTAGTGCGACCGGTGATGGCCGTAGCCGCCCGCGACATACGGGCGATAGCCGTACGCGCGGTAGCCGTAGGGACGATAGCCGGGATCGACATACACGCGCCGCGGCGGCACATAATAAGGCCGCGGCACCACGACGGGCGGCACGTATTCCTGATAGACCACCGCCGGCGGCGCGGGCTGATAGTAGACCTGCGGCGGCTGCTGATAGACATACCGCTCCTGGACGTAAGGCTCCTGCACGGGCGGCGGTCCGCCGTATTGCGGATATTGCGGCGGCATGTCGGCCGCCTTCGCCGGTTGAACGACAGCGCAAGCCAGAGCGATCGTTCCGGCGCAAGCCGCAAACGCCTTCGTCACGTTGATCATTGAGTACCTCGATGTGGAAACCGCGATGCACAGCATCACAAACGCGCGGAGCGGCCGAATTAGAGCCCGCCTGCGGCGGATTGGTGGAATTTTGTGTAACGCGCGTTCAGCAAGAAACCTGATGACATCCTTGGGATAGCATCGCGCGGTGGCGCCGCACGAATTTCGGGTTCCGTGCCGTCGTTATCATCAGACTTATGCGCTCTGCGCTGAATTAATTTGACGCCTGCATTCTTGTGACTATCTTCCTTAACGTCCCGCGCGCCAAACGCGTCGCGGGAGACGAGCCAGAGTCGGGCGGGCTGCCGTGTTCATGCTCGTGACCGCACGGCCGCGGGGCGCCCCGGGGCGAGACCGCCCATCCGCCACGACGAAGGGAAACGTGCCAACGCACCCAAGTCACGTCGAAGGGCACATAGTGGTAAGAGCCGTAAGAATGAAAGATTCGAACCTAAGCCAATGATCGCTCTGAACAATAAATCTTACACCGATCTTACACCCTGCGCCGGTGACGAAAGAAAAGAAGGAACCTGCTCTCCCCGTCAGCCTGAGGTGCGAGCCACAAGCGCGTGGTCGCGCGCCTTCGATGCTGCGACGTC
Source organism: Xanthobacteraceae bacterium (assembly GCA_019745775.1). GTDB lineage: Bacteria > Pseudomonadota > Alphaproteobacteria > Rhizobiales > Xanthobacteraceae > VAZQ01. The sequence goes on along the minus strand of JAIESR010000030.1, from coordinate 100,261 downwards.
CGCATTTTCAACGAAAAGCCCGTTCAGGCGGGCTAGGTTTATGGATGGAGATTCGCGAGATCGATCATGACCGGACAACGTCACTTGTCCCGCCGCGCCTTTTTCCCGGTCGTCACGGGCGCGATCGCCTACGCCTTCGACGCGCAGGCGCAAGGCGCGCGGCCGTTCGCGCAATGGGTCGAGAGCTTCCGCTCGCGCGCGACCGAACGCGGCGTCTCGGACGAGACTTACACGCGCGTGATGACGAACCTGCAGCCGGACATGTCGGTGTTCGACGCCGTCAACAGCCAGCCAGAGTTCAACGAAAAGATCTGGCAATACCTCAACCGGCGCGTCTCCGACTGGCGCATCCAGACCGGCAAGCAGAAACTGAAAGAGCACGGCGCGCTGCTGGCGCGCATCGAGAAGGACACCGGCGTTTCGCGTCTCGTCCTGCTGGCGCTGTGGGGGATCGAATCCGCCTATGGCGATCCCGACGTCCAGAGGAGCGCAATGCGTCCAGTGTTCCCGTCGCTGGCCGCGCTCGCCTGGGGCGAGCCGCGCCGGCGCAAATATTGGGAACAGGAATTGATCAACGCGCTGCGCATCGTCGAACGCAGATGGTCGACGCCGGCCGAGATGCGGGGCTCCTGGGCCGGCGCCATGGGACATACCCAGTGGATGCCGGAGGTCTGGCTCAATGTCGGCATGGACTACGACGGCGACGGCCGCGTGTCGCCGTTCGGCCGGCCCGACGACGCGCTCGCCTCGACCGCGCAATATCTGCTCAAGCGCGGCAAGTGGCGCCCGGGCGAGCGCTGGGGCTACGAGGTGAAGGCAGGCGGCCAGCGCGGCGGCAAGGCATCGAAGAGCTACGCCGCCTGGCAGAAGGCCGGCATCGCCCGCGCCGACGGCCGCGCCTTCCCGTCGGGATCGGCGAGGCTGTGGGTGCCGGAACCAGGCGGGCCCGGCTTCCTGCTCGGTCAGAATTTCAATGCGGTGCGCAGTTACAACCCGTCGAACAACTACGCGCTGGCGATCGTGCATCTCGCCGACGTGATCAACGGCGGCGATCTCATCGCGCCGAAATTCCCCGGCGGCGAACGGCCGCCGACGCTCGCCGAGATCCAGGAGATCCAGCGCCGCCTCACCGCGCTCGGCTTCGACACCAAGGGTGCCGACGGCCGCGTCGGCGCCGGCACCATGTCCGCCGTCAGCAACTACCAGCGCAAGATCGGGCTGGAGCCGGACGGCTATGCCGGCGTCAGCCTGCTGGCACGGCTCCGCCAGGGCTCGTGATGAAACAGGTTCGTGAGCGCGAAGTTGCGAATACAGACGGTTGATGCGTGCGATCGGGCGGATCGAGTCTCCGCAATGCCTTGGGCAGGACAGGCGGACCTAGCCCGCCTTGATGTTGGCCGCGCGGATCACATTCGCCCACTTCTCGGTTTCATCAATAATGAACTTGCGAAAACCCGCCGGAGAGCTGGCGAACACCGATCCACCCAGCTGCGATATCCGCGCCCTCACCTTCGGTTCCGCCAGGACCGCGTTAACCGTGGCGTTGAGCGTATTGACGATCTCCGCAGGCGTGTCGCGCGGCGCTCCGATTCCGGTCCAGGCACTCGCCTCGTAGCCCTGGACAAACTCGCCTACCGCGGGGACGTCCGGCAAGGCTTCGGAGCGTTCGGCCGTGGTCACGCCCAATGCACGCAGCCGGCCGGCGCGGATGTGCTCGATCGACGACGCCATGGCCGTGATCATCGCCTGCACTCGGCCGCCGAGCAGATCGGTGAGCGCGGGGGCGCCGCCCCGATAAGGCACGTGCACCATGTCGATGCCGGTCATGAGCTTGAACAGCTCGCCGGCGAGGTGGCCCGAGCTCCCGGCGCCGGCCGACGCGATATTGATCTTGCCGGGATGGGATTTCGCATAGGCGATGAACTCGGGGATACTTTTGACCGGCAGCGACGGATGCACCTCCATGACGTTGGGTTCGCGGCTAATGCTCGCCACAGGCGCGATGTCGCGCACAAAGTCGAAATTGAGCTTTTCGTAGAGCGCCGGATTAATCGTGTTGGCCGGAACGACTTGGAGCAGCATATAGCCGTCGGGCGCGGCGCGCGCGATCGTCTCGGTGGCCACGTTGCCGCCCGCGCCGGGCCGGTTCTCGACAACGAACGGCTGGCCGAGACGCTCCGACAGCCATTGGCCTATCAGGCGCGCACTGATGTCCGTCGAGCCGCCCGGGGCAAAGCCGACGACAAGCCTCACCGGCCGCGCCGGATAGGCCTGGGCCGATGCGGTGCGCACTGCACCAGACAATGCCGCTGCGGTCAGACACAGAAAACGGCGGCGATGAAGCGTCATCGGGCCTTCCTCTCTGAAATGCACACGCCGACACGCTCGGCGTGTCAGTGGATGACGACAATAATGGTTCCGTCGGGCCAGGCCGCTGCGACCTATCGCGCGGCGGCCACGCCGGCAGGCAGCACCGGTGCGGCTGCGCCAGGGTTCTTGGGCTGCAGTTACAGCCGGTTGATGCGTGCGATCAGGCGGATGGAATCCGGCGGCGACGCCTCGTCCGACAGCTGCCGCAGTCGCCGCGCTTCGAGCGCGGCCGGCCGTTCGAGGCAACGCCTGAGCCAATCGCCGAGACGCGGCGTCGCCGACAGGTCCATCTCGATCGCGCGGCTGATGACGGCCGCTACGTTCAGATCGGCGACGGTGAAGCCGTCACCGATCAGATACGGCTGCTCGACGAGCGCCTCGTCGAGCACCTTGAACGGCCGCTCGATCACCTTGAGCGCCTCGGCGAGCTTTGCCGGATCGCGATCCTCCGGCGGCAGGCGGATGGCATGCAGCGACCAGATATTGACTCCGCGATCAACCTCGTTGAGCGCCCACAGCGTCCACTGCCAGGTCTTGGCCTCGGCTTGCGGCGTCGCCGGATAGAGGCGGCCCAAAGAATGCTTCTTGGCGAGGTAGAGAGTGATCGCAAGCGACTCCCACAGCACGAAGCCGTCGTCGTCGATTGCCGGCAGCCGGCCGTTCGGATTGACCGCGAGGAATTCCGCGGTCCGGGCGCCTGCCGAGCCGATCTCGAGCGGGATGTGCTCGTAGTCGATGCCGAGTTCCATCGCCACCCAGAGGGCGCGGAACGCGCGCGTGCGGGCGATGCCGTAGATGCGCAAACCGGACATGCTTATTCTCGTCTCCCGCAACGTCCCGGCGAACTTATGGAATGCCGGGAATCCGCCCGTCAATCCGCCGGATCGGGCGGCCGCGCAGGGCGCCCATTCGGGCCTGCGACCCCAAACGCCCCCGGGCGAGGTTGCGCGGAGGCCGCCGATCCGATTTTATGCGCCCCGGCACTTTCCCCAGCAAAAAACAAGGATTGTCCCGTGAGCACTGCAACCGCGAAGGCGGCGCCCGCCGCCGAGATTTCAACCAACGCCCACCCCTCGCTTAAAGAGGTCGACCGCCCCGCCAACCTCACCCCGGCCAACACGCCCGGCTGGGGCTCCGACATCATCGCGGAGTCGCTGCGCGACCTCGATATCCCCTACATCGCGCTCAATCCGGGCGCGAGCTATCGCGGCATCCACGATTCGATCGTGAACTATCTCGGCAACGAAAAGCCGCAGATGATCCTGTGCCTGCACGAAGAGGTCGCGGTCGCGATCGCCCACGGCTACGCCAAGGTCACCGGCAAGGCGATGGCGGCGGCGGTGCACTCCAACGTCGGCCTGTTCCACGCCACCATGGCGGTGTTCAACGCCTGGTGCGACCGCATGCCGGTGGTGATCGTGGGTGCAACGGGTCCGGTCGACGCGCACAAGCGCCGTCCCTGGATCGACTGGATCCACACCGCCCGCGATCAGGGCGCGATCATCCGCGACTACACGAAGTGGGACGACCAGCCGGCGTCGCCGCAGGCGTCGCGCGAGGCGATCTACCGCGCCAATTGGATCGCCAACACCACCCCGCAGGGTCCGGTCTACATCAATTTCGACGCCGAATTGCAGGAAGCCAAGCTCACCGAGGAGATCAAGCCGGTCGATCCCGCCCGCTTCATGCCGCAGACCGATACCGCGCCCTCGCCTGAGTCGGTGAAGAAGGCCGCCGCTATCCTCAAGGGTGCGAAGAACATCGTCATCCTGTGCGGCCGGACCTCGCGCAGCCTCGACGCCTGGAACGAGCGCGTGGCGTTCGCCGAAGGGCTCAACGCCAAGGTCATCTGCGAGCTCAAGATCGGCGCGTCGTTCCCGACCGATCATCCGAACATGGCGGCCGTCCCCGCCGGCAGCGCGATCCCGCCGGACGCGCAGGCCGCGGTGAAGAGCGCCGATGTGATCGTCAATCTCGACTGGGTCGACCTTGGCGGCGTGTTCAAGGTGACGTTCGGCGACGAGCCGCCGAAGGCGAAGGTCATCTCGATCAGCAACGACTTCCGCATCCATCGCGGCTGGAGCATGGACTACCAGGGACTGCCGGCGGTCGACCTGCTGCTGCCGGTCACGCCCGACGAAGCGATCCCCGAGCTCAACAAGGCGCTCGGCTTCACGGCAAAGCCGTTCACCAAGCGCGCGCTGCCGAAGCGCGACAAACCGGATCTCTCGACCGGCAAAATGGTTGTCAACGATCTCGTGCGCGGGCTCAAATTCGCGTGCGGCGACCGCGACGTGACGCTCGCGCATATCTCGCTGTCGTGGGACGGTGCGACCTGGCCGTTCCAGCATCCGCTCGACTACGTCGGCTCGGAAGGCGGCGGCGGCGTGGGCGGCGGCCCCGGCAACACGGTCGGCACCGCGCTCGCGCTCAAGGGCTCGGGCCGGCTGGTGATCGGCGTGTGCGGCGACGGCGACTTCATGATGAGCAACGTCGCGCTCTGGACCGCCGCGCACTACAAGATTCCGATGCTGATCGTGGTGGCGAACAACCGCTCGTTCTTCAACGACGAGCTGCACCAGGAGCGCGTCGCGCGCATCCGCTCGCGGCCGCCGGAGAACCGCTGGATCGGCCAGCGCATCTCGCCGCCGGACATCGACATCGCCACGCTCGCCCGCTCGCAGGGCGCGCAGGGCTTCGGCCCGGTGACCAAGCAGGATGACTTGGTCGAGACCTTCCGCAAGGCGATCGCGGCGGTCGAGGCCGGCGAAGTCGCGGTGGTCGATGTGCGGGTCGAACCCGGTTACTCGGCGGTCGCGACCGCCGCGATGCTGCGCGGCACCGAAGCGCCGGCGAAGAAGTAGGCGCATTCGTTGTAGGGTGGGCAGAGGCGCGAAGCGCCGTGCCCACCAAAACATCGAAGCGCTTTCGTGCATCTATGGTGGGCACGCTTGCCCCCGCTTGCGCGGGCGCACGCTTTGCCCACCCTACACTATCGCTGTTTCAAATCGTGAACGCCTCGTGCGTCGAGGGATGGAACATCTCCTCCGGGGTCACCAGCCGCTGCGAGAGGTTCTCCGAATGATGGTGCCGCAAGAACGTCTCCAGCACCTTGCGGTTGGCATGCAGGCCGTAACTCCAGAAATCGTGCCCCATGAATTCGCGCGCGGCGCGCAGCTGCTCGTCGAGGAACGGCAGCGTGCACTTGCTGGTCGCGGTATCCTCCATCTCCTCCATACACTTCGCCTTCGACTGCTCGAGCGCCTTGAACACGGCGGCAGGCAACCAGGGGTGTTGTTCAACCAGCGTGCGGCGGATGCCGGTGACGTGCATGATCGGGAAGATGCCGGTGCGCTTGAAGTAGTCCTTGCCGGCGGCGATCGGATCGGGGAACAGCCAGCCGATGTTCGGGTTGTTCTTGCCGGCCATGCGCGGCACCCGCGGCGCGATGAAGGCATCGATCTCGCCGCTCTCCAGGAGCTGCGAGATGGTCTTGCCTTCCGGCGCGTCGACCATCTTCACGTCCTTGGGAAGCTGGATGGTGATCTTCTCCGGCCGGGTCGGATCGTCGATGCCGCCGCGCACCCAGGTGACGTCGGAGGGCTTCACGCCGTAGTCGTCCTGCAGGATCGCACGCGCCCAGACGCAGGCGGTGAGCTGGAATTCCGGCAGTCCGACTCTCTTGCCCTTGAGGTCTTCCGGCTTCCTGATGCGGTCGGTGCGTACATAGATGCAGTTGTGGCGGAACATCCGCGACACGAAGGCCGGGATGCCGACATAGGGGCAGTTGCCCTGCGCGGTCTTGACAGTGAAGCTCGACATCGACAGTTCGCAGATGTCGAAGTCCATGGTGCGGAAGGCGCGGAAGAAGATCTCCTCCGGCGGCAGCATCATGAACACGGGATCGACCCCGTCGATCTGCACCGCACCATCGAACAGCGGACGGGCCCGGTCGTAATTGCCGATAGCCACGGATAGTTTCAGTTTCGACATCGCCCTCAATCTTTCTGTAAAGGTTGCCGGGGATAGATAGCCTCCCCAAAGCCTTTTGAGCAACTATGGCCATGTTTACAGTCGCGCGGACACTGCTTCTGGCCCTGGTCCTGGCCGGCGCTTCGCTCGTGGCCGGGGCCGACGACCTCGGGGACTTTGCCGACGCGGTCGAGCGCGCGGAGCTGCAATACCGCATCGCACTGCGCACGCTCGAATCCTCCGGCCGGGAGCAGACCGCGGCCGAGGTGCGCCTGTTCCGCGACGCGCTGCAGGAGGCGATCGCGCAGCTCGACAAGCGCCCGCCGCCGAAATCCGACGGTGACGAGTCCTACGCCGCGTCGATGATGCAGATCGACGTGGCCATCATCGGCGCGCTCATCGTCATCGATATCGGCAGCCGCGAAGCCGCGCGCGCGGCGCTCACGCCGATCGGCGATCGGTTGGCGCAGCTGCGCGAGCGCGTCGAACGGCGGTAGCTAGCCGAACATGTCGGCGACGATGCCGTTATACCAGTCGATCGACTCCCGGTAGTTCTGCTTGCGGATGTCGGCCGGCTCGCCGGGCTTCGAGACGAAGGTGGACGACGCCTTGATGATGCCGTCCTGCGCTTCGTAGGCGCCGCCGATCTTCACGTTGTCGTCGGTCTCGATCAGGCTCCAGCAGGTGTTGGAATAGCGCGCCGGGAAGGTCTTGGCGCCGGCGAGCTCGCCGCGGATCATCATCGCCGCGACCTTGGCCTGGCTGTTGGCCGAGAACGCCGACTTCGGCATCTCGCCGGGAATGCAGGCGTCGCCGACCACGTAGATGTTGGCGTCCATCTTCGAACGCATGTTGGCAGGATCGATCGGGCAGAAGCCGGACTTGTCAGCAAGGTCGGCCTTGAGCGCGATCTGTCCGGCGGTCTGCGCGGGGATGACGTTAACGAGCTGCGCTTTGTAGTTGGCGAGATCGGTCATCACCTCGTTGGTCTTCGGATTGACGCCCTTGATGCCGCCATGGACCTTCGGGTCCTGCCACTCGACCATGCCGGGGTAGTGCTTCTGCCAGCCTTCGACGAACAGCGCCTGCTTGGAGAAGTTGGGCTTGGGGTCGAGGACGACGATCTTCGACTTCCTGTGGCCTTTGGCCTTGAGCACATGCGCAAACATCGAGACGCGCTCGTACGGCCCGGGCGGACAGCGATAGGGATTGGGCGGCGCGATCATCACGATCAGCGCGCCGTCGTTGAGCGCGTTGAGGCGCTTCACCAGGAGCTGCGTCTGTGCGCCGGGCTTCCAGGCGTGCGGCATGGTCTGCGACGCGGCTTCCGAATAGCCGGGCACCGAATCCCATTTGAGGTCGATGCCGGGCGCGATCACCAGCCGGTCGTACGGGATGACCTGCTTGCCGACCATGACCTGCTTCTTGTCGCGGTCGATCGCGCTCGCCCGCTCGGCGACGATGCGCACGCCTTCCTTGCGGACCTTGTCGTAACTGTGCGTGATCGACTGGAGCGAGCGATAGCCGCCGACATAGATGTTGGAGAAGAAGCAGGTCGTGAACTGGCGGATCGGCTCGATCATGGTCACTTCGATCGCACCCGCCGCTTCCCTGTTCACATAGCGCGCGACCGTGGCGCCGCCGGGACCGCCGCCCAGCACGACGAGTTTCGGCTTGGCTTTGGCCTGCCCCAGCACGGCAGGCGCGAACAGCGGCGTCGCAGCCGCCGCCAGCGATGCACTGGCGAGGCCTGTAAATTTACGGCGTGTCAGGTCAGTCATGATGCTCTCCCACTGGAATTTATTGCTTCTTCGTCGCTGCGAAAAAATGTGCGAGCGCGTCGATCTCGTCGTCCCTGAGGCGGCTGGCCACGCTCTGCATCACCGGGTTGGGCAGTTGCTTGTCGCGGTAGGCCTTGATCAACACGATGAATCTAGGCTCGGCCATCCCGAATATATTGGGAATGGCGCCGCCTGCGGTCGCGCTACGATGGCAAGTCATACACTCCGTGGCAAGGTACCGGCCAAACTCGAGATCGGCTTTCTGCGCCCAGCTCGCACCCGACGCAATGGTGAGCGTCAGGCTCGCGCATGCCAACTGCAACGACAAGCAGGACCTAAGTACTGCCATCAGCGTACGACGATCTTCTCGGAGGCGCTGATCACCGAGCCGTCGTCGGCCGCCCAGGTGAACTGGAAGGTGCCGCTCTCCTCGACCCGGGCCGAGAACTCGAAATAGGGATTGGCGGCGATCGCCGGCTCGATCTGACAGGCGAGCACCGGGCGGCCGTTGAAGCTGCAACTGAAGCGGTTGATGATGTTGCGCGGGATCACCTTGCCGCTCGCGTCCTTGCGCTGGCCCGACTCCATCACATGCGACATCAGCGTGCGGATCTGGATCACCTCGCCTTTCTTGGCGAACTTTGGGATGCGGATGCGCGGTTGCGTGGTCATCTCGTTCGTCCGCTAGCTCGCGCACGCGCCGATCGTGACGTCGACATGCTGCCGCGCCATGAAAACGCGGCCGTCATTCATCTTCGCCAGCACAGTGACATTTTGCGCCTCGGTCAACCGGATGCGGGTCGAGAACGCAGCCTTGCCGGCGATCGGCGAGAATTGGAAGGTTGCGACCCGCGGCCACGGATTGGCTTCCGCCACGACCAGGACTTCACTGACGTAGTCGTCCCGGCGCATCGGGCTTTCGACCGCGACACCGAGCGGAACGCTGTTGCCGTCCTCGATCGAGGCTGCAAGGTCGAGCGTGACGCGGCCGACTTCCGGAGCGCTCCCGCCGGTAAATGACTTGATGGCCTCGCCGACGTTGGCGGCAGCCGGCGGCGCACCGGTAACGGCCAATGCCGCCGATCCGGCGGTGATCAAAAGTACGTCGCGTCGTGACAGGTTCGCCATGGTCCAAATCTAGAGCCGCGGCCGATCCGAAACAATCTTAACGAAGGGTGCCGACTTCGGCTTCGAGCAGCGACCAGCAGCGCATTCCAAGCTTCTCTCGCCAGGTGGAATAAATCTCCCCAAGTCTCGCCCGGAACGCCCCCTGGTCGACCTCGTTGAACATGAGGCCGCGCCGCGCAAGGTCTTGCCGCAGCGAGGTGTTTTGCACGGTCTGGTCCATGCGCTGGCGGCGCACGTGGGCGACCACGCGGCGCTCGATCACGCCCTTGATTTCGTGCGGCAGCCGCTGCCAGGTCGGAAGGTGCGCCATCAGGTTAAAGCCCGACCACATATGGTTGGTCATGCTGACATATTTGACGAGCTCGTAGAGCTTGAAGCCTTCCAGAACGGCGAGCGGATTCTCCTGCGACGTCACGCGGCCGCTCGCGAGCCCGTCATAGAGCTGATAGGCGGGAATGACGATCGGCTCGGCACCGAACGCCTTGAAAGTATCGAAGATCAGCTGCCCGGCCGGCACTCGGATCTTCATCCCGGCAAGGTCGTCGGGCGTCGCCACCGCGCGGGTGACGCTCGCGATCTGCCGCATGCCATTATCGAACCCGCCTTGGGGAAACAGGTGCATGCCCTTCGCCGCCATCTCCGCGCCGAGCATGGCGCCGAGGGGACCGTCGATCGCCTTGTGCGCCTGCTCGGCGCTCGCGAAAGCAAACGGCACCTGCTGCACCTCGGCGACCGGCACGACCGTGCCGAGGATTCCGCCCATCAGGGTATAGAACTGAATCTCACCCGCGATCAGCATGCGCAGCGCCGTCGGATCGCCGCCCGCGACCTTGCCGTTCTCGGCGTGTACGGTTGCGGTGACGCGTCCGCCGGTATCGGCGCTGATCGCCGCCCACATCGCCGTGAGGTTTTGATGCAGCGTGCTGCTGGCCGCCTGGCCGTGATACTGAACGAAGGCATAATCAGGACTCGGCACGGGTTTCCCCATTTTTGGCGCAGCGGTGATAGAGCATCAGCGCAACGATGCGACAAGTGGCCACTGCAAGCGGCGCTTTACGGGCTTGTGACCGCCCCTCCAAACCCGCTAATTTTTCAACGAGATACAGGGAGGAATCGATGAGACTGATGTTACAGGCAGGCGTTGTGGCCGCTGTGATTGGCGGGCTGGCGATGCCGTCGACGCCAGCGCGCGCGCAAGCGGATTTCTACAAGGGCAAGACCGTCTCTATCGTGATCGGTGCGAAGACCGGCAGTCTCTATATCGCCGCACAGCTCGTCGGCCGACACCTTGGCCAGCATATCCCCGGCAATCCAACGGTCATCACCCGACAGATGCCGGGCGGTGCGCACCTTAACGCGACCAACCATGTCTTCAATGTCGCCGAAGCTGACGGACTGACCATCCTGGCGGCAAATCCGAACGTCGCCATGGCCCAGCTCGCCAAGCTGCCGAACGTTCGCTTCGACGCCGCGAAGTACATCTGGCTCGGCTCATCGGGCCCCGATGGATCGATGTTTGCGATCCGTACGTCGCTGCCGTTCAAGACGTTCCAGGAGATGCGCGACTCTGGGAAGGAGTTCGTCGCCGGGACGACGGGCCCCGGATCGAACGCGCATGACATGCCGCTGCTGCTGAAGGAGTTCGCCGGCCTGAAGATCCGGCTCGTCGCCGGCTACGCGGCCAACAGCGATATCCTGCTCGCCGTGGAGCGCGGTGAATCCGACGCCTACTCCGCGCTCGCGACCACGATCCAGCTCGCCGTCGACCGCGGCGCGGTGCGCCCGCTGGTGCGCAGCCGCACGCCGGTGCCGGGCTGGAACCAGCTGCCGACGGATGAATCGCTGGCGACCAACGACACCGGCCGCTCGCTGATGGCGATCCGCGGCATTCCGCAGTCGATCGGCCGCGCGTTCGCCGTGCGTCCGGGAACGCCACCCGAGCGCGTCGCCATGCTGCGCGACGCGATCGCCAAGACGGTGCAAGATCCTGCCTTCATCGAAGAGGCGAAGAAGGCGAAGATCCACACGGAATTTATCTCGGCCGACGCGGTGACGAAGATGTTCGGCGAGCTTCTGAACCAGCCGCCGCCGGTGCTGGAGGCGATGAACAAGTATCTCAAGGTCGGCGAATGACCTGATCGGACTGCAAGACCGGAGCCGCCGACGGCGGCTCCGGCGTGTCCCCTCATCCGGACAGCTGCAACGGCAAGCAATTGCAAGAAAAAGAAGATACGGGGAGAGGCGTTCATGCGACGCGTATGCTGGTCGGGTCTCCTCGCCTGCTGCCTGACGGTCGTGCTGGGACCACAAGCGGCGCAGGCCCAGGCCGATTTCTACAAAGGCAAGACCGTCACCGTTATCGTCGGCACCCGCGTCGGCGGATCGATCGGCAATACCTCGCTCCTCATCAGCCGTCATCTCGGCCGATTTATTCCCGGCAACCCGACGGTCATCCTGCGCCAGATGCCCGGCGGCGCGCACCTCAACGCGACCAACCACGTCTACAACGTCGCCGACACCGACGGCCTGACGATCCTGGGCTCGAATCCCGCGATCGCGATGGCGCAGCTCGCCAAGGTGCAGCAGGTGCGCTTCGACGTGAAGCAGTTCCAGTGGCTCGGCTCGACCGGTCCCGACGGCACGCTGTTCGCGGTGCGCGCCAATTTGCCCTACAAGAGTTTCAAGGACCTTCAGACCGCCAAGGAAGAGATCGTGGTCGGATCGACCGGCCCCGGCTCGAACTCGCATGACGTTCCGTTGCTGTTGAAAGAATTTGCCGGCGCGCGGTTCAAGCTGCTCACCGGCTTCCAGGCTAATGGCGACATCCGCCTGGCGCTCGAGCGCGGCGAAGCCGACGGCTGGTCGGCGCTGGCGACGCCGGTGCGTCAGGCGGCGGCCGCCGGCGCGGTGCGGCCGCTGGTGCGCGGCCGCAGCCCGGTCAAGGGTTTCGACCATCTGCCCGTCGACGAGGACCTCACGCCACCCGGAATCGGCAAGTCGCTGATGATCATCCGCGGCACTCCGCTCGCGATCGGCAAGCCGTTCGGGGTGCGGCCCGGCGTTCCGGCGGACCGCGTCGCGATGCTGCGCGAGGCCTTCGCCAAGGTCGTGCGCGATCCGCAATTCCTGGCGGACGCCGAGAAGATGCAGATCGACATCGATCCGCTCACCGCCGAGCAGGTGACGAAAGACTTCGCCGCGATGATGAGCCAGCCGCAGGAAGCCATTGACGCGATGCTCAAATACATCAAGCTGGAAAGCGGCGGCTGAGATATCGAAGTTGTAGGGTGGGCAAAGGCGCGCCTTCGCGCCGTGCCCACCGCGGTCGTTCAAGTTCTGAAAACAATAATGGTGGGCACGGTTCGCTTTGCCCACCCCACGGGGAGACGTCCATGCGCATGATGCCATTCACCGGCATGCTCGCGGGCTTCCTGCTGGCCGCGACGCTGCAAACGCCGGCCCACGCCCAGGCCGATTTCTACAAGGGCAAGACCGTCACCATCGTGGTCGGTGCCCGCGCCGTCGGCAGTCTTTCGGTCTCCGCGCAGATCCTGGCCCGCCACATGGGGCAATATATCCCGGGCAATCCCACCGTGATCCTCCGGCAGATGCCGGGCGGCGCGCATCTCAACGCCACCAACTACGTGTTCAATGTCGCCGATCCCGACGGGCTGACCATCCTGGCGGCCAATCCGCAAGTCGCGATGGCGCAACTGTTCAAGATGCCGGCGGTGCGTTTGGACGCGCGGCAGTTCATCTGGATCGGCTCGTCCGGCTCCGATGCGGCGCTGTTCGCGATCCATCCCGCCCTGCCCTACAAGACCTTCAAGGACCTCCAGAACGCCAAGCAAGAGCTGGTCATCGGCACGACCGGACCCGGCTCCAACTCGCACGATGTCCCGCTGCTGCTCAAAGAGTTCGCCGGCGCCAAGTTCCGCCTGGTCTCGGGCTATCCCGCCAACACCGACATCAAGCTCGCGCTCGAACGCCGCGAGGTGGACGGCTGGACCGCGCTCGCCACCACGGTGCGGATGGCGGGCGAGCAAGGCATCGTGCGCCCGATGGTGCGCTCGAGCCGCGCGCCGATCGAAGGACAGAATCATCTTCCCGTCGACGAGGACCTGGCGACCAGCGATCTCGGCCGCGCGCTCATGCAGATCCGCGGCGCGCCGCTCGGGATCGGCCGCCCCTTCGGCTTGCGGCCAGGAACGCCGGCCGACCGCGTGGCCGCGCTACGCGACGCGCTGGCCAAGACCCTCGCCGATCCGAAATTCCTGGCCGAAATGAAAACATCGCAAATCGAGATCAATCACATTTCGGCGGACGAGGTCACCAAAGCCTTCAGCGGCATGATCAACCAGCCGCCGCAGGTGCTGGAGGCGATGGGCAAATATCTCAAGGCCGGTGGGGATTGACGAAGTTCGTGTCCCGGACGCGGTGCAGCGCGCAGCGGTGCGCCGCTGATCCGGGACCGCACCAAAGGCGGTCCATCGACGTTCTGACTTTGAAAACGATCCCGGGTCTGCAGCGCATCACTTCGTGCTGCGCTGCGCCCGGGATACACGCGATTTGGGCCGGGACGGTCAGCGGCCGGAAAATTCGACCGCCGGCGCCACGTCCAGGATCCGGAACTGCACCCGCTCCTCGCCCTGCCAGCGGTCGAGCGAGAGGCAGCCCGCCACGTGCATGCTGCGGCCGCGATTCTGGGTAAGCGCCGCGCCGAGCTTCTGACCGACCGAGCGGAAGGCGATCGCGTTGATTCCAGACCCGTCACCGGAGCGCAGCCGCACCTTCACATGCGCCTGCCCGACCTCGTCCGCGTAGGCAATCGTGTGGGCCGGCAGCGCCACGACCGGCTCGGGGTTTCCGGAACCGAACGGCCCCGCCTGGGCGATGGTCGTGATCGTCTCGGCCGTCACGGCTGCCGCGGTGAGCGCGCCGTCGATGAGCAGCGAATCCTCACGCCGCGCGGCCGCGACCGCATCGCCGATGGTCGCTTCGAGGAAGGCGCGGAACGGCGCCAGCGCGTCCTTGCGCAGCGTGACGCCCGCCGCCATGGCGTGGCCGCCGCCCTTGATCAGAAGCCCCTCGCCCACCGCCTGCCGCACGACGCGGCCGAGATCGACACCCTGGATCGAGCGGCCCGAGCCGGTGCCGATACCGCCGGGCTCGAGCGCGATCGCAAACGCCGGACGGCCGAAGCGCTCCTTCAGCCGCGCGGCGACGAGACCGACCACGCCCGGATGCCAGCCTTCGGCGGCGGTCACCACGGCCGCGCCTTTCTCCTCGATGCCGAGCGCGGCCATGGCCTCGGCCTCCGCCTGCGCGACGGTCGCCACCTCGATGGCGCGGCGCTCGTTGTTGAGGCGATCGAGCTCGGCGGCGATGCGCGCCGCTTCGGTCGCATCGTCGGCCAGCAACAGCTCGACCCCGAGCGAGGCGCGGCCGATCCGGCCGCCGGCATTGATGCGCGGCCCGAGCAGGAAGCCCAGGTGGAAGGGCTCGGGCGGCCCGTTCAGGCGCGAGACGTCCATCAGCGCGGTGAGGCCGAAATGATCGCGCCGCCGCATCGCCAGCAGGCCTTTGGCGACGAAGGCGCGGTTCAGCCCCTTCAGCGGCACCACGTCGGCGACGGTACCGAGCGCCACCAGATCGAGCAGATCGAGCAGTTCCGGCTCGGGCCGCGCTTCGGTCCAGAACCCGCGCCGGCGCAGCTCGCGGTTCACCGCCACCACGGTCATGAATACCAGCCCGACCGCAGCGAGATGGCCGAGCTTGGAGAGATCGTCGAGCCGGTTGGGGTTCACCACCGCGAGCGCGGTCGGCAGCGTCTCGTCGGCGAGATGATGATCGACGACGATCGTCTCCATGCCGAGCCGGGCCGCCTCCGCCAGCGGTTCGTGGCTGACGGTGCCGCAGTCGACGGTGACCATCAGCGTCGCGCCGCGCCCCGCGAGCTTGCGCACCGCGTCGACGTTCGGGCCGTAGCCCTCGAACAGGCGATCGGGGATGTGGATGATCGGCTCATTCCCGGCAAGCCGCAGAAAGCGCGCCAGCGTCGCCGCCGAGGTCGCGCCGTCGACGTCGTAGTCGCCGAAGATCGCGACGGTCTCGCGCCGCATCGCCGCGTCGGCGATCCGCGCCGCCGCCGCGTCCATGCCGACGAGCACGCTCGGGTCGGGCATCAGCGTGCGCACGGTGGGATCGAGATGGCCCGGCACGTCGTCGATCTCGACGCCGCGGCCCGCCAGCACCCGCGCCAGGAGGTCGGGCAGGTCGTGCCGCTGCGCGATAGCCAGCGCCCGCGCCGCGCCGCGCTCGTCCAGCCGGTCGCGCCAAATCCGCCCGGTGGCGGACTGAGCGACGCCCAGGAAGTGGCGGCGATCCCCAGGGATCGGTACAGAGGGACTGGACAAGACGGACAACATCGGTCTGCTGTGCGCGAATCGGTTCGGCCTATTGTCCGAAACTGATCGTGGAAACGCCATGCCGTCAGGAGTGAAGAATGGCCCGTGTGGATGACTTGAAGCCTGAGACCCTCACCCCTGAGCAGAAGGCGATCCATGACCGGATTGCCGGCAGCCGCGGCGGCACGGTGCGCGGGCCGTTTGCGATCTGGCTGCGCAATCCGCCCATCGCCGATGCCGCCGACAAGTTCGGCACCATCCTGCGCAAGGGCAAGCTCGACCAGCGGCTGTTCGAATTGATGGTGCTCCTGGTCGCCCGCCACTGGTCGGCGCAGTACGAATGGTTCGCGCATGTGCGGCACGCGCGGGAGGTCGGCATCCCCGAGCCGGTGATCGAGGCGCTCCGCCATGGCCGCACGCCTGAACTGACCCGCGACGACGAAAAGCTGATCTATGACCTCGTCACCGAGATGAACCAGACGCGCACCCTCTCGCAGCCGACCTACGATCGCGCGGTCGCCATGCTCGGGCTAGACCTCGTGATCGAGCTGATCACCGCGATCGGCTTCTATACGATGGTCGCGATCATGCTCAACGGCTTCGACGCGCCGGTGCCGGGCGGCGAGCGGCCGTTGCCCTGACACAGTCTCGATGAAATTGCCGCTACTTCACGCCGTGCTTGGCGAGGATGGCCTGGATGCGTACCTGCAGCTCGCGGTTAAAGCCTTCGAGGCGCGGCATCATGATGCCGAAGTATTCAGCCGTCACCTGCGGCAGCAGCCGCAGAGCTTTGGCTCCGGTTGGGGTCTTATAGAATGCCGCCATGTCGCGCAGCTCTTGTGCACTGAAATACTTCGCATAGACCACTGGTGCATCGTTTGTCGTTGCGTTGATCACGAACGTCTTGAGCGTGCTCTCCATTTCTGCACGCACCTCCGCCATCACCTCGGGGCCAACTTTGGCGCTCAAGGCCCGTTCGATCTGCGGCCACATCTGCCCGATCAACGAATTAGTCAACTGACCGATCATGTCCGGTGACATGATCGCGAGCAACTCTTTCGCAGCTGATTGCGCTTCCGGCGTTCCGGGAGCCTGCGCACGCGCCGGCAGGTATGACAACGCGAGCAGAAGTACCAACACGATGCGACGCATGGGCGGCCCCCTTCGAGCGGCAGCACTCAAGCCACTCAGAGGTGAAACTTCTCGAGCTCCCGGTGCTCGGCGCGAATCCAGCGCACGGTG
The DNA here is from genome assembly GCA_019745775.1 of Xanthobacteraceae bacterium. Taxonomy (GTDB): domain Bacteria; phylum Pseudomonadota; class Alphaproteobacteria; order Rhizobiales; family Xanthobacteraceae; genus VAZQ01. The sequence goes on along the minus strand of JAIESR010000030.1, from coordinate 83,361 downwards.
CCGGTGACCGAGCGCATCACCACCGTTTCGGTCTCGATGATGTCGCCGCGGAAGCGCACGCCCTTGAGCATGGGCCCGCTGGTGACGCCGGTCGCGGCGAACAAACAGTCGCCGCGCACCATGTCCTCGATCTCGTAGCGCTTGCGGAAGTCGGTGATGCCCATCTTGTGCGAGCGCTCGCGCCGCTCCTCGGTGTCGAGGATCAGCCGGCACTGCATCTGGCCGCCGGTGCAGCGTAGCGCCGCCGCCGCCAGGACGCCCTCCGGCGCGCCGCCGATGCCGAGATAGATGTCGATGCCCGAGTGCTCGGGATCGGCGCAGTGGATGACACCGGCGACGTCGCCGTCGCTGATCAGCGACACCGAGCCGCCGGCCTTGCGCACGCCGGCGATCAGGTCGGCGTGGCGCGGGCGATCCAGCAGCAGGGCCGTGATCTCTTGCGGCTTCACGCCCTTGGCCTTGGCGAGTGCGAGGATGTTCTCCTCGGCCGGCGCGTCGAGGTCGACGACGCCGCGCGGATACCCCGGGCCGATGGCGATCTTCTCCATGTAGACGTCCGGCGCATGCAGCAGCGTGCCGCCGTCGGCCATCGCGAGCGTGGCGATCGCGCCCGGCATGTTCTTGGCGCAGAGGGTGGTGCCTTCGAGCGGATCGACGGCGATGTCGACCCTCGGGCCGCTCTTGTTGCCGACCTTCTCGCCGATGAACAGCATTGGCGCCTCGTCGAGCTCGCCCTCGCCGATCACCACGGTGCCGTCGATCGGGAGCTTGTTGAGCTCGCGCCGCATGGCGTCGACGGCGGCCTGGTCGGAGTCTTTTTCTCGGCCGTGGCCGCGCAGCCGGGCGGCCGACACCGCCGCGCGTTCGGTCACGCGCACGATCTCCATCGACAGGATGCGCTCGAGCACCAGATCCGGTTGAACTGTAATCGACGGATTTGACATCAGCTCTTGGTCCCCTCTTTCCCTCAAGCCGCCAGACCGGCTACCGGCGGAGCACAGTCTAGCCCTTCTCGATACGGATCACTTGCGGTTTCTCCGCCAGCACGCCGTCCTTCTCGATGGCCGCGAGCGCCCGGCGCATCGCGTCTTCGGTTGTAGCATAGGTGATCAGCACAACGGGCGCCGGTTTGTCGGCGCTGCGCGGGTCGTCGCCGCCATGCGGCCGCCGGTCGCGGCCGCGCTGCATGATCGATTCCAGCGAAATGTCCGCCTCCGCCATGCGCCGCGCGATGGTCGCGGCCGAGCCCGGGCGGTCCACCGCCGCCAGGCGGATGTAGTAGCCGCCCTCGTGCCGCTGGATCGGCGCACGCGGCGCCTTGGTCAGGCTCCCGGCCGGCCGGCCGAACGACGACACCCGCCGTCCCGCCGCCAGATCCATGATGTCGGCGACCACCGCGGACGAGGTCGCGGCACCGCCGGCGCCCGGTCCCATCAGCGTCAGGCCCATGGTGTCGGCGTCGACCGCCACCGCATTGAGCACGCCGTCGACCTCGGCGATCACGTTGCCCTTGGGCACCATGGTCGGGTGCACGCGCTGCTCGATGCCGGCGTCGGTGCGCTGCGCCACGCCGAGGAGCTTCACGCGATAGCCGAGCTCGTCGGCGGCTTCGAGGTCGGCGAGCGTGATCTGTTCGATGCCTTCCACATGCACGGCGTCGGCATCGACCTCGGTGCCGAAGGCGACGCTGGTCAGGATCGCGATCTTGTGCGCGGTGTCAAAACCGCCGATGTCGAAGGTCGGATCGGCTTCCGCGTAGCCGAGCTTCTGCGCTTCCTTCAGGCACGCGTCGAATGACAATCGCTCCTTCGCCATGCGGGTGAGGATGTAGTTGCAGGTACCGTTGAGGATACCGTAGATGCGATTGATCCGGCTGCCGCCCAGCCCCTCACGCAGCGTCTTGATGATTGGAATGCCGCCTGCGACGGCCGCCTCGAACGACAGCGTGGTCTTGTTCTTCTCCGCGAGCCGCGCGAGCGCGACGCCATGATGCGCCAGCAGCGCCTTGTTGGCGGTGACCACCGGCTTACCGGCGGCGAGCGCCGCCTCGACCGAGCTCTTGGCAGGATCGCCGGAGCCGCCCATCAATTCGACGAACACGTCGATGCCGCTCTCACGCGCCAGCGCCACCGGATCGGCGACCTTCTTCACCTTGGAGAGATCGAGCGTCGCATCTCGCGGCGGGTCCTTCGAGGCGTAGGCCACGAGATCGATCGGCCGCCCCGCCCGCTCGGCGATGGCGTCGCGGGTGCGCAGGATCATCGCGGCGACGGACGAGCCGACCGTGCCCAATCCGGCGAGGCCCACTCTGAACGGTTCGGCCATGAGGAGAAACCCGGGCAGTGCTCAGCCGCGCTTGGCGAGCGGGACCACGTTATGCAGCTTATCCGGGGCGGTTTCAAGAAAGCGCCGGATGTTGCGCGCGGCCTGCCGGATGCGCTGCTCGTTCTCGACCAGCGCGATGCGCACATAGCCCTCGCCGCGCTCGCCGAAGCCGGTGCCGGGCGACACCGCGACCTCGGCCTTCTCGACCAGCAGCGTCGCGAACTCGACGCTGCCGAGCGTCTGGAACGGCTCGGGGATCGGCGCCCAGGCGAACATCGATGCGCGCGGCGCCGGCACGTGCCAGCCGGCCCGGCTGAAGCTGTCCACCATGACGTCGCGCCGGCGCTTGTAGATATCGCGCATCTCGCGGATGCAATCGTCCGGGCCGTTGAGCGCGGCCGTTGCCGCGACCTGGATCGGCGTGAAGGCGCCGTAATCGAGATAGGACTTCACGCGCGTGAGCGCGGCGATGATGCGTTCATTGCCCACCGCGAAGCCGATCCGCCAGCCCGGCATCGAATAGGTCTTCGACATCGAGGTGAACTCAACCGCGATATCCATCGCGCCCGGCACCTGCAGCACCGACGGCGGCGGATTGTTCTCGAAGTACAGTTCTGCATAAGCGAGATCGGAGAGAATCAGGATGCCGTGCCGCTTCGCGAACGCGACGAGCTCCTTGTAGAAGTCGAGATCGGCGACATAGGCGGTCGGGTTCGACGGATAGCAGACGACAACCGCGAGCGGCTTCGGGATCGAATGCACGATCGCGCGCTCGAGCGTCGAGAAGAAGTCGGGCGTCGGCTCCGACGGCACCGAGCGGCACACGCCGCCCGCCATCAGGAAGCCGAAGGCGTGGATCGGATAGCTCGGGTCCGGTACCAGCACGACGTCGCCCGGCGCGGTGATCGCCTGCGCCACATTGGCGAAGCCCTCCTTGGAGCCCAGCGTGGTGACGACCTGAGTCTCGGGATTGAGCTTCACCCCAAAACGACGCTCGTAGTAGGCGGCCTGGGCGCGGCGCAGTCCGGGGATGCCGCGCGAGGAGGAATAGCGGTCGGTGCGCGGCCGCCCGATGGTCTCCTTCAGCTTTTCGATCACATGCGCCGGCGCCGGCAAGTCGGGGTTGCCCATGCCGAGGTCGATGATGTCTGCGCCGGCGTTGCGCGCCTTGGCCTTGGCGCGATTGACCTGCTCGAACACGTAAGGCGGCAGGCGGCGAATGCGGTGGAAATCTTCCATGGGCCAGGATCCTCGGCGGTAAGCCGATTCCGTTACGGCCCACCAATATCAGGTTTTATCACGGGTTGCGTGCGCCGCCAGCGGCGCCGGTCGTCTGGGAGGACGCGGGGGCGACGCGGTTGCGCGTGTTTTTCAGGTCTTCCCGGAGGCGCTTGCTCTCGACGTCGCTGAGCGCGCTGTCGGTCCGCGGCGGCGGCAGATCATGGACCGCCGGATAGGCCGGTGGCGCCGCCGGCCGTGCCGGGACGCCTTCGGGCAGGCCGCCCATGGAGTGCGGAACATTGTCGATGACGGACGTGGACGAGCAGCCGGCGAGCGTCGCCGCGAGCAGCAAGGCCGCCGCAACCGCTCCAAACCGCTTCGCCTGGGATATCGCTGTCATCTACCGGTGCCAGACGTCATGACGGGGTCACCATCCCCGTCGCAAACTCACGTCGTCCGGCGTCCCCCAAGTCTGTGAAATCACGACCTATTTCGTGATCGCACCCGGCGTCCCATATGCGGGTAATATGACGAAACCAAGGTTAGAATGCCAGAGTTAACAGCCAACTGACGCGGGCTGTGGAATCGGCGAGAATACAGTCAGGAGCGGGAATCTGCCGTTGGCGGAGCCAGCAAAGCGATCGAGGCAATACGTGCAAACTCCATTGGAACCCGGGATGGGCAAACCCACCGACTGGGAGGAGTTGGCGAACAACCTCGCCCGCATGGTCGAACAGGGCGGCAAGGCCCTGGCCGCCTACCTCAAACCCCGGGAGGAAGGCCGCAAGGAAACCGACCACGCCGAGTTCATCGACATGGTCAAGACGCTCGGGCAGGTGGCGGAGTACTGGCTCACCGACCCGCAGCGCGTGTTCGAGCTGCAGTCCGCGCTCGGCAAGGGCTACCTCGAGCTCTGGGCACACGCGGCACGGCGCATGGCGGGCGAGACCAGCGACCCGGTCGCCAAGCCGGACCCGCGCGACAAACGCTTCGCCGATCCGGAGTGGTCGTCGAACCAGTTCTTCGATTTCCTCAAGCAGGCCTATCTGTTGACCGTCCAGTTCAGCGACCGGCTGGTCAAGAACGCCGAGGGCCTCGATCCCCTCACCCGGCAGAAGGCGGAGTTCTACGTACGCCAGATCGTCAATGCGATCGCGCCATCCAATTTTGTGCTGACGAACCCGGAACTGCTGCGCGACACGCTGGCGTCCAAGGGCGAGAATCTCGCACGCGGGATGCACCTTCTGGCCGAGGACATCCAGGCCGGCGGCGGCGACCTGCGTATCCGCCAGACCGATACGTCCTATTTCGAAGTCGGCCGCAATCTCGCGTCGACACCCGGCAAGGTCGTGTTCGAAAACGACCTGATGCAGCTGATCCAGTATTCGCCGACGACCGAGCGCGTGCTCAAGGTGCCGATGCTGATCGTGCCGCCCTGGATCAACAAGTTCTACGTGCTCGATTTGACACCGGAAAAATCCTTCATCAAATGGTGCGTGGATCAGGGGCTGACGGTGTTCGTCATCTCCTGGGTCAATCCCGACGCGCATCTGTCGAAGAAGACCTTCGAAGACTATATGCGCGAAGGCCCCCTCGCCGCGCTCGACGTCATCAAGCGGGCCACCGGCGAGAGCAAGGTGCACGCGATCGGCTATTGCGTCGGCGGCACCATGCTCGCCGTTACGCTCGCGCATATGGCCGCGGTCAAGGATAAACGGATCGTGTCGTCGACCTTCTTCGCCAGCCAGGTCGACTTCACCTACTCCGGCGATCTGAAGATTTTTGCCGACGAGGAGCAGATCACGGCACTCGAGAAGCAGATGGCGGAGCGCGGCTATCTCGACAGCCGCAAGATGGCGAACACGTTCAACCTGATGCGCTCGAACGATCTGATCTGGCCCTACATCATCAACAACTACTTCAAAGGCAGGACCCCGCCGCCGTTCGACCTACTCTACTGGAACGCAGACTCGACCCGCATGCCGGCGGCCAATCACTCGTTCTATCTGCGCAACTGCTATCTCAAGAACAAGCTCGCGCGCGGTGAGATGGTGATCGCCGGCAAGACGCTCGATCTCAAGAAGGTCAAGGTACCGATCTACAATCTCGGCACCCGCGAGGATCACATCGCCCCGGCGAAGTCGGTGTTCTACGGCTCGAAGTTTTTCGGCGGGCCGGTGCGGTTCGTGCTCTCCGGATCCGGCCACATCGCCGGCGTGGTCAATCCGCCCGAGAAGCACAAGTACCAGTATTGGACCGGCGCCAAGCCCAACGGCGCTGACGTCGACAAGTGGCGCGCCAAGGCGACCGAGCATGCGGGCTCGTGGTGGCCGGATTGGCTTGCCTGGCTCAAAGGCCACAACGACGACAAGGTTCCGGCGCGTGTCCCCGGCGGCGGCAAGCTCAAACCGATCGAGGACGCCCCCGGCCGCTACGTGAAGGTGCGGGACTAGCGCACGGCGCCAGGACGATCGACCCGCGGCTACTCGGCGGCAACGGCCGGCTTGCGGTGGGTAATGTCGTGCACTTTCCTCAGGTGGTCCACGGCCGCCTTGGCGCCGGCGGTCTTGGTGAGCAGCTCGAGCGTCTCCTCGTCGTCGTCGCGCACCGGTGTGAGCGCCTGGTCCATGTATTGCCGCGCGTCGGGCTGGCGCTCGATTGCCCGTTTCCACAAGATCATCCGACCGATCACGGTCAGCATCGCCGCGGTCTTCCAAACCGTCTCCAGCGCGTAGCGCGGCCAGAACAGCAACGGATTGACGGCCGGCAACCCGGGGCGGCGCTCGCTCGGATGCTTGCCGCGGAACAGACCGCTCTGCAGCGGGTGAATCCCCTCGATCGACACGCTGGTGGAGAAACGCACCAACAGTTTGAGCACGCTGTTGACCGGCATGCCGGTCGCGACCGCGCGGCGCAGCAAGGTCTTCATGTGCTCTGGCGAATAGTACTCCGGCCAGGCATCGCGATAAGCCTGCTGCAGCTCTTGCGCGGTCATCTGCTGCGAGCCCGTGCAGGCGTGCTCCAGATCGTATTTGTTGAGATCGGGCTCCATCGCAACGCCGGCCTTCCATAGCCTCTGGTGATCCTCGGAGCCGGGCAGCGGCGTCAGGCAGAAGAATTCGAGAATGTCGACCGGCAGCTCGCGTTGAATGATGGCGATGTCGCGCTTGATCGATTGCGGCGTATCAGCCGGGAACCCGAGGATGTAGCCCGCCAGCGTGATGATGCCCTGCGATTTCCAGGCCAGCAGCATCTTGCGGTATTCGGTGATCTTGTTCTGCTTTTTCTTCGCCGCCGCGAGATTGTCGGGGTTGATGTTCTCGAGCCCGATGAACACCCGCGTGACCCCCGCGCGCGCCGCCTTCTCCACGAAATTCGGAATCTTGTGGCAGAGCGTGTCGACCTGGATCATTAGGCCGAGCGGGATGCCTTCTTCGCGCAGCGCGATCAGCCGGTCGAAGATCGACTCCCACTCCTTGTTACGCGCGAAGTTGTCGTCGGTGATGAAGAACTTGTCGATGCCCTGCGCCCAGTTCATGCGTACCAGCCGCTCGACATCGTCGGCCGAACGGAAACGCGACTTGCGGCCCTGCACATTGATGATGGTGCAGAACGAGCACTGGTAAGGACATCCGCGGCCGGCATCGAAGCTCGAATTGTGCCCGATCGTGCGTTCGACATAGCGCCGCGGCAGGTAGGGCACCGGCGTGTCCGCCATGCCGGGCAGTTCCTTCATGTAATTGTAGAGCGGCTTGAGCCTGCCCGCGGCGGCATCGCGCAGCACCCCCTCGAAGCGGCCCTCCGCCTCGCCTGCGAACATCGCAATGCCAAGCTCGCGACAGGCGTCGAGCTCGACCGCGCGGCCGTCGAGCATCGAAAGACATCCGGATACGTGGAAGCCGCCCATGGCCACCGCGACGCCCGCGGCACGGAAAGGCCGCGCGATATCGAGCGCACGCGGATATTGGTTCGACTGCACGCCGACGAGCGCCACCAGGCCGAAATTGCCGTCGTGCGCCAGGCGCTTGAGGAGCGCCGGGACATCGACGCGGGTGTGCGTCTCGTCGATGACATCGATTGTAATGTCGACGTCGGGACCGAGCACCCGCCGTTCGGCGCAATCGGTCGCAATGCCATAGACGGCGGCAAGCGAATTCGACGGGATCATCGCCCGCCACCACCGGATGACATAGCCGTCGTCGTCGTAGTGCGATGGCTTGATCAGGATCAGATGGAATTTTCGCATGTCGTCCCTCTCGGGGCCATCGCTCGTGCCGATTCCGACACCGCAACGCTCCCGAGCAAGTTTATCACAGCGTCGTCGCGCAGCGTTACGGCTAATTTCAAGGCAAGCGCCGCACTCAGGCGCGGAATCCGCCGGAAATTACGGGAATAGTGCGATTTGCTCCAATCCGGTCGTTTCCGGAAAGCCGAGCATCAGATTCATGTTCTGCACCGCCTGGCCCGACGCGCCCTTCACGAGATTGTCGAGAGCGGCGCCGACGATGGCGCGGCCCGCGATGCGATCCTTGGCGACGCCAATGAAGGTCATGTTGGAGCCGCGCACGTGCCGGGTCTGCGGCATCTGCCCGAACGGCAGCACATGCACGAACGGTTCGTTGGCGTAGAACTTCAACAGGGTCGCATGCAGGTCGTCGGGCGAGCCACCGGTCGTTCTCACATAGATCGTCGAGAGGATGCCGCGGTTCATCGGCATCAGATGCGGCGTGAAACTCGCGATCACCTCGCGGCCGGCGGCCTTGCTGAATTCCTGGTCAAGCTCCGCCATGTGCCGGTGGTGCCCGACACCGTAGGCATGGATGCCTTCGGAGACTTCGGAGAACAGCATCTCCTCCTTGGCCGAGCGCCCTGCGCCGGTCATGCCGGACTTCGCATCGATGACGATCTCACCGGGATCGATCGCCTTCGCCCTTAGCAAGGGAATGAGCGGCAGCTGCGCGCAGGTCGTGTAGCAGCCGGGATTGGCGACGAGATGCGCGCGCTTGATCTCGTCACGGTAGATCTCCACCAGGCCATAGATCGCCTGGCGCTGCAGCTCCGGGGCATGATGCTCGTGGCCGTACCAGCGCGCGTAGCTCGCTATATCGGCGAGCCGGAAGTCGGCGGACAGATCGACGACCTTGGCCTCGGGCACTGCCGCGAAGACCTGTTTGATCACCTTTTGCGTGGTTGCGTGCGGCAGCGCGCAGAAAATCATGTCGAGCCCGGCGCCGACCCAATCGATACTGTCGATCGACACGAGCCTAGGCAGGACACAAGGCGCAAACTGCGGAAACACCGCCGCCATCTCCTGGCCGGCACGCCGGTCAGCCGTAAGCAGCGCGAGCTCGGCATTGGGATGCCGCAGCAGCAGGCGCACCAGCTCCGAGCCGGTGTAGCCGGAGGCGCCGAGCACGCCGATCTTCGCTTTGGTGTCGACCTTGGGGGGCATGAAACGGTCCTTCGCGATCATTCAGAGCGGGGGCTTACCGCGGAGGATGTCGGAAGGACAGCGCCGCGGACTTTTGACATCCAGCGGCGGAGCGGCGATCAGCGATCGCGCACCGGCGCCGGGGCGCGGATACGGCGCCGCAGACAGTCGTGGTTGCCGAATGCGATCATGCGGCCGGATATAGCGATGCGCCCCCGCAGGGTCAAGGAACGCCGATTTGAGGGGCCGGTGGGGCCCGCCTGCGCCGCCCGCACCCAGCGCTATTCAGCTGGCGGGATCGTGCGGACCCAGGCGACGATCGCGTCGAGGTCCTGATCCGTCATCTTCGAGAAATAGAACTGGCGCTGCATCTGGGGGCCGAAGGGCTTGCCGGTGCGATCGACGCCCTCGGTCAGCGCACGGCGCAGCTCCGCGTCGGTCCAGCCACCGACACCCGCGGTCTTGTGCGAGGTGATGTTCTTGGTCGTCACCGTCCCCTTCGGCGTCTTGAAGACATAGCCCCCCTTGCCATTCCACTTCACGTAATCCGCGCGCCCGTCCGGCCGACGCGAATGGCACTCCATGCAGTGCGCAATCGTGCCCAGATAAAAGCCGCGTTTCAGCGGATCCTTCAGCATCTCGTCGCTGAACGGCTTCTCGGCGCCAGGGATGAGCTCGGTGTGCGCCGGCTTCCGGTAGACCGGCGCCGGGACCTGGTTGCGCACCGCCGGCACCGACAAGCTGTAGGCTGCCACGGCATCGAGATCGCGTGGCGTCAGAATCTTGTAGAACGGATATGGCATCTGGTGCGCGACCGGCACGCCGCTCGGCCGCTTGCCTTCGGTCAGCAATCGCTTCATGTCGTTGGCCGTCCAGCCGCCGATTCCGGTTTCGCGGTCGGGCGTGATGTTGGAGCCGCGCACCAGATATTCCGGCTCGTCCCAGACCTGGGAGCCGCCGGAAAACCGCCGGCTCATGTCAAGACCGGCCGGACCGCGCGGGGTATGGCAGCCATCGCAGGCCATGACCGCGTTGACGAGATAGCCACCTCGTTCGAGCAGCGATTGTTGCGCGACCGCGTCTGTCACAGCCAGCGCACTCATACATGCAGCGATCAACAGCTTAAGCATGACGCCCCTCTTTTTCTCTTTTCAGTTGGCGTTTTCCCCAACACCCTAGTTTGTCGCTCATAAGCTATGCCTATAGCGACCGCCTGATCAACGTGCCTGACTGAGAATTGTGCATACGTCCACTGCGTATTGCTCTGCACATCGATCAGCATTTTTTTCGGCAATCTCGCACAACGGACTGCATGCTTGCGGTGCTACGATTTCATCGATTCGATGAGAGCGCCCGGTAGCAAGTCGCCACGCGCCTGCATCGCGTCGCCGGCCAGAAGAAGACATCCAATGAGGACGGGCCATGCTGACACGCCGTTTGTTGATCATCGCCACATTCGTATCATGTTGCAGTGGCGCCGCCGCGCAGCAGCCGTTCTACGCGGGCAAGCAACTCACCCTCCTGGTCAACCACGACTCCGGCGGCCCGACCGACATCGAGGCGCGGCTGCTGTCGCGTCACCTCGGCAAGCACATCGCCGGCAATCCGCGTATCACCGTGCAGAACATGGCCGGCTCGGCCGGACTGGTCGCAACAAAGTATCTTGGTGAGGTTGCTCCACGCAACGGCACCATGGTCGGGTACTTCACCGGCTCCGCCCATCGCTACATCAGCAACCCGGAGCGTTTCAACGTCGACTTCCGCGCTTACGAGTTCGTCGCGGTACTGCCGACCGGTCGCATCCATTTCATGCGCACCGAAGTGCGCCCAGGCATCAAGAAGGCGATCGACATCGTCAAGGCGGAAAACATCGTGGTCGGCGGACTAGGGCTACAACAGCCCAAGGACATGGCGATGCGGCTGACGCTCGACATGCTCGGCGTGCCCTACAATTATGTCACCGGCTACAATTCAAGCGCCGAAGGACTGAGCGCACTGCTGCGCGGTGAGATCAGCTACTATGCCGACTCGCCCACCCTCTACAAAACCAGGGTCGCGCCCGAGGTGGAGGCCGGCAACCTGATCCCCGTGTTCTACGATGCCAGCTTCGACGGCAAGAACTTCAGCGTGCCGTCCTACATGCCGGCGTATATCAAGGCCGCTGCGATCCTTCCGTTCCAGGATCTGTACAAATCGATCAGAGGCACGTTGCCGAGCGGGCCGCTGTGGGATGCATACAAGTTCTTGCTGCTGGTCAACGGCACCGTCTACCGGGTGCTGACATTGCCGCCGGGTGCGCCGCGCGAGGGCGTCAATGCGTTGCGCGCCGCAATCGGAAAACTCGAAACCGACAAGGGATATATCGAGGACGCCATCAAGCTGACCGGCGACGTTCCGGAATTCGTCACCAGCGCGACCCTCAACGACAGCGTCCGGACCTCGCTGGCGATCAGCCCCGAAATCAAGGCGTTCATGGACGCCTACGCCAAGCAGCCGAAAAGGTAGTCAGCGACCCGTACCTAATCACCGATCAGTACCTTTGGCCCATTACCGCATCGGCGCGGAGTGCTATAATTGAGAGCTTGGCTTCGACGTGTCTCCAACCGGGAGGACCCACGATGCGAAAGTCGCTCTTTCCCATCATCACCGCATCGACCATCGCGCTGGCGCTGCCTTCGCCGGCCGCCGCGCAGGATGCAGCCGATCAGCAGCTCGGCAGCGTGAGCTTCCAGACCTCGTGCAACGAGACGGCGCAGCGCCGCTTTGACCGCGCTATGCGCTACCAGCATTCTTACTGGTATCTCAACGCGAAGGAGCTTTTCGAGGAGGTTCTGAAAGCCGATCCGACCTGCGCCATGGCGTCATGGGGCATTGCGCTCACGCTCCTCGACAATCCCCACAACCCAATTCCTCCGTCCAACCTGGCACCGGGCCTGGCCGCCATTCAGAAAGCCAGGGCGATGAACGCCAAGACGGAGCGCGAGCGCGACTATATCGACGCGCTGATGCTGATGTACGCCGACCATGACAAGCTCAGTCATCGCCAACGCATCCATGCGTTCCGCGATGCCCTGGAGAAACTGGCGGCGAAGTATCCGAACGACGACGAGGCGCAGATCGCCTACGCTATCACGCTCAACACGTCTGCCGACCTCACCGACAAGACCCTCTCCCAGCAGAGGAAGGGGGCCGCGATCCTCGAGCCGATCTCAAAGCGGCTGCCGCGGCATCCGGGGGCGACACACTATTTGATCCACCTGTACGACTATCCAGAATTGGCTGCGCAGGGCCTCGACGCCGCCAACCGCTACGCCAGCATCGCGCCTGCCGCGCCGCATGCCCAGCACATGCCTTCGCACATCTACACCCGCGTTGGCTATTGGAAGGAGTCGATCGTCTCGAACACCGCCTCGCTGAAGGCGGCAAAGGCGGAGAAATCGGTCGGCAATTACCTGCACGCTCAGGATTACATGGTCTATGCCCATCTGCAGCTCGGCCAGGACAAAGAGGCGCGCGCAGTGATCGACGAAATGATAAAGGAGTCCGAATTCAAGGCGACCGTGCTGGCCGCGCACTATGCGTTGGCGGCCTCGCCGGCGCGCTACGCTGTCGAGCGAGGCGACTGGACCGGCGCATCGCAACTGCCGGTCCGTCCGAGTTCCTTGGGCTATGTCGTGGCGATCACGCATTTTGCCCGGGCACTGGGCGCCGCACGTTCGGGCAATCCCAGTGCCGCGAAGGCGGACATCGCCAAGCTTGAAGAGATTCGCAACAAGCTGCGCGATGCCAGGGACGGGTATTGGTCGGAGATCGTCGACATCCAGCGGCAAGTGGCAGCGGCCTGGGTGTTGTATGCTGAAGGCAAGCACGACGAGGCGCTCCGCGCGATGAGTGCCGCCGCCGATGCAGAAGACAAGACCGAGAAGCACGTCGTGACACCGGGGCCGATAGTACCGGCCCGCGAGCTTTACGGTTACATGCTGCTCGACCGCGGCATGGCACGCGAAGCACTCGCCGCCTTCGGGTCGACGCAACAGAAGGAGCCGAACCGCTTCCATGGCTATGCCGGGGCGGCGCAGGCGGCTGCGGCGCTCGGCGACAAGGAAAAGGCGAAGGCCAACTATGCAAAGCTGATCTCGCTCACCGGCGACAGCGTTACGCTGGCGAGCGAAGCGGGACCGGCCCGGCCTGAGATAACTGCCGCGCGCCGGTACCTCGCTGACAATTGACAAGGCGACGGCGATGAAGGCGGCGTTCCCTCTGGCGGCACTTGCGCTCGCGCTTGGCGCCATCACGGGCGCGCTCGTGCTCCCCGCCGCGTTGCGCTCGACCGACAACCACTCCTTGGCGGGTGCGACACCGTCGGGATGGAGCGAGGTACCATGGCCCTTCCCGGCCGACCAGTTCGGGCGCGGCAAGGCCTACCAATGCGGCGCGGCCGACTGCGGAACGCCGGTGACGCTCTATGTCCGCGCCAAGATCGGCTTCTGCAATTGCGCCACCGGGGTCGCCGACGATGCCGAGCTCGAACGGATCGGCGACCTCGAGCTACTGGGTGGAAAGAGCGAAGCGCTTGGCGACGGCCGTGCTATCGCCGTCGCCTGGATGAAAGGGCGCAGCCGGCCTTATGCGCTCGTGAACCCAAGCCTGCCCGGCGAATCCGCATTGTCGGTCGGCTACAACGACCGTTGCGATGCGATTGTTGCGACCGCGGTGATGCAGCACGACCGGCCGCGCGACGCCGAACCGGCCGTGATCGAATTTCTCAACGGTCCGACGGTGATGCGCTGGGCCGAAGTCACGCTCGGCCTCTAGCGCCGCCTTGGTTCCTCAAGCGCCGCCTTGGCTCCTAAAGTGTCGGATGCCACGGCGCCGGAATCACTCGATAGCCGCCCCCCGCCTTCTCGACCCGCGCCAATCCCGGGAACGGATAGTGGAAGCCCTGCACCAACAGCTTTTCGGCCACCAGCATGTCGTAGACCTTGCGCCGCGTCGCCACCGCTGCGTTCGGATCCTGGTCGAACGCGCCGCCCCAGTCAGGATGGCGTGCAAAGAGATCCGGATTGTTGGTCACGTCCGACTGCACATAGATCGTGCTGTTGCCGGATGAGACCACATACGACGTGTGCCCGATCGAATGGCCGGTGGTCGCCACCGGCAGGACGCCCGGTGCGATCTCCTTGCCCCAGCCATAGGTCGTGACCTTGCGGCCGAGCGCATCGAAGATGCGGCGGTTGTTCTTGAACAGGTCGGCCATGCGTCCGGCCGAGGCTCGGCTCATCTCGCCGTCGTCCATCCAGAACTTCCACTCCACCTCCGGCACCAGCACTTCGGCGTTGGGGAACGCGAGCTTGTTGCTCGCGTCGAGCAGGCCGTTCACGTGGTCGCCGTGGAAATGCGAGATCACCACCATGTCGATCGATTTGGGATCGATGCCGGACGCCACGAGATTTTCCGCAAACTGCCCAAGTTCGCCTTTGGTCTGCTTGTAGGCGCCCGGACCGCCGCCGGTATCGATGACGACGAGCTTGCCGCCGGTGTTGATCACGATCGGCGCGTAGTGATGGATCATGCGGTTGGGCGGCATGTAAGCCGCTGCCAGCGCCTTTCGCACCTCTTCGATCGGCGCGTTGGTGACGTAGGACGGCGTCAGGTCGAACGAGCGTGCGCCGTCGGTCACCACCGTCACTTCGAGATCGCCGACCGTGTAGCGATACCAGCCCGGAGCGCGGCGACCGGCCGCCGGCGCGGCGGCACCCGCCGGCGCGCTTGCGCCCATCGAGGCCAATGTCGTTGCGGCCGCCGCTGCAATGGCGCCGCGGCGCGTCACTTCGGTCATGTCGTCCTCCCTGCTCAAGTGGTCGAGCTCCATTGCCGCGCCTGCGCGCGGTTGGCCCTTTATTCCGGCTCGAATTTAGCGACTGGCACAAACACCGAAAGGCCGCCCGCCCGCGAGGGAAGCGGCCCTCCGTGACTGGTCGTAACCGCGGCGCGTTACAGCACCGGGCTCCACGGCACTGGAATCTCACGATAGCCCGAGCCGCTCTTCTCGATATAAGCGAGCCCCGGGAACGGATAGTGGAAGCCCTGCACCATCATCTTCTCGGCGACCAGCATGTCGTAGACCTTGCGGCGGGTCGCTTCCGCCATCTTGGCGTCCTGGTCGAACATCAGGTGCCAGCCGGGATTACGCACGAAGATCGGCAGGTTGGTGACGTCGGCCTGGACGTAGACCTTGCTGCTGCCTGACGAGACGATGTGCGACATGTGACCCGGCGTGTGCCCATGGGTCGCAACCGCGGTGATGCCGGGCACGATCTCCTTGCCGCCTTCATATTGCGTGACCTTGCGGCCGAGGGCGTCGAACACCCGGCGGAAACCGGCGAACACGCCCTTCATGCGATCGGTGGTCTGGCGGCTCATCTCGCCGTCGTCGGTGAAGTACTTCCACTCCGGCGCCGGCACCATGATCTCGGCGTTCGGGAACGCCGGCTTGCTGTCGGGCGTGAGCAGTCCGTTGATGTGGTCGCCGTGTATATGGGAGATGATCACGACGTCGACCTGATTGCGGTCGATGCCGGACGCCTTCAGATTGGTGTGGAACTGACCGGCGGCGCCCTTGCTGTTCTTGAAGTTCGCTTCGCCGGTACCGGTGTCGATCACCACCAGCCGCGAGCCGGTGTTGACCGCGCACGGGCAGTAAGGGATCGCGATCATGTCAGGGCCGGGTTGTAGATAGGCTCCCGCCAGCGCGGCGTTGATCTCGGCGCGGCCCTGATTGGTGATAAAGCCGTCCGGGAATTTGAAGCGGTTCACGCCGTCGGTGGCGACGGTCACCTCGATTTCGCCGACTTTATAGCGATACCAGCCGGGCGCCTGCTGGCCGGACAGCGGTGCGGCGGCCTGTACAGGGGGCGTCAGAGCGGGCGCCAGCGTCGCGGCGCCGGCGGCCGCGGCACCGGTCAGCACGGTGCGGCGATTGAGCGTGGTCATGGATCATTTCCTCCCAGGATGGACACGGTTAGCTGATCCCGGCTTGAGCCGCCGGTATCGAATAGGATACCACGGGCGCCGGGGCGTCGATGTGACAAACATCCTGCGGTAGTGGCTATTCCCGGGGCCGTTCCCGGGCCTATTCCCGGCTTGCCAGCGCCCGCGCCGCGGCGGATAAGTGAAAAATCATGAGCAATTCCCTCCCGACGACCCCCGCCACCCAAGATCAAGCCTCGCGGATGACCCAGCTTCTGGTGGTCTTCACCGCGTCCATCTTCCTGAGCGCCGCGCTGCTGTTCGCGGTGCAGCCGATGTTCACAAAGATGGTACTGCCGCGGCTTGGTGGCGCACCTGGCGTATGGTCGGTGGCCATGGTGTTCTTCCAGGCCTGCCTGCTCGCCGGCTATGGCTACGCCCACCTGCTGACGAAGTACGCGCCGGGCCGTCGTTCGGTCATGATCCATCTCGGCTTGATGGTGGTCGCCTGCTTCTGGCTGCCGCTGTCGATCGCGTCGAACTGGGGTCGTCCGCCGGTGGTCGGCGAAGCGTTCTGGCTGCTCGGCATGTTCGCGGTCTCGATCGGACCGCCATTCTTCGCGCTCGCCGCCAACGCGCCGCTGCTGCAAGCCTGGTTCGCGCGCACCGACCACCCGTCGGCGAGCGATCCTTATTTCCTTTATGCCGCAAGCAACATCGGCAGCTTCCTTGCGCTGCTCTCCTATCCGATCCTGATCGAGCCGCTGATCACGCTGACGTCGCAGACCTGGATCTGGGCGGCGGGCTTCATTGTCCTCATCCTTTTGATCGCCGGCTGCGGCTACCTGCTGTGGCAATCGCCCGACAAGGCGCCGGCGGCGGTGGCACCCGAGACGGCGGCGGCGAAGCCAAGCGCGATCGAAGCCGCACCGCCGACCTGGGGCAACGTCGTGCGCTGGGTGTTCCTCGCCGCGGTGCCGTCGGGGCTGCTGGTCGCGGTGACCGCGCACATCTCGACCGACGTAGCGGCGGTTCCGCTGTTGTGGGTCATCCCGCTCGCGCTCTACCTGCTCACCTTCGTGATCGTGTTCTCGCGCCAGCCGATCATTCCGCACTGGCTGGTGGTCGAGGTGCAGCCGGTGTTCGTGCTCGCGCTGGTCGCGGTCATCGTCTTCGAGCCGATTCGGATGATCGTCGGCATCATGGCGGTCCACCTCATCGTGTTCTTCGTGTTGACGCTGATGTGCCACGGCGAGCTCGCCAGCCGCCGGCCGCCGGCGCGGTATCTGACGTCGTTCTATATGTGGATGTCGTTCGGCGGCATGGTCGGCGGCATCGCCTCCGGCTTGGCCGCGCCCTATGTCTTCAACTGGATCGCGGAATATCCGATCCTGATCACGCTCGCGGTGCTGTGCCGCCCGGGCCTCACCTGGCCGAAGACGACCTGGCAGCAGGCTATCGTGTTCGGTTCGGTCGTTCTGGCAATTATCCTCACCGTGCTTTTCCGGCAATTCGAGCAGGACATCAGCATCAGCCAGTATCACATGATGCTCGGCGCGCTGTTGATCCTGACCGTGCTGTTCTGGCGCGATCCGGTGCCGTTCGCAGCCATCGTCGCGACGGTGTTGCTGGCGCATCATCACGTCCAGGAGAGCGGCAGCACATTGACGCTACGCAGCTTCTTCGGGGTGATGAAGGTCAACGAAACGATGAACGGCCAGTTCCGGACGCTCTCGCACGGCACCACCCTGCACGGCGGGCAGCGCATCCTGGACAAGCAGGGCAAGCCCGTCACCGGGCGTCCGCAGCCGACGATGTATTACTACGACGGCTCCGCGATCGCACAGGGCATGGATGCCGTCAAGGCGGTCAAAGGCGGTCCCATCAACTACGCGGTGATCGGGCTGGGCACCGGCAGCCTGATCTGCCGCTCGCAGCCCGGCGACAAGGCGACCTACTACGAGATCGACGCGCTGATGGTGCGGCTCGCCCGCGACATGGGCATGTTCACCTTCCTCAAGGAGTGCGGGCAGGACGTGCCGATCGTCATGGGCGACGCCCGCCTGACGCTGGCCGACGCGCCGGACGGCGCCTACGACCTGATCGTCGTCGACGCGTTCACCTCGGACGCGATCCCGATCCACCTCCTCACCAAGGAGGCGATGGCGATCTACAAGCGCAAGCTCTCGCCGAACGGCATCGTGCTGATCCACATCTCGAACCGGCATCTCGAGCTTGGTTCGGTGGTCACCGGCATCGCGGACGCAAACGACATGGTCACCCGCATCAGCGAGAGCGGCGACGTCACCGAGGACGACAGCGACTACAAGTTCCTCGGCACCGTCACCGTCAGCGCCCGCAAGGACGAAGATTTCGGCCCGCTGGCCAAGTCGCAATATTGGGAACTGCAGCGGCCCAATCCGCGCCAGCGCGTCTGGACCGACGACTATTCCAACATCGTCGGCGCGTTGATCCGGCAACTAAGGCAGTAGCGCCCTCTACGTCGCGCGTTGCTTGCAAGGACCCTGGCCATGGCGGCAGGATAGCCGCCATGGCTACGAGCAACTCCGAAACCGCCAAGACGCTGTTCTTCGAAGCCCTGGCGCTGATGGATTCGTCGAATTTCCGCGACGCCGAACCGCGGCTGCGCGAGGCGCTCAAGCTGGCGCCGGGCCAGATCGCCGTTCTCACCAACCTGTCGATCGCTCTTGTGCAGCAGAACAAGCGCGCCGAGGCACAGGCTTTCGCCGAGCAGGCGCTCGCAATCAATCCCACCAGCATCGAGGCGCTGCTGGTGCTGGCGGACTGCCACGTCCACGGCGAACGCTTCGCCGACGCGGTCGCGGCCTATGACCGGCTCCTGGTGCAAGAGCCGCGTGCCGCTGAAATCCACAACAATCGCGGCAACGCTTTGCACCGCCTCAAACGATATGACGAGGCGCTCGCCGCCTATGAGCAGGCACTCGCACTGTCGCCGACCATCGTCGGAGCGTGGCTCGGCCGCGCCAATGTCCTGTTCGATCTGAATCGTCCAGATGATGCGCTGGCCGCCTATGGGCGGACGCTCGCGCTCAAGGGCGATCTGGCGCAGGCCTGGCTCAGCCGCGGCAACGCGCTAAGCAAGCTCAAGCGCCATGGCGACGCGTTGAGCGATTACGAAAGAGCGGCGACGCTGCAGCCCGACCTGCCGGAAGCCTGGTTGAACCGTGGCAATGCGCTCTGCGATCTCAAACGCCATGACGACGCGTTGGCGGCGTTCGACAAAGCGCTGGCGCTACACCCCACCCTGGCCGCCGCCTGGCTTGGGCGCGGCAATGTCTTCTATGAACGCAAGGATTTTGTGCAGGCACTCGCCGCCTATGATCGCGCGGTGACGCTCGATCCCACCATGGTCAGTGCGTGGGTCGGGCGCGGTGACGTGCTTCGCTTCCTCGAGCGCACCCCCGAGGCCATTGCCGCCTATCGGCAAGCGCTGGCGTTCGGCGCGGATACCGCGATGATCGATTTCTATCTCGCCGGACTTGGCGTCGGCGCGTCGCCCGCCACGTCGCCGCAGCAGTTCGTCACCGGCCTGTTCGACAACTACGCCGACAATTTCGAGCACGACCTCGTCAAGAACCTCAACTATCACTCCCCGGAGGTGCTCGCCGGCACGATCATGCGTTACGCGCCCCCAAAAACGCTCGACATCCTGGACCTCGGCTGCGGCACCGGACTGATGGGGAACCTCCTGCGTCCGCGTGCGCGCACGCTGACCGGTGTCGACCTCTCCGCCAACATGCTGGAGAAGGCGCGGCAGCGGAGAATCTACGACCGTTTGGTGAGTGACGACATCACGGCATTCCTGCCGACGCAGGACGGCGCCTTCGATCTCGCAGTCGCCACTGACGTGTTCATCTATGTCGGCGATCTCGCACCGGTGTTTCCAGCGCTGCGCCGCGCATTGCGCCCGGACGGCCTGTTCTGCTTTTCGGTCGAAGCCGCCGATGGCGACGGGTTCGTGCTGCGCAGCACGCTGCGCTACGCGCATTCGATCGGCTACCTGCGAAGGCTGGCGGCGCAGAACCGATTCAACGTGGAAATGATCGAGCCGCAGGTCATCCGGCGCGGCGTCCACGGCGACATCGACGGTTATCACATCGTGATGCGCGCGGCCTGACCGGCGTCAGCCGCCCCACAGCCACTTGATCAATTTGCCGACAATGTCACCGGTGGTGAGCAGCACCGCCGCCCACACGAAAGCCGAAGCGAAGTTCGCGATCTGGAAGCGCCAGAACGGCATCTCGAAAATGCCGGCGATGAGCGGCACCGACGCGCGCAACGGACCGAAGAACCGCCCGATGAAGATGCCGGCGACGCCCCATTTCTTCATGAAGGCTTCGCCTTTGGGAATCAGTTCCGGGTGCCTCGACAGCGGCCAGATGTGCTGCACCGTGTATTCGAGCTTGCGGCCGATCCAGTAGGACAGCCAGTCGCCCATGGCGGCGCCGAGCGAGGCGGCGATCCAGATCGGCCAGAAGTTGATTCCGCCAGCCATGATCACGGTGCCGATGCCGATCAGGGCCGCCCAGGCCGGCAGCAGCAGGGAGATGAAGGCGAGCGATTCCCCGAAAGCCAGCAGAAAGACCACGAGCGGCGCCCAGCCCTCGTGTGTCTTGACGAATTCAATGATGATCTGGGCGTAACTTTCCAGTCTCTCGAACATGCGGCGGGCGGGTCCTGACGGGCGGCGACCTAGCGCATCACCCCGAAAAGTGGGCATTGGTTTTCGGATAAGGTCATGCCCCAAGCGAATAGCGTTCCCTTCCCTCCAATACCAGCCCTCCAGCACCTATCTCCGGATCACGATTGGGCCACGCCCGTGGCATAGTTTGTCGGATTGATTCGCACTTCCAGGCTGGGAACTCTGAATGGCAAAAGCAGCTAAAAAACCTGCCGCCCGTGACCTTTTCGACCTGCCCACGTCGCGTTCGGCGCCCGGGCGGGGCAAGCCGACCCGCGCCGCGCGCCCCTCCAGCGCCGAGGGGGGCTATACGGCCCACGACATCGAGGTCCTGGAAGGCCTGGAGCCGGTGCGGCGCCGGCCCGGCATGTATATCGGCGGCACCGACGAGAAGGCGCTGCATCACATCTTCGCCGAGGCGATCGACAACGCCATGGACGAGGTGCTGAACGGCCACGCGAATTTCATCAAGGTCGAGCTCGACAAGGACGGCTTCGTCACCGTCACCGACAACGGCCGCGGCATTCCGGTCGATCCGCATCCCAAGTTCAAGAGCAAGTCCGCGCTCGAAGTGATCATGACGACGCTGCATGCCGGTGGAAAGTTCGATTCCAAGGTCTATGAAACCTCGGGCGGTCTGCACGGCGTCGGCATCTCGGTGACGAACGCCCTGTCCGAGAAGCTCGAAGTGGAAGTCGCCCGCGGCGGGCAGCTCTATGCGCAGTCCTTCGTCCGCGGCAAGCCGAAGGGCGGATTGCAGAAGCTCGGCAAGGTCAACAACCGCCGCGGCACCAAGGTGCGCTTCAAGCCCGACCCGGAGATTTTCGGCGCGAAGGCGGCGTTCAATCCGCTTCGTCTGTTCAAGATGACGCGCGCCAAAGCCTATCTCTTCGGCGGCGTCGAGATCCGCTGGCAATGCGATCCTTCGCACATCGGCAACGCCGAGACCGTGCCGGAAGAAGCGACGTTCCACTTCGAGAATGGGCTCGAAGACTATCTCAAGGAGACCTTGGACGGCGCGACGCTCGTGCATCCCGACGTCTTTGCCGGCAAGTCGGAGAAGAAAGGCGGCCATGGCTCGGTCGAATGGGCGGTCGCCTTCGTCGCCGATGCCGATCCATTCCTGTCTTCCTACTGCAACACCATCCCGACGCCCGACGGCGGCACCCACGAGTCGGGCCTGCGCAGCGCGCTTGCCAAAGGCATCAAGGACCACGCCGAACGCACCAACCAGGGCAAGCGCGCGGCATCCGTCACCGGCGACGACGTGATGGGCGCCACCGCCTGCATGGTTTCGGTGTTCATTCGCGAACCGGAGTTCCAGGGCCAGACTAAAGACCGGCTCGCCAACAACGAGGCGACGCGCATTGTGGAGAACGCGGTCAAGGACCCGTTCGATCACTGGCTCGCCGCCAATCCGGTGCAGGCCAACAAGCTCCTCGATTTCGTGATCGAGCGCGCCGACGAACGCCTGCGCCGCAAGCAGGAAAAGGAAATCTCTCGCAAGAGCGCGGTCAAGAAACTGCGCCTGCCCGGCAAGCTCGCCGACTGCACGCTGACCGCCGCCGACGGCGCCGAGCTGTTCATCGTCGAGGGCGACTCGGCCGGCGGCTCCGCCAAGCAGGCGCGCGACCGCGCCACCCAGGCGGTACTGCCGCTGCGCGGCAAAATCCTCAACGTCGCCTCCGCCGGGCGCGACAAGCTTGCACAGAACCAGCAGCTCTCGGATTTGATCCAGGCGCTGGGCTGCGGTACCGGCACGCATTTCCGCGAACAGGACCTGCGCTACGGCCGAGTGATCGTGATGACCGACGCCGATGTCGACGGCGCCCACATCGCGTCGCTGCTGATCACGTTCTTCTACCGCCAGATGCCGAAACTGATCGACAACGGCCATCTCTATCTCGCGGTGCCGCCGCTTTACCGCCTCTCGCACGGCGGCAAGAATTTTTATGCGCGCGACGACAAGCACAAGGCGGAGATCCTCAAGAAGGAATTCCACGCCAACGCCAAGGTCGAGATCGGCCGCTTCAAGGGGCTGGGCGAGATGATGGCGGCGCAGCTCAAGGAAACCACCATGGACCCGAAGAAGCGCACGCTGTTGCGGGTCAAGGTGGTGGACGACGACCGCAAGGCCACCGACAAGTCGGTCGAGCGGCTGATGGGCAACAAGCCCGAAGCCCGGTTCGAGTTCATCCAGGAGAAGGCCGAGTTCGCGAGCGAAGAATTGCTTGACGTGTAGCGGTCCCGGCCCTGTCGCACCCGGATGTCCTCAGTTCGCGGTCTCCTCGACCAATGGTTCTGCCAGTTCTTGCGCGTCCTTGACGGGAACGCACGATACGTCGCGCCGCAGGTTCCGGTCCGGCGGCGCGACGGCGCTGCCAGGGGCAATCATGATCGGTTGCGCCGGCAGGCAGGTATCGAACAACGCCAAGGAAAGATCGTCGCCTTTTGCGAAGCGCCCGAAGACGAGCTGCGCGCCGCGCAACATGGTTGCAGGCGTCGCCCGCTCGCTGCCAACCATGGATACGGTCCGCTGGCACGGTTTGACGCGGTCCTCGTCCACCCGCAAGACGGTATAGCTGACGTGACAGCTCAACCCCCGCACAAACTTGAACGGAGACGGGGTCTTCGTCTCGGCGGCCGGTCGTTCAAAGATCGCGATTTGGAACCGCGTGTTCTCGACGACGTCCCGGCTTGATGTGCCGCTGGTCGCCTGCCGCCTTGGAGCTTCGGTCTTCGTCTTTGTCGCGGTGACCGCAGGCGCCTCGTCCTTGACCGGCAGCATCGCGCTGCGCGACAGCACGAGCTGCGTAGCGCGTCCCGACCCGGATCCCATTTCGATGACCTGGATTGGCCGTCGCGCCCATGAACCGTGCAGCGTCAGCCCGGGCGAACCCGAAGCATCCTGCAACGGGATCAAGCGGGGTTTGATGACCTTGCCGGGGTCGGCCGTATTGATCGCGCCGGATGCCTGGAACGGCTCCTCGTCGGCCGCCTTCAAGTCGACTTCGTAGAACTCAAGGACACCTTCCGACGAGCCGAACCAGGAGGCCCACCAGCTTTGATGGCGCTTCGCACTGATCATCCGCATATCCGCCGGATCGAATGTGATCGGCATCATGGGATCGTATGAGTCACTAATCTCGAACCTGCGATTGCGAAGCGCGATCGGCGAAGACGGCTTGACGCTGCTGGGCATATGATCGTGCGCGACATCAAACGCCAGCACGCGTCCCGTATCGACACTGTCGGACCGCCCTTTCCGAGGCAGCGTTCGCGACAGATAGATATGGCTTCCGCCTCTGACGATCGGAAAATTCTGGAAGGCCTCCAGCCGGTCCGAGCCCGAGATTGCTTTCCCCGTCTTGTCGTGCAGGACGTGACACTTCCGGTTCGTATCGGATGGGCTCGAGCGGACATTGTGCGAGACGCAAATTTCGAGATGACCGGTGTTCTGCGCGGTCAAGCCGGTCAGCACGATGCCGGGAGCCCGCAGGTCCGAGAGTTGCGGCGCCGAAGACAAGAGATCGACCTGGGTCAGGCTCACGCGCTCACTCGCGCCCCTGCGGCAACCCTCGTCGCGCGGGCGGGTATCGGTCAGGAGATTTGCAGGCTCGATCGCCACGATGCAGGCGTCGGTATTGGTGAGACTTTGCCTGGTGACCCAGACCAGCACCTGGCTGCCCGCCTCGTCGGACATGATGTGCGGCGCTGCGAACAGACGGCTTGAGGGAAGCCAGACATCCCTTTCGACATGCATATGCCGGGATTTCAGGAGGCCGGTCAGGTTTGACGCCTTGGCCAGGGCGAGCTCTTCGGGATGAGGCTGCCTGTGGGCACAATTGACGCACCTGAGCCGCACGCCGGCTCGCAACACGTCGAACTTCATCAGCAATTGATCCGGCTCATCGGCCAGCATGTTGGCAAGGCTTTTCTTGAATGGATGATCCACCGCGCGGACCGCCGAGAACCGCGTCGCACGATAAGGATTGGGATCGAATTCGAAGTGCGTGGAGTTGCCCCATCCCTGATACGAGTCGAAGCCGCCGACTTTCACGCCAGCCGCGACTTTCTTGGCATCGATCTGACACTCGTTCAGCGTCGATCCAGGGCTGATCGAAATGCAAATTCGCAGCGCATGCTCTTGCAGGAGTTCGTCGCAATCGTTCTGCGAATAGCCGTAGGTCGCCAGCCCATGTCGATAACAAAGGTCGTGGAAGACGCAGGCCTGACGAAACCTTTGCCGCACCGGGATGGTTGCTTCTCGATCATTCCGCTTCGCGAATGCCATGTCGATGCCCCATGGCATGCTGCAGTTCAATCCTTCGCCTTTGCCGCCGATGGTGCTCACGACGCTCGCCGCCGGTCGAAAAGCCGTCACCGTGACCGGCAATTCTTCGTCGAGCGGCTCGGGAGCGTTCTTGAAAATCGTGCTCACCCAGAAGTCGGCCACCGGCCGAAGACCGAGATAGAGGAACCCGTAGAGCGCGGCCAAGTAGATCAGGATTGCCCCCAAACGGAGAGCAGTGCGTTTCCAAGGAAATGCTCCCATGGCGACTTTCCTCCCGATCGCGGAGCACCGCACAAGCTGTGGTATCGTTCAAGGGGTTCAGAAGTATGAGCCCGCCTGTTCCCCGTTAGCGCGTTAAAATCTCCTTTGGCCAATTGCGCGCTGATCGGAGGAGCGCTACCGCACGCCCGGCGCCCTGCCCCGCGACACGTCTATGATCATGCGCGCCGCGAGATAGAGTCGCGGCTCGATCGACGAAACCAGGACGTATTCCGCCTCGATCGTGTGCGAGCCATAACCTTGCAGTCCGAAGCGCTCGATCACCGGTGCCGTGGTCTTGAGCGACGCAAAGGCTGCGTCGGTGCCGCCGCCCTCGGCGACATTGTCGATCACCAGCTCCTTGCCCAGCTCGCGATAGATGGTCAACGCATGCTGGCCGAGCGCGCGCGAGGCGTCGGTCGCTTCCAGCGGCGGCCGGCGCCGCTCGAAGATCAGCTCGACCTTGGCCTCGGGCAGCAGCTGGTTCTTCACCCGCTCGCGCACCTTGCGTTCGATGCCGTCGTAGTCGGCGACCCTCAGCACGCGCACGTCGGCGATCGCCTGCGCATTGGGCGGGATCATGTTGCGCACGCGGCCGCCGCTCGCCACCGTCCAGTTCATCTTCACGCCCGTCGCCGGGTCGGAAAGGTCGCGCATCTGCAGGATCTGGTGCGAAAGCTCGTAGAGCGCATTGATGCCGCGCTCGGGCGCGCTGCCGGCATGCGACGCCCTGCCCTGCACATTGAGCGTGACCGACGCGATGCCGGCGGTCGCGAGCGCGAGCTTGTCGGACTCGGCGCGGGAACCCTCGAACGAGAGCACGGCGTCGTGCTCTGCGCCCAACCGGGTGATCAAGCTGCGCGAGCCGGGCGACGAAATCTCCTCGTCCGCATTGATCAGCACCGTCAGCGTCCCATAGTCGCGAAAACTCATCGCCTTGAGCATCGCGACGGTGTGGATGATGACGGCGATGCCCTGCTTGTCATCGGCGATGCCGACGCCATAGGCGCGGTCGCCCTTGATGCGGAACGGCTGCTTCGCCAGCATCCCGCGCGGATAGACGGTGTCCATGTGCGCGAGCAACAGGATCTTCTTGGTTCCGGTGCGGGTGAAGGTCGCGCGCACCATCTTGCCGATCTGCGGCGGGGTGTCCTCCATCTGATAGATGTCGGACGCCTCGACCAGCTCGACCTTGCCGCCCAGCGTTTCCAATCGCCCGGCGATGAGCTTGGCGATCCGCTCGAGGCCCTCGAGATCGCGGCTGCCGGACTCGATCGAAACGAGCTCCTCCAGCGTCTTGAGCAGCGGTTCGCGCTCCTTTTGAGCGAGCGCAACCACCTCTTGCTGCTGGGCGTGTGACGGCGCGACCGCGGCGATTGCGAAGAGCAGCGCCGCGAAACAGCTCCTGGCGACAACGATCATGGCAGCCTCAAGTGGTGGCGGCGGTGAGATTGCCGAACTTCTGCAGGTTCGCCTTCTGAGCCTCATTGCGCGGCTTGAGCTTGAACAGCCGTGCCGCGGTGCCGCCCAGGATGTTGTGCTTGCCCTTCTCCGACAGGAACGGCAGGTCCCAGATCGTGGACGGCAGGTCGAAATCCCAGTGCGGATAGTCCGACGAATAAAGCAGCTGCGTCTCCGCGTTGATCATGCGGAAGGTGGTCGCCATCGCGCCATGGTCCTGGATCTCCATCGGCTGCGAGGAG
The DNA here is from genome assembly GCA_019745775.1 of Xanthobacteraceae bacterium. Taxonomy (GTDB): domain Bacteria; phylum Pseudomonadota; class Alphaproteobacteria; order Rhizobiales; family Xanthobacteraceae; genus VAZQ01. The sequence continues at coordinate 56,437 of JAIESR010000030.1, read as the reverse complement.
TAGTACATATCGCGCATATAGTCCGACGGCTTCTTCTTCAGGAGCGGCGCCTCCGACGGCCGCATCATGAATTCATGATCCAGACGCTGCATCAGGAACGGCACCCAGGCGAGCCCAGACTCGATCCAGATCACCGGCAGCTTGGGGAAGCGCTCGCCCAACCCGTTGATCACCCAGTTGGTGCAATGAAGGATGTTGTAGAAGGTGAAGCCGAGCGCATGCACCGACAGGAATCGATTGCAGGCGCCAAACATCGGCTCGCCCCAATTCGGGCCGGAGTGGAACGAAAGCACCAGCCCCCGTTCCTCCAAGGCGCGATAGAGCTTCATATAGGCGTCGTCATTGACCTGCTTGTGGCGCACGGTCGTCACCATGAAGCCGCCGACGCCCTTGCGGTCGCCGAACGTCTCGACCTGGCGCAGGCATGCCTCGGGATCGGAGAACGGCAGGCTCAACATGGAGAACAGGCGGCCGTCCGACTCCGGCAGCACGTTCTCCGTGAGCCAGCGGTTGTAGGCCCACGATAACTCCGCTTCCATTTCCTTCTGCGGGTGCAGGCCGAGCGTGAGCATGCCGGTCGGAAACAGGCAGGAGTAGTCGACGCCCATAGCGTCCATCCAGCGTTCGCCGAGCTGGACGTCGCGATGGCGGCCCTTCTCCGTCTTTTCCGTCGAGCGCAATGGATAGCGCGTCACGCGTCCGCCCATGTCCTGCGTCGAGCCGGCGTTGCTCGGAAAGATGCCGCCGCGACGCGGCGCCGCCGCCAGTCCACCCATGGTCACCTGCCGCAGCACCTCGTTTTCCATGTAGGGCAGGATCTGGCCCAGGTACTCGTTCTCGTAGTGATGCGCGTCGACGTCGACGATAAGCACGTCATCGAGCTTGCGCTTTAGCGCCTGCTGCCGCGCATGCGCGAGCAGCCGCGTGGTGTTGAGCTCGTCGACGGTGACGCGACGGCCGCGATCCGCGATCAGTTCCATGACGGTGTCCCCTTGAACGTGCGAGGCGGGAGAGGCCGCCGTCGGCACTGAGGCAATTCTGTCACAGGCCGCATCGCTTGTCCCATCCTTGCCGGGCGGCGGGAAATGCCACATCCTGATCGGCAAAAGACTACAGGCTACGGGGAGGACACCATGCGGCTCGATCCTTCATCGCCGATCGCGGGCCTGGCACTGGCCGTCACGATGTTCGCGCTCCCCTCGCCGGCGGCCGCGCAGAGCGGGGACTATTTTGCCGGCAAGACGCTGCGGATCATTGTCGGGCTCGAAGCCGGCGGCACCGCCGACGTGTTCATCCGTGGATTTTCGGCGCAGCTGCGCAAGCACATTCCCGGCAATCCGAACGTGGTGGTGCAGAACATGACCGGCGCCGGCGGCTCGGTCGCCGCCAACCACACCTATGAGCGCGCCGCGCCCGACGGCCTGACCATCTTGTTCAACACTTTCCATCCGCTGGCGCAGGCGCTCGGCGATCCGACGATGCGGGCGCGCTACGATCAGTTCGACTATGTCGGCGCGATCGGCGACATCCGCGTCAACTACATGCGCGCCGATGCCGTGCCTGGCGGCGCCAAGACGCCTGCCGACATTATGAAGGCCGAGACGGTCGTTGTCGGCGCGCTCAGCCACTCCGATTTCAGCGGCACGCTGGGTCAGCTCTCGCTCCGGGTGCTGGGCGTCAAATACAAGCCGGTGGTCGGCTATCGCGGGGGCGCCGACATCTTCCTCGCCATGCAGCGTGGCGAAGTGCATTTCCACAACACCAGCATCGGCACCTTTCGCACCCGCAGCGCCGCCTTCATCAGGTCCGGCCAGGGGCTCGGCATCAGCTACCTCGTGCCGGTCGATGCCAGCGGCAACTACCGGCGCAGCGAGCTCGTCACCGAGATGCCCGCGTATCCCGATCTCTACAAGGAAATCCACGGCAAGATGCCGAGCGGCAAGGATTGGGAGGCGTTCAACTGGCTGACCAACCAGGTCGGCGAGCTTGCCTTCGTCGCGCTGGCGCCACCCAAGACGCCGACCGCTGCGCTCGATGCGCTGCGGCTCGGATTCGAGCGCGCCACCAACGATCCGGACTTCATAGCGGAGTCCGTCAAGCGCAACGGCATTCCCTACAGCTATGTCGGTGTGCCGAGAGGCGAATCGGTCATTCGCGACCTCGCCGCGGTGTCGCCGACGGTCGTGGACACGCTGCGCGCCGCCATGGCCCCTCAGAACTAGCGCACGCAAGGAAGCAATCGATGAAACCTGCAGTAACGACGACCATTGCGCTGACCGGGCTTCTGGCCACGCTTGCGAGCCCTGCACAGGCGCGCCCCTTCAACGACCCGCGCGCGGAGCGCATGCCCGCCATCGAAGCCGATGCCGCCTTCGCGGGCCAGCCGCGCGATCCGGCTTGCCACACATCGACGCTTGCCTCGACAGGCGGCGCCCTGCCCGCAAGCCCGTCGACACTGGCGATCCGCTGGACCGGTTTCGCCAATTTCGAGCTGTCCTATAAAGGGCAGATCATGCTGCTCGACGCCTATTTCGATCGCGGCAGCCTGTACCCGCCACTCGGCTTCAAGGCGGACGACGTCACGCGCGCGAACGTCATCCTGATCGGGCACGGCCATCACGATCACATGTCGGATGCTGCGTCGGTCGGCATCCGCACCGGCGCCACCATCGTCGGCGCGCCGCTGACCACCGCCAAGCTGCTTTCGCAGAAGGTCGATCCGCAGAAGCTCCGTACCGCGAGCGGCCGGGAAAGCGTCGTGATGGATTTCGGGCCGTTCAAGGTCGAGCCGATCCTCGGCCGACACGGCGAGCCGCCCAAGACCCTGGTGGACGCGTTCGGCGGCGCCCTGCGCGCGACCGCGCCGAAACCGACCGAGGAACAGCTTGCAGAACTAGCCATCATCCGCTCGCGCGGCGTGCAGGACCCGCGTGTGGTGACTGAAGGAACGCTTGCCTATCTCATCACCCTCGATGACGGTTTCCGCATCATGTATCGCGACTCAGGCGGCGCCGTCACCGATTTCGAGAAGTCCGCCATGGAGCGCGCAGGCGGCCGCGTCGACGTCGCGCTGGTTGCGGTATCGGCGTCCTATCTCAACACCGAAACCGTCCCGCGCGCACTGGAGCATGTGCGCACCTATAAGCCCGACGTCTACATTCCGGCGCACCACGACGCCGCCTATAACAACCTCTGGCGCGCGACCGAGCCGCTGTTCCAGGCGGTGAAGGACGAGAACCCGAATATCGTCACGGCGTCGCGGGGCTATCGTGAGCCGCTCTGCTTCAACACCGAGCACAATATCAGCCGCAAGCGCTGACGTGCCGCTGAAGCATCCCGCTTTCGCCGGCGCCGGAGGAGGAGTAAGCTTCCCGGAATCGCGGACGGGCCAACCCGTTCGCCCTCGGTCCCGCAACGACGGCGGCCGGAGGATCGTCAGGGAGGTATTGATGCTTGCAAGGACAGCTTGGCTGTTCGCAGCCGCTTTTTTCCTGGTCGTCAGCCACACCGGTATTTCATCGCACGCCCAGACCGCCGCGCCGGCGACACTGACCGGCAAAGTCTCCTCGGCCGAAGAAGGGCCGATGGAGGGCGTTGTCATCCGCGCCAAGAAAGGCATCGTCACCGTCAGCGTCGTCAGCAACGCCAAGGGCGAGTTCAGCTTCCCCGCCGCAAAGCTCGGACCGGGTGAGTACGCCCTCAGCATCCGCGCAACCGGTTACGACCTTACGGGCCCGTCGATGGTGACGCTCGCAGGCGCACCGCTCAACCTTGACCTCAAGCTCGTCAAGACCAGGAACATCGCGGCACAGCTCACCAACCTGGAATGGATCACCAGCGTCCCGGGCACCGAGCGGCAAAAGAACATCCTGTCGCGCTGCGTCAATTGCCATACGCTCGAGCGCGTCATCGACAACAAGCACGACGCCGCCGCCTGGAAGGACGTCATTACCAGGATGGCGACCTATTCCAACAACAGCTTCCATCTGAAGCCGCAGGTGCGCAAGGAAGCGCGCGACATGGATCGCTTCGTGCCCAACATCGACGAGGTTGCGGCCTATCTCGCCAGCATCAATCGAAGCGCAGGCGACTTTACCTGGCAGCCCAAGCCGGTCGCCCGCGTGAAGGGCTCCGGCACGCGCGTGGTCATCACCGAATACGACCTGCCCGATCCGACCATCCAGCCGCACGACGTGATCGTCGACAGTGACGGTATCGTCTGGCACAGCGACTTCTCGGGGCAGATCCTCGGCCGCTTCGATACCAGGACGCTGACGCACAAGGCCTACCCGGTGCCGCTCCAGCGGGAGGGCTGGCCGACCGGCGCGCTCGATTTGCAAGCCGACCCGCAGGGCAATCTCTGGCTCGGGCTGATGTTCCAGGCCGGCGCGGCCAAGTTCGACCGCAAGACCGAAAAATTCCAGATGGTCCAGCTGCCGCCGCATCTGCTCAAGGACGATTCCCAGCAGGCGATGGTGGGCGTCCAGAACTGGACGGTCGACAACCGCATCTGGCTGCAGGATCCCGCGCGACGCGGCATCTATCGCATGGATATGACCAGCGGCCGCACCGAGCTGTTCGAGCCGTTCAAGATCATGCCGCGCAGCTCGCCTTACGGCGTGTTCTCCGACAAGCAGAACAACGTCTGGTTCCTCAATTTCGGCGGCGACCATGTCGGCACGATCGACGCCGCGAGCGGCGAGGTCACGCTCTACCAGACCCCGACGCGTAACTCGCGGCCGCGGCGCGGCCGCATCGACGACCAGGGCCGGGTCTGGTTCGCGGAGTTCAACGGCGAGCGCGTCGGCGTGTTCGACACCAAGAGCAAGCAGTTCAAGGAATGGCAAATACCGGGGCAGTTCTTTGCACCCTATGACGTGACCCAGGACCGGCTCGGCAATATCTGGACCGGCGGCATGAACGCCGACCGGATCGTGCGCATCTCGACCAAGAGCAACGAGGTCACCGAGTATCCGCTGCCGCACGCGACCAATATCCGCCGCGTGTTCGTCGACAACAGCACCACGCCGCCGACATTCTGGGTCGGCAACAACCACGGCGCGGCGCTGATCAAGCTCGAGCCGCTGGATTAAGGTGATCGTAGGTTGGGTTACCGCGGCCCGGCCGTCTCCGGTGGAGCACGGTGGTGGAGCCGCGCGTAACCCAACGAGGGATGTGCATAGACTAATGCGTTGGGTTACGCGCGGCGCACAGACCTCAGCCCACGATGGATTGTGGCCGCGCTAACCCAACCTACTCGAATTTCAAATTCGCCGCCTTGACTACCTCGACATAGCTCTGGATGTCGGCGTCGATCATCTTGCGGAAGTCGGCCGAGGCGGTGCCGCCCGGCGTCACCGCCATTTCGCGCAGCTTCGCCGAGACGCCCGGATCGGTGATCGCCTTGCGCAGCGCGGCTTCGAGCTTGGCCGCGATCGCGGGCGGGGTCTTGGCCGGCGCAAAGAAGCCCGACCACAGCTTGGTGTTGACCTCGGGCAGGCCCGACTCCGCCATGCTCGGCACGTTCGGAAGCTGCGGCGAGCGTTCGGCGCCGGTGACCGCGAGCGCGCGCACCTTGCCGGCGTTGATCTGCGGAATCGCAGGCGGTCCGTCCGAGATCGACAGCAGACACTGCTGCTGCATCACGCACAGGATCATCTCGTTGCTCGACTTCAGCGGGATCGCCACGCCGGGCATGCCGGTCTTCAGCTTCAGGAGCTCGGTCGAGATCGTGAACGCCGGCGACGTGGTGCCGTAGTTCGCCTTGTCGGGATTGGCCTTCGCGAAAGCGACGAGCTCCATCACCGTCTTCGACGGGTTCTCGACCGGGCTCACCAGGATCAACGGGAAATTCGCGATCATCGACAGCGGGATGAAGCTCTTGGTCGGATGGTAGGCGAGCTTCGGGAACACCGCCGATGCGATCGACATCACGCCGCTGGCGCCGACGAACAGCGTATAGCCATCGGCCGGCTGATTGGAGACGTACTCCGCCGCCGGGCGGCCGCCGGCCGCGGGCCGGTTCTCGATCACCAGCTGCTGGCCGAGAATCTCGCTGAGCTTGTGGCCGACCAGTCGCGCGAAGATGTCGTTGCCGCCGCCGGCGGCGAACGGGACGATCACCCGGATCGGCTTGTTGGGATAGTTGGCGGCGTCATCCTGCGCCTGCGCGGGGGCAACGCCGGCGATGACGGCGAGCGCAACGGCGGCGCCGATGAGCCTATGGAAAAAACCAATGGATTGCATGGACGTTTCCTTCCTCCAACCTGCGTTCTTGGGTCGCGTAACGGCAATTCATCGAAGTCTACCAGCGCCCTTGAAATGCGGATAGCATCGAATCCGACCTCACCTGACGGACGCTGCCATGACCTTCGCCAGCCGCACCCTCAGTCCCCTGCTTTGCGCATTGTTCGGCGCGGCGGCGCTGCCGCTTGATGTCGCACCCGCTGCTGCCCAGCCCGATTTCCGCGGCGAGACGATCTCGATCCAGATCGGCTATGGGCCGGGCGGCGGCTACGACACCTATGGGCGGGCGCTGGCGCGGCACTACGGGCGCTTCATTCCCGGCAATCCGAACGTGGTGGCGAAGAACATGCCGGGCGCCGGGTCGCTGCGCGCTGCAAACTATGTCTACAACCTCACCGCCCGCGATCCGATCGACATCGCGCTGGTGGCGGCGTCGACCGTAGTCGAGCCGATGATGGGCAACGACCAGGCCAAGTTCGAACCAACCAAGTTCGGTTGGATCGGCAGCATGAACCAGGACATCTCGTTCTGCGGCGTGTGGCTGGCGCCGGGCCTGCCGACGACCTTCCCCGAACTGCTCAAACCGGGCGGCAAGGAGCTGATTTTCGGCTCCGCCGGACCGGCGGCGATCAGCCACCAGCATCCGCTGGTTTTGAAGAACGTGCTTGGCGCCAACATCCGCGTCATTTCCGGCTACGAAGGGCAGAAGCAGGTCAACCTGGCGATGCAGCGCGGCGAGGTGCACGGCGCCTGCGGCCTGTTCGCCTCCTCGATCAAGGCGCAGTGGTTGCCGGACGTGAAAGCCGGCCGCCTCAAGCTGTTCCTCCAGATGGGGCCGAAGGTCTCGAACGAGTTCGGGGCGGTCGACAACGTGTTCGATTTCGTCAAGGCGGACGACGACCGCAAGGTGCTGGAATTCCATTTCAAGCAGACCATCCTGGGCCGGCCGTTCGCCGCCTCCCCGAACGTCGCCAAGGAACGCCTCGCGGCGCTGCGCACGGCGTTTCTGGCCACCATGAACGATCCGGAATTCCTGGCGGACGCGAAGAAATTCAACCTCGATATCGATATCGCCACCGCGGACGACGTCGGCCGCTTGCTTGCCGAATTTGCCAATTATCCGAAATCCGTGATCGAAAAGGCCAAGGCGGCGATCGGCCGCTAATCCAACGGCAAACGGCACCTTCCTACAGAAAGCGCGATGGCGATCTCCGAGACGCACCGACCGGCCGACCAGGACCAGCTTTTCGGGCATCCGCGCGGCCTCACATTCCTGTTCACCACCGAGATGTGGGAGCGCTTCTCGTACTACGGGATGCGCGCGCTGCTTGTCCTCTACATGACCAAGTTCGTGCTGCTGCCCGAGAACGCGGACAATGTACTCGGGCTTGCCGCGCTGCGCCGCTTCTACGAATCGATCTTCGGCCCGCTTGGCGTGCAGCCGTTCTCTTCGCATATCTACGGCCTCTACACCGCGCTGGTGTACCTCACGCCGCTGTTCGGCGGGATGCTGGCCGACCGCGTGCTCGGCCAGCGCCGCACCGTCGTGCTCGGCGCCTCGCTGATGGCGATCGGCCATTTCATGATGGCGTTCGAGTCGCTGTTTCTTATTGCGCTCCTGGTCCTGATTTTCGGCAACGGCGCGTTCAAGCCCAACATCACGGTGCAGATCGGCTCGCTCTACGAACGCGGCGATCCGCGCCGCGACCGCGCCTACTCGATCTTCTATGTCGGCATCAATCTCGGCGCGCTCCTGGCCCCCCTCGTCTGCGGAACGCTGGGCGAATTGGTTGCGTGGCACTACGGCTTCACCGCTGCCGGCGTCGGCATGGTCATCGCGCTCCTGGTCTATCTCTACGCCGCACCGTCGTTGCCAGCCGACGAACGTGCCCGGGCGGAGACGTCAGGCGCCGAGCGCCGGCCGCTCGGACGCGGCGACTGGCGCGCCATTGTGGCGCTCATCGTCCTGCTCATTCCGGTAAGCCTGTTCTGGGCAACCTACGAGCAGCAAGGCAACACCATTCCCCTGTGGGCCGACGATTACACCGACCGCCACATCAATCTGCTGATCTGGCGCGGCGAGATCCCGGTGACCTGGTTCCAGTCGTTCAATCCGTTGTTCATCTTTCTGTTCACGCCGCTCATCCTGATGCTGTGGGCGCGCCAGGCCGCACGCGGGACCGAGCCGTCGACGGTGACCAAGATGGCAATCGGCTGCTTCGGCGTCACGTTCGCCAACCTCATCATGGTTGGCGCGGTCTGGCAGGCGGGCGGCGCCCCGCAGGCGAGCTGGCTGTGGCTTATCGCCTATTTCGTCGTCATCACGCTGGGCGAGCTATTTCTCTCGCCGATCGGCCTTTCGCTGGTGTCGAAGGTCTCGCCCGGCCGCGTCGTCTCGACGATGATGGGCGTATGGTTCCTGACCAGCTTCTTCGGCAACCTGATCGGCGGCTGGCTCGGCAGCTTCTGGAGCGTGATGGACAAGTCGGCGTTCTTCCTGATGATCGCGGGTGTCTCCGCGGTCGCCGGCCTCGTCATCCTGATGTTCAACCGGCCGCTGCGGGCGGCGCTGGGGCAGTAGTCTGACGGGGTAAACAGGGGAAAGTCGCACCATGGCTGATCGCATCGACGGGCCGTTGTACTACGAGCGAATGGGCCGGACCGGGCCGGTGATTGCCTTCGTGCATCCTAATCCGATGGATCAGTCCTGCTGGATCTTCCAGATGGCGCACTTGTCCACCTGGTATCGCTGCATCGCCATCGATATTCCCGGCTACGGCCGATCGCCGAAAGCGCAACCCGGCCTCACCATGGACGACATCGCGCAGGCGTGCTGGGAAGCGATCGATGAAATAGCGCCAGGCGAGCCGGCCATCCTGGTCGGATGCTCGGTCGGATCGGCGCTCATGCCCTATATGCATCACCAGCAGCCGAAGCGCACCGCCGCGCTGGTGCTCTCCGGCACCGGCTACAATCCCGGCCGCGAATTCACCAAGCACCGCATCGCGCGCTATCGGGAGCTGGGGGTCGACTATCGCTGGGGCTACACGTTCGAGGATTTGAGCCCGGCCTTCCGCGCGACGCCGATGGCGCACTTCTTCGCCGACATGTTCGCCGAGCGCAACCCGCATTGCGACGTGCCATCGATCGTTCACCAGTTCGAAGCGCTGGGCATGCCGGAGGCGGAGGATATCCACTCCCGCATCGCCTGCCCCGCCATCATCCTGACCGGCAGCGAGGACGGCTCGCATCCGCGCGCGGCGGCGCTCAAGGCGCGCATCCCCGGCTGCGAGTTGAAGATACTCTACGGCGCCGGCCATGCCTGCATGATCGAGCAGCCGTGGCTGTTTGATCGCTACATGATTGAGTTTCTGAAGAAGAACGGGCTGTTTCCGGCGGTCGCATGAGCGGGATGACCGGGACCGCGGGGTTTGACGGCACGGTCTTTGCACGGAGCGGAGCATAGCAGAGACAAGGGGTTTCGGTTTCCACGCACGACAGGAGGACACGCCGTGAAACTTCAACGCCGTCGTTTTCTTTCCATCGCTGGCGGAATCGCTGCCCTGCCCGTCGCAGCCTGTATCGCACGCGCGCAAACCTATCCTGCGCGATCGGTCCGCGTCCTCGTCGCCACCACCGCGGGCGGCGCCACCGATCTGGCGGCGCGGCTGATCGCACAATGGCTGACGGAGCGCCTCGGTCAATCCTTCGTGGTCGAGAACCGCCCGGGCGGCAACAACAATATCGGCACCGAAGCCGCCGCGCGTTCGCCCGCCGACGGCTACACGCTGTTCATGGCCAATTCGGTGAACACGGTGAACGCGTCGCTCTACCAGAAGCTCAGCTACAACTTCATCGCCGACTTCGTGCCGGTCGCGCACGTCGTCAAATCGCCGTTGCTGCTGATGGTGCACCCGTCGGTGCCCGTCAAATCGGTGCCGGAGTTCATCGCGTATGCCAAGGCCAATCCCGGCAAGCTCAGCGCCGGCTCCGGCGGTCACGGCTCGACCGGCCACATGGCCGGCTCCCTGTTCCAGATGCTGACCGGGGTGAAGATGGTGCACCTGCCCTATCGCGGCGAGTCGCTGGCGATGACCGACCTGCTCGGCGGCCAGGTGCAGGTCGTCTTCGCCACCACCGGCTCGGGGCTGTCCTATGTCAAGGCCGGCACAGTCCGCGCGCTCGCCGTCACCACGCCGGCGGAGCTTGACTGGCTGCCGGGCGTGCCGCCCATGGCGACATACCTGCCAGGCTTCGAGGCGAGCGGCTGGAGCGGCCTGTGCGTACCGAAGAACACGCCCGCCGCAATCGTCGCGCTTCTCAACAAGGAGATCAACGCGGCGCTCGCCGATCCCAAGATCAGGCAGCGTCTGCTCGACCTGGGCGGCGTGCCGGCCGGCGGAACGCCGGACGCCTTCGCCAAGTTCATCGCCCACGAGACCGAGAACTGGGCCAAGGTCGTCAAATTTGCAGGCATCAAGGCGGAGTGAGCAAAGGCACCCCGTCGGCAATCACAGGAATCACGGCTACACTTCTACCTACGCCGCCTTCGTCCTACCCGCGCTGATCAGCGATTCCGCGGGGATGCCAAGGCCATGATGCAGGCGCCAGATCATCTTGAGCGTAAGCGGTCGCTTGCGGTTGAGCACCTCGTGCACCCGGTTGCGGCTGCCGATGTACGGAACGAGGTCGCGCGGCGCGAGTCCGCCCTGATCCATATGGTATTTGATCGCCTCCACGGGGTCCGGTAGGTCCAGCCGATAACGCCTGCGCTCCCACGCCTCGACCAACGTGACCAGTACGTCCAGTCGATCACCTTGCGGCGTGTTGCGCTTTGCCTTCATCAGGCCTTCGATTTCCTTGAGAGCGCGGCGATAGTCACACTGGTTCTTGATTGGCGCGATGTCCATCGTTGCAACCTTCAAACAGTTGAGCATCGATCCGGTGCTGCTCGCCCACCATCGCCGCGCCAGCTAACTCTCCACCGGCAGCCCGACGTAGTTCTCCGCCAACGACGTTGCCGCCGCCTCCGAGCTGACGACGTACGACAACTCGCCGAGCTGCCGCTTGCGGTCGAAGGCGTTGTCGTCGGGATTGAGGTGGAGCATCTGCGTCATCCACCAGGAGAAGCGCTGCGCCTTCCACACCCGGCGCAGGCAGGTCTGCGAATAGCGCTCCAGCAGATCGCTGCGGCCGGACTTGAAATAGGCCGTCATTGCGCGCGCCAGCACGACCACGTCCGCCAGCGCGAGGTTCATGCCCTTGGCGCCGGTCGGCGGCTGGATGTGGGCGGAATCGCCGGCCAGGAACAGCCGGCCGTATTGCATCGGCTCGACCACGAAGGAGTGCATCGCGGTCAGAAGCTTGTCGACGATCTTGCCTTCCTGAAGCTTTCGCGTCCCGGCGAGCCGCGCATGCAGCTCATCCCAGATGCGCCGATCCGGCCAGTTCGCGAGGTCGTCGTGGTAGTCGCATTGCAGGTAGAGCCGCGCCAGCGACGGCGAGCGCATGGTGTAAAGCGCAAAGCCGCGGTCGTGATACGAATAGATCAGCTCGTCGTCGGCGGGCGGCGACTCCGAGAGGATGCCGACCCAGCCGAACGGATATTCGCGATCGTAGAAGGTCAGCACGCCGTCGGGGATGCTCGGCCGGCAGATGCCATGAAAGCCGTCGCAGCCGCCGATCAAGTCGCACGCGAGCTCCTGCGCCTTGCCGCCGTGGTTGAAGGTGATGCGCGGCGAACCCTTCAAGTCGTGCACCGCGGCGTCGGAGGCCTCGAACAGGATCTGTCCGCCGTCCGCCAGCCGGCGCGCAACCAGATCCTTGATCACCTCCTGCTGGCCATAGACCGTGACGCCCTTGCCGACCAGCTTCTGGAAATCGATGTGGTGCAGCGCGCCGTCGAAACAGAAGTGGATTCCGTGGTGGAACAGGCTCTCGCGCTTGAGCCGCTCGCCGACGCCGGTGTCCACCAGCAGGTCGCGCGCCCAGTGCTCGATCAGGCCGGCTCGGATGCGGCCTTCGATGTAGGCGCGGCTGCGGTTCTCCAGGATGACGGTCTCGATCCCTTCCAGATGAAGGAGATGCGACAGCATCAACCCGGCCGGCCCAGCACCGATAATTCCCACCTGCGTTCGCATCCGTCCCCTCTCTTCCCGAACTTCGGGTCGCCAATAGGCGAAGCGACTGGTCCGTGAAAAGAGACATAATCGGGATTGACTTGCACCGCCGCTTTTGCGGTCAAAGGGGGAAAAATTTAAGCATTTATGGCACTTATTGCACTGCGAAAGGATTGACTTTCGCACGTTCACGCTTATGTTCGCGCTCGAACGGTCCGAAAGATTCGACCTTCCTCCCGCGTCAACTCCGTTTAGTTGTTCGTTCGCCGGCGCGGGCCAGCAAACGGAAGGTTTTGACTCGAGGTTATATGCCCTTTTCCAAACTTGGTTTGTCCGACAAGGTTCTCGCTGCGGTCAAAGCAGCCGGTTACCCCGCCCCCACCCCGATCCAAGAGCAGGCGATCCCCCACGTTCTTGCGCGCCGCGACGTGCTCGGCATTGCGCAGACCGGCACCGGCAAGACCGCCGCCTTCACGCTACCGATGCTCACCATGCTGGAAAGCGGCCGCGCCCGCGCGCGCATGCCGCGCACACTCATTCTCGAGCCGACGCGCGAGCTCGCCGCGCAGGTCGAGGAAAGCTTCATCAAGTACGGCGCCAAGCAGAAGCTCAACGTCGCGCTGATCATCGGCGGCGTGTCGTTCGACGACCAGGACGCCAAGCTTATGCGCGGCGTCGACGTGCTGATCGCAACGCCGGGGCGGCTGCTCGACCACTTCGAGCGCGGCCGCCTGCTGCTCACCGGGGTCGAGCTCCTCGTCATCGACGAGGCCGACCGCATGCTCGACATGGGCTTCATCCCGGATATCGAGCGCATCTGCAAGCTCGTGCCGTTCACGCGCCAGACCCTGTTCTTCACGGCCACGATGCCGCCGGAGATCCAGCGCATCACCGGCCAGTTCCTGCACAACCCGGTGAAGGTCGAGGTGGCGCGGCCGGCCACGACGGTCTCGACCATCGCGCAGCATCTGGTGAAGAGCGGCAGCAAGCCGCACGAGAAGCGCGACGTGTTGCGCCGGCTGATCCGCTCCTCCGAGAACTTCAAGAACGCCATCATCTTCTGCAACCGCAAGACCGAGGTTGCGCAGCTCCATCGCTCGCTGCTGCGCCACGCGTTCTCGGCCGCGGCGCTGCATGGCGATCTGGACCAGTCGGCCCGGACGGCGGCGCTGGACAGCTTCCGCAAGGGCGACGTCAAGCTCCTGATCGCCTCCGACGTGGCCGCACGCGGGCTCGACATCCCCGACGTCAGCCACGTGTTCAATTTCGACGTCCCGCACCATGCCGACGACTATGTGCACCGGATCGGCCGAACCGGCCGCGCCGGCAAGAGCGGCATCGCCATCACAATCGTCAGCTCGATCGACTCGAAGTCGGTGACGGCAATCGAGAAGCTGATTGGCCAGACCATCTCGTGGATGGGCGAGCCACCCGGCGCCGACGAAGCCGAGGCGGCGGAGCAACACGAGCGTCCCCGGCACGGCCGCCGCCAGCCCCGCGCGCACAGGAACGAGCGGGGGCATGGCAGCGGACGCGATCAGCGAACGCCGAAGGCTGCCAAAAGTCACGAACCGAACGCCCACGAAACCGAGGGACATGAACCCAAGCGTCACGATAGCAAGCGTCGCGATGGCAACCGCCACGAGGGCAAGCATCACGAGGGCAAGCATCACGAGGGTAAGCGTCACGCGGGCAAACGCCAAGAAGGCCAACGCCATCCTGCCCCGCCCGCTCCAGTTACCGTGCTCGACGACGCCCGCGGCCGCCGCCCGGCGAAGCCGGCGGCGCAGGCTGACAGCCGCGCCGAATCGCACCTTCCGGCGTTCCTGCTGCGCCCGACCCGGGTGAAGGCCTGAGACCCCAATCAGCCCGCTTTATTCGGCATAAGCAGTTCCGTTTACTCCCCATTCACCGCCGTCAAATAACGTCGGCGAGTCGGGGCACTACACCGCCCGACTCAACTGTTTGAATTGGGGTAGGCCGCGTCGTTCCACGCGCGCGTGCGGAGCCAGGGTATGACCATCCCGACTGACGAACACGAACGCACGATGGCGTTCGCGGAAATTGCACTTGGTCAGATCAGGGCGCTCCGGCAACCGGCTTCTCCGCGCCATTTCGAGATCTGGTACACTTACGCGACCGGCTACAATCCGTCGCTCAACCAGATGATCAACGAGATGCTGTCGCGCAACGGCACGCTGCGCGACGCCGACATCGAGCAGATCTACGAAACCTTCCTCTCGCCGAGCCGCTTCACCGAGCGCATCGATCGCGTCGGCTCGAAGGTCATGGACGAGATCGAGCAGGTGATGGGAATGCTCGGCGCCGCCGCCGGCACGGCGTCGGATTACACCCACAACCTCAACGACGCCGCACGCACGCTGGGTCTCGATACCGACGACGCGGCCGTGCGCTCCATCGTCGAGAGCCTGGTCACGGCCACCAACGAGATGCAGCAGAACAACCAGTCGCTGGAAGCGCGGCTCTCGGCTTCCAAGCAGGAAATCGACCAGCTGCAGGAGAATCTCGAGACCGTCCGCACCGAGAGCCTGACCGATCCGCTGACGACGCTGGCCAACCGCAAGTCGTTCGACGAGGCGCTGGCGCGCGCGATCGCCGACGCGCAGGCGAGCAATGAACCGATGTCGCTCATGCTGACCGACATCGACCATTTCAAGAAATTCAATGACACCTTCGGCCACCTCACCGGCGATCAGGTGCTGCGCCTGGTGGCGATCTCGGTGAAGCAGAACGTCAAGGGCCAGGACATCGCCGCGCGCTATGGCGGCGAAGAATTCGCGGTGGTGCTGCCCAATACCGTGCTGCGCGCCGCCATCACGGTCGCCGATCACATCCGCTGCGCGGTCATGGCCAAGGAATTGCTGAAGCGCTCGACCGGCGAGCATCTCGGCCGGGTGACCATTTCGATCGGCGTCGCCATGCTGCGGCCCGACGATACACCCCAGAGCCTGATCGAACGCGCCGACAACTGCCTCTATGCCGCCAAGCGCAACGGCCGCAACCAGGTGGTCGGCGAGAGCGATCCGGTGGCGGCCAATCCGGCACCGCCCAAGGTTGCCTGAGCGGTCAGCGCGTCGGACGCTTCCTGTCGTTCCGGGACGGCGCCTTCTTGGCCCGCTTCGGCTTTGCGCGCAATGGCTTGGCCCGCAATGCCTTGGCCCGCAATGCCTTGGCCCGCAATGCCTTGGCCCGCGATCGCTTGGCCCGCGGTACCTTGGCTTTCTTCGCCGCAGGGCCCTTGCGCGCCTTCGGCTGTTGCGCCACCGCCAGGGCGGCACGCGCCCACACCGCCAGTTCGTCAGTATCGTCATAGAGGCGATCCGGCATACGACGATAGGACGTCACGACACGCTCGGCCGTGCGCTTCGAGAACGTGAAAGGCAGGAGCTGTTCACGCTCGAACATGGCCGCATTGCTGTCTCCGGTCTTGAGGTAAATGACGCCGTCTGCGACCAAGCCGAACATCGTGCCGTCGGCATAGATGCCGGCGCCTCCGAACATGCGGCGCACCACGACCGGACCGAAAGCGGAAAACAGCTCGACGATGTTGTCGGGCGCCACGAGACTATGCGGGTGGCGGCGCGGAACCGGCGGCCGGCTTGAGTTGCACCGACTCGCCGCAGCCGCAGGCCGACGTCTGGTTTGGATTGTTGAAAACGAACTGCGCGGACAGCTTGTCCGTCCTATAGTCCATCTGCGTACCGAGCAGGAACAGCACCGCCTTGGGATCGATCAGGACGCGCACACCCTTGTCCTCGACCACCTCGTCGCTCTTGGCGACTTCCTCGGCATACTCCATCGTGTAGGTCATGCCGGCGCAGCCGCCGTTCTTGACGCCGACGCGAACGCCCACCACCGGCTTCGCCGCGTTCGCCATCACATACTTGATGCGATCGGCGGCGGCGTCCGTCAGACTGATGACCTGCGGTCTCGGTCGCGGCGTGGCCATGTTTCCTCGGCTCCGTTCTTAACTATTCCAATTCCAAGCAATCCGAAGCATTTACACCAGCATATTCAGCTTGCGCTTCCACACCCAATGTGGGCATCGCAACGCTCCCATGCAACTCACCACATGTTGAGGACGGTTCGAGCTTCGTCCGACATGCGGCTCGGATCCCAAGGCGGATCCCACACGATGTTGACCTTGGTCTGCCCGACGCCAGGCACGCTCGACACCGCGTTCTCGACCATCACCGGCAGGTCCTGCGCCGCCGGACAGTTCGGAGTGGTGAGCGTCATGTCGATCGTCACCCCGCGCTCGTCGGAGATGTCGATCTTGTAGATCAGGCCGAGCTCGTAGATGTCGGCCGGGATTTCCGGATCGTAGACGGTCTTCAGCCCGGCCACGATCTCGTCAGTGAGGCGCGCGATCTCGACTTCCGGCAATGCGCTGCCGGTCGGCTTCGCCGTTTCCGGCGCCGCCGCGGCGGCTTCGGCCGGCGCGGCGGCTGGTTTCGATTCATCGCTCATGCGAAGAACTCCTGTGCCCTGATCAAGGCCTCGGCCAGACGATCGACCTCGCTCTTGGTATTATAAAGCGCGAACGACGCGCGGCACGTGGCGGTGACGCCAAAGCGCGCCAACAGCGGCATCACGCAGTGCGTGCCGGCGCGGACCGCGACGCCCGAGCGGTCGATGATGGTGGCGACGTCATGCGGATGCGCCCCCTTCATCTCGAAGGAGACGATCGCACCTTTTTCCTTGGCGGTGCCGATGATGCGCAGCGAATTGATCTCGCGCAGGCGGTCCTGCGCATACTTGACCAGCTCGGTCTCGTGCGCGCGGATGCGGTCCTTGCCGATGGAGTCGATATAGTCGATGGCGGCGCCGAGCCCGATCGCCTGCACGATCGAGGGCGTGCCGGCCTCGAACTTGTGCGGCGGCTCGCCATAGATCACGCGATCCTCGAACACCTCGCGGATCATCTCGCCACCGCCATTGAACGGCGGCATCGCGGCAAGCAGCTCGTGCTTGCCGTAAAGCACGCCGACGCCCGACGGGCCGTAGAGCTTGTGGCCGGTGAAGACATAGAACTCGCAGCCGATGTCCTGCACATCCACGTCGAGATGCACGGCGGCCTGGCTGCCGTCGATCAGCACCGGAATGCCGCGGGCGTGCGCGCGCTTCACCGCTTCCTTGACCGGCACGATGGTGCCGAGCGCGTTGGACATATGGGTCAGCGCGACCAGCTTGGTGCGCGGCGTGAGCAGCTTCTCGAACTCATCCATCAGGAAATTGCCGTCGTCGTCGACCGGCGCCCACTTCAGCACCGCGCCCTGGCGTTCACGCAAGAAATGCCACGGCACGATGTTCGAGTGGTGCTCCATGATCGAGAGCACGATCTCGTCGCCCGCCTTCAGCCGTTCGTGGCCGAAGGTATAGGCCACGAGGTTGATCGCCTCGGTGGCGTTGCGGGTGAAGATGATCTCCTCGAGCCGCCCGGCATTGAGGAAGCCGCGCACCTTCTCGCGCGCGCCCTCGTAGGCCTCGGTCGCGGCATTGGCGAGATAGTGGAGGCCACGGTGAACGTTGGCGTATTCGTGGGTGTAGGCGTACTGGATGCGGTCGAGCACCGCCTTCGGCTTCTGTGCCGAGGCGGCGTTGTCGAGGTAGATCAGCGGCTTGCCGTAGACCTCCATCGCCAGGATCGGGAAATCCTCGCGGATACGGTCGACGTCATAGCTGCCGTTTGCGACCGCGGGATGCACGGGCTCACTCCCTGGTCTTCAACCACGCCGCGACGTGGTCGATCAGCGTATCGCGCAGGCCGGCATGCTCGATGCCGTCGACCGCCTCGCCGACGAAGGCCTGGATCATCAGCGACTCGGCTTCCTTGTGCGGGATGCCGCGCGCCTTGAGATAAAATAGCAGATCGTCATCAAGCGCACCGGCGGTCGAGCCGTGGCCGCACTGGACGTCGTCAGCGAAAATCTCGAGCTCAGGCTTGCTGTCGGCCTCGGCCTCCTCCGAAAGCAGCAACGCATGCGCCGACATCTTGGCGTCGGTCTTCTGCGCCTGCGGCGCGACGATGATCTTGCCCTGGAACACGCCCCGGCTCTCGCCGTCGAGCACGGTCTTGAACACCTCGCGGCTGATGCAGGCGCCGGCGACGTGGTCCGCCACCAGGGTGGTGTCGGCGTGCTGCTTGCCGTTCAAGAGCGTTGCGCCGCGAATGCCGGCGACCGTCTCCTCGCCCTTGAAATGCACGAACAGCTGGTTGCGCACCACCGCGGCCGCGGTGGTGAACAGGAATTCGTTGAAGCGCGCGTGCGCGCCGATCGCGGCCATCAGGCTCGACACATGCAGCGTGCCGGCGCCCCCGCCGGTGATCTTGATGTGATCGACATGAGCCTCGTCGCCGACGGCGATCTCGAGCGCGGTGTTGACCTGGTAGTCGGCCTCCGCCACGCCCTCGTGGCTCTCGATCAGCATGGCGCGGGCGGCCTTGCCGATCACGGCGAGGGAGCGGGTGAACACCGCGGCCGGCGCGCCGCCGGCGTTGAAGAACACCAGATGCAGCGGCCTCGCCAGCGCCGCGCCCGGCGCCACCTCGATCACGACGCCGTCGCGCATCAAGGCCGTGTTGAGCGCCACCGCGACATTGTCGGTCGGCACCACCTGGCCGAGCCGCGTCGCCACCGCCGCGTCGCCGGTCGCCAGCGCGTGCGCCATCGAGCGGATGGTCAGCCCGGGCTCCAGCCCGGCGAGGTCTGAAAGCTCCGGCACGAACGCACCGTCGACCAGCACGATGCGGCGGCCCTCGACCGCGGCAAACGCCGCGCCGGCGTTGCTGGCGCGCGCCTTGGCGGCCGCGTCGGGCGGCGGAGCCAAGGGCTTGGCGTCGCGCATGAGCGCGCGCAGGTCGGTGTACTTCCACTCCTCGACCCGGCGGTGCGGCAGGCCGGCGGTCTCGAACCGCTTGAACGCGGTCTCGCGCAGCGCCGCCGCGCCGGGGAGCTTCCCCTTCGCGGTCGCGAACGCCACGCTCAGCGCTGTTTCAGCCGGCGTCTTGATAACGGCCATCTCGGCCATCGCATCGACCCTTCTTCGCTTGTCGGCGCTTACCGCCGCTAGGCTTCGATCAAGCCCAGCCGGCGCTCCACACGATCCAAGCGCATATCGATGCGATCAACGCGAACCGACAAATTGGCGAGTTGTACGCCAAGGTTGGAAACCTGCACTTTCAGGGATCCCAGCCGCTGCATCATTTCAATTTGACGCTCGGCAATGGTATCCACTTGCTCGCGAATTGCGCGCAGATATTGCAGGACCATGTTTTCCGGTTCGGTCATGATCGCATATTACCACACAGTTCCGCTCGAAACCACTACGCCATCTCTTCCTGGTATTGCGCATAGCCCTTGGCTTCGAGCTCGAGCGCGAGCTCTTTGCCGCCGGTGCGCACGATGCGGCCCTTCGAGAGCACGTGCACCACGTCGGGCACGATGTAGTCGAGCAGCCGCTGATAGTGGGTGATGACCACGAACGAGCGCTCCGGTGAGCGCAGCCGGTTGACGCCGTCGGACACGATCTTGAGCGCGTCGATGTCGAGGCCGGAATCGGTCTCGTCGAGCACCGCCAGCTTCGGCTCGAGCAGCGCCATCTGGAGAACTTCGTTGCGCTTCTTCTCGCCGCCGGAGAAGCCCACATTGACGCCGCGCCGCAGCATGTCGCGCTCGATGCCGAGCTTGGCGGCGGCGTCGAACACGCGGCGGTTGAAGTCGGGCGCCGACAGCTCCTCCTGGCCGCGCTTCTTGCGCTGCGCATTGAGCGCGGTGCGCAGGAACATCATGGTGGCGACGCCCGGGATTTCCAGCGGATACTGGAACGCCAGGAACACCCCCTTGGCGGCGCGC
The DNA here is from genome assembly GCA_019745775.1 of Xanthobacteraceae bacterium. Lineage (GTDB taxonomy): Bacteria > Pseudomonadota > Alphaproteobacteria > Rhizobiales > Xanthobacteraceae > VAZQ01. The sequence goes on along the minus strand of JAIESR010000030.1, from coordinate 36,195 downwards.
TCGTCCGGCGACAGCGAAAGCAGATCCTCGCCCTCGAACAGCACCGAACCCTCGGTGATCTCGTAGTCGTCCTTGCCCGCGAGCACATGCGCGAGCGTCGACTTGCCGGAGCCGTTCGGGCCCATGATGGCCGCGACCTGCCCTTTCTCGACGGTCAGGTTCAGCCCGTTCAGGATTTTCTTGCCGTCGACACTGACGTGCAGGTTTTTGATTTCAAGCAAAGCCATTTGAAACGCGGGTCCTATTCAATCTTCATGACGCGCCGGCACTAGCCGACGCTCCCTTCCAGGCTCACCGAGATGAGCTTCTGCGCCTCGACGGCGAATTCCATCGGCAGGGTCTGCAGCACGTCCTTGACGAAGCCGTTGACCACCAGCGCCACCGCCTCCTCTTCCGAGAGCCCGCGCTGCATGCAGTAGAACAGCATCTCCTCGGAGATCTTCGAGGTGGTCGCCTCGTGCTCGATCACGGCGGATGCATTCTTCGCCTCGATATAGGGCACGGTGTGAGCGCCGCACTTGTCGCCGATCAGGAGCGAGTCGCAATTGGTGAAGTTGCGCGCGCCCTTGGCCTTGCGGTGCGCGCTCACCAAGCCTCGATAAGTGTTCTGCGATTTGCCGGCGGCGATACCCTTCGAGATGATCCGGCTGATGGTGTTCTTGCCGAGATGCAGCATCTTGGTGCCGCTATCGACCTGCTGGTGACCGTTCGAGATCGCGATCGAGTAGAACTCGCCACGCGAGTCATCGCCGCGCAGGATGCAGCTCGGGTATTTCCAGGTGATCGCCGAGCCGGTCTCGAGCTGGGTCCAGGAGATCTTCGAGCGCGGGCCGCGGCAGTCGCCACGCTTGGTGACGAAGTTGTAGATGCCGCCCTTGCCGTCCTTGTCGCCGGGATACCAGTTCTGAATGGTCGAGTACTTGATCTCGGCGTCGTCGAGCGCGATCAGCTCGACCACGGCGGCATGCAGCTGGTTCTCGTCGCGCGACGGCGCGGTGCAGCCTTCGAGGTAGCTCACATAGCTGCCCTTGTCGGCGATGATCAGCGTGCGCTCGAACTGGCCGGTGTTGCGCTCGTTGATGCGGAAATAGGTCGACAGCTCCATCGGGCAGCGCACGCCCGGCGGCACGTAGACGAACGAGCCGTCCGAGAACACCGCGGAATTCAGCGTCGCGAAGAAATTGTCGGTGACCGGCACCACTGTGCCGAGATACTGCTTCACCAGCTCGGGGTGCTCCTGGAGCGCCTCCGAGATCGGCATGAACAAGACGCCGGCCTTGGCCAGCTCCTCCTTGAAGGTGGTCGCGACCGAGACCGAGTCGAACACCGCGTCGACCGCGACGCGCCGCTCGGCGCCGTTGCCGCTGGTCGCGCCCTCGCCGTCTTCACCGTCCTCATTCGCCGGCCGCTGCACGCCGAGCAGCGTCTCCTGCTCGCGCAGAGGAATGCCGAGCTTGCGGTAGGTCTCCAGGATCTCCGGGTCGATCTCGTCGAGCGACTTCGGCCCGTCCTTCTTCTTGGGTGCCGCGTAGTAGTAGAGGTCCTGATAGTCGATCTTGGGATAGTGCACGCGCGCCCAGGTCGGCTCGCGCATGGTCTGCCAGCGCCGATAGGCGTCGAGGCGCCAATCGAGCATCCACTGCGGCTCGTTCTTCTTCGCCGAAATGAAGCGGATGGTGTCGTCGTTCAGGCCCTTGGGGGCCTTGTCGGATTCGATCAGCGTCTCGAACCCGTACTTGTATTGGTCGACGTCGATACGGCGGACCTGGTCCACCGTCTCTTGTACGGCCGGCATTCTTCCCTCCGCTGCGGTTTCAAGGACCGCGGGTTGGATCAGTCGGTTATGGTCATCGCGCCTGGCGCGCGCTACCTCGGAAACTCTGGTCTAAGCGGCGATTTCACGCTTCTTAAGTAGTGATTGCGACAGCTTTCTCCAAGCGTTGAGAAAACAATCGATTTCGGCCTCGGACGTGGCCGAGCCCATGCTCAGGCGGACCGCGCCTTCAGCGATTTCAAGGTCATAGCCCATGGCCCGCACGACCTCGGAGAACTTCATGGTTCCGGAGGAACAGGCGGAGCCCGAGGAAACCGCGATCCCGTCGAGGTCGAGCGCCATCAGGGCGGTCTGTGCCCGCACGCCTGGAACCGCGAATTGCAGGGTATTGGCGACCCGGCCGGCCGGTGCCTGTTCGCCAAAAACGATGATCTCCGGCGCCAGGGCCTTGAGGCCGTCCTCCAGCCGCCGGCGCAGTCCGGCGAGCCGGCGCGCCTCGCCATCGCGATCGCGCATGGCTTCGGCGACGGCAGCGCCGAACCCGGCGATTCCGACGACGTTCTCGGTGCCGCCGCGGCGGTTACGCTCCTGGCCGCCGCCGAAGCGGGAGCCGCGGACGTGAACCGTGTCGCTCCCGAGGATCAGGGCGCCGACGCCCATGGGACCACCGATCTTGTGCGCAGACACGCTGGCAAGATCGGCCCCCAACGACTTGATATCGAGCGAGATCTTGCCGAGTGCCTGCACCGCGTCGATGTGCAGCACCCCGCCCGCCGCATGCGTCCGCTCAGCCGCCTTGCGCACCGGCTGGATCACGCCGGTCTCGTTGTTGGCCGCCATCAGCGCCACCAGCGGCTTCAGGCCTTTGGCCGCGGCTATGTTCAGGCGCACCTCAAGCTCGCCGATCGAGGCGACGCCATCCCGACCCGCGCCGAAGCGCTCGACCGATCGAAAGTCGCCGCCCGCCAGCACCGAGACGTGCTCGATGGCGGAGACGATGGCGATGTCGCAGACGCGGCCCGCGTGCTCGATCGCCCGGCTGAGCGCCAGCGCATTCGCCTCCGAGCCGCCGGAGGTGAAAATCACATTGCGGGGCTCAGCCCCCACCGCCGCCGCCACCTGCTCTCGGGCTTCTTCCAGGATCTGGCGGGCCGCGCGCCCCTCGGCATGCACGGAAGACGGGTTCCCGACCACCTCCATGGCCGCAGCCATGGCCGCGCGCGCCTGCGGACGCAGAGGCGCGGTTGCATTCCAGTCGAGATAGGCCCGCTGCGACATGTTTTCCGGTCGTTCTGGTTGCGGGGCTTTACCCCGAAACGCGGCGGCACCCAAACGCTTCTGAAACACTTGCTTTTTGTCCCTACGCCCGTGCTAAAAGCGCCTGCCGCGACCGCCCTGGCATGGGCCCGGGACTATCAAAGTCCGGTGTCACCTTGCCGAAAATTAGAATGGTTCTAAGTACTTAACGCGTGCTGCCCGGTTCCGTCAAGCGCCGGCATGATCACGAAGACCATGCTCAATGAAGGCGCTGCGGCCCGGTTCTGCTGCACCGTTCACGAACTGAGGGACGTCAATGCCCGAAATTATCTTCACCGGCCCCGCGGGTCGGCTCGAAGGCCGCTACCACCCGGCTCGCCAGAAGAACGCACCGATCGCCATCGTGCTGCACCCGCACCCGCAGTTCGGTGGCACGATGAACCATCAGATCATCTACCAGATGTACTATCAGTTCGTGCATCGGGGCTTCTCGGTGCTGCGGTTCAACTTCCGCGGCGTCGGGCGCAGCCAAGGCTCGTTCGATCACGGCTCGGGCGAGCTATCGGATTCGGCTTCGGCGCTCGACTGGGCGCAGTCGATCAATCCGGAAGCGCGCTCGTGCTGGATCGCCGGCTTCTCGTTCGGCGCCTGGATCGGCATGCAGCTTCTGATGCGGCGGCCGGAGATCGAGGGCTTCATCTCGATCGCGCCGCCCGCCAATCTCTACGACTTCTCGTTCCTCGCGCCCTGCCCGTCGTCCGGCCTGATCATCCACGGCGACAAGGACGCGGTGGTGCCCTACAAGGACGTCTCCGGCCTGGTCGAGAAGCTCAAGACGCAGAAGGGCATCGTCATCGACCAGAAGGTCGTGCCCGGCGCCAACCATTTCTTCGACGGCAAGATCGAGCCGCTGATGCAGGCGATCAGCGCCTATCTCGACAAGCGGCTCGAGACCAAGCGCAAACCGGCGGCATGATCCCGAAAAGTGGGAACCGGTTTTCGGACAAGATCATGCGGAATCAAAAAAGCCTGATCGCAGCGTCTTAGCTGAATGCCCAGGAACTATCCGAAGCGCTTCACCGCCAGCACGGCGTTGAGCCCGCCGAACGCGAACGAGTTCGACAGCGCGACGTCGACCGGCATCTTGCGCGCCTCGTTCGGCACATAGTCGAGGTCGCAGGCCGGGTCGGGCCCGAGATAGCCGATCGTCGGCGGCACGATCTGATCCCGCACCGCCATCAGCGCGGCGACGAATTCCAGCGCGCCCGACGCGCCGAGCGCATGTCCGACCATCGACTTGGTTGACGATACCGCGAGCTTGTCGGCATGCTCGCGGAACACCTGCCTGATCGCCTTGGTCTCGGCCACGTCGTTCGCGGTCGTGCCGGTGCCGTGGGCGTTGATGTACTGGATGTCGCCGGCGCCGAGCTTCGCGTCCGTGAGCGCGCCTTCGATCGCCCGCACCATGCCGTTGTGATCCGGCGAGGTGATGTCCTTGGCGTCGGCGCTCATGCCGAAGCCGACGATCTCGGCCAGGATGGTGGCGCCGCGTGCCTGCGCCGCCTCGAGCGGCTCGAGCACGATGACCGCGGCGCCTTCGCCGATCACCATGCCTTTGCGATCCTTCGAGAACGGCCGGGGCGTGTCCGGCGCCATGACGCGCATCGCTTCCCACGCTTTGATGGTCCCGACCGAGATGCACGCTTCGGTTCCGCCGGTGACCGCGCAGGCGACCGCGCCCGAGCGCACCATATGAAATGCAACGCCCATGGCATGGGTCGCCGAGGCACAGGCGCTGGCGACCGCGAACGCCGGGCCGCGCAGCCCGCGATCCATTGAGATCTGGCTGGCCGGCGCGTTCACCATCAGGCGCGGGATCGTAAGCGGATGCGTCCGCGGCATGCCTTGCTTGTAGAGGCGCCGGAACTGGTCGTCGTGCGTGGTCTGGCCACCGACGCCGGTGCCGATGATCGTCGCCGTGCGTTCTGACAGGCCGTTCGCGAAATCAATACCGGCCTGCGCGATCGCCTCGCGCGCTGCGACCACTGCGAAATGCGACACGCGGTCCATCATCGCGAGCTGACGGGTGTCGAAATGCTGGGCCGGGTCGAAGTCCCGGACTTCAGCCGCCACCTTCTGGTAGAGCTCCTCGGCGTATGGAATCGTGATCGGGCCGATGCCCGTCTGCCCCTTCTTCAGAGCCGTGCAATAATCGGTGGTGGTGTGGCCGATCGGGGAGACGATCCCCGCACCCGTAATGGCGACGCGATTCACGGCATTCACGTCTTGGCCGCGACGAGCTTCTCGATCGCGGTCACGATATCGCCCGCGGTCTGGAAGTCCTTCATTTCCGTGTCGTTTGCGTTGAACGGAATATGGATATCGAACTTCTCTTCGAGCTCCATGACCATCTCGATCACGTCGAGCGACTCGACGCCCAGATCGGCCAGCTTATCGGTCAGCTCGACCTTCTTGTCCTTCGTATGCTTGGCAATGATGGCAAGCGTCTCAGCAGCTACATCGCTCATCGCGACCCCTTCTCGTCCCGTTGCGAGCGCTCCAGCGCCTCGACCTTGGTTTGCAGTTTTTCCACCCGATCGTGCAGCGCCCGCTGACGCCGCGAATAGAGAATTATTTCAAAAGTCTTCTCATGCAGTGTCGCCGGATAGCCCGAAACGACGGTGCCGGGTTGGACATCGGTACCGACGCCCGAGCCCCCCGCCACCTGCGCCCGCGCACCGATCTTGAGATGGTCGGCAATCCCGACCCCTCCCCCGATCACCACACCATCCTCGATGGTAACGCTTCCCGATATCCCAGCCAGGCCGCAAATCAAGCAGCCTTTGCCGATCTTCACATTGTGTCCGATCTGCACAAGGTTGTCGATCTTGGTGCCGTCGCCGATCTGGGTCGCTTCAAGCGTTGCCCGAGCGATCGTGGTGCCCGCCCCGATCTCGACGTCGTTCCCGATCACGACCCGGCCGAGCGAATGCACCCGCGCGGGCACCGGCGCGGAGGGTATCGGCAGGAAGCTGAAGCCGTCGGAGCCGATCACCGCGTTGTAGTGGATGATGGCACGCGCACCGATCGCAACCCGGTCGCCGATCCGGACGCCGGAATAGATCAGGCTCTGCTCGCCGATCGAGACGTCGGCACCGACGGTCGCGTGCGGCAGGATCACCGTGCCGGCGCCGATCCGCGACCGCGGTCCGATGGCGACGTAGGGTCCGACGCTGACGCTCGGGTCGATCTGCGCGTCGGGCGCGACGACCGCGGTCTTGTCGATCCCGGGAACATACGCGGGGCCACCGTCGAACAGCGCGGTCAATCGCGCGAGCGCGGCGCGTTCGTGCTCGGGAATGATCACGCTTTTGACCCGCGACGGCACCTCCGCCAGCTTGGGCGAGACCACCGCCGCGACCGCCTGCGAGGTCGACAGCGCTGCGAAGGATTCCGGGCTCATGGCAATCGCGAGATCGGACGGCCGGTCGGCGTCAGCCGGGTGCACGATGCGCTCGATCTCGAGCGAGCCATCTCCAACGAGGCGCGCCGACAACGCCTCTGCAACGTCACGCACCAGCATCATTGACACCTGGAAGCGGCTCACGCACGGAATTGAAAGGTCCCCCGCCGCTCCTTATAGCATCGATTTCGGCCGGTGCCAGACTCGCGCGCAGGCCCAATTCGCGCGCACTGTCAGTACGTTGCAGCGGTTCGCCAATACGGCACTACGCGGGGCGCGCAAGCACGCCGCCGCTGAGCGGCGCGGTGACACCGGTGGTTCCAGGGAACGTGAGCGGCAGTTCCCGCAAGCTGCGCACCGCGAGATAGGCCAAAGCCTGCGCCTCCAGCGCATCGGCCGGCCAGCCGACGTTTTTGGCGGTAGCGACCCTGGCCGGCGCCAACCGCTCCGCGATCATCCGCATCAGGGTCGGATTGCGCGTGCCGCCGCCGGCCGCGATGAAACTTGCGGGCGGGCGCGGCAGCAGGGATTGGGCGGCGGCGATGGCGGCGGCGGTGATCGCGGTCAGCGTGGCGGCGCCGTCCTCGGCGCTCTTCTTCGCAAGCTGTCCCTCCTCCGCGACCCAATGGCGGAACGCGTTGCGATCGAGCGATTTCGGTGGCCGCCGCGCGAAATAAGGATGCGCCAGCACGCGGTTGACCGACTCCGCGTCGACGGTGCCCGCCGCCGCCTTGACGCCGTCGGCATCCTGCGGCTCGCCCGTGCGCAGCCGGATGAAATCGTCGATCAGCGCATTGCCGGGGCCTACGTCGAAGGCGATGAGCTGCTCGCCGTCGATGTACGTGATGTTGGCGACGCCGCCGAGATTGAGCACGCCGACTGGTTGCGGCCGGTCGAGCATTCGCACCATGGCGCGATGATAGACCGGCACCAGCGGCGCGCCCTCCCCGCCGGCGGCAACGTCGGCCGCGCGAAAATCATAGACCACCGGAATGCCAAGCCGGCGCGCCAGCGTGGCGCCGTCTCCGAGCTGCACCGTGACGTGGCGGTCCGGCTGGTGCAGCACGGTCTGGCCGTGGAAGCCGACCACCGCCACGTCCGATGGGCTGAGCCCATTGGCCGCGAGGTAGGATTCGACCGCCTCCGCATGCACGGTGGTCAGCAGCGCCTCGGCCTCCACCAGCGCCTCCGGCCGCGCCCCGCGGTTGCAGAGATTGCCGGCCGAGGCGATCGCCCGCCGCAGCACCGCCCGTTCGATATCGCTGTAACCGCGGTAGCCGGTCGGCCCCAGGCGGCCGACGTTCTCGCCGTCGGTATTGAGCAGCGCGACGTCGACCCCGTCATAAGAGGTGCCGCTCATCAGGCCGATCGCAGACAGATAGCTCACCCTGGGGCTCCGTTACCGGCCGGTCTGGCCGCCGGCCGGACCTTATGAACCTCGGCGCCTTCCAATCCTACAAACCGGGGGGCGCTGAAAGGTTGCACATTATGCGCCCCCCCTTGCCTGGCCGCCGCGACGTCCTGCTGGGCGGCCTCCTGATCGCCGGATCGTCGCTGGGTACGTTGCTGGGCTTCCCGGCCCAGGCGCGTGTCGACCCCCATCCGGCGACGACGGCCCTCAACGGACCGTTCAGGGAGTGGATGTCGCAATATCAAGTCCCCGCGGCCAGCATCGCCATGATGCGTGACGGCCGGCTGGTATCGACACTCGGCTTCGGCGGCATGAACGCCGAGACGCCGGCGCCGATCGCGAGTCTGTCGAAGGCCATTACCGCCATCTGCGTCGCCCACCTGGTTGATGCCGGACGGCTATCGTTCACCGCTCCGCTCGGCTCCGTGCTGGGGCGAACGTTCGCGCGCCTTGGCCAACCGGTCGATCCGCGCTTCAGATCAATCACCATCGAACAGCTGCTGATGCACCGCTCCGGGCTCCCCCGCGAGGTGGCGCGCGCGGCGCGCGGCGCACCGGCCCATGACCTCGCCGGCAGCTTCACCATGATCCTCGCGACGCCGCTCGATAGCGATCCCGGCGGCGACATGGTCTACAGCAACATCGGATACATCACGCTCGGCATGGTGATCCAGGCCGTCACCGGCCGCGACTACGAGAGCTATTGCCGCGACGTCGCGCTTCGGCCGATGAATGCGTCCGGCACCATCCATCCGCTACTGCGGCCGCGCGCCTCGAGCGGAGGCTGGCGCGTGTCGGCGATCGACTACGCGCGCTTCATCCAGGTATTCGAGCCCGGGTCCCGCGCCCTCGGCCCGCTCGGGCGGCAATGGCAGGAGGCGCGCACCGGCAATCCCGCCTACGGCCTCGGCATCAGCATGCGGCGGACCGAGCAGGGCCCGCTCCTGACGCACACCGGCCGCCTGATACGGGAGATCCGTAGCGGCTCCCTTGTCGTCAAATTCCCCAATGGCGTCACCGCGGTCGCTATTTTTTCCGGCGATACCGTCCAGGGCGCCACCAACGACCTGCGCCGCCGCCTCCAAAGCGCCGTCCAGAGCCTCTGAAAGACCTTGCCCGCGCCGGTAATTGGTGGTGAAAGGTCGCTCCCCTTGCGGCCTTGAGAGCCCGCCCGGGCCCTGCCAGCGGTATCGCTATGAGCGCCTACAAATCAGAGCTTCTGGAGGTCCTCTCGACCCGGGGCTACATCCACCAGGTCTCGGAGCCCGAGGCGCTGGATGCGCTCGCACGCGCGTCGAAGATCACCGCCTATATCGGTTTCGACTGCACCGCGCCGTCGCTGCATATCGGCTCGCTGGTGCCGATCATGATGCTGTACTGGATGCAGCAGACCGGTCACCGTCCGATCGCCCTGATGGGCGGCGGGACCACGCGCGTCGGCGATCCTTCCGGCAAGGACGACAGCCGCCAGATCCTCACCGACGAGCGGATCGCGGAGAACCTGACCGGCATCCGCAAGGTGTTCGCGAAATTCCTGAAGTTCGGCGACGGCCCCGGCGACGCCGTGATGGCGAACAATGCCGACTGGCTGAACACGCTCAACTACATCGATTTCCTGCGCGACGTCGGCAGGCACTTCTCGGTCAATCGGATGCTCTCGTTCGACTCGGTCAAGCTCCGGCTCGACCGGCAGCAGGAGCTGTCGTTCCTCGAATTCAACTACATGATCCTGCAGGCCTACGATTTCGTGGAGCTCAATAAGCGCTACGGCTGCACGCTGCAGATGGGCGGCTCCGACCAGTGGGGCAACATCGTCAACGGCATCGACCTCGGCCGCCGCATGCTCAATGCGCAGCTGTTCGCGCTGACGACGCCGCTGATCACCACGTCATCGGGCGCCAAGATGGGCAAGACCGCCGCCGGCGCAGTGTGGCTCGATGCCGACATGCTGAGCGCCTACGGCTTCTGGCAGTTCTGGCGCAACACCGAGGACGGCGACGTCGCGCGCTTCCTCAAGCTGTTCACGGTGCTGCCGCTCGACGAGATCGCCCGCCTCGCCGCGCTCAAGGGCCAGGAGATCAACGATGCCAAGAAGGTGCTGGCCACCGAGGCGACCGCGCTGATCCACGGCCGCGCCGCCGCCGAGGAAGCCGCCGAGACCGCGCGCCGCACGTTCGAGGAAGGCGCAATGGCCGAGACGCTGCCGACGATCGAGGTGCCGCAGGCCGAGCTTGCCGGCGGCCTGGGCGTGCTTGCCGCCTTCGTCAAAGCCGGCCTCGTGAAATCGAACGGCGAGGCGCGGCGTCAGATCCAGGGCGGCGGCATCCGCGTCAACGACGTCGCCGTCACCGACGAGAAGAGTACGCTCACGCCGTCGCAACTCACGCCGGAAGGCGTGATCAAGCTGTCGCTCGGACGCAAGCGCCACGTGCTGCTGAAGCCGGTTTGAATTGACTGGTCATGGCATAGCCCGTCGAAGACGGGCGTGAACGCCCTTATGTCCCGGCCATCCACGCCTTCATTGCTGACATTCTAAGGCGTGGATGCCCGCGACAAGCGCGGGCATGACGGTGGAGAGGCCTAGACCTTAGCGCGGCTGTTCGCCGAAGCCCCGTCCGCCGGCGGGGAATTCCATGAATTTGCGGAACAGTCCCGGCGTCACCACCGAGATCGGGTTGACGCGCAGCACCGGCTGACCCGGCGGGCCGACCACCTCATACGTCAGGCCGACGAGACCTTCGTTGCTGCCGCCGCCGAGGAATACGCCGAACACCGGAATCTGCCCGAACATGTTGTTGAGGCCGAAGAACGGAACGAAGGTGCCGCGCAACCGCACTTCCTGGGCCAGATAGTCGATGTGGCCTTCCGTCGTCGCGCCGATCATCGGGCCGCGCACGACGCCCTCCTTGATCGCGAAGCGGCCGTGGGTGCGGGTGAACTCGACGCGCATGCGCTCGAATTCGACGCCACCCTGGCTCTTGGCGCCGGTCGACGCCGTGATCTCGGCGTTGCCGGAGGCGACACGGTCGAGCGTCGGCTCGCCGCGGATGCTGAAATCGCGGATGTTGAGGATGCCGTCCTGCGGCGCATTGCTGGCGGTCGGCGGGTCCATCGCCATCCACATCTCGCCGCCGAAGATCTTCGGATAGATGTCGCTGAAGCGGAACAGCGCGCCCGCGTCCTTGGTCTCGACATACATGACGTTGCGGCCGCCCTGGCGGCCGCGCAGGTCGCCGGTGATCGCCGTATCGCGACCGCCCCGCGCGGCCAGCGAGAAGCTCATGACAGTGCCGTTGCGGCGCGACATCTTGAGGTCGAGGTTGCGCAGGGTCTCGCCGTGGAAGCCGGCGACGGTGCCGAGCCGGACGTCGACGTCGATATCCTTGAGCTTGGCGTTCTTGGCCTGCCCCGGCGAACCGGACATCGACGACTTGACGAAGCCGCGGCCGTCGTAGACGTCGCCGCGCACGGTGACGCGCAGCGCGCCGTCGGCACCGCGCTCGGCGCGCAGCGTCGCCCTGTCGCCGTCGGAGAGATTGAAGTTCGTGAGGTTGGCCGCCTGGATGTCGCCCGAGCCGTCGCACTCGACGCTGCCCCTGACCTGCAGGCCCGGGCCTTCGATCGAAAGATCGTCGAGCCGCATGGATTGCGGCCGGCTGGTCATGATGAACGACATGCGCGCCTGCCGCCCGGCGGGCTTGGTCCAGCCCGGCAGCAAACGGTCGATGCGCGCCTGCGTCAGGTCGGCCTCGACCGAATAGCGGCTATCGCCGCTCTCGATCGGGATACGGCCGTTGATGCGCACCGGCACCGGGCCGCTGACATAGCCGGACAGATCGAAACCAAGCCGCGTGCGGCCGGACTCGTCGAGGGTGGCCGCGACCCGCACCTCGGCCTCCGCCTGGTCGCGCGACTTCTTGTATTCGAGCAGCGCCGGGATGTTGTTGATCTTGACGTCGCCGCGCAGCACGTAGCCCTGATTGTCGGCGCGCACGCGCAAGGCCGCCGCCTCGACCTTCTGGCCCATGACCAGCTTCTCGGCGGAGAAATTGTTGACCTCGAGATTCATCGCGTATTGCGCGGAGCCCGCCGGCAGGTCGGGCTTCAGCGGCATGCTCATTGTCACATAGGCGGTGAGGTTGCCGCGGCTGGTGCCGGGATCGATCGGCGAGCCGGCGTAGTCCCGGAGCCGTTCGCGGCTCAGCAATTCGGCGGCGGAAGCGACCGAACCGTCGACGCGGAAGCGCACGCGCGATGCCGGCGCATCCATGTAGTGGTCCGGCACCTCGAACAGCCCGCTCGAGATCGTGAGCCGGCGCCCGGCCGACACGTCGATATTGCCGCGGCCGATGGTGACGCTCGCGGTGCGTCCGGTGATGCGCACGCGCACGTCGGCGTCCTTGATCGACGGCAGCCCGTGCACCGGGCGGATCTCGGCGCCGTTGCCGGAAATCTCGATGGCGAGACCATCCTCCGGAATCGGCGGGCTGATCGTCTTGAAGGTCGCGAGCGGCGCATTGGTTGCGATCACCACGCGCTCGACGGTGCCGCTCAGGATGTTGTCGGACACCCAGGCATGCACCTTCGGGCTGATGAAGGACGGCCACAGCCGCTTCATCGCGGCGACCGACATGCGCGTGCCGGCGATGCCGAGCGCGAGCCGCGGCTCACCCGCATAGTCGAGGCCGCCGGAGATCGCGAGGCCGAGGTCGCTGTTGCCGACCTCCCCCTGCTCCACGTCGATGCGCTGCTTGTCGGTATCGATGCGCAGGCCGATCTGGATGCGGTTGAGGACGAGCGCATCCGGATCGCGCGCCGAGGATGCGAGCACGGCGCTGCCGCCGGTGATCTTGAGCACCCAGCCGGGGCTCGCTTCGCGCGGCGGGGTGAGCTGCGCCAACAGCGTGATGCGGTTGCCGCCGGACAGAATCTGGAACGGCGCGACCAGGGTCTGGCGGTTGGCGTCCCATTGCAGGTCGAAATCGGCGCGGTCGATATCGATCCGGCTCAGCGGCTCGTCGGCGTCGACGATGTGCCCTTTGTCGAGCTGGATACGGCCCTCGATCATCCGCGGGACGCCGTCGTCGGAAAGGACCGCACGCACGCGCGCGGTTACCGGGATGTTCGGTTCGAGCTGTCCGTCCCCGATCCGCAGCGCCAGCAGCAGGTCCTTGGCCGGAAGACGCTCGGTCTCGATCTCGACCTTGCGGACGCCGTCCTCGCCGCGCGACACGGTCGCGCGCAACAGCCACGGCCGCTCGCCGGCTTCCGAGCTCATGGTGAGCGCGACGCCGCCGCCGCTCGGGCGCGTCAGGCTGAGATTGATGTCGTGGAACTCCCACTGCTTGCCGTTGCGCTGATCGAACAGCGTGAGATTGCCGTTCTTGAGACCGAGTTCGCTCAGGTCGCGACCGTCGAGGCCGGTGGCGCCGAGGCTGTCGATCCACGCGAGCAGCGCGGTGAGATCGGGGATCGTGCCGCGGCTGGCGGTTTGCGGCCCGGGCGCGCGATTGAGGATGACCGGGTTGGGTGCGGCGCCCGCGCGCAGCGCCGGCTCCGACGCCGACGCGGTCACGAACGGTTGCCGGTTGGTGCCGGCGAACACCGTGACCTTGCTGTCCTGCTCGATGCGCACCTGCATCTCGGCGCCGACCAGGCTCAGCCGCTTGGCGCGCACCTTGCCCGTCATCAGGCCGGAGCCGGAGAAGCTGACCTCCGCCTTCGGCGCGCTCGCGACGATCTCGCCATGCGCATCGCGCACGACGATGTCGCGGATGCGCAACGCGGTGCGGCCGCTGGCGTCACGCTCGAGCTGCGTGCCGCCGACCGCCACGCGGTGATGGCTGCCGAAGTTCTCTTCGATCGCCGCGGCGAGCCACGGCGTCGCGAAATCGAAATCGATCGGGCCGCTGCCGAGGCGCCACCACAGCGCCAGCATTCCGATCAGCACCACGCCGGCGCCGGAGGCGAAAGCGATCGATAGGCGACGCCAGCGCGCCCAGAACCGCATCGCCGAAAGCCGCCAACAGGTGAGACCGAGTTGCGCCGGCGTCAGCTCGGCATGCTGCCAGCGCTCGCCGCGCGGCCGCGCCGCCGACTGCTCCAGCATGTCGAGCTGGATACTGGCCTCAAGCTTGCGCAGGGCCGTGATGTCCGGCTTGGTAATGTCCGGCCTGGTGTGGTGATCCGCCGCCATGCCCCGACTGGGCGTCCCCTCGTCCGCCGCCGTATGTCCGCTGCACTCCCCGCAGCGGCCGTCCGGATCGTTGCTGCCATCGCCGATTCGTGAGAAACCGGCGATCCGTCAGCACTCTCCTGCTTATCGTTTAACCCATTATTATTGATCTGAAAAAAGGGACGAAAGGAAGGCACTTGATGGCGACCACCCCCCTGAAGGAAGGCGCCAAGGCCCCGGCGTTCGAGCTGCCGCGCGACGGCGGCGGCAGCCTTTCGCTCGCCGACTTCAAGGGCAAGAAGCTGGTCCTCTACTTCTACCCGCGGGCCGACACCCCTGGCTGCACCCGGGAATCGATCGAATTCTCGAAGCTTCGGGCGGGTTTTGCCAAAGCCGGCACCGAAGTGATCGGGATTTCGGCCGATCCGGTGAAGGCCCAGGACGCATTCAAGAAGAAGCACAAACTCTCGGTTGCCCTCCTATCCGACGAGAAGCACGCGATGCTCAAGGCCTATGGCGCCTGGGCCAAGAAATCCATGTACGGCAAGGAGTTCATGGGGATCGTTCGCATGACGGTTCTGGTCGGCCCGGACGGCACGATCGCCCGCATCTGGCCCAAGGTGAAGGTCGACGGCCACGCTGAAGAGGTCCTGGCCGCGGCCAAGGCGCTTTAAGGTCCCGCCAACCACAGGAACAGTTTTCCACAATTTGTTCCGAAAAAATTAACCATACCCGGGTTGTACTTAGGCGCATGTAACGCCGGCGTTGTTGGGACCGTCGCCGGCGGGGAAGCGTCGATGTACCACCGCCAAGTGTCGTCACAGCCGTATTCCGGCGTTCAGTATAGGCGTGCCCCTGCTCCAGCGGCGCAGCCGGCCGCCGTTGCGCTGCCACGCACCGACTACACGCTGGCGCATGCCGGACGTCAGGTCCGGCTTGGCCCGGTCGCTTTCTGGATCGCGGTCGGCACGCTGGTGATCATGGCAGCGTGGTCGATCACCACCGCAACCTATTTTGCTTTCCGCGACGACGTGCTGACCGGATTGATCGCGCGGCAGGCCGAGATGCAATACGCCTACGAGGATCGCATCTCCGACCTGCGCCAGCAGATCGATCGCATGTCGAGCCGCCAGCTCCTCAATCAGGAGCAATACGAGCAGAAGCTCGATCAGATCATCCGCCGCCAGTCGGCGCTGGAAAACCGCGCCAACGCCATCCAGACCATGCCCGACGGCATCGTCACCGGCTCGACCCGGCCGACCGGCCGCGAGCAGACGCGCTCGGTGCCGAACCGGCCGCAGCCGGTCAACGACAAGTCGTCGAACCTGCTGCTGCCCGAACGCACCACCGGCCGCGACAACGGTGTCGCGGACGCGCTCGCGCGCCTCGAGGCGTCGCTCGATCGTGTCGAGGCGCGGCAGTCGGCGTCGCTCGCGTCGATCGAACAGACCTACGAAGCGAAGGCGCAGCGCATCCGCGGCGTGCTTGCCGATCTCGGGCTTGAGAATGCGCGCTTCGGCGGGCGCGACAATGGCGGCGTCGGCGGCCCGCTCGTGCCGGCGCGGCTGCCGGCCTACGCCGGCCAGTTCGAGCAGCACGTCTATCGCGTCGGGATGGCGCGTGCGCAATTTGAGCGCCTGACGCGCACGCTCGCCACCGTGCCGGTGCGCAAGCCGGTCATGGGCGAGCTGGACGTTTCATCGGGCTTCGGCGTCCGCGTCGACCCGTTCATCCGCGCACCGGCGCTGCATACAGGAATCGATTTCCGCGGCGAGACCGGCGACCCGGCACGCGCCACCGCCGACGGCAACGTCACCGTTGCCGGATGGCAGGGCGGCTACGGCAAGATGGTCGAGATCGATCACGGCAACGGGTTCACGACGCGCTACGGGCATCTCTCCGAGATCACCGTGAAGGTCGGTCAGCGGGTGCGCGGCGGCCAGATCATCGGCAAGGTCGGATCGACCGGGCGCTCGACCGGACCGCATCTGCACTATGAGACCCGCGTGAACGGCGAGGCGATCGATCCGCGCCGATTCCTGCGCGCCGGCATGCGGCTCGGCAGCGGGCACTGAGCCCCGGTTCGAAAAGCCCTGTCCGCTCTGGACGGGACCAAGATCCCGCAAAATTGCCAAATTTGCTGGCACATTTGCCGACAGAAGGCCACTATTGTTGACATAAGCGCCGAAATTTACGAACTTTGTCGGCATGAGTTCCGCGCCCGTCTCCATCGCCGACCGGCTCGAATGCGAGCTTGAACACCTGATCCTCGAGGGCGAGTACCAGCCCGGGGCTCGGATCAATGAGAACGCACTGGCCGCGCGCTTCGATGTCAGCCGCGGGGCGGTGCGCGAAGCCTGCCGGCTGTTGCAGCGCTCCGGACTGGTCAACATCGTCCCCAACCAGGGCTCCTTCGTCTGCGCGTTATCGGTGGCGGAAATCGTCAATCTGTTCGACGTCCGCGCTTGCCTCGGGCGGCTCGCCGGGCGGCTCGCGGCGGCGACGGTCACCCGCGCGGTCCTCAAGGAGATGCACGACCTGATCGCGGCCATGGACGAAGCCTCGCGCGCGTCCGACGCCAATCGCTATATCGGCCTCAATATCGCGTTCCATGCGACGCTGTACGCGACGACCGGCAACGCGCAGCTTGCCGCGCTCGACGCGCAGATGGGCAAGCAGTTGCGTATCTACCGCCGGCACGGCCTCGAATTCGGCGGCGGGCTGACGGTTTCCAACGTCGAGCATCGTTCGATCCTGGCCGCCATCGAGCGCGGCGACTGCGAAGCGGCCGGCCATGAGGTCGAGAAGCACATCGAGAACGGCCGCGATCGCTTCATCCGCGCGATGTCGGCGACCGGCCAACTCGTCTTGAAGGAAAGCGTGGCCGGCAAGAGCAGCCGGAGAAGGGCTTGAGGACGGTCAATGAAAATCAAAAATATCGAATGCCTCCCGGTGCATTCCGGCTGGCGCAAGAACTTCGTGTTCGTCCGGATCGAGACTGACGCCGGCATCGTCGGCTGGGGCGAAGCCTACAGCCAATACGATCGCGACCGCGCGGTCGCCGCCCAGGTCGAGGAGCTCGGCCGTTATCTGACCGGCCGCGATCCGTTCCAGATCCGGCACATCCTGCAAATCGCCTTCGACGACTATGCGCAGCGCCGCGGCTCGCTGGAATTCTATTGCGCGACCTCCGGCATCGAGCAGGCGCTGTGGGACATCTGCGGCAAGGCCACCAACCAGCCGGTCTACAATCTGCTCGGCGGTCCGGTGCGCGACAAGATCCGCGTCTATGCCAACGGCTGGAGCTACAAGGTCCAGTCGCCGGACGAATACGCCGCCAAGGCGGAGGCGGTGGTGAAGCGCGGCTTCACCGCGCTCAAGTTCGATCCGGTGCCCGGCATCTGGCGCACCTATATTCCCAAGGAGCACGTCCGCCACGCGGTGAAGGTCGTACGGGCGGTGCGCAAGGCAGTCGGCCCCGACGTCGAC
Organism: Xanthobacteraceae bacterium; assembly: GCA_019745775.1. Taxonomy (GTDB): domain Bacteria; phylum Pseudomonadota; class Alphaproteobacteria; order Rhizobiales; family Xanthobacteraceae; genus VAZQ01. The sequence continues at coordinate 18,626 of JAIESR010000030.1, read as the reverse complement.
ATCCTGCTCGAGTTGCACCGCCGGCTGGCGCCCATGCACGCCATCGACGTCGCCAACGCGCTTGCCGAGTTCGAGCCGTATTGGCTCGAAGAACCCTGCCAGTGCGACAATATCGAAGCGCTGGCGGAAGTGCGTGCTCACAGCAGGATTCCGGTGGTGACCGGCGAAGCGATCTATACGCGCGCCGAATTCCGCCGCATCTTCCGCGCCCGCGCCGTCGACATCATCAATCCCGATGTGTCGAATTGCGGCGGCATCCTCGAATTGATGTACATCGCCGCCGCCGCCGAGTCGGAACAGATCGCGGTGTCGCCGCACAACTACAATTCGACGACGATCTCGCTGTCATCGACCGCGCACGCATCGGCGTGCATGCCGAACTTCATCATCACCGAATACTTCCTGCCGTTCGAGGAGCTCGGCGCACGCATCGCGCCCAATCTCCTCAAGCCGGTCAACGGCTATCTCCCGCTGCCGCAAGGTCCTGGCCTTGGCCTCGACATCAATGAGCAGGTGGTTCGCGAAACCAAGGGGCAGCAGTTCCCACCCCGGAGCTTCCGTCTGCCCAAGGATGAAGGTCCCTGAGCGGCTCAAAGCCGGATGTCAGAGTCGCACAAGACAACAACAAGAGAAACTCGGGAGTTCGTCATGACACGCTGCATCGCCATCGCCGCCCTCGTCGTTGCCGCGCTGTGGACCGACGGCGCGCACGCCCAGGCGGCGTACCCCAACAAACTCGTGCGATTGCTGTGCTGGACCAGCGCCGGTTCGCCGCTCGACGTCATGATGCGCCAGGTCGGCAAGCAGTTCGCCGAGATGTTCAACCAGACCTTCGTGGTGGAGAACCGTCCCGGCGGTGAAGGCGTCCTGGCAATGTCGCTTCTACAGAACGCGCCGGCGGACGGCTACACGATCCTGTCGACGACTTCGAGCATGTCGTTTGCCATGGCCGCGAGCGACATGAAATTCAGTCCCGCCGACTTCATCATCCTGCCGGCGCTGCAGGCCGAGCCGTCGGCGGTCGCGGTGCGCGCCGACAGCCGCTTCAAGACGATGAAGGATTTCGTCGACGCCATCCGCGCGCAGCCCGACAAGATCTCGGTTGGCGGGTTCTCGTCGGCAGGCTTCCACCAGTATGTCTTCTATCGGCTGCAGCAGGTCGGCGGCTTCAAGTCGATCTGGGTGCCGTTCAAGGGCGGCGGCGACGCGGCCATCGCCTTGCTGGGCGGCCATATCGACGTCGCCGTCATGACGCCAAGCTCCGGGCTCGCGCAGCTCAAGAGCGGCGAGATCCGGCTGCTCGGAATCAGCTCGGCCGGGCGCAACGAGTACTTCCCCGACGTCCCGACCTTCAAGGAGCAAGGCTACGACATCGTCGAGGAGCTCTGGCGCAGCATGATGGTTCGGGCGGGAACGCCCAAGAACGTCGTCGATACCTTGATGTCGGCCGTCGACAAGATGAAGGCCACGAAACAGTGGCAGGACTTCTCGACGCTCAACATGCAATCGTCGATGAACATCTCGCTCGACGGGATGCAGGCGAAGGTGCGCGCGGATATTGCGTCGAACCGCGAATTCCTCACCGCCGCCGGGCTTCGGAAGTGACGGCCATGAACGAGATGATGCCTCCCCACTCTGCCCGGCATTTTCGCCGCACCGCCGTCGTGTTGCTCCTGGGTGGCCTGACGGCGGCGCAGGCCCACGCCCAATCCGCTGCGTGGTCGCCGCAGAAGGCCGTCGAGTTCATCGTCCCGACCGCGGCGGGCAGCAGCATGGATGTGCTCGCGCGCCTGATCCAGGATCTGTGGCAGCGCAATCAGCTCGTCACCACCACCATGACCGTGCAAGCGCGGCCAGGCGGCGGCGGCGCATTGGCGTGGAGCTATGTCAGCCAGCGCACCGGCGACGGCCACTATCTTGCGATCAGCGGCCCTACGCTGCTCGCCAATGATGTGCTGAAAATCGGCCCTCTCAAATACCAGGACGTCACGCCCATTGCGCAACTGTTCACGGAGTACGGCGCGTTCGCGGTCAACGCCAACAGCGCGATCAGGACCGGCAAGGACCTGGCGCAAGCACTGACGACATCGAGGCCGCCGTCGTTCGCCATCGCGCCCGGCATGGGAAGCTCGTCGCACGTGGCGCTGCTGCGGCTCGCGCGCGCTGCCGGCGTCGACCCCAACAAGCTGACGATCGTGCCGTTCAAAGGCGCAAACGAATCCGCGACCGCCGTCTTGGGCGGCCATGTCGACGTGGTGATCGCGACCATTTCGGTGCTGGAGCCGCATCTGTCGTCGGGCAAATTGCGCGCGATTGCGCTCGCCGCGCCGAAACGCCTCACCGGTGCGAACGCCAATATCCCGACCTGGACGGAGCAAGGCCTCGACGTCGTCGAAGGCAACTGGCGCGGCGTCGTGGGGGCCAAGAATCTTTCCCCGCAGCAGGTCGCGTTCTGGAGCGGCAGGCTGGCCGCAATCGTCAAGAAGGACGAGTGGAAGGCCAGCCTCGTCCGCAACAGCTGGGATGCCGATTTCAGGATTGGCGCTGACGCCGAGAGCTTCTTGAAGACGCAGTACGAAGAGCTGCGGGCCACGCTGGCCGTCCTGCGTACGGACAAATAGATCGGCTCGGGAGGCGGATGTGAGTGAGCCTCATCACGTCGCATCCGGCGCCGGCGCCCCGACCCGTCGGCTGGCGCAGTTCAGCTCGTCGCTGCGCTTCGAGCAACTGCCCCGCGAGGTCGTCGCCAAAGCCAAGCTCTGCATTCTGGACATGTTGGGCTGCTGCATCTTCGGCGCGTCACTGCCGTCGATGAAAAAGCTGGCCGACATGGCCGCCGCCGAAGGCTGCGCGCCGCAATCGGCGGTCTTCGGCATGGCGCTCCGCACCAGCGGGGCGCTCGCCGCCCTGCTCAACGGCACCAGTGCGCATGCCTTCCAGCTCGACGAAATCCACATCGAATCCACCCTGCATCCGGGGTCGCTCGCCTTCCCCGCCGCGTTTGCGCTCGCCGAGAACGATCCCGCCGTCAGCGGACGCGACCTCATCGCCGCGATGGTGGCGGCCTATGAGCTCGGCATCCGGGTCGGATTGGCGGCCAAAGGCGGGATGTTCAAAAGCGGCTTCCACAATCAAGGCACGACCGGTGTCTTCATCGCCGCGGCCGCCGCCGCCCATGTGCTGCGCCTGGACGCGGACCAGACCCAGCAGGCGCTGGGAATTGCCGGCTCGCAGGCGGCCGGCCTGATGGCCGTACAGGACGGCGCCATGACCAAATCCTTCCATTCCGGACGGGCGGCGCAGAGCGGCGTCTATGCCGCGCAGCTTGCGCGGCGTGGCTACACCGGCATCCCGGACGTGCTGGAGGCGCCCTACGGTGCGTTCTTCAGCTCGTTCGTCGACGACTGGTCGGAGCCGGCGCTGACCGGCGAGCTCGCGGCACGCTGGGAAATCCTGCGCGTCGGATTCAAACCGGCTCCTGCTTCCAACGGCAGCATCACAGCCATGACCGCGATCGACAAGATCATGCGCGAGCATGGTCTGGTCGCGGCGGATATCGAAACCATCACGGCATTCGTCAGCGACAATACCCTGCACCACTGCGGCTGGCCCTATGAACCGAGCCGCATCCGGAGCGTCCTGTCGGCGCAGATGAACCTGCGCTACGGCCTGGCGGTCATGGCGCTGGAGCGGCTCTGGGGCGTCGATCAATTCGCCGAGGACAAGATTCGCGATCCGGCGATCGTGGCGTTCATCGCCCGAATCCGGGTCGAGCATGAGCCCCGGTTCGACGGCGCCAATGGACGCTATCGCGTCGCCTGCCGCCTGGTCGTGCGATGCAAGGACGGGCAGGAGCACGAAGCGACGGTGCTTTACCGGCCGGGCAGCCCGGAAGATCCGATGACGCCCGAGCAGATCATGGCGAAGTTCCTGACGTTGACGAAGGGACACGACACCGGCCGTGCGAAACGGATCGCCGCGCTGGTGTCTACCATCGAGGATTGCGACAACGTCACGGAGCTGTCGCGGCTTCTGACCAGCGGCGAATAGATCACGAGCTACGAAAATCGGCTGCGAACGCGCGCGCTATTTCGGCGCCGGCGCCTTCGGCTTGCCCTTCGGAGCCGCCTTCGCGGCTTCCGCGCAATCCGGTTTCAACTTCGTGACGATCGCCTTGTCGAGCTGCGAACAGGCGCTGTCCGGCACGCGATACCAGATGTCGTTCTTGCCGAGGAACTCGAACCCGACATAGCCGCGCAAGACCAGAACGTTCTTGGCGGGGTCGAGCGTCATCACCGCCTTGTAGACCGAGCCATCGCGCGGATCGAGAATGGTGCCGCCTTCGTACCGAAGGCCGTTGCGTTTCATGCCGCGGATCATGGACAGCCCGAGCAGCGATGCGCCCTTGCGATCGTCGGTGCAGCGGGTGCAGGCCGGATTGGGGTCTTCGCCCGGCTCGGGAAACATCTTGGCGGCATAGCCCTCGAACACGCCGCCGCGATCCATGAACAGGAACCAGATGATCGGCTTCTTGGTGTCCTCGTCGAGTTTCTGCCAGAGGCCGGCGGCGGTCGGCTCCTGCGCGCGCGAGGGGACGGCCGCCATCCACGCGGTGGCGACCGTGGCGGCTGCGACAACCAAAGTGGCAATTCGTGCTTTCAAGTGGACGATTCCGTGCTGATTTTTGGGTGGCGAGGGATGCTACGATCGGGTCTATTCGACCCACAATATGGCCGTTTCGCGGATTTAGCGGGTTTAACGCCGCAACGTCCACCCTGGTTCGGGCATGAGGCGCGCGTCGTATTCACGCGCCAAAAACCTCCCGGGATGGCCTAAAATCGGCGGGCGCCTACGGCCAGCCGGCGAGCCGTAGGCACGGGGTTTCAGTCGAAGCATCATCGCCGGGTAGGACTCTAGGGCGTATGTCGGCGACGAGCCTCGCGCTGAGCAATCTGCGCGCCATCGTTATCCTGATCGTGCTGGGGTTCCATTCCATCATGGCCTACCTCGGCTCGCTGCCGTCCGAGCCGCACCGGCTCGACGCGCCGCCTTACGACTGGCAGACCTTCCCGATCATCGACAGCCAGCGCTGGTTCGGCTTCGACCTGTTCTGCGCCTGGAACGATGTCAGCCTGATGTCGCTGATGTTCTTTTTGTCCGGCCTGTTCGTGTGGCCGAGCCTTCAGCGCAAGAACAGCTTCACCTACCTGACCGACCGGCTGCTGCGGCTCGGCCTGCCGATGATCCCGGCAATCTTCGTGTTGATGCCGATCGCGCTCTATCCGGTCTATCTCGTCACCACGCCGGACCCAAGTGTCGCCGATTACTGGCGCCAATTCCTGGCGCTGCCGTTCTGGCCGTGCGGCCCGCAGTGGTTCCTGTGGCAGCTCTTGATCCTCAACATCGTCGCGGCGGCGCTGCACAAGGTCTATCCGACCTGGGGCATTCATCTCGGCAAGCTCGCCGCCAACACGCGGACCGATCCGGTTCGCTTCATCCTCATCCTCACGGCCGCGTCCGCGCTCGCCTATGTGCCGATGGCGCTGATCTATTCGCCGTGGGCCTGGTACCAGTACAGCGCCTTCGCCTTCCAATGGTGCCGTCCGCTGCACTACACGGTCTATTTCTTCGCCGGCGCCGCCGTCGGTGCCTACGGGCTCGAGCGCGGATTGCTGGCGACCGACAGCGTCCTGGTGCGGCGCTGGCCGCTCGCCGTCGGCGCGGCGGTGCTGGGCCTCGCGCTCTGGATGACGCCGACCGCGATCCTTATGGAAGGCGGCAACGACAATCCAGGCCCGCTATGGCTCCAGCTCGCCGCCAATCTCGGCTTTGTCGTGTGCTGCGCCTCGGGCTGCCTCGCGCTGATCGCGGTGTGCATCCGCTTCGCGACGAACCGGCGGCGCTGGCTCGACAGCCTCTCCGCCAATGCCTACGGGATGTATATCGTGCACTACCCGTTTGTGGTCTGGATGCAATATGCGCTATTGAACGCCCCGCTCCCCGCCATCGTGAAGGCCGCGCTCGTTTTCGCCGTTGCGGTCGCATCGAGCTGGGCGCTGGTCGAAACCTTGCGCAACATTCCGCTCGGGGCGCGGCTCGTCGGCGCGGAGCCGCGCGCGGTTGCGAAAACGTCATAACCCTCGGCCGGAACGGTCGCTTCGAAGTCGAGATACATGTCGCTCGCCCCAAAACTCGCGTTCCGAAATCTGTTTCACGACCGGCTGCGGCTGATCGCCACCGTCATCGGCATCGTGTTCTCGATCGTGCTCGTGACGGTGCAGATGGGGCTCTATGTCAGCTTCGAGCGCATGGTCACGGTCATGATCGACCACGCCGATGCCGACCTCTGGATCGTGCCGCGCGGCACCAAATGCTTCGAGGACCCTTCCCTGCTCGACGAGCGCGAGCGCTTCCGCGCGCTGTCGGTCGCCGGGGTCGCCTCGGCCGCGCCGCTGGTGATCGGCTTCGCGCAATGGCGCACGCCGTCGGGCGGCAACACGCCGATCTTCATGATCGGCTCCGATCCGCGCGGCGCCGGGCTCGAGCCCTGGAACGTGGTCGAGGGCCGCGCCGACGCGCTTGCGATACCCGGCGCGGTCGCGATCGACCGTTCCTATTTCGACCGGCTGGAGACGACGCGCGTCGGCGAATACGCCGAAATCGGCGACCAGCGGGTGCAGGTGCTGGCGATCACCAACGGCATCCGCTCGTTCACCACCACGCCCTACGTCTTCTCCTCGATCGAGCGCGCCCGCGCCTATACCGGCACCGCCGCCAATAAGGCGTCCTATTTCCTGGTGCGCGTGACGCCCGGCGCGAACGTGATGCAGGTCCGCGACAGCTTGCGCGCCAGGCTGCCCGACACTGAAGTCCTCACCACCGCCGAGTTTCGCGAGCGCAGCGCCAATTTCTGGATGTTCGGCACCGGCGCCGGTTTCGCCCTGTTCGCCGGCGCGATGCTCGGGCTCATCGTCGGCACCGTGATCGTCGCGCAGACGCTCTACTCCAGCACCAAGGATCACCTCAACGAGTTCGCGACCCTGCGAGCCATCGGCTCGTCCGGCGGCTATATCCACAAGGTCATCATCTTCCAGGCGCTGTTGAGCGCGCTGATCGGCTTCTGCCTCGCATCCGTCATCGGCTGGATCGTCGTGCTCGCGACCGCCGACACCGCGCTGCCCGTCGTCATCACGCCGCTCATGACGGCGGCCTTGCTGGTCCTCACCGTGCTGATGTGCGTCGTGTCCGCCGTCGCGGCCATCATGAAGGTGACGCGGATCGATCCTGCGATGGTGTTCACGCGATGACCGAGCCGGTGATCGAAGCCATCGATGCCGTGAAGTTCCTGGGCGAGGGCGCAGGCCGTGTGCAGGCGCTCAAGGGCGTGAGCCTCGCGGTCGGCGGCGGCGAGCTGACGCTGCTGATGGGGCCGTCGGGCAGCGGCAAGACCACCCTGCTCTCCATTCTCGGCTGCATGCTGACGCCGACCAGCGGCACCGTGCGGGTCGGCGGCCGCGCCACCGCGGATGCCGGTCCGGAAGAGCTCGCGAAGATCCGCCGCGAGAATATCGGATTCGTGTTCCAGTCCTACCACCTGTTCCCGACGCTCAACGCGCTCGACAATGTCCGCCTCGCGCTCGATGTGCGTGGCGAGAACTCGCACCGCGCCATGCAGAAGTCGAAAGAGGCGCTGGCGCGCGTCGGCCTGGCGCTCAAGATGGCCTCGTATCCAAGCGAGCTGAGCGGCGGCGAGCAGCAGCGTGTCGCCATCGCGCGCGCGATCGTCAGCAATCCGGCGATCCTGCTCGCCGACGAACCGACCGCCGCGCTCGACAGCGAGAACGGCCACGCCATCATGGAAGTGCTGGCGGAGATCGCACGCGAGCAGAGCCGCGGCGTGCTGGTGGTCACCCACGACCCCCGTATCGTCCCGTTCTCCGACCGCATCGTCAGTATCGAAGACGGCAAGATCATCGGCGACAAGCGCCCGGCCGACGGCGAAGCCAGAGCCGACAAGAGCGGCACGGCTGCCGCGGAGCGAACCGACAAGCCTTCCCGCAAGGACAGGAAGAGAAAGCCCTGACACCATGGTCACGTTGCAACGGTATCGGATTGTCATCGCCGCGCTCGGATGGGTCGGGCTTGCCGTCACGCAGGTGCCGTCACTGAAGACGGCGCGCGCCGAAGAGGCGTTCGACCGGAAGATGTGGGTGGCGGTGGCGCCCGGCCGCGTCGAGCCATGGTCGGGCGAGATCAGGATCGGATCGGCCGCGATGGGCCGGGTCGGCGACGTGCTGGTGAAGGCCAACGACACCGTGTTCGCCGGCGAGGCATTGGTCCGCCTCGACGACGAAGAAGTCCGCAACCGGCACGCCAAGGCCGAGCTGCAATATACGTTCCGCAAGCGCGCGCGCTCGACGGCGAGCGGAAAGGCCGCCGAGCGTCGCAAGCACGAAGACGCTGTCGCCGACGCCGAGAGCGCGGTGGTCACGGCACGCGCCGCGGTCGATCGCGCCTCGGCTGCGAAGCGCTCCCGTAGCGGCGACGACCTCGCGGTTGCGCGCAAGAATCTGGCGAATGCCCAGGAGCAGCTCCGGGACCGGCGCGTCGAGCTCGCCAAGTTCGACGTCGACGCGACGGGCACCGCGGCGGGCGATCCCGAGGGACTGTTCGCGACCGCCCGGCTCGACCTGCGTGCCGCCGAAGCGGCGGTCGAGAACCTGATCGTGCGGGCGCCGATCGACGGCACTGTGCTGCAGATCAACGTCCGTCCCGGCGAGCTCGCCTCGCCATCGGCCCAGCAGCCGCTGGTGGTGATCGGCGACGTCTCGAAACTGCGCGTGCGCGCCGAGATCGACGAGCGCGACTATGGGGACATCAAGGCCGGACAGCGCGTGGTGGTGCGCTCGCCGGCATTCCGCGGCCGCGACGTCGCCGGCACGGTGTCCTCGGTCGCGCCGATCATAGAGCCCGGCCGCATCGGCGCGCGCGGCCAGCGCAGCCCGACCGACGTCAGCGTCGCCGAGGTGGTGATCGATCTCGCCGAGCCCGGCCCGCTCGCGGTCGGCATGAAGGTCGACGTGTATTTCAGCCGGGACGGCGCGAAGTAACTTGTTCTCCACCGCTCGTCCCCGCGCAAGCGGGGACCCCGCAAGAAAAAGTTCTGGATGCCCGCGTTCGCGGGCATGAGCGGAGAGGCTGGGACGCGCTCCCCTACTCCACGTCCTCGACCTTGTCCGGGCCGGTGCCGAACGCCTTCTGCGCCAGCGTCGCCTGCATGAACGGATCGAGGTCGCCGTCGAGCACGCCGCCGGTGTCGGAGGTCTGCACGCCGGTGCGCAGGTCCTTCACCATCTGGTAGGGCTGCAGCACGTAGCTGCGGATCTGATGGCCCCAGCCGATATCGGTCTTGGCGGCCCGGTCCGCCGCCGCCTGCGCTTCGCGTTTCTTCAATTCCGCTTCGTAGAGCCGCGCGCGCAGCATCTGCCAGGCCGTCGCGCGGTTGCGGTGCTGCGAGCGGTCCTGCTGGCAGAACACCACGATGTTGGTCGGGATATGGGTGAGCCGGATCGCGGACTCGGTCTTGTTGACGTGCTGTCCGCCGGCGCCCTGGGCGCGCATGGTGTCGACGCGCACGTCCGACTCCTTGATGTCGACCTTGATGCGGTCGTCGATCACCGGGTAGACGGCCACGCTCGCAAACGACGTGTGCCGGCGGGCGTTGGAATCGTAGGGCGAGATGCGCACCAGCCGGTGCACGCCGTTCTCGGTCTTGAGCCAGCCATAGGCGTTGCGGCCCTTGATCTCGATGGTCGCCGACTTGATGCCGGCCTCTTCGCCGGCGGTCTCTTCGAGATAGTCGATCTTGTAGCCGTGCTGCTCGGCCCAGCGCGTGTACATGCGCAGCAGCATGTTGGCCCAGTCCTGGCTTTCGGTGCCGCCGGCGCCGGCATGGACCTCGAGATAGCTGTCGTTTGCGTCGGCCTCGCCCGAGAGCAGCGCCTCGATCTCGCGGCGCTGGACGTCGACCTTGAGCTTCTTGAGCGACGCCTCGGCCTCGGCCACCACCGCCTGATCCTTCTCGGCCTCGCCGAGCTCGATCATGGTGATCTGGTCGTCAAGCTCGCGCTCGATGCGGCCGATGGAATTGAGCTGGTCCTCGAGCGCGGTGCGCTCCTGCATCACTTTTTGCGCGCGCTGCTGGTCGTTCCAGAGATTCGGGTCTTCCGCCTCGCGGTTGAGCTCCTGCAGCCGTCTCGTCGCGGTCTCGACGTCAAAGATGCCTCCTCAGCAGCCCGACCGACTGCTTGATCTCTTCGACGACGGCTTCAATCTCGGCGCGCATCTTTGCGATTCCAGCTCTTGTGTTGCACGGGCGATTTAATCGCCACGGCGCCTATCCGCAATAGCAATGTCCCGCTCGACGCCGTGTTGTCCCCCCGCCGGGCCGATGCTAGGCCTTGCCCCTTCCCCGGAGCGACCGGAATGACCGCCACTGCCGCCTTGCCGAAGCCGCGCGGGCCATGGCGGGCGATCCTGCTGTCGGGCGTGCTCGCCGTCGCGATGACCCTCGTGCTGCAGCCGCTGTTCGTGCTGGCGCTGATCGCCGTGCGCAGCCATACCGATCTCGATGCGGTCCGCGGCCACATCCGGGCGGCGTTCGATCAGGGCGTGCTGGCCGAGAACCACGTTCCCGGGCGCTTCATCCACCGCGGCGGCCACCAGTTCACCGAATGTATCGGCCACGTCGTGCTGCTCGACCGCCAGCAGGATGCCGCGCGCACCGCGATCTTTCCGCTGGTGCACGACCAATACCGGCTACGCAATCCGTGCGAGCAGCTCAAGACGGTCGCCGGCGGCACCGCGCCCGCGGCGGTCACCGACTATGCACGCTACTGGCACGGCTACCGCGTCTACCTGTGGCCGCTGCTCGAACGCTTCGATCTCGCGAGCGTGCGGCTGATCAATGCGCTGCTGATCCTCGCCGCGGTCTTCGCCTGCTACGCCGGGTTTCGCGCCACGATCGGCGCGACGCCGGCGGCGGTTTTCATCGTCGTGCTCCTGAGCCTCACCGACCTCTGGCTGGCATGGCGGATCTCGACGCATGCCGTCAGCCTGGCGTTCATCCTGCTCGGCGTCGGCGCCTTCGGCCTGATCCACGCGCGCTGGCGCAATCCCTACCTCGCCGTCGCGATGGCGACGTTTTGCGGCGCGACGTTCAATTTCGTCGACTTCCTGGTCAACCCGCCGCTGATGCCGATGCTGCTGGCGTTCGTGGTGCTGGCGGCGCAGGCGCCCGCGCAAGGCGGGCAAGCGCCACCAGCGGCGGTCGGCGCTGGATGGCTCGCGGCCCTGGTCGCGGTGAGCTGGCTTGGCGCCTACTCCTTCACCTGGGCCGTCAAATGGGGGCTCGCCGCATGGGTGTCGCCGGCGCCGGCCGAGACCTTTGGCGAAACGCTGGCGCAGATCGTCGCCCGGCTGCACGGGCACGAGATCGACCACCCGCCGATCTTGTCACTGCCGCTCTATCCCACCGTCCGGATGTTCGGCAAGGCGCTGCTCTCGTTCGGCACTGTGGTCGCGATCGTGCTGGCGATCGCGGTCCGGCGCCATGTTCGCGACGTCGGCTTCGATCGGCGCCGGTTCCTGGTTCTGATATCGCCGGCGCTGATCCCGATCATCTGGTTCGAGGTGGTGAGCAACCACACCCAGACCCACATGCATTTCACCTACCGCAGCGCATCGGCGGCGATCGCCCTCGCCTTCGCGGCCGCGCTCATCGCAAGCGCAAAGCCGGCCACGCTCCCGCAACTCATGGCGGGGCTGCGCCGGTTGCGGCGTTACGATCAGTAGAGCCCGCGGCCGCCGAACAGGCCCGGGAAGATCGACGGCTGCTGCGGTGGCCGCGGCGGCGGCCCCGAGTCCTGCGGCACCTGCTGCGGCGGCGCGATCGGGCGGCCGTCCGCATCGGTGACGCCGACCGTGGAATAGCCGTCGGGCGGCGCGGTGCCGGGCTTGAAGCCCTCCAGGATCGATGCCTCGCCGGGGCCGGCGCGCATGCCGGTGCGCGGGTTGACGCGGATCAGCTTGATGCCGGCGGGAACGCGGAACGGAATCGCGGGACGGTCGGCGAGCGCGACCTTGAGGAAATCCCTGACGATCGGCGCCGCCAGCTGGCCGCCGGTGCCGCCGCGTCCGAGGTGGCGCGGCTTGTCGTAGCCGATGTAGACGCCGACCACCATTTCCGGCGAGAAGCCGATGAACCACGCGTCCTTTTCGTCGTTGGTGGTGCCGGTCTTGCCGGCGATCGGCTTGCCGACCTCGCGCACCACCGTCGCGGTGCCGCGCTGCACCACGCCCTCCATCATCGAGGTGATCTGGTAGGCGGTCATCGGGTCGAGCACGCGTTCGCGCTTGTCGACCAGCGTCGGCCCGGTCTCGCTCTCGCTCCAGCCCTGCGAGCTGCAGCCGCGGCATTCGCGCTGATCGTGCCGGTAGATGGTGCGGCCGTAGCGGTCCTGGATGCGGTCGATCAGGGTCGGCGTGATCTTGCGGCCGCCGTTGTCGAACATCGCATAGGCGGCGGTCATCTTCAGCAGCGTGGTTTCGCCTGCGCCCAGCACGAACGAGATGTAGGGATTCGGATTGTCGTAGATGCCGAAGCGTTTGGCATATTCGCCGATCATCGGCATGCCGATGTCCTGCGCCAGCCGCACCGTCATCACGTTGCGGGAGCGCTCGATGCCGAAGCGCAGCGTCGACGGCCCGTAGAACTTGCCCTCGTAGTTTTCCGGACGCCACACGCCCGAGCCGGTGTCGATTTCGAGCGGCGCGTCGAGCACGACCGACGACGGCGTGTAGCCGTTGTCGAGCGCGGCGGCGTAGACCAGCGGCTTGAACGAGGAGCCCGGCTGGCGCAGCGCCTGGGTGGCGCGGTTGAACTGGCTCTGGTCGAACGAGAAGCCGCCCACCATCGCGAACACGCGGCCGGTGTTCGGATCGAGCGCGACGATGCCGCCGGAGATTTCGGGCACCTGGCGCAGCCGGAACTGGGCGTCGCGGCCCTCGATCGGATCGACATAGATCACGTCGCCGACTTCCAGCGCCTGCGCGACGCGCTGCGGCACCCGTCCGCGGGCCGGACCGGAGGCGGGTTTCGCCCAGCGCACGCCGTCGAGCCCGATGGTGCCGAAGTCGCGCTGCTTGGCCAGTGCGCCGCCCGGTTCGCGGCCGGGCTGGAGGCCGATGCGTGCGGTCTGGTCGTTGATTTCGAGCACGACCGCAAGCCGCCAGGGCTGGATATCGCTGAGCGCCTTGATTTCGGCCAGCCTGGCGCCCCAGTCGCCGGTGATCTCGATCTTCTGGAGCGCGCCGCGATAGCCTTGGCTCTCGTCGTACTTCACGAGGCCGTCGACCAGCGACTTGCGCGCGGCCTTCTGCAGGTGCGGATCGAGCGTCGTGCGGACCGAGAGGCCGCCCTCGTAGAGCTTCTTCTCGGTGTAATTGTCGTTGATGTAGCGTCGGACTTCCTCGGCGAAGTATTCGGACGCGGCGATCTGCGCGCCGGTCGAGCGCGTGGTCACCGCAAGCGGGGCGCGCTTCGCCTCTTCCGCCTGCTGCGCGGTGATGAAGCGATCGTCGAGCATGCGGTCGAGGACGTAGTTGCGCCGCACGATCGCCTCGTCGCGGCGGCGGAACGGATGGTAGTTGTTCGGCCCCTTCGGCAGCGCCGCGAGATAGGCCGCCTCCGGCAGCGTCAGCTCATGCACCGACTTGTTGAAGTAGAGCAGCGAAGCGGCGGCGACGCCGTAGGCGCCGATGCCGAGATAGATCTCGTTGAGATAGAGCTCGAGGATCCGTTCCTTCGAGAAGGCGCGCTCGATCTTCATCGCGAGCAGCGCTTCCTTGATCTTGCGGGCCATCGACACTTCGTTGGTCAGCAGGAAGTTCTTCGCGACCTGCTGCGTGATGGTCGAGGCGCCCTGCGGACGGCGGCCGGAGCCGTAATTCTGGATATAGGCGAGACCGGCGCGGGCCATGCCCGAGAAGTCGAGGCCGTTGTGTTCGTAGAAGTTCTTGTCTTCGGCCGCGATGAAGGCGTTGAGCACCATCCGCGGGATCGCCTGGATCGGCAGATAGAGCCGGCGCTCGCGCGCATACTCGGCGAGCAGTTGCCCGTCGGCGGCGTGCACGCGGGTCATCACCGCGGGCTCGTAATCCTGCAGCTGCGAGTAGTCCGGCAGTTCCCGCGAGAAATGCCAGAGGATGCCGGCGATGGCGGTGACGGCCACCAGGAACACGATGGTCCCGCCGGCGAAAACCCAGCCAAAGAAGCGCAGTAAAAGTCTCATGACCGATAACCCGCCCCTGCCCCCCGGGGGAGCCAAATTCCCGTTGTTTTATGTTGAAACTGAGGCCGTTGTCCCACTTGGTAACCGCTGTTTCTACCATCAATTCTGGCGTTTGCCGCCAGCTATTCGCGTTGTGAAGTAGGTATCGATTGCCTTGGCAACCGAAGCCGCCGTCCGGTTCCGCCAGGCTTCCGAGGTCAAGGACTTGAGGTCGCCCCGATTCGAGACGTATCCGAGCTCGACCAGGACCGATGGCACGTCGGGCGCCCTCAGGACCCGGAACCCGGCCGACCGCAGCGGATCCTTGTGCATGCGCGTGGCGTTGCGCATCTCGGTCACCAGGCCGCGCGCGAACTGCACCGAGAAAGTCTTGGTCTCGCGCCGCGCCAGGTCGAACAGGATGTCGGCCACGTCGTCGGGCTCGGCCGACAGGTCGAGGCCCGCGATGGCGTCCGAGCCGTTCTCGCTCTCGGCAAGCCGCGCCGCGGCGGCATCCGAGGCCTGGTCCGACAGGGTGTAGATGGTCGCGCCCTGGGCATCGCCATCGCCCCGCGCCAGCGCGTCGGCATGGATCGAGACCAGCAGCCCGGCCTGCCGCTGGCGCGCAATGGCGACGCGCTCGGCAAGGGGTATGAAGCTGTCGTCGCTGCGGGTCATGAGCACGCGGTACTTGCCGGTCTTCTCGATGTGCTCGCGCAACAGCAGCGAGAATTCGAGCACGATCGACTTTTCGAGCTCGCCGCTCGCGGCGCGGGTGCCGTTGTCGATCCCGCCGTGTCCCGGATCGATGACCACCAGCGGCCGCGGATCGGCCTTTTCGTCCGGCGTCGCCGCCACCGGCGGCGTGCGCTTGTAGCCGACGTCCGGCGCGCGGTTTTCGAGCGCGATCGCCCGCATGAACGCCTCGCGATCGACGGCGGCGAGGTCGAGGATCAGCCGCGCCGGCTGCTCGTTGCTCGATTCGAGCACGAAGGCCTTTTCGATTCGGGCCGGCTTGGCCAGGTCGATGACGATGCGGGAGCCGCCCTGCATGACCAGGCCGAAGCGGAATGCCTTGATCAGGCCGCGGCCGTTCTCCCCGGTACGGGCCGGGAACTGGAAGGCGACCTGCGGCATGTCGATCACCACCCGGTAGGGGTTGGCGAGCGTGAAGGCGCGGATATCGACCTTGTGGCTGAAATCGACCACCAGCCGGGTCTGGCTTTCGTCGCCGCCGACTCGCACCCCGCTGGCGACCGGGACGTCGCCGACCGCACGGCTCTGGGGCCCGGTCGCGCCGGCCCGCTCGGGGGCCGAAAGGCCGCCAAGGAGGGCTATGGCGATAAGGACAGCCCAACGCGCCGCGCGGATAGACATCGATTCCCCGAGCCGGTTCCCGCACCCTCTTACTCCATTAGGAGGGCGTGGTTAATCGTTGTTTAAGTGCTTCAACATCCTTCACCATCAGGCGCTTTAGCCGTTTCTGAGGCGACAGGCTGCTTGCCATTGCCGGGCTGCGGCCGTAAGAAGGGCCGGCTGACGGTTAACAACTCCGGTTGTGCCGCGTTCGACATCTGGCAAGCCCGTTTTCAGGACGATCCCAACGATCGCAGGGGTGGTCCGTTCAGGCGGGTCGATCAGGCCGATGCACATGTAGAGGACAACCGGGCGACGGCGTAGCGGTTCGACGATCAAGCCGCCATTCCGACCCAAGTCGTCAGCCAAGAACCCGCGGCGGCGCCAGCGCGCTGCCGCATCGTAACGGGCCGAGGTCATGCTTCGACCGCGCATCGAGCGAAACCACCGTCGCCATCTGAGCGAGGCTGCGTCGTTGCACGACGTCCTGGCCGGCGATGCCTGCGTCTCGCACGCGCGCAAGGCCCAGCCTTTCCCTCATCAGTCCGGCACCAGATCGCGCCGTATGGCGTCGCCCGCGTGGCGTCGCGTGACGGCCGCGCGCGTGCTGACGCCCAAGAGATTGTGCAATGCCCAACAAGATGCTTATCGATGCGACCCATCCGGAGGAGACCCGGGTGGTGGTTCTGCGCGGCAACCGTGTCGAAGAATTCGACTTCGAGTCCGCCAATCGTAAACAGCTCCGCGGCAACATCTATCTTGCGAAAGTGACGCGCGTTGAGCCGTCGCTGCAGGCCGCGTTCGTCGACTACGGCGGCAATCGCCACGGCTTCCTCGCCTTCAGCGAAATCCATCCCGACTATTATCAGATCCCGGTCGCCGACCGGCAGGCGCTGATCGACGAGGAAGAGCGCGCGCAGCGCGAGGCCGATGCCGAGGCCGACAACTATGCGCGGCGGCGCGCCGAGCGCGGCGCCAACCGGCGGCGCGAGCGGATCGCGAGCGACCCGGTCGACGACGGCCAGGGTGGCGCTCACGACGAACATCACGACGACGGCGACGCCGAAAGTCATGCGATGGCGGCGGCCGGCGAAGTCATGGTGCCGCCGGCGGCCGACGCCGGCGATCAGCCGGCCCGTGAGCATGACACGCCGCCTGCCGACACCATGCAAGAGGTCACCGCCTCCGAAGCGCTGGCGGTGACCGCCGCGGCCGAAACGCCGATCGATCTCGACCGGCTGCAGAACAACGCCGACGACGCCGTGCCCGCCCGCAGCAGCGAAACGATGGCGGCGGCGTCCGACCAGCCGCCGGTGGAAGAGCACGGCGAGGACGCCGACCACGCCGCGCACGACGCCGCGAACGGCCATGGGAACGGCACCGATGGCGACGGCGCCAACATCACCGAGGTCTCCGCGGCGACGGGTGGCGATGAGGAAGTGATCGAATCCGTCGGCGGCGCCGACGCCATGGAAGAAGTGCCGGAGCGTCCGCACCGCCCGCGCCGCCAGTACAAGATTCAAGAGGTGATCAAGCGCCGGCAGGTCATGCTGGTGCAGGTCGTGAAGGAAGAGCGCGGCACCAAGGGCGCGGCGCTTACCACCTACCTCTCGCTCGCCGGCCGCTATTCGGTGCTGATGCCGAACACCGCGCGCGGCGGCGGCATCAGCCGCAAGATCACCGACGCGGTGGACCGGCGTCGCCTGAAGGAAGTCGCCCAGGAGCTCGAAGTGCCGGAAGGCATGGGCGTGATCCTGCGCACCGCAGGGGCGAGCCGCACCAAGATGGAGGTGAAGCGCGACTTCGAATACCTCCTGCGGCTGTGGGAGAACGTGCGCGACCTCACGCTCAAGTCGACCGCGCCGACGCTGGTCTACGAGGAAGGCTCGCTGATCAAGCGCTCGATCCGCGACCTCTACAGCAAGGACATCGACGAAATCCTGGTCGGCGGCGACGAAGGCTATTCGGAAGCGCGCGACTTCATGCGCATGCTGATGCCGAGCCACGCCAAGAACGTGAAGCCGTTCCGCGACACGCTGCCGATCTTCACCCGCTTCGCGATCGAGAACCAGCTCGACGCCATGTTCCAGCCGGTGGTGCAGCTGCGCTCCGGCGGCTACATCGTGATCAACCAGACCGAAGCGCTGGTGGCCATCGACGTGAACTCCGGCCGCGCCACGCGCGAGCACCACATCGAGGACACCGCGCTCAAGACCAACCTCGAAGCCGCCGACGAGATCGCGCGGCAGCTGCGGTTGCGCGACCTTGCCGGCCTCGTCGTGATCGACTTCATCGACATGGACGAGAAGCGCAACAACCGCACGGTCGAGCGGCGCCTGAAAGAGGCGCTCAAGCAGGACCGCGCGCGCATCCAGGTCGGGCACATCTCGCATTTCGGCCTGCTCGAGATGTCGCGCCAGCGCATCCGTTCGAGCGTGCTCGAAAGCTCGACCGACAAGTGCCCGCAATGCGGCGGCACCGGGCACGTGCGCTCGGTCTCGTCGGTGTCGCTCCAGCTGCTGCGCTCGATCGAAGAGATGCTGCTCAAGGGCGCGACCCACAACATCATCGTGCGCACCCGCACCGAGATCGCGATCTATCTGCTCAACCACAAGCGCGCGCATCTGCGCACGCTCGAGGAGCGCTTCCGCATCACCATCACGGTCAACGCCGACGCCACCATCTCCGGGCAGACCTCCTACGTCATCGAGAAGGGCGAGCTGGTCCACAGCGTCGAGCAGGCGAAGGCGATCGCCGCACAGCCGATCGCGGCGGTGCCGATCACCGATGACGAAGACGACTTCGTCGACGAGGAAGCGGTCGAGATCGAGGACGAGATCGACGCCGAGACCGCAGCGACCGAAGACCAGGACGACGAGCAGCCGCAGGAAGCGCGCGGCGAGCGCGAGGGCGGCCGCGACAGTGGCGGCCGCGGACGCC
>JAIESR010000018.1 GCA_019745775.1 Xanthobacteraceae bacterium | reverse complement strand
CAACACCTCTCTAAGAAGGTGTTGCACTTCGTTTGTGAACTTAGGGAATCCAGTCTTGAGCTAGCCTGGGTCCCCGCGGGAGTTTACCCCCGACTAGATCGGGGGCGGGGACGAGCGGACCACTGACAAGCCGGGAGTAGTAGCGATGACCAGCGGCGACAACCTCACACCCGAGCAGCGCTTCGTGTTCGACTATGTCGACCGCAACGCCAAGGCGATCGCGCTCACCGGCGACAACATCTTCTATTTCGGCGAGCTCGGCATGCAGGAGTTCGAGACCGCCGCCCTGATGACCGACCTGCTGGAGAAGGGCGGCTTCAAGGTCGAACGCGGCATCTCAGGCTTTCCGACCGGCTTCTGCGCGACCTATGGCTCCGGCGGTCCGGTGGTCGCGATCCACACCGAGTACGATTCCTGTCCCGATAACTCCCAGGTGTCGGGCGTCGCCGAGCAGAAATTCATCGTCGAGGGCGCGCCCGGCCATTGCGAGGGCCATAACGTCAACGCCGCGGTGCTGATCGCGACCGCGCTCGCGGCCAGGCAGGCGATGGACAAGTTCGGGCTCAAGGGCACGCTGAAGGTGTTCGGCGGCCCGGCCGAGGAGCAGCTCGTCAGCCGGCCGTATTTCGTGCGTGACGGCTGGTTCGACGACGTCGATCTCGCCTTCCACAACCATATCGGCGGCGAGTTCAGCGCCACCCATGGTGTGCTGCAATCGGCGCTGATCTCCGCGACGTTCACGTTCCACGGCGAGACCGCGCATTCCGGTGTCGCCCCCTGGAAAGGCCGCGACGCGCTCGACGGCGTGGTGCTGATGGACATGGGCCTGGCGCAATACCGCGAGCACATGCGGCCGGAGATGCGCGCGCATCGCGTCATCACCAATGGCGGCGATCAGCCGAACGTGATCCCGCGCACCGCCGCGGTGTGGTGGTTCTTCCGCGACCAGACCGCGGACGGCGCGATGAAGCTGTTCGAGCAGGCGAAGAAGATCGCGCAGGGCGCCGCGCTGATGAGCAACACCGAGGTGACGGTCGACGTCCAGAGCGCGGTGTGGCCGCTGCGCTGCAACCAGGCGATCTCGGAGCTCCTCCAGCGCCACATCGAGGCCGTCGGCACGCCGGAATGGAGCGCGGAAGAGGATGCGCTGGCGCGGGCCCTTCAGGCCAAGGCCAATGCCAAGATCGACGGCCTCAAGCGCGAGATCCCGCCGTTGGGCTATCTGAAAACGCCGCGCACCTCGGCGAACGACGCCGGCGATATCTCGTGGAAGGTGCCGATGGCGAAATTCTACTATCCGTCGAACGTGCCCAACATCAATTTCCACCACTGGGCCGGCGGCGTGACGCTCGCCCATTCGATCGCGCACAAGGGCGCGGTGGCGGGCTCGAAGGCGTTCGCGGCGGCGGTGGTGGAGTGCTTCTCCAATCCCGCGGTGCTGGCGGAGGCCAGGCGTACGTTCAAGGAGGAGCTGGGGGGCGTCGCATACAAGTCGATGCTGCCGGCCGACCAGAAGCCGCCGGTCGCGCTCAACCGCGCGATCATGGACAAGTTCCGCCCCGAGATGAAGAAGCACTATCTCAAGGAGCGGCCGCAGTTTTCGTAGCGTTGTTTGTCGTTGCAGAGGTCGTGGGGGGAGGGGAGCGGAGAGACCGTCTGCGCGTCGCGAGAAAGGAATAACGAGTGCCAATCTACATCAAAGAATCCGACGTCCTCGAATTCCTCGACATGCCGGCGTGCCTGCAGGCGCTGCGCGACGCGTTCGCGCAGGAAGCCAAAGGCCAGGCCAACATCGTGCCGCGCACGCGCTGGCCGTTCGGCGGCGTCCGGCTCAACGTGATGGGCGGCGGCGAACGGGCGTCGAAGCGCTTCGCGCTGAAGTCCTACGGCGGCGGCCCCTTCCACGTCCTGTTCTACGAGGAGGGCAAGGGGCTGCTGGCGATCATCGAGGCCAATGCGCTCGGCGCGATCCGCACCGGCGCGGCCAGCGCGGTCGCGACCGAGAAGATGGCGAAGCCCGGCAAGGTCGCGCTGATCGGCACCGGCCGCCAGGCGCGCACGCAGGCGCTGGCGCTGAAGGCGGCCGGCATGCTCACGGAGCTGTCGGTCGCCGCGCGCGATCGTGCCAAGCTGGAAGCGTTCTGCGGGAAGCTCGCCAAGGAAATGGCAGCGCCGGTGCGCGCGGCGGCTTCGGTCGAGGACGCGGTGTCGGGCGCGGACATCGTCGTGACCGCCACCGGTTCGGCCGAGCCGGTGCTCAAGCAGGCCTGGCTCGCGCCCGGCGCGCATGTGAACGGCATCGGCGCGAACGCGGCCAATCGCCGCGAGCTCGACCCCGACTGCGTGCTGAAGGCCGCGCTGGTGGTGACCGACAGCATCGAGCAGGCCAAGGTCGAAGCCGCCGAGTTCATCGACCTCGCGAAGGCCGGCCGTTTCGACTGGTCGACCGTGAAGCCGCTGCATGAGATCGTCACCGGGCCGCGGATTGCGCACGCCGGTCAGGGCCACACGCTTTTCAAGTCGCTCGGCGTCGGCCTCGAAGACGTCGCGGCGGCGTCGATCGTCTATGACCGGGCGGTGGCGAGCGGGCGGTTCAAGCCTCTTTGATTCCGCCGCGATCACTGCGACAATCCCTGCGGAAGACCGAGGCGTCGTGGAATAGTTTGCCGCATTGACGGCATCGCAAATCGGTACGGAGATAGGCCGCACAGGCAGTCGAGCGCACGCAGGGAGGATCCCATGCTGAGGTTCGCTTCACTCGCAGCCGCGATCGTTTTCGCAGCCTCTCCCGCCTCGGCCCAGTTCTACAAGGACAAGACGCTCACGCTGCTGGTGAACTACGCCGCCGGCGGCAATGCCGACACCGAGGCGCGCGTGTTCCAGAAGCATCTGTCGCGCTTCATCCCCGGCAATCCGACCGTCATCGTCCGCAACCTGCCGGGCGCCGGCGGCGCCAATGCGATGAACCAGCTCGGCCTCGGCATCGCCGGCAAGCCGGACGGCATGACGCTCGGCTATTTCACCATGAGCGCGACCTCCTCGATCACCGACGATCCCGTGCTCAAGGTGAAGATCCAGGACGTGTTCACGCCGATCGCCGCCGGCCGCGGCTGGAACGTGGTCTATGCGCGCAAGGACATCGTGCCGGGCGGCTACGGCAAGCCGGCCGACTTCGCGCGCGCCACCAACATCTTTGCAGGCGGCTACAGCCGCGCGACCTCGCATGACACGCGGCTGCGGCTCGCGCTCGAGATCATGGACAAGCCCTACAAGATGGTGACCGGCTTCCAGGGCACCGCGCATCTCAACCAGGCGATGCTGCGCGCCGAGGTCAATTTCACCGGCTCGTCGCTGCCGGGATTCCAGACCCAGGTGATCCCGCAGATCATCAAGGAAGGCATCGGCCTCGCGCTGTTCCATCACCCGGTGATCGGCCCCGACGGCAAGGTCCAGGGCAACCCGCTGTTGGAGAAGCAGGGCATCATCACGTTCTATCAGTTCTACCGCGAAGCCTTCGGCAAGGAGCCGTCCGGCGCCAAGTACCAGGCGCTGTTCCTGATGAACGACATCTCGACCAAGATGCAGCGCGGCATGCTGTTGCCCAAGGGCTCGCCGCCGGAAGCGGTGCAGGCGTTGCGCAATGCGTTCCAGGCCGCCGGCAAGGACGCCGCGTTCGCCCGCGACTTCAAGGCGATCACCGGCGAGGAGCCGGACGTCGTCGAGCCCGCCGAGATCGAGGCGATCTTCGATCGCATCCGCAAGGTCGACCCGGAGGTGAAGCGGGTGCTGCGCGAGTCGGTGGGGCAGGAGGGGTAACTTCCGCGAGCGCCGACGGTAGTTGCTGTGCCCTCTCCCCTTGCGGGAGAGGGCAGCGAGGTTTCTCAGCGAAACGAATTGGGTGAGGGGTGTCTTTGCGCAAGTTTACCCCTCACCCTTTGCTCCTTGCGGCGTGACCTTCTAGCCCTCTCCCTCAAGGGGAGAGGGCGCAGTAACGAGCATCGCGGTTCGCGGTTCGATCAAGCCGGCAAATTGAGCCGCTTGCGCCCGTACAGCTCCTGCCACGCCGCGAGGTCTTCCGACAGCACGCGCGCGGTTTCGATCAGGAGCGCGCCGGTGCGCTCGATCTGCGGCTGCTGCCGGAGCTGCGCCTCGTACGTCGCTTCGAGCGCGTTCAGCGCTGCGACCATATGCTCGGAGCGCTCCTTGTAGTCCTCGAACTCGCCCTGCACGCGGATGCCGGCAAGCGCGGCGCCCAGCGCGGGAAACCCGGCGGCGAACAGCAGGAGCCACGGCTTCGCGAGCTTGAGCACCGCGTGCTCCTCGTGCTCCGGCAGCAGCACGATGATGCCGACCAGCACGACCACCCCGATGCACAGCGCGGCAAAGGTGTAGAGGAAGCAGCGCTCGGCCGAGCGATGCAGGAAGTGGTCGACCTTCGCCATCGCGTCGGCGTTGTTCTCGTGCCAGTGGCGCTGCTCGCGGACCTCGCTGCGCAGCACCGATTGCATCAGCGGCCACTGATAGGCGCGATCGAGCGTTGCACCCGGCAGCCCGATCTCGCGCAAGGTCGCGCGGATGTACCAGAGGGTCCACGGCTGGTTGGTCAGCTCCTTGCGGTTGATCAGGCCGAACTCGCTCACGTAGGCGAGGAAGCGCGCATAGCGCAGGCTTTCCGCGATCAGCCGGTATTCGATCCAGCGTTCGTGCCAGGCGTTCTTGCCGCCATGGCGCACGAGCTGAATGATCACGACGACGACCAACAGTTCGATCGCGACCAGGGCGAGCTTCAGGACCGGGTTTTCGACATAGGCGCCGGCAACGGCGATGAGAACCGCCGCGGCGGCGAGGAGATAGGCGAGCACATAGGCATTGCGATAGAGATGCGAGAAGTGCACCGCCAGCGCGTCGGCGAAGGCATGGCGCGGCGCCAGCACGTCCTTGATCCGCTGACTGAGCGGCCCCGCCGGCGGCCCTTCGTCGACCAACGTCGCAAAGCCCGCCACCAGGACGTCCCGCGGTTCGGCCGGCAGCGTCAGTCGCAGCGGCCGCTGGCCGGTGGCCCACCGCTTGAGCAGGTCGAAGCTCGACGCCCGCGTCGGCGCCGGCCAGCTCTCGGCATAGAACTGTTCGAGCCGCGCGCGCTGCGAGCGTCCATCGAGCGCGTCCGCAGCCGGTGCCGCCAGCACCGGATCGAGCCTCGAGCGCAACGCGTCTGCGCTCCACGGCGCGCGTGCGCACACCGGCTTGTCGTCTTCGAACGATTCGATCAGCGCGATCGGACGCTCGCCGCCGGTCGCGATCCACACCACCGGGATGCCGCCATTGCACGCTTCCTGCGCGATCGCGCCGGTGCCGCCGGGCTGTGGCGCCGAGCCATCCCAGACCGCGATCAGGATGTCGATCTGGCGCAACAGGAAATTGCCGCACTGCACGTAGCCTTGGTTGCGCTCCGGCGGCGTCGGCAGCTCGGTCACCACCGCCGCGCGCTGAAGGCTCGCCAGCAACTCGCCGCGCACGTCGCGGCCGTCGCCGAGCGCCGATTGCTCGAAGTCCTTGAGATACTCGTCCTTCGGGAACGGCAGGATCGCTTCGACCGTCCAATCGGCAGGGCCGGCGGCCGTCGCCATCTGGTCGGCCCCTTCCGCGAAACCGGAGATCAGTCGGACGGTGTAGGGCTTCTTCCCGGCCGGCTCCTGCGCGTAGACCGCCTTGTTGGCGTCATACGCCTTGGCCACGGCGTTCTCGATCGCGGCGAACACGTCGCGTAGTTGCCGCTCAAGGCGGGGCAGGTCGGCTCTCGGGAGCTTGTTCGGCCGATGGCCGGTGACGCCGACGCGGAGCGTCAGTCGCGGCTTGGGCGGATGGTCGGTCATGGCGGCCGCGAACATTCGGGGTTTGGGCAATCGGCCCCTTATCTATCTCAGCGCCGGCGCTTGCCGGAAGTGCCCATCGCCTCCGATTTGAGGAGTTCCCAGATGCGGTCGCTGCCATGGCCGGGCCGCACCTTGGCGCGCGTCGCGTTCATGATCGCGGCTTCCTCGGGCGCGAGATACTTGATCGGGCCGCCCAGGAGCTTCGCCTGCAACAGCAATTTGGCGTTGGCCTCGGTGTAGACCGCGCGGTAGACCGCGACCCGCACGCTCGGCCCCACCACCGCGTTGCCGTGGCCGCGCAGCAGCACGACGGTGTTGTTGCCGAGCTTTCCCGCTAGCGCGCGGCCAAGCGCGCGGTTGGAGATCAACAGATCGGTCCAGCCGGCGGCGTCGCGGGTGTCAAACACCGGCACCTCGGGATAGAGGAATCCGGCGCGGATCGGAAGGAACGGCTGGTCGGTGACGCTGAACGGCACCACCGTCGGCGAATGCGAGTGCACCACCGCATTCACGTCCGGCCGCGCCCTGTAGATCTCGGAATGGATGAAGCGCTCGGAATAGACCGGGCGGCCGTCGTCCTTGACCGGCTCGCCGTCCATGCCGAATTCCATGATGTCGCCGGCGACGATCAGCCCGGGCGCGCGCGCCCGCGACAGCAGGAAGCGATCGGGATCGCGCGGATCGCGGGCGCTGATGTGGCCGTAGCCGTCGACGATGTCCTCGTTGTAGAGGATGCGGTTGCCGGCGACGAGATCGTCGATCACGGCCTTGAGCGCGGCGTTCAAGGACGGCGCCTTCTTCGGCGCGCTCTTCGACTTGCTCTTGCTTGCCTTCGCCACGCTGCCTCCCGCGTCAATCCATGGTCGCCTGCCAGAGCGTATCCGCCATCCGCTTGCAGCCATCTACGCTCTTGAAGCCGTCGAGGCCGGCCTGAACCGGCTCGGCCGATGCTGCGCCGAGAATGCGCCTCGCCTTGTCGGCGAGCGCCGCATCGTCGAGCTGGCGGCCGGGATCGCCGTTCGCGGCGGTGACGCGCTGGCGCACCGACTTGCCGTCGGCGGTCACCTCGACCTCGGCCGGGAACGTCGCCGGGAAGAATTCGGCCAGCGCCTCGTCGGCGACGATCTCGGTCTTGCCGGCGAGCGCCAGCGCGGCCTTCTCGTCCATCGCATCGGCGCGCTCGATGTCGTAGAGCCGCTCGCGGCGATAGGCGGCGAGCCCGATCTGGAATGGCGCGCTGACGATGGTCGAGGCGCGCACGCCGGCTTCCGGC
This sequence comes from Xanthobacteraceae bacterium, assembly GCA_019745775.1. Classification (GTDB taxonomy): domain Bacteria; phylum Pseudomonadota; class Alphaproteobacteria; order Rhizobiales; family Xanthobacteraceae; genus VAZQ01. The sequence goes on along the minus strand of JAIESR010000018.1, from coordinate 126,493 downwards.
TTCATCGCGACCATGCGGGAATAGGGCGGCGGCACCCGCACCACGACCTTTTCGATCGCATCCGGCGCGACGCCGCCATCGATCACCGCAGTGAACGCCTCGACCGCGGCGATCGCCTGCTTGGCGGAGCAGAACGGCTTGATCGTCATCTCGCGATAGATGCTGCCGCTGCCGAGCCCGGACGTCAGGGCCACCACCTTGGCGTCGATCCCCTGCGCGTCCTTGAGCCATGGCCCGTCGAGCAGCGCCGGATCGCCGCCGACGCCGTCCTTGGCGGCCTGCGCGGCGCGGATGCCGTTCGCCGCCGCCATCGCCAGGATCACCGAGCGGCCGGGCAGCGCGCCGTGGAAGCGGCCGGAGCGCCCGGCCGAAAGCATCAGCGCCAGCGAGAGCGCGTGCGCGGTCTGTTCCTCCGAGAGGCGCAGCATGCGCGACGCGATCGCGGCGGTGCCGAGCGGCGCGGTGAAATAGGTCGGCCACAGCCCGCGATAGAGGATGCGCGCGCCGTCGATGGCGACGCCGAGCCGCGCCATCAGCTCGGTGCCGATCCAGATTGCGCTTGCGACCGTATCGGGGTCGTATTCGCTGTGCTCGACCGCCAGCGCCAGCGCCGCCGGCACCGTCACCGACGACGGCGTGGTGCAGGAGCGGGTGTGGATGTCGTCGATCTCGGTATGCCGGATCACCGCCGCGATCATGCCGGCGCAGTCGGCGATCGAGATGCAGGGCACGACCTTGCGCAGCGCCCGGCCCTCGGTGGTCTGCGCGCCGGCGACGGCGGCGAGGAGCGTGTCGGCCACATGCCGGCGCAGCGTCGCGCGTTCCGCCTCCGGCAACCGGCCGGCCGAGGCGCCCTGGACGAAGGCGGCAAGCTCCCCAAGCACGCTCATGACGGCAGCCTTGCGGGCCCCGGCTGCTTGACAGCCTGACGGCAGACGGCGGACGATTGATGATCACCTGGGAGTCGAGGATGCAGATCGGCCTGTTCTCGAACGGCAACCGCAACAACGCGCTGGCGAAGACCAGCTATGACGAGGACTTGCATGAGATCATCCTAGCCGATCGGCTTGGAATTTCGGAAGCCTGGATCAGCGAGCACGGCACGTTCCTGGCCTATCAGCGGCCGGACCAGTTGCCCTCCGCCGACCTCTTCATCTGCAAGGCGGCGGCGCTGACCAGGCAGATCAGGATGGGGCCGGGCATCCGCCCGCTGCCGTTCTTCCACCCGCTGCAGATCGCGACCGACTGCGCAGTGTGCGATCACCTCACCGGCGGCCGCTATATCGCGGGCTTCGGCGTCGGCATCAACGCGCAAAGCAACAGGCAGCGCGCACGCTGGTGCACGATCCGCGCGTCATGTTCCGCGAGGCGGTCGACCTGATCCTCAAGGCGTGGGAGGCGCCCGCGCCGTTCGACTGGAACGGCACCGTCTGGCAGGGCGAGAAGTGGCACATCATCCCGAAGCCGATGAGCGAGCTGGAAGTCGGCATCGCCTGCAGCCGCAGCGACACGACCCTGGAGCTGACCGCCGAGAAGGGCTTCCTGCCGCTGATGAGCTGGACGCCGACGGTGCCGCAGATCCGCGAGATGCTCTCGATCTATATGAATTCGGAGCACAAGCGCGGCGCCGCCCCGGCGCGCAGCCGCGCCCGCGTCGGCCGCGTCGTCTATGTCTGCGACTCGGTGGCCGAGGCCAAGCGCGACCTGCGCGACGCCGAGCTCGCGCACGCCTATGGCCGCATGCAGCACGTCATTCCGCCCGGCGGCAGCAATGCCGATCTCACGTTCGAGAAGCTGATCGACCGTGGCTTCTTCATCTGCGGCGATCCCGACACCGTCTATGACGGCATCAAGAACGTCTATGACGAGGTCGGCGGCTTCGGCACGCTGCTGCTGATCTACGGCAAGGACTGGGGCACGCTCGAGCAGCGCTGCCGCTCCATGGAGCGCTTCATGGCCGAGGTCGCGCCGCGCCTCGCCGCGCTCAACTTGGACAAGCCGAAGATTGCTAGTGCCGCAGAATGATGATCTCGCTCGTAGGGTGGGCAAAGGCGCGGTCCACGCATGCAAACATTTCCACGCGCGTGATGCAGCGTCGTGCCCACCGAGCACCGAGTACGACGATGTTCACGCGAATCATGGTGGGCACGGCGCTGTTTTCGGCCGCGCGGCAATGTCGGCGTGCTTGGTCCGCCCCTCTGCGGGCGGCAAAGGGCGCGGCCACAATTAAGACTAAAATCCTTGCTACGAAACGCTGCGGAGGCGGCGGCTCGACAATTCCCGGCGCGTCGAGGCCCGCGTCCGTGTATCCGCCGGGAGGCGGAAATGCAGCGCAGTGGTAAGTGGTGTAAGAATGTAAGTTTGGACCGATATCGCGTTCTAACCCATTCACGACAAAGCAGAACCCGGCCTTTGGCCAAACTTACACCGGCGCCCCGGCGCTGTAAGGATCGTCGATGAGAGAAAGAAAAACGCCCAAGGCCAAAGCCAAAAAGCCCGATCCCGTGGTGACGGAGATCGTGCGCAACGGCGTCATCGCGGTGACCGAGGAAATGAAGACCAACCTCATGCGCACCGCCTACAACATCATCATCTACGAGGCGCTCGACTTCACCACCGGCCTGTTCACGCCGGAAGGCGAGACCGTGTCGATCGGCATCGGCCTGCCGATGTTCATCCGCGGCATGTCGGAGACGGTGAAAGCCAAGATCAGGCACTTCGGCGTCAAGGCGATGAAGCCGGGCGACATCTACGTCACCAACGACGCCTATCTCACCGGCAGCCATCTCAACCACGTCACGCTGACGCTGCCGATCTTCCACAAGGGCAAGCTCACCGGCTTCTCCTGCTGCATGGCGCACTGGCTCGACATCGGCGGCAATCTCGGCGGCATGTCGACGGAGATCTACCAGGAAGGCCTGCAGATCCCGATCATGAAGCTCCACGACCAGGGCAGGGTGAACGAGACGCTCACCGCCATGATCCGCCAGAACGTGCGCATTCCCACCCGCGCCATGGGCGACCTGCGCGCCCAGGTGACGGCGGTGAAGACCGGCGAGCGGCGGTTTCTTCAACTGCTCGACCGCTACGGCGCCGAGGCGGTCGCGGCCTCGATCGCCGCCATCATGGACAACGCCGAGGCGATGGCGCGCGAGCGCACGCGCTCGATCCCCGACGGCGTCTACGAGGCGGAATCGTTCATGGACGACGACGGCGTCGAGATCGGCAAGCGGGTGCCGATCAAGGTACGCGTCATCGTCAAGGGCGACGAGATGACGATCGACCTCTCGGAGGTGTCGAAGCAGGTGCGCGGCTTCTACAATTCCGGCATCACCACCGGCTACGCCTGCTCGCAGGTCGCCTACAAGTGCCTGACCTCGCCGACCGACTATCCGATCAACGACGGCGCGTTCCGCAGCCTCAAGGTGATCGTGCCGCCCGGCAAGATCGTCAGCGCGACGCGGCCGGCGCCGATGCGCTACTGGATGACCTATCCGATGACCATCATCGACAGCGTGTTCAAGGCGCTGTCGAAGGCGATCCCGGACCGCGTCATCGCCGGCCATCACGCCGACCTGGTGCTGTCGCATCTGCACGGCGTCAATCCGAAGACGTCGGAATTCTTCATCGCCAATTTCGGGCCGCTCGGCGGCGGCTGGGGCGCCAAGCGCAGTGAGGACGGCGTCGGCGGCACCGTCTCGATCAACGACGGCGACACCCACAACGCGCCGAACGAACAGTCGGAGGCGAAATTCCCGCTGGTGGTCGAGCGCTACGCGCTGGTGCCGGACTCCGGCGGCGCCGGCCGCCATCGCGGCGGGCTCGGCGTCGAGCGCGTGGTGCGCGCGCGCAGCAACATGGTGTTCAACACCCAGTTCGAGCGCGCCCACTGCAAGCCCTGGGGCCTCGAGGGCGGGCGCGAAGGCACCGGCAACTCGGTCGGGCTGCGCCGCGACGGCGTGTGGAAGACCGACTATCCGAACGGCAAGGTGCTCTCGACGCCGCTGCGCCCGGGCGACGCCTACCGCATCCGCTCCGGCGGCGGCGGCGGCTACGGCGATCCGCACGAGCGGCCGGCCGAGCAGGTGGTCGAGGACGTGCGGCAGGGCTACGTCTCGGCCGAGGTCGCGGCCGAGCATTACGGCGTGGTGGTCGACCCGGACACGTTCCTGCTCGACAAGGAAGCGACGGCGAAGTGCCGTGCGAATTGATGCACAATGGTGCCGCGAATGCGGTGTGCTCCCTCCCCCGTTTACGGGCAGGGCAATCGCATTTGGTTCTTGCAGCGGAGCCGGGCGGTTGTTGCTGCGCCCTCTCCCCTTGCGGGAGAGGGCAGCCGCAGCGTTGCAACAACGGGGATTGGGTGAGGGGTATCGTTCCGCGGACGCATACCCCTCACCCATTCCGTTGCGCGGCGATTACCTCGCCGCCCTCTCCCGCAAGGGGAGAGGGCTCAGTCATGCACGCCGCACTCGCGGCCATATGCGATAGCCATGCGCAAGCGGGGGAGGGGACGCTGTGGCACCATCGCGCGCCCAATTCAAACCAGCGGCAGCACCTGATCCATCGTCACGTTCGCCGGCTTGAGCGCGGCCTGCAGCGCCGGCAGAAACTTGCGGTCGCAGAACGCCGGGATCACCGTCGCGGCGCCGGTGGTGCGCACCATCGTGAGGTGGTCCGACATCCGCGGGTGCACGTTCCAGCGCAGGAATGCGCCGCGGCCCTCCTTCACCAGGCGCTCGGCAGGGGCGCCCGGCGGGATGTAGCCGGTGAACACCAGCGCGGGCTGCGAGGCGTTCTCCCACTGCTCGAACAGCTTTGCGGTCGCGCCACCGGCGCCGTCGGCGGGCGTCGAGAAGGTCGCGCCCGACGGCTCGCCAGCCGGCAGTGCGCTTTCCGCGAGTTGCGCAAGGTCGGCATCGACGCCGTCGCGCAGGCATGCACGCGCGAAGCCGGTCAGGTCGCGCACCGCCTCCCGCGTCGCGTCGTCGAAGCGGATCGTCTGGCCGGCGCGGTAGAGATGCAGCGCGATGTCGGGCCCGCGGCCATCGGCCGGCGCCGGCAGCAGCACGTCGCCGGCGAGATGCGGCGCCAGTGCCTTCAGGCGCTCGTCGAGCGGCGTGTCGTCGTCGCCATAGGAACAGTCGAACAGGATGGTGCGCGACTTCGGCAGCGGATCGAACGCGTAGAGCGCCGACTCCGACGAATAGTCGCCGGTGTAGAGGAGCCCGGTGCCGCCGTGGAAGCGCATCCAGATGCCGCCCGGCGCATGGCCGTTGCGGCCGGTGTCGACCGGGATGCCGAGCACGTCGCCGCGGCCCTTGAGCGGCAGCGGATTGACCTTGGTGCCGGCCGGCAATCGCTTCGCCGTGATCTCGGTCGCGTAGATCGGCGGATTGCCGATCTTCGGCATGAGCGAGAGCCCGCCGATATGGTCCTTGTGGCTGTGGCTGAGCAAGAGCGCGTCGACGCGGCCGACGTCGTCCACGTTCGGCCACAGCCCCGGCTGCGGCCCGTAGCCGAGGTCGAGCATCAGCCGCTTGCCCTGCGCCTCCAGGAGGAAGCAGGCCGGCCCCTTGGCGCCGACGCCGGAGATGATTTTCAGAACGGCCTGTTCACTCATGATGCTGTCCGTTGTTGAACCCATGGCTTATCATATCTATCGACTTCATTGGGCACTCACCCGGCCTCATGGTGAGGAGCGCCGAAGGCGCGTCTCGAACCATGGGGCCGCCGCATCCTTCGAGACGGCGCTTCGCGCCTCCTCAGGATGAGGCGGAGAGAGACAAATGCGCGGCAACACCGGTCTTGATTTCGACCTTGGCGAGACCGCCGACCTGCTGCGCGAGAGCGTGCGTGCTTTCGCCGCCGACAAGATCGCGCCGCGCGCCGACGAGATCGACCGCACCAACACGTTCCCGCGCGCGCTCTGGCCCGAGCTCGGCGCGCTCGGCGTACACGGCATCACCGTCGAGGAGGAATGGGGCGGTGCCGGGCTCGGCTATCTCGAGCATTGCGTGGCGATGGAGGAGATCTCGCGCGCGTCCGGATCGGTCGGGCTCTCCTACGGCGCGCATTCCAATCTCTGCGTCAACCAGATCCGCCGCCACGGCACCGACGCGCAGAAGCGTAAATACCTGCCAAAGCTCATTTCCGGCGCCCATGTCGGCGCGCTGGCGATGTCGGAGGTCGGCGCCGGCTCCGACGTGGTGTCGATGACGACGCGCGCCGACCAGAAGGGCGACCGCTTCGTCATCAACGGCAGCAAGATGTGGATCACCAACGGCCCGCATGCCGAGACGCTGGTGGTCTATGCCAAGACCGATCCGGCCGCGGGCGCACGCGGCATCACCGCGTTCCTGATCGAGAAGGGCATGAAGGGATTTTCGACCGCGCAGAAGCTCGACAAGCTCGGCATGCGCGGGTCCGACACCTGCGAGCTGGTGTTCGCCGACTGCGAGGTGCCGGCGGAGAACGTGCTCGGCCAGGTCGGCGGCGGCGTCAATATCCTGATGTCCGGCCTCGACTACGAGCGCGTCGTGCTCGCCGCCGGCCCGCTCGGCATCATGCAGGCCTGCCTCGACGTTTGCGTGCCCTATGTGCGCGAGCGCAGGCAGTTCGGCAAGGCGATCGGCGAGTTCGAGCTGGTGCAAGGCAAGCTCGCCGACATGTATGTCGCGATGAATGCGAGCCGCGCCTATGTCTATGCCGTCGCCAGGGCCTGTGACCGCGGCCGCACCACGCGCGAGGATGCCGCCGGTGCGATCCTCTACGCGGCGGAGAACGCCACGAAAGTGGCGCTCGATGCGATCCAGCTCCTGGGCGGCGCGGGCTATGTCAGCGAAAACCCCACCGGGCGCTTCCTGCGCGACGCCAAGCTCTACGAGATCGGCGCCGGCACCTCGGAAATCCGCCGCATGCTGATCGGGCGCGAACTCTTCAACAAGGGCTGAGGATGGTCTTCTCAAAAATGAAATCTCAATCCGTCATCCTGAGGTGGCCATGCCGTAAGCGCGTTTACGCGCGTCTTCGACGCGCTATGGCATGGCCCTCGAAGGACGACGGCCCGGCTGTTGCAATATCGGGGCCGTACATCCTTCGAGACGCGCCTTCGGCGCTCATCAGGATGACGGATCGAGGGTGGGTGCGCGGGTAAGGCAAGGGAGCCAATGGCCGTTCTTCTCTCGAACATCGACGCCAAGTCCCAGGACTTCGCGCGCAACGCCGAGGCGATGCGCCGCGCGGTCGAGGACCTGCGGGACAAGCTCGCCAAGGCGACGCGCGGCGGCACCGACGAGGCGCGCGTGCGCCACACCAAGCGCGGCAAGCTCCTGGTGCGCGACCGCATCGCGGCGCTGCTCGATCCCGGCAGCCCGTTCCTGGAGCTGTCGGCGCTGGCGGCGCACGGCATGTATGACGGCGAGGTCGCGTCCGGCGGCATCGTCACCGGCATCGGACAGGTCAGCGGCAACGACTGCGTGATCGTCGCCAACGACGCGACCATTAAGGGCGGCACCTACTATCCCGTCACCGTGAAGAAGCACCTGCGGGCGCAGGAGATCGCGCGCGACAACCACCTGCCGTGCATCTATCTGGTCGATTCCGGCGGCGCGTTCCTGCCGCTGCAGGACGAGATCTTTCCGGACCGCGATCACTTCGGCCGCATCTTCTACAACCAGGCGCAGATGTCGGCGATGGGCATTCCGCAGATCGCGGCGGTCCTCGGCTCCTGCACCGCCGGCGGCGCCTACGTGCCGGCGATGTCGGACGAGGCGGTGATCGTCAAGAATCAAGGCACGATCTTCCTCGGCGGCCCGCCGCTGGTGAAGGCGGCGATCGGCGAGGTCGTCACGGCGGAAGAGCTCGGCGGCGCCGAGGTGCACAGCCGCCAGTCCGGCGTCACCGACTACATGGCCGAGAACGACGCCCATGCGATCGAGATCGTGCGGCGGCTCGCCGGCAACCTGAACCGGTTGCGGCATCCGTGGCTGGCGCTGCGGGCGCCGCGCGAGCCGCTCTATCCGATGAGCGACGTCTACGGCGCCGTGCCGTCGAACCCGCGCATGCTCTACGACGTGCGCGAGATCGTCGCGCGCCTCGTCGACGCTTCCGAGTTCGAGGAGTTCAAGCAGTTCTACGGCACCACGCTCGTCTGCGGCTTCGCGCATATTCACGGCTTCCCGGTCGGCATCCTCGCCAACAACGGCATCCTGTTCAGCGAGAGCGCGCTCAAGGGCGCGCATTTCGTCGAGCTCGCGAGCCAGCGCAACATCCCGCTGGTGTTCCTCCAGAACATCGCCGGCTTCATGGTCGGCAAGAAAGCCGAGGCGCAGGGCATCGCCAAGGACGGCGCCAAGCTCGTCACCGCGGTCGCGACCACGAACGTGCCGAAATACACCGTCATCATCGGCGGCAGCTACGGTGCCGGCAATTACGGCATGGCCGGCCGCGCCTACAATCCGCGCTTCCTGTGGATGTGGCCGAACGCGCGCATCTCCGTGATGGGCGGCGAGCAGGCGGCCTCGGTGCTCGCGATCATCCGCCAGGAAGCGGTGGAGGCGAAGGGCGGCACGTGGAGCGCGGACGAAGACACGGCGTTCAAGGCGCCGATCCGCGCGCAGTACGAGAAGCAGGGCAGCGCCTATTACGCCACCGCGCGGCTGTGGGACGATGGCGTGATCGATCCCGCCGATACCCGCGCGGTGCTCGGCCAGGCGCTGATGGTCGGCATGAACGCGCCCGCGCCGCCGTCGCCGAAGTTCGGGATTTTCAGGATGTGAGGCGGGTTTGAACCCGCAGGTGCGCGGCCACGACCAACAATGGATCGGCGCCCGTGAGCGGGCCGCCGAAGGTATCGATGCTGCCCACAGGCGCTGAGAAGCCCATGGCACCGGCCGAGAAAGTTGCGGACCAGACGTTGCGGCTGTTCCGGCCCGAGTATCCCGCGGCCGCGCTCGGCCTTGCCGTCAGCCATCTGATGACCAAGCCGGCCTTTGCGCGGCTTGCGTTCGGCGACTGGTCGCGCATCCTGGTCGGGCAGATCAACCGCAAGCACTATTGCTTCGTCGTCGATGGCAGCGGTCAGGTGCAGGGCTTCATGGGCTGGGCGCTCGCCAATGAAGAGCACGCCAAGGCCTGGGCGGACGGCCGCCGTCCGCTCACGTTCGAGGACAGCCGCAGCGGCGACCATGTGGTGGTCAACGCGTTCTCGGCCAATTCCACGAGGGTGACGCGGTTCCTGATCGACGAGGCGCGGCGCGTGTTCAAGGACAAGAGCGCGCTCTATTTCAAGCGTCACTACAAGGACGGCACGACGCGGATCGTCCGCGTGCCGGTCAACGAATTCATTGCCGGCCATATCGAACGCGGCGCCGGGCATCGCGCCGCGGCTGACGCAGCCTAACGCCCCGTCCACATCTTTTTCAGCTTGAGAGAGTGCCGCGTCACGCCGTGCGCACGGGTGTGCGTGCGCTCTGTGCGCGCGTGCGCGCACCGTCGCAGGTGTGATGGCCATCACAAAAAGTCGTTTGTTACAGCGAGTTCATGCCCGCGGGTGAACGCTGCTGCGTGGATTCCGACCAACCGGAAATGAAACGCGGCCGGATGGGGCCACAACGTGCAAAGGAAAAAGCGATGGCTACCATCTACGGCAAGGCCCACAAAGACTACTACGGCGTATGGCACGGCGACTACATCGACGCCAACGACGGCGTCACCGAGGGCGCCGATGTCATCATCGGCACCAACCACAGGGATACGATCTACGGGCTCGGCGGCAACGACGTGCTCAAGGGCGGCGGCGGCGCCGACAAGCTCTACGGCGGCACGGGCACCGACACCGCGGCCTACGGCGACAGCAAGGAGGGAGTCGAAGTCAGCCTCGCCGCCGGCGCCGGCAGCGGCGGCACCGCCGCAGGCGACAAGCTCTTCGACATCGAGAACCTCAGTGGCTCGGCCTATGACGACACGTTGCAAGGCGACGAGAACGCCAACTCGCTGTACGGCGAGGGCGGCAACGACGTGCTCAAGGGGGGCGGCGGCTCGGACAAGCTCTACGGTGGCGGCGGCGACGACCTGTTGAACAGCGACGCCGTCGGCGATTTCATTGACGGCGGCGCCGGCGATGACACCGCCAATTTCTCCGACGCCCAGTACGGCGTGTACGTCAACTTGGGATTCGGCCGCTTCAACCAAGGGTATCAGTACCAGCCGGTGGCTCCCGGAACGCCGGACAACATCGTCAATGTCGAGAATGTCTACGGCTCGAACAGCCACGATCACATCATCGGCAACAGTGTCGACAATGTCCTCAGCGGAAACGGCGGCATCGACCACATCTGGGGCGGCGGCGGCAACGACACCATCAACGGCGGTGCCGACAAGGACTACCTTGACGGCGGTACCGGCAACGATTTCCTGACCGGTGGCGCCGGCGACGACACGTTCACGTTCAGCGTCGACGGCAATGGTCCGATTAACATCGGCCACGACACCATCACCGACTTCACGGATGGCGACAAGGTCCAGATCGACGACGCGATCTTCTCCGACTTCGCCGATGTGCAGGCGCATATGCAGCAGGTCGGCAATGACGTCGTCATCAGTTACGACGGCAGCAACAGCATCATGCTGCAGAACGCCAATATCGGCAGCCTGAACGCGAACGACTTCCTGTTCTATTGACGGTGCGACGCCTCGGTTGCGGTGCGGAGCGAAGGCCCGCACCGCCGCCGACCGGCTCATAGGCGACGCTCAGGTCGTTGGAAAAAAGCATCTCGGGCACAGACCTTCAGATGGCCGGTGCACCTGTTCCATCCTGTCCAAGATTTCATGGTTCCCGCGTGAACGACGCCGCCGCGCGTTCCGACCAATCGCCATGGATGGGCGGCGCCTTGTGCATCTTGGGAGCATGTCATGGCGATCATCTACGGAGCCCGCACCGACCGCCTCATCAACGCGCTGGACGGAGTCACGGACGAGGCCGATACCATCATCGGCGACGCAGAATCCGAGACGATCTTCGGGCTCGGCGGCGACGATCTGATCAAGGGCGGCGGCGGCGCCGACCGGCTCTATGGCGGCATGGGCATCGACACCGCGTTCTACAGCGACAGTAACGAGGGCGTGACTGTCAACCTTGCGACCGGATTGGGCCAAGCTGGAACCGCGGAGGGCGACCAGCTCTTTGACATCGAGAATGTCACAGGCTCCGAGCATGGCGACCACCTGTACGGCAATGCGAGCGACAACACGCTCAGAGGCGGGGGCGGCGATGACCTGCTCAAAGGCGGCGGCGGTGCCGATAACCTCTACGGCGGCGAAGGCCACGACCGCCTCGTGATCGATGACAACGTCTTCGACCATGTCGACGGCGGTGGCGGCAACGACACCGCATATTTCGAACTCGAAGGCTTCCGACGCGTCGGCTTCGAGGTCGACCTTGCAAGGGACTTCTACGGGGCAAACGTGGTGTTTCCCACTGACACTGCTCCCCCGCCCAACCTGCTCAATATCGAGAATGTTTCCGGCTCGAGACTCGGTGACCTAATCCGCGGGGATAACGCCGACAACATGCTGTGGGGCAATGGCGGCCAGGATTTTCTCTTCGGCAGAGACGGCAACGACACGATCGATGGCGGTCTGGACCGTGACAGAATCATTGGCGGCCGGGGCGACGATACCCTAAGGGGCGGCGCCGACGCGGACCACTTCGACTTCCAACGCAATGACGTTGCGGAGCCAGGAGTGCGTGATTTTGTCAGGCCCACTGCAATGGACTTCGGACACGATGTCATCACCGACTTCGAAGACGGGCAGGACCTGATCCTGGTCGACGACACCATCAGCTATGCGACCATTCGGGCCGGCATGGAGCAGGTCGGCAGGGATGTCGTCATCACGTTCGATGTCGACAACAGCATCACGCTCCAGAACGTCTGGCTTTCCAGCGTAACCTCGAGCGACTTCCTGTTTCTTTAACCGCGGTCGCTCAGCTCACCGCCAGCGGCGCCAGCGCCTCGATGTCGGTGACGACGTCGATGACGACGGGGCGGTCGGCCTTCAGCGCCTTCTCGATCGCCGGGCCGAGCTCGGCCGGCTTCTCGACACGAATGCCGACCGCGCCCATGTCCTCGGCGATCTTGGCGAAGTTGACCTTGGTATAGGTCCACAGTTCCAGCGCCTGCTCGGTCTGCTTGCCGCCATAGACGCGGTCGAAGCCGCGCTTCGACTGGTTGCCGCTCGAATTGTTGTTCACGACCGTCACCGAATTCATCTGCCAGCGCACGGCGGTCTCGATTTCGGCGATGTGGTACCAGAAGCCGGCGTCGCCGGTGAACGTCACCACCGGACGGCTCGGGCATGCGCACTTGGCGCCGAGCCCGGCCGAGAACGCCCAGCCGAGATGGCCGGCGCTGCGCATATAGCTCTGCTTGGGCGAGGTCAGATCGAAGAAGCCGCCCATCCACATGCCGCCATGGCCGGTGTCCACCACCACGATGGCGTTGTCGGGCACGTGCTTGGTCAGTTCATGACAGATGCGCTCGGGGCGGATCGGCATCGCATCGGACTCGAGTGCCGGCTTGTATTTCACCAGCCAGTCGCGGCAGACCGCGCGCACTTCGGCGGCCCAGGCGTCACGCCTGCCGGCGCTGTTGCGGTCGGCATGCGCGAGCATGCGCGCCAGCGTCACCTTGGCGTCGCCGTTGACGCAGGCTTGCAGCGGATAGTTGCGGCCGAGCGCCTCGGGATTGATGTCGATCTGCACCGCCGGCGTGCCGATCGGCGGCACCGCCCAGAAATGTGTGGTCATGCCGCCGGTCTCGCTGCCGACAAAACAAACGAGGTCGGCCTTGTTGACGACGCGGTTGGCACTCTCGCGCGAATAGGAGCCGACCACGCCGACGCACAGCGGATGATTGCCCGGGATCGAGTCTTTGCCGTTGAGCGAGGTCGCGACCGGAATCTGCAGCGCTTCTGCCAGCGCGACCAGCTCGGCCTGCGCGCCGGAAGCGCGCACGCCGCCGCCGGCGACGATCACCGGGCGCTCGGCGTTCTCGAGGCAGACCAGCGCGGCGCGGACGCTGGCTTCGTCGGGGCAGGGGCGGAACGGCGGCACGTGCGCGAAGCGCGTCTCCGCCAAGGGCTCCATCTCGGCTTCCTCGGCGTCGACCTGACCCTCGTTGCCGCGGAATTGGAGATGGACCGGGCCAGGAGTGCCGGTGGTGGCCGCGCGGAACGCCTGCCGCACCATGTCGGGGAACCGCGACACGTCGTCGATGGTGGCGTTGAACTTGGTCACCGGCTCGAACGCCGGCACGTCGTCGATCTCCTGGTAGACCTTGCGGAACTTGGTCTTGGCGTCGCGCCCGCCGGTCATCGCGATGACCGGCGAATGCGCGAGCCAGGCGTCGCGCAGCCCGGCGGCCAGATTGAGCGCGCCGATCACCTGCGCCATGCAGATGCCAGGCTTGCCGGACGCGCGCGCGTAGCCGTCGGCCATGTAGGCGGCGGATTTCTCGCCGTGGGTGTGGATGCGCTTGATCCCGGTCTTGCGTTGCTCCATCTCGGCGAAGGTGCGCCGCAGCACCGCAGGCACCATGAAGACGTGGGTGACGCCGTAGTCCTTGAGCATGTCGGCGAGGCATTCGGCGCCGGTCATTTTGCGGTTGTGGCCAAGCATGGTCGTGGTCGCCCCCTTCTCTGGAAGGTGCAAAATGACACGGCGCGCGCCATAAGGGGAGTCGGTCGCGGATCGACGGGCGCCGCCGCCAGCCACAGGTTATGGCATCGCGCGCCCCGATCAGGGTAAAATCAGCGCATGACGAACGTCGTTCATGGACTAATCGCCGTCGACAAGATGGGCGGCAAGGTGCTGTTCCTCAATCCGATGACCTATGAGACCGAGGTCGTGCTGGAGGGCTTTCCGCCACTGGTTCACGAGCTGCTGGCAGTGCCGGAGACCGGCCTTGCCTACGTGCCGATCTTCGGCGACGGCATCCACGGCCGCAATCCCAACCCGGGGCATCTGATCTGTGTGTTTGATCTGCACAAGCGGGCGCATGTCGGCGACATCGATCTGCGCCCGCTCAGTGCTCCGCACACGCCCAAGCTTGGACCCGACGGACTGATCTACATCACCTGCGAGAACAGCGCGGCGGTAGCGGTGATCGATCGCGCGACAAGCAAGGTGGTTGCGACCATAGACACCGGATCGACCAATGGGCACCGGCTGATCATCGCGCCCGATGGGCAGCGCCTCTACACCGAGAACGAGGAGGATGCGACCATCTCGGTGATCGACCTGCCGGCGCGCAAGCTCCTGGGCAAGATCGCCACGCCGCGCCCGCTCGCCGGCATTGCCATCACGCCGGACGGCCGCACCCTGGTCGCCGTCGATGACGCGCAGCCGACGCTGTTCCTGGTCGATGCCGAAGCCGGCCGCGTCCGCGAAGAAGTTGTGCTCGAAGGCGTGCCCAAGGCGGCGCAGATCGCGCGCTACGCGCCGGACAACAGCCTGATCGGCGTCACCAGCCTGCAAAGCGGCACGATCAGCCTGATCGACCCGTCGTTCCGCACCCAGACCGCGATCGCGGTCGGCAAGCAGCCCATGGACATGGCGTTCCACGGCGACGAACTGTTCGTCGCCTGTCAGGGCGACGGCTCGATCCATATCGTCGACATCCCTGGCCGCAAGCACAAAGCGAGCTTCAAGGCCGGCACCGGCTGCGAGACGCTGGCGTTTTTCTGATTGCCGCCTTTCCACGCGAACCGCTAGCCGTCAACCTTACTTGATCGCCAGCGGATTAACCGGCGAGCCGACCGCGCCGGTGATCGGGATCGCGGGCGCCACGAACAGGAATTCGTAGACCTTGTCGCCGGCGCAATCATCGGCCAGCTCCTTGAGCTGGAAGATCTCGCCCATGGTCATGCCCATGATTGGGATCGTGATCCAGTGCCAGGGCTGGTTGATGCCGTCCTCGCTCTCGTTCGGACGCACCTCGCAGCCCCAGGTGTCGCTCGCCAGCGCGGCAAGCTGGGTATCCTTGACGAAGTCGAGCGTCTCGAACGCGAAGCCGGGCGCGTCGCCGCCCGGATAGCCGTCCCAGCTGCCGATCTTCTGGCAGCGCTCCATCATGCCAGTGCGCACGATCACGTAGTCGCCGCGCTTGAGCGCGACGTTCTGCTTCTTCGCGGTCGAGTAGAGATCGTCGTTGGTGATCGGATAGCCGTCGTCGAGCGAGTCGACGCCCTTGTAGCGGGCGACGTCGAGCAGCACGCCACGGCCGACCATCTTGTTCTTGGTCTTCTCGATGCCGCACTTCTGCGCGCCGGCCGACGTCACCTCGCGGCAGTCGTAGCCGTTCCACATCCACTGCTCATAGAACACGTGGCCGAGCCCGTCCCACTGGGTGCCGCACTGCAGCGGCATGGTCACCATGTCGTCGGCGGCGCGGATGCCGCGCTTGTCGAGCACGCCGGAATAGGCGTCGGTGCCGGTACGGATCATGGTGTGGATCGGATTGGTGCGCCCCATCGCCGGGTATTTGCTCTTGGCACCTTGTGGCCCGGTATGGTCGAAATTGAGCGCGAGCGAGATCACCTTGCCCTTCTTGACGAGCTGCGCGGCGGCGATGATGTCGTCCGGGCTCGTGTAATTGAGCGTCCCGATCTCGTCGTTCGGGCCCCATTTGCCCCAGTTCTTGTATTTCTCCGACGCATCGCGGAGATCCTGACGCGTGACTTTCTTGGACGCCATTGTGACCCTCATGCTCTCCGGGGCTTTTCGCCCGGTGCGGATTCCATAACCACAACGCATTGCATTGACCAGGGGATACGGGAGACAGCCTGCCCCATTTACTCGCCGACCCGCAGGCGCGAAGATGGCGCACAAAGATAAAGTCCGAGGGAGGACATCGTGCGCGCCACCATCCGGGGCCTCATTCTCTTTTCGTCGCTGATCATTTCCGGGCCGGCCCTGGCGCAAGGCTATCCCACCAAGACGGTCCGCATGATCGTCACGTTCGCACCGGGCGGCCCCACCGATGTGATCGGCCGCATCATCGCGCAGAAGGCGAGCGAGAGTTTCGGGCAGCAGGTCGTGGTCGAGAACGTCGCCGGCGGTGGCGGCAATATCGGTGTTGCCGCTGCGCTGCGCGCGCCCGCCGACGGCTACACCGTCGCGGTCGTCAGCACCGGCTTCATCGTCAATCCCTCGCTCTATGCCAAGGTGCCCTATGCGGTGAGTGACTTTGCGCCGGTCAGCCTGGTTGCGGCCTCGCCGAACATCCTGACCGTAAACCCGGAGGTGAAGGCGAAGTCGGTGAAGGAGCTTGTCGAGCTCATCAAGTCGTCGCCGGGCAAGTTCAGCTACGCGCAGCCGGGCATCGGCTCGACGCCGCATCTGGCGGGCGAGCTGTTCAAGCTGCACTTCGGCCTCGACCTTGCGATGGTGCCGTTCCCGAGCGCGGCGCCTGCGGTCACGGCGGTGATGGCGGGGCATACGCAGGTCGGCTTCACGGCGCTGCCGCCGGCGATCGCCAATGTCCAGGACGGCAAGCTGCGCGGGCTCGCGATCATGGCGACAAAGCGCAATCCGGGCGTGCCCGACGTGCCGACCATGGCCGAGGCCGGCGTGCCCGACCAGGAGTCGGATACCGTCACCGGCATCGTCATGCGGGCCGGCACGCCGCCCGAGATGATCGCGCGATGGCACAAGGAGATCGTTCGCATCGTCGCGCTGCCGGAGGTGAACGCACAATTGCGCAAGCTCGGATTCGACCCCGTCGCCAATTCGCCGGCGGAGTTCGCGGGGCGCATCAAGAGCGAAGGCGCGAAGTGGGACAAGGTTATCAAAGACGCCAAGATCAGGATCGACTGATGCCCCGCCGTGACAGCACCGCGAGCGTAGTCGTCTACGGCCTCGCCGCGTTCGCGCTCCTGACGTTGGCGGCTCCGGCGGCGGCGCAGCAATATCCTGCCAAGCCGGTGAGGATCATCGTGCCGTTCGCGGCCGGCGGCCCGGTCGACGTGGTGGCGCGGCTGGTCGGCCAGAAGCTGTCGGAAAAATTCAACCAGCAGTTCGTCATCGAGAATCAGGTCGGCGCCGGCGGCAATACCGGCATGGGCAACGGCGCGCGCGCGGCGCCCGACGGCTACACCATCCTGTTCGTGTCATCGAGCTACGTGGTCAACCCGTCGCTCTATGCCAAGGTGCCGTACGATCCCTACAAGGACTTCATCCCGCTGACGATGGTGGGCGACATCGCCAATACGCTGATCATCCACCCGTCGGTGCCGGCGGCGAGCGTCAGGGAGCTCGTCACGGTGATGAAGGCGAACCCGGGCAAGTACAACAACTTTGCCCATGCCGGCGTCGGCACCACGCCTCATCTTTCCGGCGAACTGTTCCGGCTCACCACCGGCGTCGACATGGTGCATGTGCCGTTCCCCGGCGCCGGCCCGGCGATCCAGTCGACGGTCGCCGGCCACACGCCGATCATGTTCACGACGCTTGCGCCGGCGGTGCCGCAGGTCAAAGCGGGCAACCTGCGCGCGCTAGCGGTGATGGCGAAGACGCGCTCGCCGGCGCTGCCGGACGTGCCGACGATGGAACAGGCGGGCTTCAAGGATCAGGAGGCGAACACATTCGTCGCCGCGCTGCTGCCGGCGGGAACGCCGAAACCGGTCGTGGATCTGGTCTACCGCGAGATCGTCGCGACGTTGAAACTGCCGGACGTCCGCGCGCGCCTGGCATCGGTCGGCATCGACGCCGTCGGCAATACATCCGAAGAGTTCGCGGCCCAGATCAGGGCCGAGATCGCGAAGTGGGGAAAGGTCATCAAGGACGCCAAGATCGGGGTGAACTAAGCCCGGCACGCCGCGCCGGCACGCAGTACCGATTCGAGCCCGGCGCCTGACCACCACGCTCGACGACACGACGCCGGCGGCACGACCGGCGCGGGGAGAAAAAAGGGGAGGCAAGACATGCAAGACATGACGGAGAGCTTCAATGCCACCACGATGCGGGCCGGCCTGCGTGCCGCGGCCGTTGCCGCGATGGCAGGCCTGCTCGCGGCGTCCGCCGCACAAGCGCAGCAGAAGCAGCAGCGCGGGCCGCTGGTTCTCAAGAGCGCGAGCTACTTCTACGTGGGCGGCAAGATCGACACCAAAGGGAAAGGCAGCCCGATCGTCGGCCACATGTATGTCGAGTACATGATCCCGCAGCGGCTGCGCTCGCCCTATCCGGTCGTGATGGTGCACGGCGGCAACCAGACCGGTACCAATTTCACCGGCACGCCCGACGGCCGCGAAGGCTGGGCGCAGTATTTCGTCCGACGCGGCTACGCGGTGTACATCGTCGACCAGGTCGCGCGCGGGCGATCGGCGCACTGGAACGAATACTACGGCGCGGTGCAGTCCTCGCGGCTCAATCAGGTCGAGGAGCGCTTCGTCGCGCCCGAGCGCTTCCCGGTCTGGCCGCAGGCGAAGCTGCACACGCAGTGGCCCGGCACCGGAAAGCCGGGCGACGTCACCTTCGATCAGTTCTATGCCGCACAGGCGGTGTCGATCGCGAGCTTCCCGAAGCAGCAGGAGATCAACCCGCCGGCGATCGTCGCGCTGTTGGAGAAGATCGGCCCGTCGATCCTGATGATCCACTCGCAGTCGGGCGCGTTCGCCTGGCCGGTCGCCGACAAGCGGCCCGATCTGGTGAAGATGATCGTCGCGGTCGAGCCGAACGGCCCGCCGGTGCGCGAACTGCAGATGGTCGGCGCGCCGGAGTGGTTCAAGGACGGTACCCGCGACAAGCTCTCCGGTCTCGGCGAGGTGCCGCTCAACTACGATCCCCCGCTCAGCGATGGCGAGCGGCTGTCATTCGTGCGGCAGGAGAAGGCGGACGGTCCCGACCTCGCGAATTGCTGGCTCCAGAAGGAGCCGGCCCGCAAGCTCAGGAACCTCGCCGGCATCCCGGTCGTGGTGGTCATGAGCGAGGCGTCCTACCACGCGCCCTACGATCACTGCACCGTCGCCTATCTCAGGCAGGCCGGCGTCCCGACCGATTTCATCCGGCTCGCCGACGTCGGCATCCGCGGCAACGGTCACATGATGATGCTCGAGAAGAACTCGGACGACATCGCGCGCGTGATGGAAGAGTGGACCGCGCGGCAGATTGCCGCCGGGCGCGGCGGGCGCAAGGGCAAAGGGAAGCAGTAGCTACGGCTTCACGCGGTCGAAGGCGAGGCCGAAGCCGAGCAGCGGCAGCGACATCTCGACCGGCTTCTTGTCCGGGCCCTGCACCGTGACCTTGAGGTCCTTGCCGGTGCGCATCGACGCGATGAGTTTTTCGTTGATCGACATCTGCACGAAGCAGCCGATATTGGTGCAGGTCTGGATCGGCTGCCGCTCGGGCGGGCCGCCGTCGACCTTGACCTGCACGGCTTCTGTCAGGTTGAGGCCGAGTGGAAGCTGCATGGTCATCTGCGCCGCCGCCTTAGGATCGGCCGGCCGGCGCACCAGCACCGCGACCAGCAGGCGGTCGCCCTGGTTGGGGATGCGCTGAAACAGCTGCTGCACCGCGCGACAATCCAGGACCTTGCCGTCGCCGGTGCACTCGACGCGCCACGCCGCTACGCCGTCCTGGGCATCGGCCATGCAGGAGATCGTGGCCATCGCGGCGGCGACTGGCGCAAACAACCAGCGGTGTCGGATCAAACGCATATCACGCTCCTGCAGCAGGCCGGCATGATGGCCAACGCGACCCGATTAATCCAGTTCTAATCGGCGCCCCTGCCGTCGAACGCCGCGACCGGTTAACGCGCTGGCTTGAAGGCGCCATGCGCGCCGACTATCGTTGTTGGGAAGAGGACGGGAACGCCAAGCAAAAACGAAACGTCACAACGAACGGGGCAAGCGTGAACAACGGTTACGACTACATCATCGTGGGGGCGGGCTCCGCCGGCTGCGTGCTCGCCAACCGGCTCACCGAGGACAACGGCGCGACCGTGCTGCTGCTGGAAGCCGGCCCACCCGACTGGCACCCCTATATTTCGATTCCCCTCGGCATGGGGCGGATGCACGACGGGCCGATGTTCGATTGGGGTTACGAGACCGAGCCCGAGCCCAATCTCAACAATCGCCGGATCGAGGCGATGCGCGGCAAGGTGCTGGGCGGCTCATCGTCGATCAACGTGATGGCCTATACCCGCGGCAACCGCGGCGACTACGACCGCTGGGCGCAGAAGGGCGCGCGGGGCTGGTCCTATGCCGACGTGCTGCCCTATTTCAACCGCGCCGAGACCTGGGAGAAGGGCGCCAATACCTGGCGCGGCGGCGAGGGCCCGCTCGGCACCCAGTTCGCCAAGACGCCCGATCCGATCTTCGACGCCTGGCTCGAAGCCGCGGAGCAGTCCGGCTATCCCTTCACCGAGGACTACAACGGCAAGCAGCAGGAAGGCTTCGGTCGCGGGCAGTACACCATCCGCGACGGCCGCCGCTCGTCGACGGCGCGCGCCTATCTGCGGCCGGCCAAGGGCCGCGCCGGCCTCACGGTCGAGACCGGCGCGCAGGCGCTGCGCGTGACGATGCGAGGCACGCGTGCGACCGGCGTCGACTACGTCAAGGATTCGGGCGACCTCAAACATGCCGAAGCGAAAGAGGTGATCGTCGCGAGCGGCACCTTCAACTCGCCGCAACTCTTGATGCTCTCCGGCATCGGGCCGGCGGATCATCTGCGCCAGACGGGAATCGCCTGCATCGCCGACCTGCCGGTCGGAAAGAATCTGCAGGACCACATCGGCGCCTACATGACCTATTCGCGCAAGAGTCCGGGCGCGTTCCACCGCGAGATGCGCTTCGACCGCATGGCGGTGAGCATGCTGCTGGCGTATTTCCACGGCACCGGTCCGGCGACCGTCGTGCCGGGCGGCCTGCACGCCTTCGTCAAGACGCGGCCGGAACTCGCGGTGCCGGATATCGAGTTCATGTTCCGTGGCACCTCGCATCATCCGCACCTGTGGTTTCCGTTTGTCTATCCCGCCTTCACCGACGGTTACGGCATCCGGCCGACGCTGATGCATCCGGATAGCCGCGGGGAGCTTTTGCTGCGTTCGTCCGATCCGCGCGATCCGCCGCGGATCTGCTACAACTTCCTGTCCGCGCCCAACGACCTGCCGACGCTGCGGCAAGGCTTCAAGCTCGCGCGCGAGCTTGCCTTCCACCGCGCGCTCGATCCCTATCGCGGCGCGGAGCTGAGCCCCGGTGAAAAGGTGAACACCGACACCGAGATCGATGCCTGGCTGCGCCAGACGCTGATCACCGCGCATCATCCGGCCGGCACCTGCCAGATGGGAACGACGCCAGCCTGCGTGCTCGATCCCGAGATGCGCGTGCGTGGCATCGAGGGCCTGCGCGTGGTCGACGCCTCGGCGATGCCCGACATGGTCGGCGCGCACATCAATGCCTGCGTGATCATGATGGCGGAGAAGGCTTCCGACATGATCCGCCGCCGTACACCGCTACCGGCGGCTCTGAATGCGTAGCAGGCCTGTGATCACGATTGCCTGATCACGGACGTATGACCGGGCTGCCGGTGTTATTCCGTTGACGCGTTGAGCCTCGGCGCTCCAAACAGCGGCGTCCAGCTCGCGCGCAATGGAGGCATTTATGCGAATTTTAGCTTCCGCGATTGCACTCGCCGTCGTCCTCGCATGGCCGAATGCCGGCGAGGCTCAAAGCAAGAAGTCGACGGCCCGCAGCCCCGCAGTCACCCAGCAGAAACACGTGAAGCGCCAGAAGTCCACGCGGGTGAGGACGGCGGCTCCGGCGCGGGCGCAGCGGCCTTGCGCAGGCTATCTCTGGTGGGGATGCGTCGGCTGGGATCCCGATCCGAACGTCCGTGCCACATTGGTGCGGGACCTCGCGGATACACCATAGGCTCCAGCCAACCGAGGTTGCCATGAAAGCTCTCATATCGATGATGGCGCTCGCCGTCGCGCTCGCTTGGCCGGGCGCCGGCGAGGCCCAGAGCCAGAAGTCGACGGCGCGCAGCAAGGCCACCGCCAAGCACCATGTGCAGCGTCCCGCGAAGGCGAAACGCGGCGATCAGTACGTACGCAGCGCAGGCGGGCAGCGATGCGCCCGCGAGATGTGGTACGGCTGCGTCGGCTGGGATCCGGACGGCGCAGTACGCGACATGCTCGCGCGCGACGTCGGCGACGACAATTGAACCAGGGCGGAGGAACTCATGAAGGTGCTCGTATCGGCGATGGCGCTCGCCATCGCACTTGCGTGGCCGACGGTCGGTGAAGCGCAGAGCAAGAAGTCGAAGGCGCGCAGCGCGACGCAAACGCAGCAGCAGTATGGGCAGCGTAACGTCCGGGCGAAACGCACAACGACCGCCCGGCCGTGCGTCGCGCAGACCTGGCACGGCTGCCTGGGCTGGGATCCCGACCCGCATGTCCGCTCGATGATTCAGCGGGATGCCAATCTCGACGATCTTTGATCGTTCGGGGCGCGCTCCCGACTTCAGCCCTTGTCTTTGCAAGGAGCGCAAGCGACGAAGCGATCCAGTCGTACCGCGGTCCTGGACTGCTTCGCTTCGCTCGCAGTGACGGCGTAATCAGCAGTCAGACTACCGCCCGAACGCGACCTTGGCGCGCTCGCGCACCGACGCGGGAACGGCAAGCGTGCGCGTGATCAGCTCCTGCACGCGTTCGCCCGGCAGCGGTTCGAGCTCGACGTCGAGCTTCTTGATGTCGGCGATGAAGTCCGGGTCCTTCACCATGGCGTTGAAGGCGTCGCGCAGGATCTTCAGCCGGTCGGCGGGAATGTCGGGCGGCCCGAGCAGGCTGCGGCCGACACCGCTGCCGCTGGCGTAAAGGGCGGTGACCTGCCGGTCCTCGGGCGAGTTGCCGTATTCGGTCAGGCTCGGCGCGTTGGGCAGGTCCGGGTGCCGCTCGGGCTGGCTTTGCAGGTAGATGTGGATTTTCTTCTCGCGCAGCCACGCCTGCTTGCCGACTTTCACCGCCGCCCAGGACGAACTTGCGCCGTCGACCTCGCGGCGCTCCATCGCGAGCATCGCCTCGGTCGAAGCCGGGAAGCCCGAGATCAGCTTGAACTTGGTGCCGATGATGGCATTGAGCAGCCGCGGCACCGTTTCGGCGAGCGAACCCGGTCCGGTGCCGGCGATGATCGTCTCCGTCTTCTGCGCATCCTCGATCGTCTGCACCTTCGAGGTATGCCACTGCATGAAGATATTGTTCGAGGTGGCGACGCGGCCGATGTAGAGGAACTTGGCGGCGTCGTATTGCACGGCGGAATTGCCGAGCACCTGCTCGAGCGCCGCCGCCTCCACGACTACGCCGAGGGCGGTGCCGTCACGCGGCGCCACCTGATAGAGGTAGTTCGCGGCCTTCATGCTGCCGGCGCCGGGCATGTTCTGCGCCACCACCGACGGGTTGCCGGGAATATGCTTGCCGAGATGGCGCGCGATCAGCCGCGCATAGAGGTCGTAGCTGCCGCCGGCGGTATAGCCGATATAGATATTGACGGTCTTGCGGGCGAAGAACGGCTCGGCCGGTTGCGCGTGCGCCAGTGGCGTAATCAGCAGCGCGGCGACGGCGAGCAGGGCTCGCGAGATTGCTGGCTGCGCCATCGTTGGTCCTCCGTTGCGGCGTTCAGGCGCGCGCGGTTGATTCAAGTTGCGCGCCGGCGTGCTCGTCCGGGTGCTGATCGTGAAAGTGCGCGATCAGGTCGGCGACGCGTTCCGGCTGCTCCAGATGTACCGCATGGCCGGCGCCGTCGATCACGGCGAAATGACGCGCATCCGACAGCCCGTCGGAATAGGCGGTGCCGTGCGCGGGCGGCACCATGCGGTCCTGGCCGCCCCAGATCACCAGCGACGGCATCGACGCGCGGTAGAGCCGCTCGCGCAATTCCCGGCGATAAAAGTAGGGCGGCCTGAAGCCCATGAACGAGCCGAAGCGCAGCATCTGATAGCGCCGCACCTCCTCGTCGAGGTCGCCGCGACCGTCGGGGAACCAGCGTTTCGCCGTCGCGCCGTTGGGATCGGCGAACAACAGCGCGCGCAGCGACGAGAGGTCGGTGCCGCGCTCCGGCTGCGCATGCATGAACACGTCGCCGATGGGGGCGCCTGGCACAAAGAGTCCGCAAGCGCCGACCAGCGTCAGCCGCGCCACCCGTTCAGGGTGACGCACCGCGATCTCGGCCGCGATCCAGCCGCCCACGCAATGGCCGACCAGGTCGAAGCAGGGCAGGTCGGCCGCGTCGAACACTTCGAGATAGTGGAACACGACGTCGTCGATCGAGGCCGAGGCAAGCTCGTCGGAGCCGTTGCAGCCGGGATGCGCGGGGGCGATCACGCGCGCGTGCCGCGCCAGCCGCTGATGGAACGGCGTGAGATCGGCGGCGATGCCGTGAACGTCGGCAAAGCCGTGCAGGTAGACGAGGGGAGGGCCGCCCCTGCCGGATTCGGCGACGGCGACCTTGCGCCCTCGGACGTCGATGATGCGCGCGCTCACTTCGCCATCTCCGGCACGAGCGCGGCCTCGGGGAATTCCCGCGCGAACAGCTTGGCGGAATCTTCCCGCAGCCGCGGCGCCACTTCGGTCGCGAACAGCCGCATGCTCTTGCGCGCCAACGCATCCTGCATGTTGCCGAGATGGAACTGGATCAGCAGGTTGCCGACTTTCGAGTGGGTGAGGATGTCCATGATCCGGCGATAGACAGTCTCCGCCGAGCCCACCACGATCGATGCGGACTCCTGCAGGTCGTCAAAGCTCTCGGCGTCGCCGAGCAGCGGCGTGGTCGGATCGGAGAACTTCAGGTAGTCCCGGAATTCTTCCGCCGGGATGTAGGGGATGCCCGGTCCGAAGGTGAGCTGGCGGCCCTCGCGCCGCAGATGGCCCTTGAGGCAGTTCTTCAGGAAGTACCAGACGCCTTCCTTCGCTTCAGCCTGCGCCTGTGCGTCGGTCTCCGCTACATAGGCCGACATCAGGATGCCCATGCGCGACGGCTGGTAGCGTTTGCCGTGCTCCGCGAGGATCTTCGCGAACATCTCCTGCGAGCGCGCCGTCTCCTTGCCGTGGCTGCGCGACGACAGGAAGTAGCAGTAGCCGCGCTTGGCGATCTCGACCAGCGTTTCCCGCGATCGCGAGCCAGGAATCCAGATCGGCGGATGCGGCTTCTGCGTCGGCTGCGGCCACGGATTGACGTAGCGCGTCGGGTAGTGCCGCCCCTCGTATTCGAACGGTCCGGGCTCGGTCCAGGCGCGCTGGATGAAATCGACCGCCTCCCAGAACTGGCTGCGCGAGGACGCCGACGCCACGTTGTAGTTGAAGGTCTCCGGACCGGAGCCGGGCGCGAAGCCCGCGATCAGGCGGCCGTCCGACATGTTGTCGAGCATCGCGTATTCCTCCGCGATGCGCAGCGGGCTCAAGTGCAGCGGCAAGAGGTTGCCGAGGATGACGATCTTGCCGCGTTTGGTGCGTTGCGTCAGCGCGGCGGCGATCAGGTTCGGCGACGGCATCAGACCGTAGATGTTCTGGTGGTGCTCGTTGAGCACCATGCCGTCGAAGCCGAGCTCGTCGGCATAGGCGAGCTGGTCGATATATTGCTGGTAGAGGCCGCGGCTCTTGTCTTTGTCCCACAGCGAATTCGGGACGGTCACCCAGCCGGTGTCGTATTTTTCGTCGAAATCCGCCGGCAGGTGCGGATAGGACATGAAGTGCCAGCAGTAGAGTTGGACGCCATCGCTCATCGGTACGCTTTCAGCTTGTTATTTGGGCGCTTTGTAGATCATCGCCTTTTTTGTGCGCTCGATCACGTTCGCCGGCAGAGCATAGAGCTTGGCCACCAGCGCCTGCACCTCCTCGCCGCTGCGCTCGCCAAGTTCCATGCCGGCCTTGTTGGCTTCCGCGACCAGCGCCGGATCGGCCATGGTCGCCATGAACGCCTTGCGCAGTGCCGCGACCCGCTCGGGAGGCACGCCTTCCGGCAGCACGTAAGGCCGGCCGAACATGTTCTGGCTGTAGATCACCTCCATCACCTGGCGGTCTTCCGGCGTCTTGGCGAATGAGATCGCCAGCGGCACGCCCTGCCGGTTCAGCTCGGGGTGGCCGTTCAAGTCTTCCTGCACGATCGCGCGCAGAAAGCCGTTCCGAAGCCATTCGCCGCGCTGCATCGAGATGCTCGACCAGCTCATGCCGCACATGCCGTGCACTTCCCGGCGCTCCATCGCCAGCAGGATCTCGTTGCTGCCGGCATAGCCGCCGATCAGCCGGAACTTGACGCCCAGCACGTTGACCAGCAGGATCGGTAGTTCTCGCAAGGTCGCTCCCTCGCCGGGCGTGCCGATCAGAACCTCGGTGTTGAACGCTTCGGCGAAGGTCTTCACCGGCGCATCCGAGCGCACGAGGCAGAGATAGACGCCGCTCGCGGCGCTGCCGAGCAGGATGAATTTCGAGGGATCATGCGGCAGCGGCTGGTCGGAGTGCAGCTTCTGCAACACCGCGCCGGGCTGGATCGCGCCGATGGCGGTGCCGTCCTTCGGCGCCTGCATGGCCACGTAGGACGCCGCCTTGTTCGAGCCGGAGCCCGGGATATTCTGCACCACTACGGTCGGGTGACCGGGGATGTGCTTGCCGAAATGGCGGCCGACGAGGCGCGCATAGCCGTCGAAGCCGCCACCCACCGCCGAGCCGACGGTGATGCGCACGGTCTTGCCGCGATAGAATTCCGCAACCGCGTCCTGGGCCGCGGCCCCGCCGGCGAGGCAGAGCGAGGCAGCAAGAATGGCGATCCCCGTCTTCATCCTGACGTCCCCTCATCGCGCCGGCGGCTTGTAGATCAGCGATTGCTTGGCGCGCTCGACGATCCCTGCCGGCATCGCGAACAGCCGCCCCACCATGGTCTGCACGTCGGCGCCGGAGATCGGCTCGATGTCGAGCTTCATCTTCTCGGCTTCGGCGAGCAGCGCAGGGTCCGCCAGCGCGGCCATGAACGCCTTGCGCAGCGCCGCCACCCGATCGGGCGGCACGCCCTCCGGCAGCACATACGGCCGGCCGATCACCGCCTGGCTGTAGACGAGCTCCATTACCTGCCGGTCCTCCGGCGTCTTGGCGAAATCGACGGTGCGCGGCACGCCCTGCTTGTTCAGCGCCGGTGCGCCCTTGGCGTTCTCCTGTACGATGATGCGCACGAATTTGTCGGCGACCCATTGCGGCCTTACCCCCAGCAGGCTGGTGTAGCCGAAACCGCAGAGGCCGTGCGTTTCGCGCCGCTCGACCGCGAGCGCGATTTCGCGCGTGCCGGCATAGCCGGTGACGATGCGGAATTTGGTGCCGAGCACGTTGTTCGAGAGCGTCGGCATGTCGCGCGTGGTACCGCCCTCGTTCGACGCACCGATGATGACTTCCTGCGTGAACGCATCCTTGAACGACATGATCGGCGTGTCCGAGCGCACGACGCAGGTGTAGACGTCGCTGTTGGCGCTGCCGACATAGATGAACTTCGCCGGATCGTGCTGGATCGGCGTGTCGCCGAGCAGCGGCGCCAGGATCGAGCCTGGAAACAACAGCCCGATGGCGGTGCCATCCTTGGGCGCAACCGCGTACATGTAGCCCGCCGCCTTGTTGCCGCCGGCGCCGGGCATGTTCTGCACGACAATCGCCGGATTGCCGGGCAGGTATCTGCTCATGTGACGGCCGAGCGTGCGCCCGTAGTTGTCGTAGCCGCCGCCGGCCGCGCCTCCGACGATGATGTTGAGGGTCTTGCCGCGGTAGAATTGCGCGACCGCATCCTGCGCGAGCGCCGTGTTCGCCGTCGGCGACGCAATGCCGATCCAGGCGATGCAGTGGAGTACGGTCCGCAACCGCGGCATGGCCGGACTCCCTCTCTCTGGAGGGGAGAGGGACCCGATCGTGCGCGTTGCTCGGTCGTACTCTCGCTTCATGCTGTTATCTCGCCGGCTTGTAGATCATCGACTGCTTGGCGCGCTCGACGACGCTCTTCGGCAGTGCATAGAGCGAGGCGACCAAGCTCTGCAAATCGGAACCAGACAGTGCCTCGAGATCGAGGTTCGCCTTCCTGGCGTCGGAGAGCAGCGCCGGATCGGTCATCGCGGCCGTGAACGCCTTGCGCAACGCATCGACCCGCTCCGGCGGCACGCCCGGCGGCAACACGAATGGCCGCCCGAACATTCCCTGGCTCAAGACGAGGTCCATCGCCTGGCGGTCTTCCTTGTTGCGCGCGAATTCCGCCGCCAGCGGCACGCCCATCTTGGTCAGTTCTGCGTGTCCCTTGACCGAAAGCTGCAGCGTCATGGCGACGAGCTTCTTTGCGAACCAGTGCGGATAGAGCGTGGTGAAGCCGGTCCAGCCGATGCCGCAGGCGCCGTCGACCTCCTTGCGCTCGACCGCGAGCCCGATCTCCTTGCTGCCGGCATAGCCGGTGACGATGCGGAACTTGGCGCCAGCAAGATTGATCATCATCGCCGGCAGGTCGCGGGTGGTGCCGCCTTCGTTGGAGGCGCCGAGCACCACCTCCTTGTCGAGCGCCTCGCCGAAATTCCTGGCGGCGGCGTCGGTACGCCAGAAGCAGTGATAGACGTCGGCATTGGCGCTGCCGAGATAGATCGACTTGCCGGGATCGTGCTGGACGGTGGTGTCGCCGAACAGCGGCTGCAATATCGCGCCGGGGAAGATCGCGCCGATCGCGGTGCCGTCCTTGGGCGCGACATTGAACAGATAGCTCGCCGCCTTGTTCGAACCGGCGCCGGGCATGTTCTGCACCACGATGGTCGGCTGCCCGGGAATGTGCCTGCTGAAATGGCGTGCCAGGAGCCGGCCGTAGGTGTCGTAGCCGCCGCCCGCGGACGAGCCGACATAGATGTTGATGGTCCGGCCGCGAAAGAACTGCTCGACCGAGTCCTGACCTTGGGCGGTGCCGGTCGTCACGACGGCCAGCGCGGCAACGGTCACGGCATGAAACCATCGAAACGGCATGATGGATCCTCAAATCAACATGTTGCTGGGAACCATTATGCCACGGCTCGTGGCTTGATGGTGCCATAAGGGAAGCTCCATGGGACGTTGCGTCACGGGGCAGAGCCCGCTGTTATGCCAGCATTCCCGCCAGTGCCCTTCCCACCGTTCCGGGGCGGGTCTAAACTCACGCATCGAGTCACCGGCGATCAACGGCCGGGCGACACTACGGGATGAAATCCAAGGGAGGTCTGAATGGCGCGCAAAGAAACGCGTACCGACGTCAATCGCCGAAAATTCCTGGCTGGTGCGGCCGTCGCGACGACGGCAGCGACCGTTACGAACGGAGCGCAGGCGGCAACCCCCGGCGCCGCGGCGAACAAGCGTCTGCCCTCGGCGGCGATGCCGACCTATCAGCAGATCGCGGCCGAGACCGGCGGCCTGCGCGAGCCGACCACCCAACTCCCGGGC
The DNA here is from genome assembly GCA_019745775.1 of Xanthobacteraceae bacterium. Classification (GTDB taxonomy): domain Bacteria; phylum Pseudomonadota; class Alphaproteobacteria; order Rhizobiales; family Xanthobacteraceae; genus VAZQ01. Next base: position 97,025 of record JAIESR010000018.1, on the reverse strand, counting down.
CGTCCGGCATCGGACTTCATGGTCGACGTGCTCAAGTCGCTGAAGATCGAATACATCTATTCGAACCCGGCATCGAGCTTCCGCGGCCTGCACGAGTCGCTGATCAACTACGGCAAGAACACCATGCCGGAGTTCCTCACCGTCACGCACGAAGAAGCGTCGGTGGCGATGTGCCACGGCCACTTCAAGGCGACCGGCAAGCCGCAGATGGCGATGATGCACGGGACCGTCGGCCTGCAGCACGCGTGCATGGCCGTCTACAACGCCTGGGCCGACCGGGTGCCGCTCCTGATGATCGGGGGCAACGATCTCGACGCCTCCAAGCGCCCGCCGGGCGTGCCGACCGTCCATTCGGCGATCGACATCAACGCGCTGGTGCGCGACTTCACCAAGTGGGACGACCAGCCGGTGTCGTGCCAGCACTTCGCGCAGTCGATGGTGCGCGCCTACAAATATGCGATGACGCCGCCCTACGGGCCGGTCATGATCGGGCTCGACGCCGGCACCCAGCAGGCCTCGCTGAAGCCGGAGGAGAAAGACCTCTACATCCCGCGATACGTGCCGCCGTCACCGCCGCACGCCGATCCGGCGGCACTGCGTGAGACGGCAAAGCTCCTGGTCAACGCACAGAATCCGGTGATCGTCGCGGACCGCTGCGCCCGTACGCAGGCCGGCATCGACTCGCTGGTCCAACTCGCGGAGCTCGTCCAGTGCCCGGTGATCAGCCAGCAGAACCGCGTGAACTTCCCGAACACGCACTATCTGTCGGCGGGACCGGCGGTGCTGCGGAATGCGGATTTCATCCTCGGCCTCGAGCTCACCGATATCTGGGGCACCATCAACGGCTGGGTCGACAACGGCGAGCACGACGGCCACGGCATCATGGAATCGCGGCATCGCCCGGACGTGAAGCTCGCGCACATCAATAGCGTCGAGCTCAACACCAAGGCGAATCTGCAGGACTTCCAGCGCTTCATGCCGGTGGACGTCCTGATGCCGGCCGACGCGGAAGCCTCGCTGCCCATGCTGATCGAGTTCGTCAAGCAGGCGATCACCGGCGACCGCAAGACCGTGTTCGAGCAACGCGGTGCGGCGCGGCGCAAGGCTTACGCCCAGGCCCGCCAGAACATGCGGCAGCGCGCGGCGCTCGGCTGGGACGCCTCGCCGATCTCGATCGCGCGCTGGACCGCCGAGCTGTGGCCGCACATCAAGGACCTCGACTGGTCGATGGTGAACTCGTCGAGTGGTGCCGCGGGCTGGCCGCTGCAGTACTTCCCGATGGACAAGCACTATCGCTGGCTCGGGCGTTCCGGTGCGGCCGGCCAGGGCTATGGTCCGCCGGCGTCGATCGGCGCCGCGCTGGGCAACCGCTCACTCGGCCGCTTCACCTTCTCCTATCAGGGCGACGGCGACTTCATGTACGTGCCCGGTTCGCTCTGGACCGCGACGCATCACAACGCACCGATGCTGATGATGATCCACAACAACCGCGGTTATCACCAGGAAGTCATGCACGTGCAGCGGCTGTCCAACCGCCGCAACCGCGTGGCCAATCTCGGTAAGACCATGGGCCCGGTGGGTACCTCGATCGAAAATCCGGATATCGACTACGCCGCGATGGCGAAGTCGATGGGCTGGTGGTCGGCGGGACCGATCAAGGATCCGGCCGAGCTCGGAACCGTGCTCGCGAAGGCGGTGCAGGTCGTGCGTGCGGGCGAGCCCGCGCTCGTCGACGTCTGGTCGCAGCCGCGCTAAGGGGGAATACGTCAATGCGTGTTGTTCGTGGTCAGGTGTGGCTGGCGGCTGTTGCCGCCGGCCTGGTGCTCGGTTTCGCTTCGATGTCGTCGGCGTCCGAGAAGGGCAAACAGCTCTACGTCAAGCACGGCTGCTGGCAGTGCCACGGCTTCGTCGGGCAGGGCGGCATTGCCGGCCCCGCGCTGGTGCCGGAGGTGATGCCGTACGAGGCCATGCTCAATTTTGTCCGCACCAGCAACCGGGCGATGCCGCCCTACAAGGTGGAGATCCTGTCCGACGCGGACATGAAGGATATCCACGCCTACCTGGTGGCGCTGCCGAAGCCGGCGGATCCGAAATCGATCAAGCTGCTCAACCCGTAGCGGTCACGCAGAGCAACGACGGCCCGGCGCGATGCCGGGCCGTTTTGTCATCGTAGGGCGGATTAGCGGAGCGTAATCCGCCGCTTTGCATCTCGGGTGACGGATTGCGCGTTGCTTCGCTCCGCTAATCCGCCCTACGAATTCGGCTTACAGATCCAGCACCAGCCGATCGGTCCTGCAGCCGGCGCAACAGATCATCACGCGGGTGTTGGAGGCTTGTTCCTCCTCGCTAAGAATCGAGTCGCGATGCTCCGGAATGCCGGAGATCACGCGCTGCTCGCAGGCGCCGCAGATGCCGAGCTCGCACGAGTAGTCGATGTCGATGCCGGCATCGAGCAGCACGTTCAGGATCGTCTCGCCTTCCGGGATGAAGTACTCGGCGCCCGAGCGCGCGAGCTCGACGGTGAAGCCGCCCTTCTTCGCCGGGGACAGATCCTTGGCCGTGAAATACTCGACATGCACCTGCTCGCGCGGCCAGTCCTTGGTGGCGGCCTCGAAGGCCGCCAGCATCGGCGCCGGGCCGCAGCAATAGAGATGCGCATCCTTCGGCGACGCGGCGACCAGCGCCGCGACGTCGAGGAAGCCGCCGCTTTCGGCGTCGAAGTGCAGCGCCGCCTGCGGCATCGCTTCAAGCTCCTGCCGGAACGCCATGTCATCGCGCGAATGGCATGCATAGTGCAGCCGCCAGTCGCGCCCGAGTGCGTTGAGCCGCTGTACCATGCACCAGATCGGCGTGATGCCGATGCCGCCGGCGAACAGCACCGTGTGCGGCGCGTCCTCGCGCAGGCGGAAATTATTGCGCGGGCCGCCGATCTTCAGCACGGTACCGACATGCAGCTCGTCATGGATGAACCGCGAGCCGCCGCGGCTCGCGGGGTCGCGCTTGATGCCGACGGTGTAGGTCGAGGGCGCCGGCGTCGCGGACGTCAGCGAATAGTTGCGCAAGAGGCCATTTGGCAGGTGCAAATCGATATGCGCGCCGGGCTCGTAGGCCGGCAACGGTTGGCCGTCGATGCGTTGGAACTCGAACAGGCTGGTGTCGCGCGCCACCAGGCGGATCGCGGTGAGGCGCACCTCGATCAGGCCGTCGGGTCCCGGCGCCGCCGCCAGCGCCGCTTCCTTCGATGTTGCAGTTACGGAATCCACGGGATGTCGTCGCCTCCTGGGCGGCGCTATCGCCGCACCGCCGCATAGATAGTCGGCCCGGCACCGCCTTCGCAACCCGGACAACAACCTGGCCAGCGGCAATCTGGCTGTTTGCCGGTCTCGAGCCCGGGCCTATGCTGCTCGACAGAACAAGATCGGGAGGGAGCCATGCTCCAGGCGGCCGCTGCGCGCGCGCTTGCGCTGACGCTCGCTATCTTGCCCGGCCTCGCTGCGGCGCAGGCCCCTCCGTCACAGTCGCCGTCGCAGTCGCCGGCCTGGCTCGATCCGGCCCTGCTGGCGGCGGCCAAGAAGGAAGGCTCGGTCGTCGTCTACACCTCGACCAATGAGCGCGAAGGCCTGCCGCTGTTCAAGATCTTCGAGGACGCCACCGGCATCAAGGTGCATTACGTACGCGCCGGCGACGGCATGCTGGTGTCGCGCTCGCTAATCGAGGCGCGTGCCGGGCAGAGCTCGTTCGACGTGATCTTCTCGCATGCCGCGCACAAGCTGCCGCAGCAGATGCTGGCGCAATACGTGCCGGACGAAGCGAAGCACCTCGGCGCCAGCGCGCGCGATCCCAACCGGCGCTGGCACGGGGTCTACGCCAACTACAATGCGCCGGCCTACAACACCAAGATGATCAGCGCGTCGGCGCTGCCCAAGAGCTACGCGGAATTCGCGCAGAAGAAGGAGTGGGCGGGCAAGGCCGCGATCGACGGCACCGACGCCGATTGGCTGAAGGGCTTCTTCCTGCACTTCGGCGAGGCGAAGGCGACGCAGATCATCAGGGGCATGGTCGGCACACTCAATCCGGTCGTCACCGACGGGCATCTTGCGTTGGCCCGCTCGGTTGGCGCCGGTGAATACTGGCTGTCGATCAACAACTACGTGATGCTGTCGAGCAACGTCCAGCTCGCCGGCGCCCCGATCGAGATCTTCCCGCTCGATCCGGTGGTGCTGTTCTATTCGGGCGTGGCGGTGAACGCCAAGGCGAAAAGCCCGAACGCGGCGCGGCTCGCCGCCAACTTCATGCTCAGCCGGGACGGGCAGGCGCATCTCGCCAAGTTCGGCCGCCTGCCGACGCGCGGCGACGTGGCGTCGAACCCGCCCGGCATCCTCGACCGGCTGCATGCGAGAGCGGTGGTGCCGACGCTGTTCCAGGCCGAGGATGAGCGCAAATGGCAGCAGACCTTCAACGCGCTGTTCAAGCCGCGCTGATGGTGAGTGACGGACATGGGACTCGCGTGGCGAACTCGGTGCGTTCCCTCTCCCCGGAGGGGAGAGGGTTAGGGTGAGGGGGTTCGAACCTATCGAGGGACCTAAACCCCCTCACCCCACCCCTCTCCCCCATAAGGGCGTCCACGCCCGTCTCCGACGGGCTATGGGGGAGAGGGAGCAGGCCGCCGATGCCGCACAAGTTCGGCTCACGGTCAGGAGGAACGATTTGAACGCTCCCGCAAAAATTTCCCGACGCAGCGTCACCGCCGGCATCGCCAGTCTCGCGCTCGCCCGCACGCTCCCCGCCCAAGCGCAGGAGCGGCCCTGGCTCGACGCGAAGCTGCTCGCCGCCGCCAAGAAGGAAGGGCCGCTGACGGTCTATTCCTCGACCAACGAGCAGGAAGGCCTGCCGTTGTTCAAGATCTTCACCGAGGCGACCGGCATCAGCGTGAACTACATCCGCGGCAACGACGCCTCGCTGTCGTCGCGCATCGCGATCGAGACCCGCGCGAAGCAGCCGTCGTTCGACATCGTGCACATGACCAATGCGCACAAGATGCCTCAAGCATTGCTGGCGCAGTTCGATCCCTCGGAGGCGAAGGCGATCAATCCGCTGGCACGCGATCCGAACCGGCGCTGGTACGGCGTCTACACCGTCTACACGACGCCCGCGCATAATACGAAGCTCGTCTCGAAAGCCGACCTGCCGAAGAGCTTCGAGGAGTTCGCCAGGCGCACGGAGTGGGCCGGCAAGGTGGCGATCGATTATACCGACATCGAGTGGCTGCGCGGGATGACGCAGTTCTACGGCGAGCAGAAGGGCACCGCGCTCGTCCGCGAGATCGCCGCCAATCTCAAGCCGGTGCTGACCGACGGGCGGCTCGCCATGGCGCGCTCGGTGGCGGCGGGCGAGTATTGGTTCGCGCTCAACAACTTCGTCAATCTCACGCTGAATGTGAAGCTCGCCGGCGGCGCGATCGATTTCTTCCCGCTCGACCCGGTGCCGCTCTATTTCGCGCAGGTGGCGGTCAGCGCGAGCGCGCCCCATCCGAACACCGCGCGGCTTGCGGCCAATTTCATGCTCAGCCGCGATTGCCAGGTGTTCTATACCAAATTCGGCCGCCTCCCGACGCGCCCCGACGTCGAGACCAATCCGCCGGGCATCATCAAGGAGATCGAGGCCCGCAAGGTGGTGCGGACGCAGTTCTCCCAGGAAGAGGAGAAGCGCCTGCGGCAGATGTTCGAGGCGTTGTTGCGGAAGCGGTAGCGCCCGCCGCCCCGCGACCGTTTGTCAATCTTGCAGCCTTTGTTATGGTGCCGTAACGCTCGTTCAAGTCGCGGAAAACCGACAAGACGGTGGGGTGGAATGCTCAATAATGTATGCCGGCTGGGCGCGTTTGGCGCGGTGATCCTGGTGCTTGGGCTCGCCCCTGGTGCCGCGCAGACGCAAAAGCCCTGGATCGACCCGGCGCTGCTCGCCGCTGCCCAGAAGGAAGGCCCGCTGGTCGTCTACTCGTCGATGAACGAGCAGGAAGGCCTGCCGCTGTTCAAGATCTTCACCGACGCGACCGGCATCAAGGTCAACTATGTTCGCGCCGCCGACACGCCGCTGATGGGGCGGATCGCGATCGAATTCCGCACCAAGCAGAAGGCGTGGGACATCCTCCAGACCACGACCATCAACAAGGTGCCGCCGGCGATGCTGGCCGAGATCGACCCGCCGGAGGCGAAGCACATTTCCGCGGATGCGCGCGATCCCGGCAAGCGCTGGTACGGCATGTATGCGAACTACAATGGTCCCGCGTACAACACCAAGCTGGTGAAGGCCGACGAGCTGCCGAAGACCTACGCGGAATTCCTCACCAGGAAGCAATGGGCCAATCGGGTCGCGATCGACGGCACCGACAACGAATGGCTCAAGGCGATCTTCGAGTTCTACGGCGAGCAGCGCGCCACCGAGCTGATCAAAGGCATGGTCGCGACGCTCAAGCCGATCGTCACCGACGGCCATCTCGCGCTCGCGCGCGCCACCGGCGCCGGCGAATACGCGATCTCGCTCAACAACTACATCAACCTGACGATGAACGTGAAGCTCGCCGGCGGCCCGATCGACGCCTGGGCGATGGATCCGGTGGCGCTGATGTTCGGCCAGGTCGGCGTGAGCGCGCTCGCGCCCAATCCCAACGCGGCGAGGTTGGCGGCGAATTTCATGCTGAGCCAGGAGGCGCAGCAGTTCATCGCCAAGTTCGGCCGCTTCCCGACGCGCAGCGACGTGGCGGACAATCCGCCCGGCACCGTCGCCATGATCAAGCAGAAGAAGATCATCCCGGTGCTGCTCACGCCGGAAGAGGAGAAGGTGTGGCAGCGCAAGTTCCAGGAGTTGTTCAGGCCGCGCTAAACGTTCCTCCGTCCTCATCCTGAGGAGGCGCGTAGCGCCGTCTCGAAGGATGGGGGCGGCCCCATGGTTCGAGACGCGCCTTCGGCGCTCCTCACCATGAGGCCGGGAGGGTGCCGTAGTGGTTCGAGAGGTTAGAATTGTGACGGTTGCACAGGCAGGCATGGAGAGGAACGGGCAGGGCGCGCTCGCGCGCGCGGTCGCCGTCGTCATCCGCCCGCGCAACCTCGCGCTCATCGCCTGCGTGATCGTCGCCGGCTGGCTCGTCTTCGTGCCGCTGGCGGCGCTGTTCTACACCGCCTTCACCGAGGACACCGGCTTCGGTCCGGGGCCGGCGTCGCTCTCGAATTTCGTCCAGGCCTATTCGAGCTGGCACATCGTCCGCCTGTTCGGCAATTCGCTGATTTTCGCCACCGGCACGGCGGTGGTGACGCTGTTGCTCGGCGGGCTCGTCGCCTTCGTGGTCGAGCGCACCGACGCGCCGCTCGGGCCGCTGTTCCATTCGCTCGCGCTTTTATCGTTCGCGATTCCAGGCCTGCTGACGGCCATGGCGTGGATCTTCGTGCTCAGCCCGAATATCGGCTGGGTCAACGCGCTGATGAAGCAGTGGTTCGGCCTCTCGGAAGCGCCGTTCAGCATCTACTCCATGGGCGGCATGATCTGGGCGCTGGCGAGCCACTACTTCCCACTCGCCTATCTCGCGCTCGGCCCGGTGCTGCGCGTGCTCGACGTGCGGCTCGAGGAAGCAGCGCTGGTCTCGGGCGCCCGCTACTGGCAGGTGATGCCGAAGATCACGCTGCCGCTGCTTCGCCCCGCGATCCTTTCGACCACGCTGCTCCTGTTCATGCTCGGCATGTCGTCCTACGAGGTGCCGCGGCTGATCGGCCGCCCGGCCCGCATCGACGTCTTTACTACCGAGATCCAGGCCGCGACCCAGAACGCGCCGCCGGAGTTCGGGATTTCCTCGGCGCTCGGCATGACGCTGCTCTTCATTTGCGTCGTCGCCGTGTTCTTCTACCGGCGCGCCACCCGCAACGCCGAGGCCTTCGCCACCATCACCGGCAAGGGCTACATGCCCACCCGAATCAAGCTGCGCAAATGGCGCTGGCCGGTGGCGCTCGGCGTGCTTTTCATGTTCTTCCTGGCGCTCGGCCTGCCGCTGATGACGCTGGTGTGGCAGTCGTTCTTCCGCAATCTCGCGCAACCCTTCATCGGGTCGGCCAGCCCGTTCACGTGGGAGAACTACGCGTTCATCCTGCACTATCCGATCTTCCTCGACGCGGTGAAGACGTCGGTGTCGCTGGCCGCCATGTCGGCGACGCTGGTGGTGGCGCTGACCTTCGTCATGGCCTGGATCGCGTTGCGCTCCGCGCCGAAGTCGGGATGGCTGCTCGACTCGATCGCGTTCACGCCGATCGCGATGCCCCACGTCATCGTCGGCGCCGCGGTGTTGTTCGCCTATCTGATGCTGCCGATCCCGGTCTATAACACGATCTGGATCCTGCTGATCGCCTACGTCACGCTCTATCTGCCGTATGGCATGCGCTTCATCTCCGGCGGGCTCACGCAGATCCACAAGGAGCTCGAGGAAGTCGCCGAAGTCTCCGGTGCGCGCATGCGGCAGGTATTCTTCATGATCCTGCTGCCGCTCCTGGCGCCGGTGCTGCTGGCGGCGTGGATCTACATCTTCGTGCTGGCGGTGCGCGAGCTCGGCGCTTCGGTGTTCCTGATCGGCCCTGGCACGCATGTGCTCGGCACCATCAGCCTGACCATGTGGGAGGAGGGCGGCAGCTACGGCGCGGTCTCCGCCCTCGGCGTCATCCAGATCATTCCGCTGATCGTCATCGTCGCCGGCCTGCGCTGGCTGGAGCTGCGGGTACAGCGCCGCAGCGAAGCCGCCGCCGCCAAGGCACAGGCAGGGTAGGGCGATGCTTGTGACTTTGGACCCAAACCATGCGGCGAACTCGGTGTACTCCCTCCCCCCTTGTGGGGGAGGGTTGGGGAGGGGGGTGGCGCGAGGGACGCGCAAGATCGGATCACCCCCACCCCTAACCCCTCCCCACAAGGGGGAGGGGGACGAGCTTTCGCAACATCGACAACGAGGTCGTTGCGCTGGGTAGTCGCCGGCGCGTCTAAGGGATCACACGCTCCATGTTTGCGATCGAAAATCTCCGCAAGACCTTCGTGGCGCCCGGCAACGTGGTGGTGAACGCCGTCGACGACATCAGTCTCGGCATCGCCACCGGCAAGCTGATCACGCTGCTCGGCCCGTCCGGGTGCGGCAAGACCACGACGTTGCGCTGTCTCGCCGGGCTCGAGCGTCCCGAGGGCGGCAAGATCGTGATTGCCGACCAGACCGTGTGCGACACGGCGCGGGGCGTGTTCGTGCCGCCGTCCGACCGCGGCATCGGCATGGTGTTCCAGTCCTACGCGATCTGGCCGCACATGACGGTGTTCGAGAACGTCGCGTTTCCGCTGCGCGTCGCGCGCGACCGAAAATATTCCAACGCCGAGGTCAAGGACCGCGTGCTGCGCTCGCTCGAGATGGTGCGCATGGCGGGATACGAGACGCGGCCGGCGACGCAGCTCTCCGGCGGCCAGCAGCAGCGCCTCGCCTTCGCGCGCGGGCTGGTGCGCGAGCCGAAGATCCTGCTCCTTGACGAACCGCTGTCCAATCTCGACGCCAAGCTGCGCGAGCAGATGCGGGTCGAGCTCAAGCTGCTGCAGAAGCGGCTTGGCATCACCACGGTCTACGTTACCCACGACCAGTCCGAGGCGCTGGCGCTGTCGGACGAGATCGCGGTGTTCAACTTCGGCAAGATCATCCAGCGCGGCACGCCGCAGGAGATCTACCGGCAGCCCAAGAGCCAGTTCGTCGCCGACTTCATCGGCTCCGCCAACTTCCTCAAGGGCAAGGTCAAGGACGTACGCGAGGCCGAGCACATGGCCGTGGTCGAGACCGCCCACGGCCCGTTCCGCTGCATTTTCGGGCAGACGGTCGCGGCGGGCCAGGATGTCCTGGTCTCGGCCCGGCCCGAGGACCTGACGCTTTCCGACAAGCCGCCGGGCGACGGGCTGAATGCGCTCACCGGCAAGGTCTCGCACCGGGTGTTCCTGGGCGAGGTGGTGGACTATCTGGTCGATGCCGGCGACGGCGAAATCCGCATCCGCGCCAAGCCCGAGGCGGAATTTCATATCGGCCAGGCGGTCCACGTTGGGGTCTCGCCGCAAAAATGTGTGGCGTTGCCGTCCTGATCCGACGAAAATAGCCGCAGATCGACTTCCTCATAGACTTCACGAGGTGTTGCCATGAACGCACGTGTCACCGGCCTGCGCAGCGTCGAGCTGGCGGTTCCCAATCTCACCCAGTCGGCCGCCTTCTACAGCAAGGTCTGGGGCCTCGAGCCGGTCGTGTCCGATGGCGAAACCATCCACCTGCGCGGCAACGGCACCGAGCACCATGCCGTTACACTGCGTGAACGGTCGACCCCCGCCTTGCTCGGCGTGCACTTCGCCGCCGCGACCCGCGAGGCGGTCGATTCGCTGCACGAGCGCGCAAAGGCTTCCGGCGTCAACGTCACGTCCGCGCCGGCCGAGCTGCCGCGCAGCGCCGGCGGCGGCTACGGCTTCCAGTTCAAGACCCCGGAAGGCCACATCCTCAACATCGCTTCCGATGTGGCTCGTCACCAGGGCACCAACAACGACTCGTCGGTGCCGAACAAGCTCTCGCACGTGGTGCTCAACAGCGCCAACATCGAGCAGCAGACGTCGTTCTTCTGCGACGTGCTCGGCTTCAAGCTCTCCGACCAGACCGACATGATGGACTTCGTGCGCTGCAGCGCCGACCACCACTCGATCGCGATGGCGCGTGGCGCCGGCCCAACGCTCAACCACATGGCCTATGAGGTTGCCAGCATCGACGGCCTGATGCGCGGCGCGGGCCGCATGAAGAAGCATGGCTTCAATGTCGAGTGGGGTATCGGCCGCCACGGCCCGGGCGACAACGTGTTCGGCTATTTCGTCGAGCCGAACGGCTTCGTGGTCGAATACACCGCCGAGGTCGAGCAGGTCGACGAGGCGACCTACCAGGCGCACGACGCCGAATACTGGCGCAATTTCCCGATGCGCCCCTGTCGTTGGGGCATGGCCGGCATGCCGTCCAATCGGTTCAAGGCGGCCGCCGGGGGCGACCTCTCGGTCGCCGATCCGGAAGCCGGCAGGCGCTGCGAAGAGATCATGGCGCAGACGCTGGGGCGGTGACGCCGTTTTGTAATTTCGTAGGGTGGGCAAAGGCGCGGAACGCGCCGTGCCCACCAAGCAACGATCGTAAATGAATTTGTGGTGGGCACGCTCGCCCGCTTGCGCGGGCGCGCTTTGCCCACCCTACGTTGGCAGGGGGCAGCGGAGCGTGCGGCGGTGGCGAAACTCCTGATCAAACGCGTATACGAGCCGCGCGCGCGAGGCGACGGCCAGCGCGTGCTGGTCGATCGCATCTGGCCGCGCGGCGTCGGCAAGGACAAGCTCGACGACGCTGTGTGGCTGAAGGACGTGGCGCCCAGCACGGCGTTGCGGAAGTGGTTCGATCATCGCCCCGAGCGCTGGCCGCAATTCTGCGAGCGCTATGCAGCGGAGCTTGACAGCAATGCCGATGCCGTCGCGGCGCTCCGCAGGATCGTGGCGCGAGGTCCGGTCACGCTGCTCTATTCCGCCCGTGATGAGGAGCGCAATCAGGCACGGGCGCTGGTGGATTATCTCTGTCGTTGAGGCGAACTGACTGCCGCGCGTCGGGCTGTGAAGAATTGGATCGGTAGATTACGATAAGTCAATCCGCCCTGGGCACTGCCACGCTAATGTCAATGGGAGGCCGTTATGCGCTCAGCACAGATGATCGTGGGAATTGTGGTGGGGATTTTCATGCAGACCGCGCCGGCCAGCGCGCAAGGTCTGCTCACCGTCCGTGAGCTGTCGCTCGGCATGGCGCTCGAGATCGCGCAGGGAGCGCTCGATCACTGCCGCAAACTCAACGCCCGCATCGGCGTGAGCGTCGTCGACCGCGGCGGTCATGTGCTGGTCACGCTGCGCGACGACGGCGCTGCGCATCACACGGTCGAACTCGCGCAGCGCAAAGCCTACACCGCACGGATCTTCCGCCAGACGACGCGTGAGTTCGTCGAACGGATAATCAACAATCCGCGCTCCCAGGGGCTCAGGGACACGACCGGCGCGCTCGCTTCATTCGGCGGCGTGCCGATCAAGGTCGCCGAGGAGACGATCGGCGGCGTCGGTGTCAGCGGCGCGCCGGGCGGCCCCAACGACGAGGCCTGCGCGGTCGCGGGAATCGACCGGGTTGCAGACCGGTTGAAGTGAGCAGCGGCGTGGGGTTATCGGCTAGGATGAATATTGAAATCAGGAGGTCGTTGTCATCGCTCGCCCTCAACCCGCCATTCTGAGGTGCCCGCGCCGCTTCGCGGCCACGTCAGGATGACGGGGGAGAGAGTTGGCCGAATTGACAGAGCTCAAAAATCAAACCGCCCCCCGGGTTTCCCCGGGAGGCGGTTCTTCTTGTTTGACGCCTTGTTATTTCGTTCAGGCCGCGGCGGTCAGATTGCCGAACTTCTCGAGGTTCGCCTTCTGTGCCGCGTTGCGCGGCGGCAGCTTGAACAGCCGCGCCGCGGTGCCGCCGAGGATGTTGTGCTTTGCCTTCTCCGACAGGAACGGCAGGTCGTAGATCGTCGAAGGCAGGTCGAAGTCCCAGTGCGGATAGTCGGACGAATAGAGCAACTGCGTCTCAGCGTTGATCATGCGGAACGTGCACTCCATCGCCTCGTAATCCTGGATCTCCATCGGCTGCGACGAATAGAACATGTCGCGCATATAGTCCGACGGCTTCTTCTTCAGCACCGGCGCTTCCGACGGCCGCATCATGTATTCGTGGTCGAGCCGCTGCATCAGGAACGGCACCCAGGCGAGGCCGGATTCGATCCACACCACGGGCAGCTTCGGGAAGCGCTCGCCCATGCCGTTGATCACCCAGTTGGTGCAGTGGAGGATGTTGTAGAACGAGAAGCCGAGCGCATGCACCGACAGGAAGCGGTTACAGGCGCGGAACACCGGCTCCGACCAGCTCGGGCCGGAGTGGAACGAGAGCACGAGGCCGCGCTCCTCCATCGCCCGGTAGACCTTCATGTAAGCGTTGTCGTTGACCTGCAGGTGGCGCACGGTGGTGACCATGAAGCCGCCAACGCCCTTGCGGTCGCCGAAGGTCTCGACGTGGCGCAGCGACGCTTCCGGATCGCTGAACGGGATGCACAGCATCGAGAAGAAGCGGTTGTTGGATTCCGGCAGCACCTTCTCGGTGAGCCAGCGGTTGTAGGCCCAGCACAGCTCGACTTCCATTTCCTTCTGCGGATGCATGCCGATATTGAGCATGCCGGTCGGGAACAGGCAGGAGTAGTCGACGCTCATGGCGTCCATCCAGCGCTCGCCGAGCTGGATGTCGCGATGCTTGCCGTTCGAGTCGGTCTTCTCGGAGCCGCGCATCGGGTAGCGGGTGACGCGGCCGCCCATGTCCTGGGTGAAGCCGGCCTGGGACGGCATGATGCTGCGCCGAGTCGTGGCGCGGCCGCCCATGGTGATCTGCTTGAGCACGTCGTTCTCCATGAACGGGAGAATCTCCGACATGTGCTCGTTCTCGTAGTGGTGGGCGTCGACGTCGACGATCAGCAGGTCGTCGAACTTGCGCTGCACCGCCTGTTTGCGCGCATGCGCCAGGAGGCGGGTGGTGTTGAGTTCCTCGACTGTGACGCGACGGCCGCGGTCGGCAATGAGATCCATGGGTTCGTCTCCGATCGTCTTCTTTGTATGTTAGCGCCCGGTCCAGCTCTGCCACATGCCGAGCTCGAACACGGCCAGATTGGCGGCGCGCAGCAGCCCGCTCGCCGTCACCATCACTTCGGTTGGACTGACTGTCGAACGCTGCGCGAGCGGCAGCAGGTCTTCGCCCGCCTCGACCCGGGTCGCATAGGTCTTGCAGCACGCACCCATCAGCGCGTGCAGCGCCTGCGGCGTCAGGGTGTCGAGCTTGCCGCCGACCAGCGCGCGCTCGATCTCGGCGGCGAGCCTGGTGGCGTCGTGCGAAGTCGAGCCGTTCGACTCGGGTGCTGGCTTCGCGGCCGCGACCTTGAGCGCAGGCTTCCTCGCCGCAGGCTTTGCGGCCGGCTTGGCTTTCGATTTCGGCGCCGGCTTGGCGGCGCGCTTAGGCGACGACATAAACCTCGTCCCCTTTCTCCACGATCTTGTAGCTGCGCAGCTTGAGCTTGCGGTCCGACACGCATTCGCCGGTCTTCATGTCGTACTCGTAGCCGTGCCACGGGCACACGAAGTGCATCTCGGTGTCGGAGAAGAACAGGCCCTCGGAGGTCTTGTCCGGGCGCAGCCGCTCTTCGACCTTGGCGATGGTCAGCCCTTCACAGGCGGGCCCGCCCTGGTGCAGGCAGTAATTGCTGTAGGCGTAGAACCTGCCGTCGTGGCGGAACACGCCGATCTCGTTGTCGCCGACGAAAATGATGCGGCGATCGCCGTCCTTGAATTCCGAAAACTTACCGACGAACTGTTCAGCCATGCCTGACGATCCTGCTTACTTGGGGCGCTCGCTGGGCGCTTGTTGCGCGCTTCCTTGGGGGCGTTCCGCCGTTGTTTTGATCGGCCGGGCGTTCTGCAACCGGCGTCCCAAATATATGCCTGTTCTAAAGACGGAAGGCAATCAGCGCCGATTGCCCCGGCCTTGCGTAACTGCATGGCCGGGGTCCGGATTCGCGCCGCATGTGCGCAAGATTACTTCGCAAAGCAGCTACGGACTCGGTGGCTTCCCTCTCCCCGGAGGGGAGAGGGTTAGGGTGAGGGGGTTCAACCTATCGAGAGCGTACCCCCTCACCCCACCCCTCTCCCCATGGGAGAGGGAGCCCATCGCCGTCGCCGCACGACTGCGGCCTCTCCAGCTTTTCTCACGCCATCCTGGTTGAAATCTCGCCGATCTTGTCGATCCAGAGCTTCACGGTGTCGCCGGCTTTCAGGAATTCGCCGCGGCCGGCGCCGACGCCCGCCGGCGTGCCGGTCAGGATCAGGTCGCCCGGATGCAGCGTCAGCCGGGACGACAGATGCGCGATCTGCTCGTTTAGATTGAAGATCATCTGACCGGTGTTGGAGTCCTGTTTCAGGACGCCGTTCACCCAGAGCTTCATGGCGAGGTTGTGCGGGTCCTTGATGTCGCTCGCCGGCACGATCCAGGGGCCGAGCGGGCAGGAGCCGTCGAAGCTCTTGTGCGCCACCCAGTCGGCCTTGAACGGCGACGTGTCGGGGATGTGCGGCCGGCGGCCGCGGTCGCGCGCGGAGAGGTCGTTGGCGATGGTATAGCCGGCGACGTAGCTCAGCGCCTTCTCCTTCGGCACGTTCTTGGCGGGCTTGCCGATGACGGCCGCCAGCTCGATCTCCCAGTCCATCTTCTGCGAATACGTGGAGATCTTGACTGTCGCGCCCGGATGCGAGACTGCGCGCGAGGCCTTGATGAAATGCCAGGATTCGAGCCCGAGGGTGTGCGGGTCCGGCGGCGGCGGGCGGTTTTCGCGGGCTGCCATTTCGTTGGCATGATCCTGGTAGTTAGCGCCCGCACAATAGATCGTCGGCGGATAGAGGATCGGTGCCAAGAGCTTCGCCTTGCCCAGCGGGATGGCGGCCTTGCTTTTGGCCGCCTTGGCGGCGGCGGCCTTCAGCGCGCCCTGCGCCTTCGACCAGTCCTCGATGATGCCGAGCACCGTGGCGTAGCCGGCCTTGCCGGTCGCCTTGGCGGCGTCGATCAGTTTGTCGTCCACGACGATGCCGGCGCGTGGCCCGTCCTTGGTCTGGTAGGTGGCAAGCTTGTAGCCGGCGGCCATGGTGATCACTCCCCGTTCTAAGTTCTAAACTCGTCCCATCTCGACAAAACCGTGCTCATGCACGGAATGCAAGAGTGAGCTATAGTCCGGGCGAAGCCAAGAGGTCAGCGTTCTGAAGTTGGAGAGGAAGATGATAAAACCCCGGCGCGTCGGTCACGCGACCTTCGAGACCACCGATATCGAGAAACAGATCGCCTACTGGACCGAGGTGGCCGGGCTGGTGCTGGCGGAACGCGAGAAGAAGCGCGCCTTCCTGGCGTCGAAGACCGGCCTCCTGTCGATCCAGCTCGAGCAGGCCGATCGCAACCACTGCGCCCGGCTGTCGTTCGAGGTGGCGCCGGATTCCGATTTCGACGCGCTCGCCAAGGAGCTCGGCAAGGACGGCGTCAAGAGCGAGCTGCGCAACGACTCGATCCCCGGCATGGGCAAGGTGCTCACCTTCAAGGACAACAAGGGCACCGCGATCGACCTGTTCACGGAGTGGAAGTATCTCGGCTCGCATCATCAGGTGAGCGGCATCGGCCCGCTCAAGCTCGGCCACATCGCGTTCCATTGCCCGGACGTGAAGGCGGTCTCGGATTTCTACGCCAAGGTGCTCGGTTTCAAGGTGTCGGACTGGATCGAGGACTGGTTCGTGTTCATGCGCTGCAACACCGACCATCACACCGTGAACTTCATCAAGGGCGACCAGGCCGGGCTGCATCACATCGCGTTCGAGCTGAAGGACATGTCGCACATGCAGAACGCCTGCGAGATGTTCGCGACCAGGAACATCCGCATCCTGTGGGGGCCGGTGCGCCACGGCCCCGGCCACAACGTCGCCACCTATCACCGCAATCCGGACGAGCACACCGTCGAGATGTATATCGAGCTCGACCAGATGAAGGACGAGGTGCTCGGCTATTTCGATCCGCGGCCCTGGCACCGCGACACGCCGCAATATCCGAAGACCTGGAAGCGGACCGAGTCGACGATCTGGGGCCTGCCGCCGGTGCCGGACTATCGCCGCGGTAGTGGCGTGCCGGCGGTCGGGCAGCAGGATTAGATGTTGCATTTGTAGGATGGGTTGAGCGCAGCGAAACCCATCAACCGCCCGTGCGGAAGCGATGGGTTTCGCTGCGCTCAACCCATCCTACAGTTTCCGCTACGGCCGCACCCCCGGCGTCTCCAGCGTCATGCCGCGCGCGCGCCACATCAGATAGAGCTCTAGCTCGACGAGCTCCTGCGCGCCGAGCGCGGGCACGATGGTGCGGATGCCGGTGAGGCAGTTGCGCAGGCGGCGTTGCAATGAGCCGAGGTTCTGCCACTCCAACCGATAGATCGGATAGCCGGTCGGCTGGCCCTGCGTCACGGGTGCGCCGGCGAGGCGGCCGCTCCAGTTGTCGTCGTGACATTGCGCGCAGGAGAGATTGAGCTGGCCCTGCCGGCGCGTGAACGTCGCGCGTCCGCTCTCGATCGCCTTGCGTGTTCCTGCGTCGTCGGCGACCGTGATCGGCAGGCCGCGCGACTGCCGGCCGATAAAGGCGGTCAGCGCAAGCAGATCCTTGCTCTCATAAGCAAGCGGCTTCGCCTGCTGGCGTTCGGCGCGGCAGCTATTGATGCGCTGCTCGAGATTGACGGCGCGGCCGAGCGCCGGGCTGAACGCCGGATAGCGCGCGGCAACGCCTTTCATGCTCGCGCTCGCGTCGCCGTGGCAATCGGCGCATGACTTGTTGGCGGCACCGGCGTGGCGTTTCCACAGGGCCTCGCCGTCGAGCACCCAGAGCATGCCGGCGTTGGCGGTGTCGTCGTCCTGCATCGCCTGGGTCTGCTTGCCCATGAAATCGTAGCCCGACTTGCGCTCGGACATCGGGATTTCGGCAATGGCAGGGAAGGTGGCGCCGATCACCGCGAGCGCGGCCGCGATGCGCCAACGCGAGATCATTCGACGGTGATCGCGACGGACTCGCTGGCGTGGAATCCGTTGTCGCCGGTCCAGGTCATGGTGATGGTGCCGCTCTCGGTCGCGCGCGTGGTGAAGGACACGAACGGATTGGCGGAAACGGCCGGGAAGAACTCGGCGCGGAACACCTCGACGCCGTTATAGGTGCAGACGAATTCCTTGATGATGTTGCGCGGGATCAATTGCCCGGTGGCGTTGGGCCGGAAGCCGGTTTCCATCTCGTGCGAGATCAGCGACTTGATGCCGATCACCTCGCCGCGGCGGGCCTTGGGCGGAACGTTGATGAGGGCGCGCGCGGCAGCCATCAGCTTTCCTCCAGGCAGGCGGCGAGCGTGACCACGACCTCGACCTCGTCGCGCCAGAACGAGCCGTCGCTCATCTCAGCGACCGCGACCACGAGCTGCGTGTCGGCGAGCCGCATCCGGGTCTGGATGTCGGCGGTGCCGGCGCGCGGCCCGAGCTGGAAGACGGCCACGTTGGGCTGTGGATTCTTCTCGGTGAAGACGTGGATCGCCTTGACGTGATCGGCATCGGTCATCGGGCTTTCGACCGCGATCGACAGCGGCACGGCGTTGCCGTTCTCGACCAGCGGCGGCAGCTCGATCTTGATGCGGCCTTGCGGCAACGAATTCTCGCCGACGATCGCCTTGATGGCCGCCCGCATCGCCGCGGACCGGGCCTCGCCCTCCGCCACGAACTGGGCGCGTGCGCTGGGCGCCGCCATGACCATGACCGCACCGCCGGCGCCGATCAGGAAGCGGCGCCGCGTCACGGCCGTAGTCAGAAGTTCGGTCATTTCTTCACGTCTTTCAGCGTCGACAGGTACGCTACCACGTCTTCGATCTGCTCGGCGTTCAACACGGGTTTACCGGCGAAGGCCGGCGCTACCCGGGTAAGATCATCGACCCGATAGTATGGCGGCATGATGGTCGCGGGGTTGATCCGCGTCGAATCGACCATCCGTAATCTTAACTGACCCGGCGACCAGCGAGTTCCCGCGCCCGCGAGGTCGGGCGCGAGCGTGCCCTGGAACCGTTCCTCGGGGAACGGCCCGCTGTGGCACAGCAGGCAGAGCCCGACCTGGCGGTTGGCGACGATGGCGCGGCCCTTTAGGGGATCGCCGGCCGCGCCGGTCAGCGACTGCGGGATGGCGTCGCCGATCACTTTGTAGGATTTCAGCTCGGCGCGGGCCGAGACGGTGCCGAACACCAGCGCAGCCATCCACGTCAGCGCCAGTCTGGCTCGACTCTCTCGGCCGCTCGTCCCCGCGAAAGCGGGGACCCAGGAGCCACCAACGAAGATTCTGGATTCCCGCTTTCGCGGGAATGAGCGGGGGATAGAGCCAGCCCCCTTGAGACAGCTGCCGACGCGAGCCAAATCCATCACCTCAGCCAAAGGCTTCCTCGGTGATGGTCTTGAACCAGCCATTGGCAAAATTCGCTTCGAGCGCGCGGTCGCTGCGCGGCGCCTTCGCCGGGCTGACGCCGCCGGCGCCTTTGACGTCGGTCCACTGCCCGTTGACCGGCGTGTACACGCCCGCGACCGAGATGCCGTAGTCGGGCGAGACCAGGCTGTAGCAGGTGTTGATGAGCTTCGGCTCGTCGGGCTTCTCGCCGTTGAGGAGCTTCGCCAGCGCCGCCGCGCAGCCCTTGGCCTGCGAGTTGCCCGCGAACGCCGATTTCGGCATGCCGCCGGCGATGCAGGCGTCGCCGATCACGTGGATGTTCGGCGCGAGCTTCGACTCGAACGTCACCGGATCGATCGGGCACCAGCCGGTCTTGTCGGCGACGCCGGCGGCCTCGGCGATGCGCGCCGCCTTCTGCGGCGGGATCACATTGGCGACCGCGGCCTTGTGGCTGCCGAACTCGGTGGTGAGCGTGTTCGACTTGGGATCGACCGCGGTGACGCGCCCGCCTTTCGAGAGCGGCACCCACTCGATCAGCTCGGGATAGAGCTCCTTCCACGCCGCCAGGAAAAGGCCCTGCTTGGAGAAGGCGTCCTTGGCGTCGAGGATGATCAGCTTCGACTTCGGCTTCCGGGTCTTCAGGTAGTGCGCAATCAGGCTCGCGCGCTCATACGGCCCGGGCGGGCAGCGGAACGGATTGGCCGGCGCCGAGATCACCACCAGGCCGCCGTCGTCCATCGCTTCGAGCTGCTTGCGCAGCAACAGTGTCTGCTCGCCGGCGCGCCAGGCATGCGGCATCCGCGCGGCCGCGGCTTCGTCGTAGCCGGGCAGGCCGTCCCAGCGGATGTCGATGCCGGGCGCCAGCACCAGCCGGTCGTAGGGCAGGCGGGCGGCGTCGCCGATGATCACCGTGCGGGCGTCGGTGTCGACCCGAGTCGCCGGCTCGAACGTGACATTGATGGGGCCTTCGAGCTTCTTGTAGTCGAACTGCTGCTGCTTGAGGTCGCGCAGGCCCGCGATCACTGCGTTGCTGAAGGGGCAGGCGGTGAAGGTGTGGCTCGCCTCGACCAGCGTGACGCTGATCTTCGGATCGATGCGCTTGAGCGCCCGCGCGCAGCTCGCCCCGGCAAAGCCGCCGCCGACGACCACGACGCGGCCGTCGGTGTTCTGGGCGATGGCGGGCGCGGCGAGCGTGACCGCTGCGGCGCTGGCAGCGGTACGCTTCAGGAAATCGCGCCGGTTCACATGCTGCTGTGTCATGACGATCAATCCTTCTGCCTGGCGTACCAGGTTGCGATGGCCTTGATCTCGTCGTCGCTGAAGCCCTTGGCGATCCGGTCCATCACCGTCGCGGGCCGCTGGCCGCCGCGGAATTCCTGCATTGCGGTGACGATCTCGGCAGCGGGGCGGCCGGTGAGGCGGGTGAAGGGCGTTTCCACCGCCCGGCTCGCCGGATGGCAGCCCGAGCAGGCCGCCGCGCCGGCGGGCGCGACGTCGATCGCGGATGCGCTCGTCGCCGACGCGCACAGGATGACGAGAGCCGCGAGGCAATGGTTCGGTCTCATGCCGGTCTCCTCCCGAACACTGGACGCTACAGGCTGTCTAACGCAGCCTTATGTCTTTATCAGGCCGTGGTTCACCAGCGGCAGCGAGCGGATGCGCTTGCCGGTCGCCGCGAAGATGGCATTGCACAACGCCGGAGCGACGACCGCAACGGGGGGTTCGCCGCATCCGCCCCAGAAGCCGCCGGACGGCATCAGCACGGTCTCGACCTTCGGCATCTCGGCGAGCCGCAGCATGCGGTAGTCGTGGAAGTTCGACTGCTCGACCCGGCCGTCCTTGATGGTGATCTCGCCATAGAGCGCCGCGGTGAGGCCGAACACGACCGCGCTCTCGGTCTGCATCTCGGCGGTGAGCGGATGACCACGGTGCCGGGATCGAGCGCCACCACGATGCGCGGCATCCGCACGGTGCCGTCGGCGGCGAGCGTAATCTCGGCGACCGCGGCGACGAAGGTGCTGTAGGCCTCGTTCAGCGCGATGCCGCGGAAGGTTCCCGGCGGCAGCGGTGTGCCCCAGCCGGCGCGTTCGGCGGCGGCGTTGAGCACGCCGAGGAATTTGTTGGCGTTGCGATGCGTGCCGATCAGGCGGCGGCGATAGGTGAGCGGGTCGATGCCGGCGGCATGCGCCATTTCGTCGACGAAGCTCTCCTTGAAGAAGCAGTTCTGCGTGTGGTTCACGCAGCGCCAGAAGCCGACCGGCACGTGCGTGTTGCGGATCGCATAGTCGGCGAGATAGTTCGGGATGTCGTAGGGCATGTCGGCCAGGAAGCCTTCCTGGAACTGCCGGTCGACGCCGCCGCGCGCGGCGACCGGCATCAGCGTGCTCCAGATCGAGTTGCCGGTCATGCGCACATGCCAGGCCGCGGGCATGCCCGATGCGTCGAGGCCCGCCGCCATCCGCGCCATTGCCACCGGCCGGTAGTAGTCGTGGCCGGTGTCTTCCTCGCGCGACCACAGCACCTTCACCGGAGCGCCGACCTCCCTGGCGATCAGCACCGCCGGCGGGATGAAATCCTGCGTGACGCCGCGCCGGCCGAAACCGCCGCCGAGCATGGTCTTGTGCACGATCACGTTCTGCGTCGGGATGCCGAGCGCGTGCGCCGCCGACGCCATCGCGGCTTCGCCGTTCTGCGTCGGCACCCAGATCTCGGCGCGGTCGCCCGTCACATGCGCGGTGCAGTTCTGCGGTTCCAATGTTGCGTGGGCGAGGAACGGCACGGCGTAGTCGGCTTCGACACGGCGCGCGGACCGCGCGAAGCCTTCGGCGAGCTTGCCTTGCGCGCGCCCGACGCCGGCGGTCGTCGCCGCCAGCCCGCCGAGCAGGAATTCGCGGATGCTCGCGCTCGAAACCTCGCCGCCTTCGCCGGCGTCCCATTCGATCGCGAGCGCGTCGAGCGCCGTCTTTGCCTGCCACCAGCGGTCGGCGACCACCGCCACCGCGTCTTTCAGCCTGACGACATTGTGCACGCCCCTGCGGCCGCTGAGCTTGCTCTCGTCGACGGATTTGAGCGTGCCCTTGAACACCGGGCACTGCGCGATCGCGGCATACAGCATGCCGGGCAGGCGCACGTCGATGCCGTAGATCGGCTTGCCCACGACCTTGTCAGGGACCTCAATCCGCCCGGTGGGCTTGCCGATCAGGCGCCACGCGCTTGCATCCTTGAGGCGAACGTCCTTCGGCGGCGTGACCTTGGCCGCCGCCTCGGCGACCTCGCCGTATCGGAGCGTGCGGCCGCTCGGGCCGTGCGTGATCACGCTGTTAAAGGCGCTGCATTCGGACGCCGGCACGTTCCATTGCGCGGCGGCTGCGGCGATGAGCATTTCACGCGCGGTCGCGCCGGCCTTGCGCAACGGCTCCTGCGAATTGCGGATGCTGCGGCTGCCGCCGGTCGAGAAATCGCCCCATACGCGGTTGCGTCGCAGGTTCTCGTCCGGGCGGGGGAACTCCGTCCGCACCTTCGACCAGTCGCAGGCCAGCTCTTCGGCGACCAGCATCGGCAGCGCCGTCAGCGTGCCCTGGCCCATTTCCGAGCGCGCCACGCGGATGGTCACGGTGTCGTCGCGCGCGATCACGATCCAGGCGGTCAGCTCGGGGGCACCGGCTTCGGCCTGCGAAGGGTGCACGCCGAAGCCCAGCGTCAGCGCACCGCCGGCCGCGGCCACGCTCACCAGGAAGCTCCGTCGGTCGATCCCCCGCGTCTCCGTCATTGCTCTTCCAATTATGCGCTTGCCGCCGAATGGATGGCCGCGCGTACGCGCTGATACGTGCCGCAACGGCAAATATTGGTGATGGCGGCGTCGATCTCGGCGTCGGTCGGGTGCGGCGTCTGCTTCAGCAGCGCCGCCACCGCCATGATCATGCCGCTCTGGCAATAGCCGCATTGCGGCACGTCGTGCGCGATCCAGGCCTGCTGCACTCGGTGCAGCAGGCCGTTCGCCGCCAGCCCCTCGATGGTGGTGATCGCCTTGCCCTCGACCGCGGCGAGCGTCAGCGCGCAGGAGCGCGCCGCCACGCCGTCGACATGCACCGTGCAGGCGCCGCATTGTGCGATGCCGCAGCCATATTTGGTGCCGGCCATGCCGAGCGTGTCGCGCAGCACCCACAACAGCGGCGTATCGGGATCGTCGTCCACGTGGCGTACGTGGCCGTTGACGGTGAGACGCGCCATGCTTCGTCCCCTCTCGAACTTGCCGAAGCGGCTTGGAGGGGAGATTCGAACGCCAAGGCGACGATTTCAAGTCAACAATTCAGGCATTTCCGTCCTTGTGCCGGCCTCAAACGAAAGCGGCGGCCTCATCGGCCGCCGCTCCCCGGTTCCGCCGTCTTGGCTCAGGCGGTCCGGATGCCCTGATCCTTCAACGGGAACGAGCGGATCCGCTTGCCGGTCGCCGCGAAGATCGCGTTGAGCACGGCCGGCGCCGCCACGAAGATCGTCGGCTCGCCGACGCCGCCCCAGAACCCCCCGGAGGGCACCAGCACGCTCTCGACCTTCGGCATCGCCGCCATCCGCATCGAGTTGTAGCTGTCGAAGTTGGTCTGCTCGACCCGGCCGTCCTTCACGGTGCAGCCGCCATAGAGGATCGCCGACAGGCCGTAGACGAACGAGCCGGCGATCTGCCGCTCGACCGAAGCCGGATTGACGACGTGGCCGGAATCGGTGGCGCCCACGATGCGGTGGATGGTGAGCAGCCCGTCGCTCGACACCGACACCTCGGCGACGGCGGCGACGTAGCTGCCGTAGCCCATCTGCTGCGCGATGCCGCGGAACACGCCTTTCGGCAGCGGCTTGCCATAGTCCGCCTTCTCGGCGGCGGCATTGAGCACCGCGAGGTGCCGGGGGTGCTTCGCCATCATCTTGCGGCGGAACGCGAGCGGGTCCTGCCCGGCCGCGTGCGCCACCTCGTCGATGAAGCACTCGAGATAGATGGCGTTCTGGTTGTTGTTCACGCCACGCCAGAAGCCCGGGGTGAGGTGCGGGTTGCGCATGGCGTGGTCGATCAGGATGTTCGGAATGTCGTAGCCGATCTGGCCCTCGGTGCCGCCGGCGTTGAGGCCCTGGAAGGTCGCGGGGTCGCGACCTTTGTCGAGCCGCTCGGGCGCGATGCCGGCGAGGATCGACTGGCCGGAGATGCGCATGCGCAGCCCGGTCAAGTTGTTGTTCGCATCCAACGATGCTGTCAACTTGCACATCGTGATCGGATGGTAGGTGCCCTGGGTCATGTCCTCTTCGCGCGACCACAGAAGCTTGATCGGCGTGCCGGGCATCTGCCTGGCGATCTGCACCGCCTGCGTGACGTAGTCGGTGCGTGCGCGCCGGCCGAAGCCGCCGCCGGCGGTGACAACGGTGACCTCCACGTTGTTGAACGGCAGGCCCGACGCTTCGACCGCGGCGGCGAGCACCGCCTCGGCGTTCTGCGTCGAAGTCCACACCTCGCACTTGTCGGCCGTGTAGCGCGCGGTGGCGTTGAGCGGCTCCATGCAGGCGTGGTTCTGGTACGGATAGGCGTAGGTCGCCTCCACCTTCTTCGCCGCGCCGGCGAGCGCGGCGTTGATGTCGCCGGCCCTGTTGCCGATGAACGGGGTCTCGGCCTCGAGGCCTTCCTTGAGCGTCGCTTCGATGGTCGCGCTCGAGACCTTGGCGCCCGGGCCTTCGTCCCAAGTCACCGGCAGCGCGTCGAGCGCGGTCTTGGCGTGCCACCAGGTGTCGGCGACCACCGCTACCGCGGTGCCGCCCACGGCGAGGACGTTCTTCACGCCCTTCATGCCTTTGACCTTGGCGGCGTCGAAGCTCACGACCTTGCCGCCGCGCACCGGGCAGGCCTTGATCGCGGCGTTGAGCATGCCGGGAAGCTGGGTGTCGGCGGCGTATTTCTGCTCGCCGGTGACCTTGGCCCGCGTATCGAGCCGCGCAATTGGCTTGCCGGCGATCTTCCAGACCTTCGGGTCCTTGAGCGTGAGGCTCTTCGGATCCGGCGGCTCGATCTTCACCGCCGCGTTCACGACCTTGCCGTAGCTGGTCTTCCGGCCCGACGGCGTGTGCGTGATGATGCTGTTGGCCGCGGTGCATTCGGAGGCCGGCACCTTCCATTCGGCGGCTGCCGCCTGGATCAGCATCTGCCGAGCGGCCGCGCCGCCGCGCCGCACATAGTCGTGCGACTGGCGGATGGCGTTCGAGCCGGTCGAGTTCATGTTGCCGTAGATGCGCTTGCGGCGGACGTTTTCGCGCGGATCGACATATTCCCAGGTGACCTTCGACCAGTCGGCTTCGAGCTCTTCGGCGACGAGCTGACACAGCCCGGTCAGCGCGCCCTGGCCCATTTCGGAGCGCGCGATCCGGACGACGACGGTGTCGTCGGGCTTCACCACCACCCAGGCATTGAGTTCGGGCGTGCCCTGCTGCGCATGGGCCTCGCCGAACGGCAGGCTCATGCCGAGCGAGAATCCGGCGCCGGCCGCGGCGGTGCCGATGACGAAGGAGCGGCGATCGATCTTCGGAACGTAATTCATGGATCCCTCCCTCCGTTACGCGTTGGCGGCGGCGTGAATCGCGGCGCGCACCTGTTGGAAGGTGCCGCAGCGGCAGATATTGGTGATGGCGTCGTTGATGTCGGCGTCGGTGGGCTTCGGCTTGTCTTTCAAGAGCGCCGCGACCGCCATGATCATGCCGCTCTGGCAGTAGCCGCACTGCGGCACTTCATTGGCGATCCAGGCCTGCTGCACCTTGGTCAGCACGCCGTTCTCGGCGAGCCCTTCGATGGTGGTGATCTTCTTGCCGGCGACGCTGCTCACCGGCGTGACGCAGGAGCGCATCGCGACGCCGTCGACATGCACGGTACAGGAGCCGCATTGCGCGACGCCGCAGCCGTATTTCGT
The DNA here is from genome assembly GCA_019745775.1 of Xanthobacteraceae bacterium. GTDB lineage: Bacteria > Pseudomonadota > Alphaproteobacteria > Rhizobiales > Xanthobacteraceae > VAZQ01. The sequence goes on along the minus strand of JAIESR010000018.1, from coordinate 70,937 downwards.
TCCGGTCAGGCCGACGTTCTCGCGGATCGCCCAGAGCAGCGGCGTATCCGGCTCGACGTCGACGTTGTGCGCTTTTCCATTGATCGTGAGTGAGATCATTACAGTCCTCCCGTGGGGAAAGGTCGTGCGCGGTGTTGCCTCGGCACGCGCTGGACGGGAGCCTAGCTTGTGAATGTTCTAATGCGAAACAACAAATTTGTGTGTGACGCCGGATGAAACGGTGGTTTCAAAAATCACACAACCGTTCAATAGCTTAGGCAAAATTCGCGGCCGAAACCGCGGCCATGGTGCGCGCTCTCGCCGCCCGGATCGCCTATTCAAGCCGATGACGGCGCGTGCGAGGATTGCGCAAAGGCAGACAACGGACAAGGCGGCGGGGAGGTAACGATGCTGAAGCAGACTGCGTTGCGAGTCGCAGGATGTGGGATCGCGGCCCAGATTGCGGCGCTCGTCGCGAGCGCCGGTCCGCTCGCCGCCGCCGATCCGGCGCTGATCGCGGCGGCCAAGCGCGAAGGCGAAGTGGTCTGGTACACGACCCAGATCGTCAGCCAGTTGGTGCGTCCCGTCACCGCCGCGTTCGAGAAGAAATACGGCATCAAGGTGCGCGCTACCCGCGCCAACGCCACCGAGACCGCGGTGAAGATCCTGAACGAGGCGAAGGCAGGACGCCTGCAGGCCGACATCTTCGACGGTACCACCACGGTGGTGCCGCTGAAGGCCGAAGGCCACGTGCTGCAATGGCTGCCCGACGCCGCCAAGGACTATCCGGCGCAGGTCAAGGACCCGCAGGGCTATTGGATCGCCAACAACCTGTTCGTGATCACGCCGGGCTTCAACACGTCGCTGATCCCGCGCGGCAAGGAACCGCGCACCTTGCAGGACCTGCTCAACCCATCGCTGCGCGGCAAGATGGCGTGGAACGGCTTTCCCACCTCGTCGGGCGCCGGCGGCTTCATCGGCACGGTGCTGACCGAGATGGGCGAGGAGAACGGCCGCGCCTTTCTGCGCGAGCTCGCCAAGCAGAAGATCGCCAACCTGCGCGGCTCCGCGCGCGAGGTCCTCGACCAGACCATCGCCGGCGAATACTCGCTGGCGCTACAGATCTTCAACCATCACGCGGTGATCAGCGCCAAGAAAGGCGCGCCGGTCGACTGGATCGTGATGGAGCCGGCGACGGTGACGCTCTCGACGCTGTCGGTGCTCGCCAAGGCGCCGCGTCTCAACGCCGCGAAGCTCTTGATGGATTTCATCATCTCGCGGGAAGGCCAGGAAGTGTTCGCCAAAGCCGACTACATCCCCGCGCATCCGGCGGTGCCGGCGACCGTGCCGACGCTCAAGCCGACGGAAGGAAAATTCCGCGCGCATTTCTTCACGCCGGAGGAAACCGAAGACAAGATGCCGAAGTGGAACGAGGTATTCCAGGAATTCTTCAGGTGACGCGGATTTGCCTGAACCCGCATGGAACTTTCCGGCCGCTCTCGCTTTAAATCGTCGCGACGGAACCAGGAGCGGCGGCAAATGGAACAGGCGGGCATCGGCTGGATCGCGGCGATCTTCATAGGCGGGATCGCCGGCTGGCTGGCCGAGAAGGTCACCCGAAGCAACATGGGCCTGCTGGCCAACATCATCCTCGGCATGATCGGCGCCGGCGTCGCCGCCTGGCTGTTCGGCCTGCTCGGCATCCGCATGCAGGGCGGCTGGCTCGGCTATCTGGTCGCCGGCTTCGTCGGCGCCTGCTTCCTGATCTTCGTGACGCGGCTGTTCTATCCGACCCGCTGGCGCGCGTGACACGGCGCTACGTCGGCCCGAGCGACTCCAGCAGCACCTTCGGTCCCGCCATGTGGCCGGCGGGCGGGTCGCCCTTGATCACCACCTCGGTGCTGCCGGGGAAGTCGTCCTCGTCCACGCCGGGCGATCCCAGCACCACGACCTTGCCGATGCGCGCGCGCTCGTCGCCGTCGAGCTGCGACCAGATGCGCTGCGCGGCGTAGCCGCCGCCGGAGAAGCCGTAGAGCGCGGTGACCCCCTCGTCTTTGCGGATGCGGTCGAGCGCCATCTTCACCTGCGCGCCGGTGCCGCCGGCGACGTCGAGCACCTCGCCACGATAGCCGAGGCGGCGCGCATATTCGATCGCCGACGCGTCGTCGAGCTGGCCGCGCGGATGTTCCGCATTGGCGATGCCGCGCAGGATCAGCATCACCTCGCCGGATTCGATGGATGCGTTCTTCACCGGCGGATCGAACGACTGGTAGCCGAGCGTCATACCCGCGAACGCGACGACGGCGAGGAGCACCAGCGCGATCGTTGCGCGCGCCGGATTGCGGCCCTGGTTGGAAAAGCCCCGCTGATGGTGCTGCATGTTGCGCTCCACGTTCGGCCCGCTCCCGGCCGAACCGTGGAGCGATCAGGCACAATCGTCGAACGCGTGGCGGTTGGTGCCGTTCCGCGCAAACCGTCCTTCATGTGGCGGTCGCCGAGGCTCGCACCGATCGCGCGCGTGATGTCGTCGGTGCCCGATGCCTGCGGCGGGAGCCCTGCGGCGTTAATAAATGTGGCCGCTATCGGGCAGGAAGGCGACGCGCGGCCCGTCGAATCCCCAATTGTTGCCAAAGTCTTAGCGGTACTTATCCACAAAAAGGGTGGCGATTCATGACGTTGCGGTTTGAAGAATATGCGCCGTCGATGCACGACGAGCGCTACGACGCGCGCGACGACGGAAACGATCAGGATCCGCACGTTGCGACCGCTGCCGCACAGGCTTTCGCGCGGCTGCGCGCACTGGTGAACGCGGGCTACAAGCCCCAATACGACAGATCGGACAGCTCGATCCTGCTGCTGTCGCATCCCGACAAGCGATTCAAGTACCGCGACATGCTGCTCGACAGCTCCGGTGCGGTGTGGTGGCGCTACGACCAGGATTACACCATGCACTTCTCGCGCTGGGAGAAGAAGCGCTTCGACGGCTTCCTGCGCCATGTGCCGGAGCCGAGCTGGTGGCACCGCACGCGGGTCTACCGCGCGAATATCGGCGCGTTCGTCGTGGGCGCGAGCATCTGCGCGGGTCTGTATTTCATGATCGGTGGGGCGATGCCGTACGCGTACCGCTATCTGGGATGGAGCTAGACCAGCCGATGGTCCGCGTTTCGGGAGGGCGCTATTGAATCCGTAGCCCGCAACCGCGCGGGTCAGCCGTCGTCACGCCTCGACATATTCCGCAATGCTCGTCGGCGCAGGAACCGGAATTCCGTCCGCCTTCAACCCCTCGATGTGGAATTTGATCGCCGCGCGGATCTCCTGCTCGACCGCGGCCACGGTGTCTCCGGTGGCAGCACAGCCGGGCAGATCGGGCACATAGGCGGAATAGTTGCTCTCCGCCTTTTCGATAACTACGGCAAACCGCATCGCTTATTTCTTCTTAAGCCCTGCTTGTTTCAAAATGCTATTCAGCGTGCCGGGCGCAAGATCGTCCGAGGGTTTTCCCGCAATGGTCACACGGCCGGGCTTTGTCGGGTGCCTGTACTGACGGTGACTGCCACGAGTCGCAGGCGATGAACCAGCCATCATCTTCAATCAGTCGGATCGCCTCTCGCACTTTCATTATCGCGGCCCCCCGAGGAGGCTAGCAAGTGACTTCTATGAACTCCACCATGTCACGGACGTTTCGCGCAGTGAAATGGTGCCGCGCCCGAGAAGCGAGCGGTCGTGACGTGCGATAACCCTTGCATAGTGTTGTACGATGCTGGCGCGCCCATTCGGCGCTTTCAGCGCCCGCTATCATCAGACTTATGCTCATTACGCAGAAATAATTTGACGATTTCTCGCTTGTGACTATCTTCCTCATCGTCCCACTTTCCGAGAGCGTCGTCAGGGGACGCGCCGCAGGGGGCGGGATTCGGCGTCCTGCGTGCATGGCGCGTAATCGCGCTGCCGGGAGACGTCCGGGCGATATCGCCGATCCGCCACGACCAGCGGAACCTGCGAACGCACCCCGCGTCACGTCGAAGGGGCACATAGTGGTAAGTGCTGTAAGAATGTAAGTTTCGAGCTAAGCCAATGATTGTTTTGAAGAATAGATCTTACACCCGATCTTACACCCTGCGCCGGCGATGAAAGAAGCAGCCATCGGCCCGCCGCGGTGGGGATGCCGAGACGCGAGCGTCGCCGCGCGCGGATTGCGAAAGCCGCTCTGCGCCGCTGTCGAGCGCGTCGCGGCGCGCGCGATCGCGCTGGCCCACGTCATGACCGGCCGCTACGTGCTGGTGTTCACAGCCTTCTACGGCTTCCACTGGCTGGCGTACCAGCGGGTGATCTGCTGATGTGTGCCTGCATGGGAAACATGTGGGGCAATTGACCGCTGGCCCGCGGACACGGTTGTCGGCAATATGGCTGAAACAACAATTGGGGGAGGGCCGTTGTTCCCGTGACCACGTCGGCCGACGTCGCGCGTATCGAAACCGGCGCCGCCATCGCGGCCGCGACGCGACGCACATCATGGCTGACGGCCTGGCAGACCGCGATCCTCTCCGCGGCGCTGATCGTCATCCTGCTGGCACTCGTTATTCCACCGTTCGTGTTCCTGGTGCAGGGCAGCTTCACCATCGCCGGCCCGACGCCGAGCAGCTGGACCTGGGGCCTCGGCAATTTCGAGACGGTGCTCAAGGGCCGCCACATCGTCACCACCACGATCAACTCGGTGGTGTTCGCGGCGGCGAGCGCGGCGCTGGCGCTGCTGGTCGGCTGGGTGACGGCGTGGATCGTCGAGCGCACCAACACACCGCTGAAGCCGCTCGCCTATCTCACCGCGATCATCTCGCTGGGCACGCCGTACATCCTCTATGTCACCGCGTGGCTGCTGTTCTTCGGCAAAGCAGGCCCGGTCAATCACTTCTACCGCACGCTCACCGGCAACACCGATGTCCTCATCAATATCTATTCGATGGCCGGGATGGTGCTGGTCGAGGGCTTCCTGTGGTCGCCGCTGGCGTTCCTGCTGGTGAGCGCGACGCTGCGCAATTCCAATCCGGAATTGGAGGAAGCCGCGCGTGTCCACGGCGCCGGTGTCTGGCAGACGATCCGGCGCGTCACCATGCGGCTGTCGCTGCCTTCGATCATGGCGCTGGCGATGCTCGTGTTCATTCGCGCGGTCGAGGCGTTCGAGGTGCCGGCGCTGGTCGGCCTGCCGGGCCGCATCTCGGTGCTGACCACCGACATCTACACCAACATGGTGGCGCGGGCGCCGCCCGACATCGGCGGCTCGAGCGCGCTGTCGGTGCTGATGCTGCTGCTGGTGTTCGTGCTGCTCTATGTCTATGGCCGCCTGTCGCGGCATGCCGAGCGCTTCGCCACCATCACCGGCAAGGGCTTCCGGCCGCGGCCGTTCGACCTCGGGCGGCTGCGCTACGTCGCCGCCGGCATCCTGGTCTTCAATTTCATCCTGCTGCTCCTGGTGCCCATGCTGATGCTGGTATGGGTATCGCTGCTGCCGTTCTTCCAGCCGGTCAGCGCCGCGGCGCTCAAGCTCATCAGCCTCAACAATTACCGGACCGTGCTCGATTCCGGGCAACTGGAGCTGATGCTCAACACCCTGATGGTGGCGGTGGCGACCGCGACGGTTGCGGTGAGCCTGACCTTTGTCGCCGGCTGGCTGGCGGTGCGGCGCGCGCCCGGCGGCTGGATCGTCGACCGGCTCGCGACCATTCCGCTGGTGTTCCCCGGCCTGATCCTCGGCATCGCGGTTATGCAGCTCTTCCTCGCGGTGCCGATCCCGATCTACGGCACGCTCGGCATCCTGGTGTGGGCCTTCGTGATCAACTACCTGCCCTACGGCATGCGCTATTCGTCGTCGGGCATGCTGCAGATCCATCGCGAGCTCGAGGAAGCGGCAGCGATCTGCGGCGCAACGCCGCTGACGCGCCTGCGCCGGATCGTGGCGCCGCTACTTGCGCCCGCGTTGCTGGCAGGATGGCTGTTCATCTTCCTGATGTCGGCGCGCGCGCTGTCGCTGCCGATCCTGCTCTCGGGCCCGCGCTCGCAGATGATGGCGGTGGCGATGTTCGATCTGTGGGGCAACGGGCAGGGCACCGAACTCGCCGCGCTCGGCCTGATGTGGTCGATGCTGATGACCGCGATCGCCATGGTGTTCTATTTCGTCGCCCGCCGCTCGGCCAGCGGCGCGCTCGGGCGTGCGTGAGGACAATCTGATGTTTCGTATGGTTGAGACCTTGGGGCGAACTCGGTGCGCCCGCTCTCCAGCCGAAGTCGGATGTTTCCGACTTCGGCCACTTAAAGAAGTGCCGAACTCGTGTAAACCCGAGTTCGGATGGGGAGAGGGAGCCTGCCGGTGCTCGCGGCCGGACCCCCGCTCCAACTGCAACGGTCGTGGACGATAGCCATGTTGCGCGTCGAGCGGCTGACAAAAATCTTCGAGAATTCGACCGACCAGATCGCGGGCGGCATCCGCGAAGCCGAGTTCGAGCTCGCGCCCGGCACGTTCTTCACCATGCTCGGGCCGTCCGGTTGCGGCAAGACCACGACGCTGCGCTGCATCGCCGGCCTCGAGACGCCGGATGCCGGCGTGATCTCGGTCGATGGCCGCGCACTGTTCGACGGCGAGCGCAAGCTCAACGTGCCGGTCGAGCAGCGCGCCGTCGGCATGGTGTTCCAGTCCTACGCGATCTGGCCGCACATGACGGTGGCGGAGAACGTCGCGTTCCCGCTCACGGTGATGAAGCATCGGCGCTATTCCAAGGCGGAGATCGGCGCGGCGGTGGCGAAGGCGCTCGCCGTGGTCGATCTCGACGGCTTCGAAGAGCGGCCGGCGCCGCGGCTTTCCGGCGGCCAGCAGCAGCGCGTTGCGCTTGCGCGCGCGATCGTGCACGAGCCGCGGCTGTTGCTGCTCGACGAGCCGCTCTCTAACCTCGACGCGCAGCTCCGCGACGAGATGCGCTCCGAGCTCAAGCGCCTGCAAAGCAAGATCGGCATCACCACGGTCTACGTCACCCACGACCAGTCGGAAGCGCTCGCGCTGTCCGACCAGATCGCGGTGATCGACCACGGCCGTATCCGGCAGCTCGGCACGCCGGAGGACATCTATTTCCGTCCCGCCAATCCGTTCGTCGCGCGCTTCGTCGGCGCCACCAATCTCCTGGCTGGCCGGCTGGTCGGCGCGGCGAACGGGCGAGGCGACGTCGAGGTGCTCGGCAGGCACACCATCAAGTGCCTGGTGCCGAGTGTGATCGCCGATCCGGCGTCGGTCTCGGTGTCGATCCGGCCGGAGAGCATCCGCCTGGTGCCGCGCGCGGGTGCCGCGTCGCCCAGCGGCGACAACCGCATTCCCGGCAAGATCGCGGGCGTGACCTTCCTTGGCGCGACGCGCCGCGTCGATGTCGCGAGCGACGGCGTCACGTTGCAAGTGACGGCGGCTGCCGATCATCCGCTGCCCGCGGATGGCGAGGTCGACCTGCTGTTCGCGCCGGAGCGCACCGTCGCTTTGCCGGGCAAGGTGTCGTAGAAATTCAAGCATAGAGATTCAAAGCAAGGAGAAGAGAGAAATGGCCAAGAAATACGAAACCGTCCTGATCGAGAAGAGCGAGGGCATCACCTGGCTGATCATGAACCGGCCCGACAAGCGCAACGCGATGAGCCCGCAGCTGCATCTCGACATGGACGACGCGCTCGACGACCTCGCGACCGACGCGGAAACCGAGATCCTGGTCCTCACCGGTGCCGGCGAGGAGGCGTTCTGCGCCGGCCAGGATATCCGGCTCTACTTCCGCGGCACCGAGCAGGACCCGAAGACGCGCGCGAAGGCACGCCGCGCCTCCAACCAGTGGCGCTGGCAGCGGCTGTCCACGTTCCCGAAGCCGACCATCGCGATGGTCAACGGCTTCTGCTTCGGCGGCGGCTTCACCCAGGTATCGGCCTGCGATTTCGCCATCGCCGCCGACGAGGCGCAGTTCGGCCTCTCGGAGGTGAACTGGGGCATCCTGCCGGGCGGCATCGTGTCCTGGAACGTCGTGAATATGATGAACTTCCGCGACGCCATGTATTACGCGATGACCGGCGACACCTTCGACGGCAAGAAGGCGAAGGAGATCGGCTTCGTGAACATGCATTTTCCGAAGGCGAAGCTGAAGGCGGAGACCATCAAGTTCGCCAAGAAGCTCCAGGAGAAGAGCCCGGCGGCGCTGCTCTACACGAAAGAGGCGATCCGCGCGGTGCGCTTCATGAACGAGCCGCAGGCGGCGGACTACCTCAACGCCAAGAGCGACGCGCTCAAGCTCAACGACAAGGAAAACAGCCGTCAGCAGGGCATGAAGCAGTTCCTGGACGACAAGAGCTATCGTCCGGGCCTCGGCCACTTCAAGCGCCAGAAGGCGACCGCGAAGTAGCGCATACGGCCTCTCTCCGCCTCTCCTGAGGAGACGCCATAAGCGCGTGGACGCGCGTCTTCGACGTACTGTGGCGTCGTCTCGAAGGATGGGGCGGCCTCTATGGTTCGAGACGCGCCTTCGGCGCTCCTCACCATGAGGCCGATTGAGAGCACCGATGACGCAATTGCGAATCGTCGTTGTCGATGCCACCTCCGACCTGATGCCGGCGGTCTACGCCGTCCGGCATCAGGTTTTCGTCGGCGAGCAGGCGGTTCCGCCGGAGCTCGAGCGCGACGCCTTCGACGGCGTCGCGATCCATCTCGCCGCGCTGCATGGCGACCACGTTGTGGGCACGCTGCGCATCGTGGTGAGCGGCGGGAATGCAAAGCTCGGCCGCATGGCGGTGCTGGCGGCGGCGCGCAAGGCGGGCATTGGCGCGCGGCTGATGGAGCGCGCGCATGAGGTTGCGCGGAGCATTCGCGTGAAGGAGATCACGCTGCACGCGCAGCTCACGGCGAGGGAGTTCTACGCGAGGCTCGGCTATCGCGAGGAAGGCGACATTTTCGAAGAAGCCGGTATCGCGCATGTTTCGATGCGCAAGGCGATTGGTTAAGGCGGGCCCGAGCAGGGCGACCAATTGGCGCTGGCAAGCTGTGGTATTCCAGCTGGAAAAGGCCCAACTAAGGTGCAACAAGAGGTTGTCCGCGACCGCACACAAGGCGGCGCGGCGCCGGGAGGAAACCGATGAAGATCGTACGCCGTCAATTCCTGTCGCTCGCGGGCGCCGCACTGGCCGCGCCTGCCGCGATGCGGCCGGCATGGTCGCAGGCCTATCCGAACCGCCCCGTGCGCGTCGTCGTGATGCTCGCCGCCGGCGGCGGCACCGACTTCCTGGCGCGGCTGACCGGCGAGCCGGTGTCGCGCGCGCTCGGCCAGCAGCTGGTGATCGAGAACCGCACCGGCGCCGGCGGCACGATCGGCATCGAGACCGTCGCCAAGAGCCCGGCCGACGGCTACACGGTGCTGTTCTCCAACGACAACATCGCGAGCGCGCCGCAGATCCTGAAGGTCAACGGCGACTACAACAAGGACCTGGTGCCGGTGATCTTGATCGCGCGCCAGCCGCTGGTGTGGGCGGTGCACTCGTCGCTGAAGATCGACACGCTCCAGGATTTCGTCGCCGCGATGAAGAAGAATCGCGGCAAGGGCTACGCCACCTCGGGCGTCGGCTCGAACCAGCACTTCCTCGGCGAGTGGTTCCTGAAAGAGGCGGGCGTGAAGCTCGACCACGTGCCCTATCGCGGCGCCGGGCAGGCGGTGAACGACCTGATCGCGGCGCATGTGCCGATCGCGTGCCTCGGCCCGACGTCGATGATGCCGCATTTCGAGAACGGGACCCTGAAGTTCCTCGCGCAGTCGTCGGAGACGCGCTCGCCGAGCTTGCCGAACATCCCGACCTTCCAGGAAGCCGGCTTCAAGGGCATGGCGCTCGATCAGTGGTTCGGCGTGTTCGTGCCGGCCGGCACGCCGCCGGACATCGTCGCGCGCCTCAACGCGGAATACGCCAAGGCGCTGGCCGATGAGAAGGTCCGCGCCAGCATGCTGAAGGCCGCCAACGAACCGGTCGGCGGCCCGCCCGAGCGGTTCGCGACGCTGGTGCGCAACGACTCCGCGAAGTACGCGCGCCTCGCCAAGGAGCTCGGCATCAAGGGCGAGTGAGGCGCGAGGGGAGGATGCGGTAAGGGCCGATGTCAGAGGTCGCACGCATGAGCAAGGAAAACGAGCAAGGGTGCGAATGGCTCCGACTTTATCGGCAAATCATGAGGCTGCTCAAGCAACACGGAAAGCCGGATTACGAGGGCGGCCTTGAGATCGCGGATTTCTTGCTGGTCCAAGACAATTGGGGCGGGCCGCTCCATCAAGTCGAGATTCACGATCTGCGTCTGCTTCAGCCGGCGGTCATCAAGTCGCTTCAGGGGTTGCTTGGCGATTTTCCTGAATGGGAAATTGTTGTCCGCGTCGATATTCCAGGAAAAGAGGACGCGTGGCCGAGCATGGGGCTGACGATCTATGCCGATTCGATCTGTGATGCATTGAAGCGCGAGTTCTTGCCTGCAGAGTATCGCACTCTCGCGTACGAGGGCGCCGTTCCGTTCGATTCCAACAACGGATCGTAATCTGGCAACAAAGGCGAGTGAAGCGCGAAGTCCGAAGGGCCAAGGCCGCAAAGCCTCACGATACGGCGATGAGTCCGAAACTCGCTAATCCGGCTTGCCTTCCTCACAACTTGATATAGGATAATAATCACAATACGACCATAATCGATGCCTAGGATGGAAGTCTCGACATCCTTTTTGAAGGCACCGAATTATGGCGATCGATCCATTTTCCAGACGACCACTTAGTCCCGACGAATGGCGCGCCAGAGCGCGCAGAATTCAATCTGAACTCGAGGGACTTACAATAGACGAACTCATGCGCGGCGGCCGCGCCTCTGCCGACGGGCGGAGTCATTTTGTAGATCGCGACGCTCGCGGCTACGACCCAAATCAACCGCGCGTACCGGCCGGTCGTCCCGACGGCGGGCAGTGGACCGACGACGATGATGACGACCTGGATGATCTTGATTGGGCGGTCGACGTTGCGGGCGATGGACACCACTGGTACGCCAGACAATTCTATAGAAGGTATCCGTTTTCGCGGGAAACACGAAGGGTCTTCCGCGCTGGCACGTCCGGACCATTGACCAGCGAGTTGTGGAGTAGGCGACGCAACGAATGGATAAAGCACGGTCGCGGCTACGATCGGGCCCATCGCGAATACGATCGCGCGGTTGATGAACTCGTGAATGGATACATGCGAGATCGTAGAATTTCCGCTCAGCAAATGACGCCGGCGCAAGCTCGGGAGGTAATCGAGCTTATTCAGAAGTCTACGCATCCCCACATCCAGACGTTCGTTAAAAACATCAGGATCCTACGTCGACATTTCCGATGGTATGGGAGCGACTATTGAATGCACACGCAGCGACGGACAACGGAGGCATTGAAGATGAAGCGCACGAACGAGCAGCATAAGAAGGAATGGAAAGAGCTATATGAGCGTACGAAAGGTGCACTCAAGCGGTTTGGCAAAGACGATGAGGCGGGTGGCGACTATTTCGTGATCAATTTGGTTCCAAATGCAAAGGTCCTGATGGTCGAGCTTCACCGACTGCATATGTTGCGGCCCGAGATTATCAAGTCGCTTCACCACCTGCTTGCAGAGTTTCCCGACTGGTGGATGGAGGTCTATGTGCTTAGCCCGGAGGAAAATGTCGTTCTGGATCCAGAATCAGGGCTCATTCTTCGCCGCGACGGCATCATCGATGCGCTCGATCGCAGCGTGCTCCCGAAGCACTATCGCTTCGTCTATGAAGGCAGCCGCCCAGCGCCAAAGGATTTCAAGCTTTAGCGGAGCAGAACGGCCCCGGCGCTCGAAGGCCAATAGAAGTGCTCTCTACGACAGCGGTGACTTTCATGCCTTCCATGACGAACACGACTCCAGCTTGGTTTAGCTTTTATTCCCGTTGATCACGTCGTAGAGGTTGGCGGCAATGCCCGTCGCCTCATAGCCGTCCTGACCCGTCGCCTGCGCGATGGCAAACATCTGCTGGGCGAGGCCGACAAACGGCATTGGGACCTCCATGTCGCGCGCCATGTCGAGCCCGAAGCCCACGTCCTTGGGCATCCAGGACTTGCGCGGCTTGAACTTGCGGCTCACCAGGATCTCCATGATGCGGCGGGTCGCCACCGAATCCTGCTGGGAGTTCCTGATGATGGTCTGGAAGGTGGCCTCGTCGAGACCGCCCTTCCTGAGCCAGCAGCAGATCTCGACGAGGCTCAGGTGTTGGACCGCGGCCACCATGGCCATCGCGTTCTTGACCAGTTTGGCATTGCCGAGCTCGCCGACGTGGAGAATCGATTTGCCCATCGCCTTGAATATCGGCTGATGCTCGTCGAACAGCGCCTTGGAGCCCGAAAGCCAAAGCGCCAGCTCGCCGGCCGCCGCGACTTCCTCGACGCCGCCGGCCGAAGCGTCGACGACGGTCCAGCCCTTCCGCTTGAGCGCATCGCTGACGCCGACGATGGTCGCCTTGTCGATGCTGCTGAAATCGATCCACGCCTTGGTGCCGGTGGTCGCCTCGGCGAGCCCACCCTCGCCGAGGCCGACGGCCCTGACGGCGTCGTTGTTCGGCAGCATCGACAGCACGATCTCGCAGGATTCGGCCACGGCCTTGGGCGTGTCCTTGAACGCCGCACCTTGGCCCTCCAGTCCCTTGGCCTGCTCGCGCCTGAGATCGTTCACGACCAGGCGATAGCCGGCCTTGATCAGGTTGGCCGCCATGCCGCTGCCCATGCCGCCGGTGCCGATGAAACCGATGGTCTTCATGCCTCACACCTCCTTATTGGCGCGCCGGGCCTGCGTTGCCGCGGCATCGATCACGAAATCCCGGCCGTCGCGCTTGATCACGACGCCGTAGTCGCGCGCGGCGGCTTCGACCGAGAGCTGCCCTTCGCGCACGTCGTCGAGCACGCGCTCCGGCTCGCGCTTCAACGCGTCGCCGTGGCCGCCGCCGCCCGGCGTATCGAGCCGGAAGACGTCGCCCTTCTTCAAGGGATAGTCGGCGTAGCGGGTGGGCAGGCGCTTCGCGTCCTTGCCGTCCGGATTGATCCAGATGTCGCCCGGTCGTCCGGTCTTGCCGCCGGCGCAGCCGTTCGGCGGGATCACGTGCTTCATCGAGCGGATCGAGAAGCGCGCGTCCTCGAGATTGAGATATTCGCGGCGGATGCCGAGGCCGCCGCGATAGCGGCCGGCGCCGCCGGAATCCTGGATCAGGTCGAAGCGGAGGAGTCGTGTCGGAAATTCACTCTCGATGATCTCGACCGGCGCGATCATCGCGTTGCTCTGGTTGACGGTGATGCCGGACGCGCCGTCCTTGGTGGCGCGCGCGCCCGCGCCGCCGGCGATGATCTCGTATTGCACGTAGCCCTTGCCGGTATATGTGCTGCGCCCGCCGAGGATGATCGAGCGGCTGCCGGAGCCGTCGGCGCGCACCTTGTCCGGCACGATATTGCTCAGCGCGTCGTAGACGGCATCGACCAGCGCATGCACGGTCGGATTGTAGGTGTTGACCGGCGCCGGAAAGCGCGGATTGAGCACGGAGCCGTCGCGCGCCGTGATGGTGAAGGCGCGCAGGAGCCCCTGGCTGACGAAGATCTGCGGATCGATCAGCGAGATCAGGCAATAGGCGCACGCCGCCTGCACCAGCGGCGGACGCACATTCGCGGGGCCTTTGGTCTGGTCGGCGGAGGCCGAGAAGTCGAAACGGATGCGATCGCCGTTTTTCTCGACGACGACGTGGATGCGCACCGGCTTTTCGAGATCGATGCCGTCGTCGTCCACGAAGCGTTCCGCCTCGAAGCGCCCGTCCTTCCATTCGGTGAAGGTCTGGCGCAGGCGCGTCTCCGACAATTCGAACAGCCGGTCGAAACAGGCGAGAACTTTCTGCTTGCCGTATTTGGCCACCAGCTCGTTGAGCCGCCGCTCGCCGAGGCGGTCGGAGCCGAGCTGCCCGCGGATGTCGCCGAGCACCAGCTCGGGCGTGCGGCTGTTGGCGCCGACGATGCGCTCGATGTCATTGCGCGTCTCGTAGCGTCGCTGATAGCGCACCGGCGGCAGATGCAGGCCTTCGTTGAATACCTCGCGCGCCTGGCCGGAGCAGCTTCCCGGCACCGGCCCGCCGATGTCGCTCTTGTGCGCGATCGAGCCGCAGAAGCCGAACAGCGCGCCGTCGACGAACACCGGGCTCAGCACGCACATGTCGGGCGCGTGCGGGCTGCCGCCGTAATAGGGATGGTTGATCAGGAAGGCATCGCCTTCGGCGATGTCGTCGCCGAACTCGGTAATCACGGCGCCGCAGCAGGCCGGGAACGCGCCGATATGCAGCGGCAGCACGACGTGCTGTGCGACAACCTCGCCTTTGGCATTCATCAGCGCGCAGGAGGCGTCCTGGGATTCGCGCACGATGGTGGAGAAGCCGGTGCGGAACAGCGAGTTCTGCATCTCGCGAACGATGCCGGAGAGGCTCGCCTTCACCACTTCGAGATCGACGGCGTCGATGTGCATTACGGCGCCTTCTTGTTGGAATTCGAGTGGCAAAGGAGTTTCGCTGCCGAGCGGCAAAGGCGGTGCGCTCCCTCCCCCCATTCGCGCAAGCGAATGGCGGGGAGGGCAGGGGTGGGGGGTGGTACGTAGGGTACTATCGTTGCTGAAACGCACGACCCCCCACCCCCGACCCCTCCCCACCATTCGCTGCGCGAATGGGAGGAGGGGAGCGGAGAGATTGCCTGCACTTCAATGAGGTTGACGTTCATCGTGGCTCGCTCACGTCACGATCAAATTCTTGTAGTCGTCCACCCGCGCGGTCTGGCCCGCGTAGATCACGGTGGTGCAGTCGAACTGATCGAGAATGGCCGGTCCCGTCACGGTGAGCCCGACGTCGAGCTTCTCGCGCTGATACACCGGGCAGTCGATGTCCCTGCCGTCCATGCGCAGGCAGCGCGTTTCGCGCAATGCATCCTTCAGCGTCGCCCCGGTCGGCTTGAATTGCGGCATCTCGACCGGCGGCACCAGGCCGACGCCGCGCACCCGATAGGAGACGATCTCGACCGGTTCCTCGGGCGCGTTGTGGCCGAACATCGCCTTGTGCTGCGCGTCGAACTGCTGGCGCAACGCGTCGAGGCCGCCGTCGCGGATCGGCGAGTCGCCGCACGGCATGGTGATCTCGTAGCCCTGGCCGGCATAGCGCATGTCGAGCGCGCGCTGGATGCTGATCTGCTTCTGGTCGAAGCCGTCCGCGTGCAATTCCTCGGTCGCCGCCGTTTCGAGCCGCGCGAACATCGTGTTCACGTCCTGCGGCTTGAGTTCGCTGAGTGGCGTCATGCGCGACTGGATGTAGTCGTGCTTGACGTCGGACATGATCAGCCCGATCGCCGAATAGACGCCGGGATAGAGCGGAACGATCATCCCGGCCATGCCGAGATCGCGCGCAATCCTCCCGGCGTGCACGGGCCCGGCGCCGCCGAACGCGAGCAACATGAAGTCGCGGAGATCGTGCCCGCGCATGGTGGAGATCGCCTTGATGGCTTCCTCCATCTTCACGTCGATGATGCGCACGATCCCCTCGGCGGCTTCGACCGGGTCCATCCCGAGCGGCTTCGCGACCTTGCTCTCGACGGCCTTGCGCGCCGCGGCGGAATCGAGCCGCATGCGGCCGCCGAGGAAATTGTCCTCGCTCAGGTGGCCGAGCACGAGATTGCAGTCGGTGATGGTCGGCATGTCGCCGCCGCGCCCGTAGCAGGCGGGGCCGGGCATCGCGCCCGCGCTCTCCGGTCCGACCTTGAGCACGCCAAAGCGGTCGACGCTGGCGATGGTACCGCCGCCGGCGCTGACGGTGTTGATGTCCATCATCGGGACCGCGAGGTCGCGGCCTTCGATCTTGCCGCGGCTCGCGATCGAGGGCTCGCCGTCCTTGATCAGCGCCACGTCGCAGGAGGTGCCGCCCATGTCGAAGGTGATGATGTTCTGGAAGCCGGTCATGCGGCAGGCATAGGCGCCGGCGGTGACGCCGCCGGCCGGGCCGGACAACACCGTCGTGACCGCCTTGCGCGCGGTGGCGGGGAACGTCGCCATGCCGCCGTTCGATTGCATGATGTATCTCTGCCGCGTGGTCAGGCCGGCCTCGTCGAGGCGGCGCTCGAGCTGCGCGATGTAGCGCGCCAGGATCGGCTGCAGGTAGGCGTTGATGACGGTCGTGCTCAGCCGGTAGTACTCGCGGATCTGCGGCACGATCTCTGACGAGAGCGAGATGCTGCAATCGGGCATCTCTTCGGTGACGATTTCGCGCACGCGTGACTCGTGTCCGGGATGCAGGAACGAGAAGAGCAGGCACACCGCGAGCGACTCGATCTTCTGCGCCGCGAGGTCGCGGATGGTCTCGCGTAGCGCTGTCTCGTCAAGCGGCACGAGGACACCGCCGCGGAAGTCGACGCGCTCGCGCACTTCGCCGGTACGGCGCTGCGGCACCAGCATCGCCGGCTTGTCGTACATCACGTCGAAGATCGGCGCGCCGTAGGGCCGCGCCTGCTCGCCGACCGGATAGATGCCGCGGAAGCCTTCGGTCACCAGCAGGCCGGTCTTGACGCCCTTGCCCTCGAGCAGCGCGTTGGTGCCGACGGTGGTGCCGTGACAGAAGAACGAGATCTCGCCGGGCGCGACGCCCTGGCCGAGCAGCGTCTCGACGCCTTGCAGGATTGCGCGCGAGGGATCGTCCGGCGTCGACGGCACCTTCGAGATCGTGACCTCGCCGGAGCCCTCGTTCAGATAGACGAAATCCGAGAACGTGCCGCCGGTATCGACCGTGACGCGGTAGCGGCTCATCGCGTTAGCGCGCAGCCGCGGCTTCGCCGACGGCGCGCGGGGCCGCCTGCCATTCCTTGCCGGTGGCGGCGGAGGTCGGGAAGATCAGCGACTTGATGACCACGGGCACGGCGCCCGACGCCGGCAGCATCTCGCCGATGTCGATGTAGTCGAAATCCTTGAGCTCGAGCCCGTCGATCGAGACGATGCCGCTCGCGATCTTCATCTCTTCGCGCATGTGGATGCCAAGGAGGCCGCCGACGTCGCCGTCGCCGGCAAGCACGATCGGATGGCCTTTCGCCAGAACGGTCGAGAGCCCGTCGACCGCGCCCTTGCAGAACGCATCCAGCCGGTGGAACGTCGCCGACCCTTGCCACGGCACGAACACGGCAACCGGCGTGTCACCCTCGCCGAGATCGAGCCGGCGCAGCACACCCTTGATCGCCGCGGATACTGCGGCGCTGTCGATGACTTCGCCATCGAGCGCAAGCGTCGGCGCGATCACCGGCACGTTGCGCAGCGGCAGTGTCGCCATCGGCGAGACATAGATCGTGCTGCCGGAAACCTGCGTGGTGTATTGCGAGGCGCCGATCACGGTGGCGCGGATGCCTTCGTTCGAGCGCTCGAGCGCCGGTCCCCAGCCGTCGAGGCGCGCCTTGACCTCCTGGGCCAGCAGCGCACCGAGATCGCCGAACGACTGCCCCTCACGGCCGTAGATGTATTCGGAGACGCCGCCGGAGAAGGTCACTTCGGTGATGGCGCGGCCGGGCTTGAGCGGATCGATGCGGCAGATCCCCGACCCGTCGATCGCCGGTGCGCCGCCCTTCATCGCTTCGAACAGTCGGTCGGCCATGCGCGCCGCCAACGCTTTCGACGACTCCTGCGACAACGGCGCGCCGATCTCCAGTTTTATGCCCAGCTCGGCGGCGAAGCGCCGGCCGGCCTCCTCGATCCGCACGACCTTGCCGGCGTCGTCGACGCAGACCAGCCGCGCGCCGACGTCGACTGCGGTGAGGTCGACGACCTTGCCCTCGGCGCAGACCGCGATCTTCGAGGTGCCGCCGCCGATGTCGACATTCATCACCGCGACGTTGTCGCGGATGGAGCGCGCCACCGCGCCCGAGCCATAGGCGGCCATCACGGTCTCGAGGCTGTCGCCGGCCGAGACCGCGACCATCTTGCCGGCCTGACGTGCAAAAAGTTCACCGATCGCGCGGGCGTTGCTCCGCCGCACCGCCACGCCCGTGAGGATGAGCGCGCCGGTGTCGATCTCGTCCGGATCGATCTTGGCGTCGATATATTGCTGCTCGATGAAGGCGCCGAGTGCATCGGCGTCGATGCTCTCGCCCGTAGAGTACGGCGTCAGCAGGATGTCGGACTCATGGAAGGTCTCGCGGGTGGTGACGACATAGCGGCTGTCGAGCCGCTCCAGCACGATGCGGGAGAACACGAGATGCGAAGTGGACGAGCCGATGTCGACGCCGACGCTGAGGACGACGATCTCATCTTCGCCTTCCAGCGACCGCCCGGTGCTGGAGAAGAATACGCGGCCGCCCTGGGCTTCGTCGTTCATTAGTGCTCCACCAATTCCACATACGTCATTCCGGGGCGCGGGCGAAGCCCGCGAGCCCGGAATCCATAACCACCTCCGTTTGGTGGTCGCGCTGGCAGCGCATTACTGCGCCAGCCAAAGATATGGATTCCGGGCTCGCGCCCATAGCGCGTCGCAGACGCGCGTAAAACGCGCTTGTGGGCGCGCCCCGGAATGACAGAGAAATCACGCGCCCACGAACTTCGGCACCACGGTGCCCTTCTTGTAGAAGTCGGGCTCCATCCGGTTTTCCGCGCCCTCCGCCTTGAGCCTGGCGGCGAACTCCTCGCGCAGGTATGGATCCTCCATGTAGTAGGGGATCGCGGTGCCGCCTTCCGGGATGTCCATGGCAGTGTAGTCGGTGTGCTTCTCGCCGGGCGGGCCGGGCTCGCGGCCGGGATTGTGCGGTCCGAACCAGGCGGTCAGCCGGAAACCTTCCTTCGACGCGTTGAAGTGCTGGTGATACCAGCGCGCGCCGCCGGGCGCGGCCGACACCATGCCGAACTGCGAATAGTCGACGCGCTTGACCTCGTTGGCCTTGCCGTCCTTCCAGGGCGTCACGCCGTTCCGCTCCGGCCAGGTGTAGGTGTAGCCGTTGCCCTTCAGGCAGATCAGCACGGCCGCCGATGTGTGAGCGTGCGCTTTGGAATAGCGGCCGACCTCGTGCTGGCCGATCCAGAGGTAGAACGTGTTGCCGGTCATGAACGGCTCGACACGGCGCCAGCCGACCGAGCGGCGGTTATCGAGCGGCAGGTCGCAATTGATGACATCCGGCACGAAGTTGGTGCGCCGCATGGCAAGGCCGCGCACCGGATCCGGCTCGATGTCGTCCTTGTACTTGTAGAAGTCGTCGGCGCCCGAGAAGCGGTCCTTGAACTGGTAGGGCGCGTTGAAGACGAAGTCGGTGTTATTGATGAGGTTCATCAGGTTCGGCGCGGTCGTGCCGGCAATCAGGACGGCCGGCGACGAGCTGGCATTGACGAGCCGATGCATGGCGTTGACCGGGATCGAGAACAGCGAGCCTTTCTGCCACTCGAACACGTGCTTCTTGCTCTCGCCCTCGAGCCACACCTCGGTGGTGCCGCGGCCCTCGGCGACGAGGTAAATCTCCTCGTAGAGGTGCTTTTCTGGGTTGAGCGCGCCGGCGCCGGGAATCTCGACGACGTAGCAGCCCCATTTTCCTTCAGTGCCGTACAGTTGGATGTAGGTGCCCTTGCCGCCGAGGCGCTTCCACGGCTGCATCGGCAGATCGAGAGCGCTCTTGAATCCCACGTCGCGGAAGATCGGGACGCCGTCGGACTCCATGAACATGTCGTAGGGTGTCTTGGGACGGCCGAATTTACCGTAGCCAGCCCGGTCCAGCCCGGTCGGCTCGTGCCAGTGCATCCTGTCGCCTACTTCATGCATCGTCGTGGTCCTGTTGCGAGGTTCGAGCCCATCGGGATGGGCAAAGTTTATAGCCCGTGTCTGAAGCGAGCCACCAGCGCTCGAGTCTGGTACGGGCGCGACCTTTTGATGCCGGGCGGATCGACCGGCAGGTCGCGGTGACGGATCAGGCTAAGGCCGTTTTATTCATGTTGTCCAATACTGATTTCTGCTAGACATATATCAATTGCGCATTAATCTCTTGCGAGAGAGCACCATGGGTCGAGCCGATTGGCACTTGCTCGAATGCTTTCGGGTGGCAGGGCGGTTGCAACACGTGACGCGCGCGGCCGAGCAGCTCGGCACCAGCCAGCCGGCGCTGAGCCGCTCGCTGGCGCGGCTTCAGTCCGATCTCGGCGTGCAATTGTTCCGCCGTGCCGGCCGTTCCATCCGCCTGACCAAGCCCGGCGAGCTGTTCCTGGCGCGGGTCGAGCGTGCGCTCCAGGAGATCGACACCGGGCGCCGCGAACTCGGCGATTTCAAAGCGGCTGACCGCGGCACCATCGCGCTCGGCTTCCTGCGTACGCTCGGCGCCAAATACATTCCTGAGCTGGTGCGCCGTTTCAGCCTTGCCCATCCGGACGTGCAGTTCGCTTTCGTCCAGAACAACAGCACCGCGATCGAAGCGCAGCTCGAACGCGGCGAACTCGACCTCATTTTCGTGGCGGTGCCGCCCGCCCATGCCGCCTTCGGCTGGACCCGCATCGTCGACCAGCAACTCGTGCTCATTGTGCCGCGCGGCCATCGTCTGGCGCGTCGCCGCCAGGCGCGGTTACGCGACGTATCGAACGAACGGTTCGTGTCGTTCAAGCAGGGCCATGCGATCCGCCGCATGACCGACGATCTCTGCAAGGCCGCCGGCTTCGTGCCGCAGATCAGCTTCGAGGCGGACGACTCGAGCAGCGTGCCGGGTTTTGTCGCGGCGGGCTTCGGGATCGGCATCGTCCCGCCGGAGGCGTGCGGCTACGCCGACGTGGCGAGCCTCAGGATAAGTGAGCCGGTGGCGCGCCGCCCCATCGGCATCGCCTGGGTGGAAGACCGTTACCTCTCGGCCAGCGCGCGGCTGTTTCGGGAGTTCGTGACTGCGGCAAAATCTGCTGCCGGACGTTGACCGGCGGCTCGATCGCCGACGAAAGCGGCACTTTTGGCCCGCAACGTCCGCGCCGGGGCTGGGCAGAAATGGGCCCATTTCCGGCTCGCGCCGGGACTTTTGACGGCCGGACCGATCCGCTAGTATTCCTTTCAGTCCGTGCTCTGGGAGGATGCGATGTTGTTGAGGACAGTGTTTGCCGGTGCTGCCGTTCTGTCGGTGTTTGCGGCGATGCCGGCGCCCGCGCAGCAGAAGAGCGTCAAGATCGGTTTTGTCTCCACGTTCAGCGGTCCGACCGCGGTGATCGGTAACGACATGCGTAACTCGTTCGAGTTGGCGCTTGATCATATCGGCCGCAAGATGGGCGGCCTGCCGGTCGAGGTCATCTACGAGAACGACGAGCAGCGTCCGGACGTTGGACGGCAGAAGACCGAGAAGCTGATTCAATCCGACCGGGTGAATTTCGTCGTCGGCTATATCTGGTCGAACGTGCTCCTGGCCTCGCTCAAGCCGGTGGTCGACTCACAAACCTTCCTGATCAGCGCCAATGCCGGCCCGTCGCAGATTGCCGGTGAGCTCTGCTCGCCGTTCTTCTTCTCCACCTCCTGGCAGAACGACCAGACGCCGCAGGCGGTGGGCGAATACATGAACCAGAAGGGCGTCAAGAGCGTGTACCTGATCGGGCCCAACTACGCCGCCGGCAAGGACATGCTCACCGGCGTGCGTGCAACCTACAAGGGCAAGATTGTCGGCGAGGACCTGACCCAGTGGCCGGGCCAGCTCGACTTCTCGACCGAGCTTTCGAAGGTGCGCGCGGCGAAGCCCGACGCCGTGTTCGTGTTCTATCCGGGCGCGGCGGGCGTGCAGTTCCTCAATCAGTATGCCCAGTCGGGTCTGCGCGGCCAGATCCCGCTGTACACGGCGTTCACGATCGACTCGCTCTCGCTGCCGCTGCAGAAGGACCTCGCGCTCGGCGTTCCCGGCGCCCAGCACTGGGTGAACGACCTGCCGAACGAAGCCAACAAGAAATTCGTGGCCGACTTCCGCGCCAAGCACAAAGCCTATCCGTCGTTCTATGGCGCACAGTCCTATGACGCCGCGATGCTGGTCAACAGCGCGGTGACCGCGGTGAAGGGCAACCTCGACAACAAGGACGGCATGCGCAACGAGATGCGCAAGGCCAACTATGCCTCGGTGCGCGGGCCCTATCGCTACGGCAACAACCACTTCCCGATCCAGAATTTCTATCTGCAGGACGTGGTGAAGGACAAAGAGGGCAACCTCACGCTCCAGACCGTCGCTACGATCGTCAAGGACAGCCAGGACCAGTTCCATTCGCGCTGCCCGATGAAGTGGTGACCCATCTCTTATCCGCCCTCATCCTGAGTAGCGCGTCTCGAAGGATTGAGGGCGGCTCGGGGCGGCCTATGGTTCGAGACGCACGCTTCGCATGCTCCTCACCATGAGGCCGGGATAGCGCAGCGCACGGGGCCATCGGGCATCATGCTTCTCGTCCTCGAACAGTGCCTCAACGGCCTGCAGCTCGGTCTGTTGCTGTTTCTGGTCGCCGCCGGCCTGACGCTGATCTTCGGCATCATGGACATGGTGAACCTCGCGCATGGTTCGCTGTACATGATCGGCGCCTATTTCGCGGCGACCTTCGTGGCCTGGACCGGCGACTTCGTGCTCGGCGCCGCGCTCGCGTTCGGCGCCACGCTCCTGGTCGGCATGCTGCTCGAAGTGATCGCGATCCGCCCGCTCTACGGGCGCGACCATCTCGACCATGTGCTCGGCACCTTCGGTCTCGTACTCTTCTTCAATGAGCTGGTGCGGATCGTCTGGGGTCCGGCCGGCCTGCGCGTGCCGCTGCCGGACTGGCTCAACACCTCGGTTCAGCTCCTGCCCGGCCTCTCCTATCCGACCTATCGTATCGCCATCATCGTCACCGCGCTCGCGGTCGCGCTGCTTCTCTATATCCTGGTGATGCGCACGCGGCTCGGCATGCTGATCCGCGCCGGCGCGTCGAACCGCGAGATGGCCGGCGCCCTCGGCGTCAACATCAAGCTCCTTTATACCCTGGTGTTCGGGCTTGGTGCCGCGCTGGCCGGCCTTGCCGGCTTGATGCAGGCGCCGATTCTCACCGTGCAGATCGGCATGGGCGAGAACGTCCTGATCCTTGCGTTCGTGATCATCATCATCGGCGGCATCGGTTCGATCCGCGGCGCTTTCGTCGCGGCAATCATGGTCGGCCTCATCGACACCATCGGCCGCGCCTTCCTGCCCGACATCCTGCGCCTCGTGATGACGTCGCGCGGCGCCGCGACCGTGGCGCCGGCGCTGTCGTCGATGATGATCTATCTGGTGATGGCGATCGTGCTGGTGGTGCGCCCGCAGGGCCTGTTCCCGGTGGCAAGCAAATGACGACGGTCTGGTTCACGCCGCGCAACGTGGTGGTCGCCATCCTGCTTGTCTTCCTCGCGCTGGTGCCGGTCTATTCGGCGCTCACCGGCAACGCCTTCCTGATGACGCTGTTCACGCGCATCCTGATCCTGGCGATGGCGGCGACCAGCCTCAATCTCATTCTCGGCTATGGCGGCATGGTGAGCTTCGGCCATGCCGTCTATCTGGGCATCGGCGGTTATGCGATCGGCATTCTTGCGCATGAAGGCGTCGGCTCCGGCTTCATCCAGTGGCCGCTCGCGATCGGTGCGTCCGCGCTTTTCGCGCTCGGCGTTGGCGCACTGAGCCTGCGCACCCGCGGGCTCTACTTCATCATGATCACGCTCGCCTTCGCGCAGCTCGTCTACTATTTCGGCGTCGGCCTCGATCGCTACGGCGCCGACGATGGCCTGCAGCTCTATCGCCGCAGCCAGTTCGTCGATCCGATCAACATGTCGAACCGCACGCAGTTCTACTACTGGTGCTTCGCGCTCTTGGTCGCCAGCATCTACCTCACCTGGCGGATCGTGAACTCGCGCTTCGGCATGGTGATCCAGGGCTCGCGCTCGAACGACCGCCGCATGCAGGCGATCGGCTTCCCGACCTATCGCTACCGCCTGGTCTGCTTCGTCATCGCCGGGGTCATGTGCGGGCTTGCCGGCGCGCTGCTCGCCAACCACACCGAGTTCGTCAGTCCCGCAATGATGCACTGGACGCGATCGGGCGATCTTATCGTCATGGTGGTGCTCGGTGGCATGGCGTCGACCTTCGGCCCGCTGATCGGTGCTGTCACGCTCCTGGTGCTGGAGGAAACTCTGCCGATCCTGATCAAGTTCGCGGCAACGCCATTCGTCGGGGCCGCCGCTTCGCGCGCCGCGGAATACTGGCAGATCGTGATGGGGCCGCTGTTCCTGCTGGTCGTTCTCTTTGCGCGCGGTGGGATCAATGGATTGCTGGAGAGCCTGCGTCGTGACTGAAGCGCTGCTTGCGATCGACGGCCTGACCAAGCGTTTCGGCGGCGTCACGGCGTCCGACGGCATCGACCTCGCGGTGCCATCGGGCGAGCTGCACGCGATCATCGGTCCGAACGGCGCCGGCAAGACCACGCTGATCGGCCAGCTCACCGGCGAGATCGCGCCCGACGCCGGCCGCATCCGGTTCGCCGGCGAGGACATCACCGCGCTGCCGGTGCACAAGCGCAGCCAGCGCGGGCTTGCGCGCTCGTTCCAGATCACCTCGCTGTTCAACGATTTCACCGCGCTCGACAACGTGGCGCTGGCGGTGCAGGCGCACGCGGGCCACTCGTTCCATTTCTGGCGCGATGCGCGCGAGGACGAGACGTTGCGCTCGCCCGCGCGCGAGACCCTGGCACATGTCGGCCTCGCAGACCGCGCCAACGTCATCGTGTCGAGCATGAGCCATGGCGAGCACCGCCAGCTCGAAATCGCGATGGCGCTCGCGACCCGCCCGCGCATGCTGCTGCTCGACGAGCCGATGGCCGGCATGGGCCCGGAGGAGTCGGCGCGCATGATCGCGCTGCTGCGCGCGCTCAAGCGCGACCTGACGATCCTCCTGATCGAGCACGATATGGACGCGGTCTTTGCGCTGGCGGACCGCATCAGCGTGCTGGTCTACGGTCGGGTGATCGCGTCGGGCGAGCCGGCCGCGATCCGCGCCAATGAGGATGTCCGCAAGGCCTATCTCGGCGAGCAGGAATCCCATGGCTGAGACGCTGCTCGAGGTCGACGGCATCGAGACCTGCTACGGGCGCAGCAAGGTCCTGTTCGGCATCTCGCTCGCCATCTCGGCCGGCGAGATGGTGACGCTGATGGGCCGCAACGGGATGGGCAAGACCACCACCGTGCGCTCGATCATGGGGCTGACGCCTGCGATGGCGGGATCGATCCGTTTCGCCGGCGAGAGCATCCGAGACTGGCCGTCCTATCGCATCGGCAAGCTCGGCATCGGTCTGGTGCCGGAGGGGCGGCAGGTGTTTCCCAATCTCACGGCGCTCGAAAACCTCGTGGCCACCGCCGCCAACCGCAGCGGCGCCTCGGATCCATGGACGCTCGACAGAATCTGCGCGCTGTTCCCGCGGCTCGCCGAGCGGCTCGACAATATGGGGCACCAGCTTTCCGGCGGCGAGCAGCAGATGCTCGCGATCGGCCGCGCGCTGATGACCAACCCGCGCCTGCTGGTGCTCGACGAGGCGACCGAGGGGCTCGCGCCGCTGATGCGTGCCGAGATCTGGCAGTGCCTCACCCGCCTGAAGGCGGCGGGGCAGTCGATCCTCGTCATCGACAAGAACGTCGCGGCGCTCACCCGCATCGCCGACCGGCACTACCTGATCGAGCGGGGCAGGGTGGTGTGGAGCGGCAGCTCGGCGGCGATCGCGGCCGCGGCCGACATCCAGCACCGCTATCTTGGGGTTTGAGCGTTATTCCCCCCTGTGACCGCGGCGACACACTATTGCTGTGAAGTGTCGCAGCGGCGTCCAACGTTAACCCGATGGCAAGGTTATCGCGCGACCGGCGGGCGAAACCTCACCAACCCCCATTACATCGGCGTGGATAGCTACAATTCTAAAGGTTTTGGTAACCCCGGTGGTTTCCAATTCGTCAACGACGATTGCGGAACCTCCAGAGGACCCCAAAGGAACGCCCTATGAGCACCAGCCAGGAGACCGGCGCTGCTGCGCCCACAGCGGCTGCTACAGACGCTTCTTCCACCTCCACCGAACAGCAGATCAGCCTCTCGCTGCCTTCGCCGGCCGCGATCGAGCCGCCGACCGCCTCCGCGTGCGAGCCAATAAAGCCCGTCGGGCCGGGGAAAGTCATCGAGATGCCGAAGCCGGTCGAGGCCGTGATGCAGGCCGCCGAGGCGATGAGGGCGGCGGAAGCCGACAAGGCGCCGGTCGCGCCGCTCGAAGAGCCGGCGATCGTGCCGCCCGTAAAGGACGTGGTCGACGATCAGCGCTCCAATCGCTTCGCGCTGCTTGCCGCGTCGGTCGCGTTCGCCGGCGCGCTCGGTGCCATGGCCGGCGCGCTCGGCACCTCGGTGGTGTCGCGCAGCACCGCCACCGAAACGCCGATGGCAGGCGTCGACCTCGCCCCGGTCCGCGACGCGATCGCGAGCCTGCGGACCGAGATCGGCGCGATCAAGTCGAGCGTCGAGACCAGCAACCGCAATGCCAATGCGCAGCTCGCCAAGTTCAACGAGCGGCTCGAGCGCATCGACCGCGCGCAATCGGCATCGGCTGCACAGCGTGCGCAGACGCCGAGCGGCACCGTGACCGGCTCGGTGCAGCCGCAACAGGCCGCTGCCGTACCGGTGGCGCCGGCCGCAGCACCGCCCGCCGAGGCAGCCCGTCAGCGCGTCATCGAGGGCTGGACCGTGCGCCATGTCAGCCGCGGCGTCGCCGTCATCCAGGGCCGCCGCATGGGCGCGATCGAGGTCGAAGCCGGCGACATCGTGCCGGGCGTCGGCCGCATCGAGTCGATCCGCCGCCAGGACGGCCGCTGGATCGTGCTCACCTCGAACGGCATGATTACGTCGCCGACGCCGCGCTAGGCAGCGTTACGCGTCATCAGGAATATGCGATGCCCGGGCCATGCCCGGGCATCGTTCTGTTTGGTCTACACCTCTCGGACCGCTGCATTGATCGTCACGCCTGTTGTATCGCACTGTCCAGAGGTAACTGATCTTGTTGTACTTTCGGTCCAAGATAGTCGACTTTCGAATGGGCGTGATGCCGCTCCTCCAGCTTCATAAGCTCGGAGTTCAGGCGGTCCAATATCCGCACCGCCTCGGGGTTTTCGGTACGGTTTCGCTCAAGTCGAACAAGAGCGCCCATGATCTGAAGTTGGTTGCCGACTCGATGGTTGATCTCGCGAATGAGTCGATCTTTCTCGGCGGTACGCATCGTTACCATTTCTTCCAGCAGCAGACGCTGTCTTTTCGGCGAAGGTAGATTCTTGATCTGCGGAAGCACAAAGGCGAAAGCGATGGCAGTTCCGACGGAAGCGAGCGCGGTGATCAACCCGATAATCACCTGGGCAGCCAAATACTGCGCGCCTGAGAGCGTCGACCAGAGATGACCGACATGGGTCAGCCCACAAGCGACGATGAAGACCACAAACAGGGTCCACAACCAGGGGTAGGGGATGTCGTCCTTCCGGTGGCGCAGCACGACAGCCATCGTGAGGGGGATGGCGAAATAGGCGAGGGCGATCGCCAAATCGCTCAGGGCGGCCAGCCAAAGCATCCCGCCGTACGAGCTGCAAAAGTCGACTATTTGCTGAAACACAGGTTGTTTCCGACTTTACACCCTGACGCCTTTCAAGCGGCAACGGGCTGAAAAGTTCCCGGACATATTGCCGTGGGCAAGCTCCGGTCCTGGTCGTAGCTTTATTGCCGGCTGGTTTCGTGTCAGGCTTGATAGTCTGAGGAGTCCGCACGTGGCAAGTCCGACTCGCACCGTGATTGTGCCGTTCGCGCTCGTCGGCGCCCTGGTGCTGTCAACCCCCGCCGCCGCCCAGCTCGCCCAGCCGCCGGCCGCGACCAAGCCCGAGATGAACGAAACTTGCCCGGGGCTGATCGCGCGCAACCAACCACGTGCGACGCCGGCGTCGCTGCGGCTCGCGCTCAATCCGGACCAGATCCGCGTCGACTACGTCGGCCACTCGACCTTCCTGATCGAGAGCCCACAGGGTGTGCGCATCGCCACCGACTACAACGACTATGTCAGGCCTCAGGGGCTGCCCGACATCGCCACCATGAACCACGCCCACACCACGCACTACACCGACCGGCCCGATCCGCGCATCCCGCACGTGCTGCGCGGCTGGGGCGTCAGCCAGGACAAGCCGGCGCGCTACGACGTGTCGGTGCGCGACGTGCGCGTGCGCAACGTACCGACCAACATCCGCAACTATTACGACGGCGGCACCGAGCGCCACGGCAACTCGATCTTCATCTTCGAGGTGGCGCAGCTCTGCATCGGCCATCTCGGCCATCTGCATCACACGCTCAACCAGCAGCAGCTCGACGAGATCGGCCGGCTCGACGTGGTGTTCGCGCCGGTCGACGGCACGATGACGCTCGATTCCGACGGGATGATGGAGGTGTTGCAGTCGCTGAAGGCGCCGCTGATCGTTCCGATGCACTTCTTCAGCCGCTATACGCTGGAGCGCTTCCTCGCCCGGGCGCGTGAACTGAAGTGGGAGACCGAGACCGCGTTCTCGCCGTCGCTCGTCGTCTCCAAGGCGACGCTGCCGGCGACGCCGAAAGTGGTAGCGCTGCCGGGGCGCTAGCCCAGTTCCTCTTGCGCCGACCGATCCACCTGGGCGATCACGACGTTCCGAAGAATCCGAAATAGATGAAACCGTAGAGCACCAGCAGCAGCGTCACGCTGACCACCAGCACCGCCAGCACCGGCCGATCAAGAAATCCCTGCCGGGCCTCGACCGGCGATTCGACGGTTCTGCCTTGTTCTTTGTGCATCGCCGGCTCCTTCTGTCACACCGCTGCCTGCAAGTGACAACGCGGGCGCGCCGCGACCGGTTCCGGATCGGTGGAACCCGCCGTCGGGCGGTCGTATAAAGGAGGCGTGATCAGCGAGGGCCGCCATGCTCAGCCAGGAACAGAACGATCTCATCACGCGCATCGGGGCGGGCACGCCGGCGGGCACGCTGATGCGGCGCTATTGGCAGCCGGCGGCGCTCACCGACGAGCTCGCCGGCAACCGCCCGATCAAGCCGCTCCGGCTGCTCGGCGAAGACCTCGTGATCTTCAAGGACGGGGAGGGGCGCTACGGCCTGGTCGGCCGCTCCTGTCCGCATCGCGGCACCGATCTCGCATTCGGCCGACTCGAGAACGGTGGCTTGCGCTGCGCCTTCCATGGCTGGCTGTTCGACGTGAACGGCAAATGCCTGGAGACGCCGGCGGAGCCGGAAGGCAGCCGCCTGTGCGACGGCATCCGCCAGAAGGCCTATCCGGTGGCGGAGAAGAACGGGATTCTCTTTGCCTATATGGGCCCGGGCGAGCCGCCGCCGTTCCCGCATTTCGACTGCTTCGTGGCGCCTTCGTCGCACACCTTCGCGTTCAAGGGCTTCATCGATTGCAACTGGCTGCAGTCTCTTGAAGTGGGCATCGATCCCGCGCACACCTCGTTCCTGCATCGCTTCTTCAACGACGACAAATCCGGCGACACCTACGGCCGGCTGTTCCGCGACAAGTCGGCGGACTCCGACATGCCGATCACGCAGATCGTGCGCGAGCACACGCGGCCGCAGATCGACGTCGAGCCGACCGACTATGGCCTGCGTATCCTCACGACGCGGCGGCTCAGCGACGCCTCGACCCACATCCGCGTCACCAACCTGCTGTTCCCGCACGCGTTCCACATCCCGCTCAGCCGCGAGATGACGATCACACAGTGGCACGTGCCGACCGACGACGCGACGCACTACTGGTACGCGATCTTCACCAGCTTCGGCGGCCCGGTCGACAAGGACGAGATGCGGCGCCAGCGGCTGGAGCTCTACGAGCTGCCCGACTACGTCCCGCGCAAGAACAAGAGCAACAATTACGGCTTCGATCCGCACGAGCAGGAGCACGAGACCTACACGGGCATGGGGGCCGACATCAACGTGCACGACCAGTGGGCCTGCGAGTCGATGGGCGCGATCCAGGACCGCACCAACGAGCATCTCGGGCAATCCGACAAGGCGATCGCCGCCTACCGGCGCATCCTGCGCCGCGCCATCGACGAGGCCGGCAATGGCGGCAAGCCGTTGATGGTGCTCGATGGGGAGACGGCGCCGAAGCTGACGGGCCCGGCGGCGATCGACGGCATCGGCCCGACCGCCGACTGGCAGAACTACTGGCGCCGCACCGACGAAGCGCGGCGCAAGGCGTCGAGCTGGGCGTAGGTATAGTGACGCTGGACTCGACGAGCGAGTGTGCGAACGAGCGGCGAACTCGGTGCGTCCCCTCTCCCGGAGGGGAGAGGGTTAGGGTGAGGGGTTCGAACCTAACGAGGGACGTAGGTTCAAACCTATCGAGAGACCCAGTCCCCCTCACCCCACCCCTCTCCCCAACGGGGAGAGGGAGCCGAGCGAGTCCGCGGCGCTGACACAACTCACATAGGGAAGGGCATCATGCCGCTGAGCCGTCCCCGCATCGGCGCTGGTGTCGCGAGAAAGTCTACGCGATCGCCGGCGGCGCGATGTAGTCGCGCGTGATCTCCTTGATGTTCTTGGTGCCGGCGAGCCGCATTACGATCGTGAGGTTGTCGCGCACGTGCTCGAGCACGCTCTGCACGCCTTGCGCACCACCGAGCGCGAGGCCGTACATGATCGGCCGGCCCATGCCGACCACATTGGCGCCGAGCGCCAGCGCCTTGAACACGTGATCGGCACGGCGCACGCCCGAGTCGAACACGATCGGGATGCGGCCGTCGATCGCCTGCGCGATCCGCGGCAGCACGGTGATGGTCGCCTGCACGCCGTCGAAGGCGCGGCCGCCGTGGTTCGACACCCAGACGCCGTCGAGGCCGACCTTCACCGCCATCGCCGCCGCCTTGGCGGACTGCACGCCCTTGGGCATGACGGCGAGGCCGCCGGCCTCCTGCTTGATCCACTCGAGGTCCTTCCAGTCGAGGTCGCGCTTGCGCGCGCCGAGCATCTTCGCCCCGGTGCCGGGATCGACGCCGCGGGGCAGGTTGCCGCGCCCGAGCGTCGACGGCGGCCGGAACACGTTGCGGATGTTCTCCTCGCGCGGATAGGCCCAGACATTGTCGACGGTCGGCGCGATCGCGGTGTAGCCGGCGGCCTTGGCGCGCTGGAGGAGTTCGCGGGTGTAGCCGCGGTCGGTCGGCACATAGAGCTGGAACCACTTCGGTCCGGGATTGTGGGACGCGATCTCCTCCATGCTCAGGTTCGCGACCGTCGAGGTGGTCATCAGCGTCCCGACGGCGGCGACACCGCGCGCCGTCGCGGCTTCCTTGTCCACATGAGCGAGACCATGGCTGCCCATCGGCGGCACGAAGATCGGCATCGAGAGCTTCGAGCCGAGGATCTCGGTCGCCAAGTCGACCTTGGAAACGCCCGACAGCGCCTGCGGCTCGATGTTGACGCGGCTGAACGCCTCGGTGTTCTCGCGCCGGGTCCAATTGGCGCCGGAGCCGCCGGAGATATAGCCGAAGCCGCCGGCGGGGAGGACCTTCTGCGCCTCGGTTTCGAGGTCGAGCAGGTTCACGATCTCGAGCTTGCGATTGAGCTTGCTGCCTTCGTAAGCGGTGTTGGGGCGATCCATGTTCACGCCCGGCTCGGTCTCGATCCTGGACTGCGCAAGCTGGGTTTGCGCGAGAACTTGGCTCGATGTTGCGGTGGCGGCCGTCGCGGCGGCCGCGAGCGTCGAGGATAGCAAGAAGTCGCGTCGATCCATGGAAGTCCCTCCCGAATGCGTCAGGTCGGTGCGCCTGCGCTTGGCAGGAATTGTCGGATCAAAATTTCAAAGAGTCGAGATGCAATTGTGCAATGCGGCGTGCTCACCCTTTGAAATCCGGGGAGTTCTCCGTCTGCTGAAGGTCCGACGCCAGGTATTCCTGGATTGGCAGGTGGATGAACGCGCACCAGACCGACGGCTTCTCGGGATCGAGATTGAAATGCTGGTGCTCGACCTCGTTCGGATGCAGCGGCAGCAGCACCAGGTCGCCTTTCTCCCAGTCGATGCGCTGGCCTTCGACGATGGAATAGCCCTTGCCTTCGAGCACATAGATGACGAGCCCGCCCTGGTGGCGGTGCTTGCCGGACTTGGTGCGGATCTCGTGGGTGAACACCCGCCACATCTGTAGCGGCGTTTCCGGGTGCGTGAGCGGCTCGAGATAGTAGCGCAGCTTCCCCTGCCGCGCCTGCTGCATCGGGCGGTCGGCCTTGCGCACCACGATCGGTCCGGTCTTGTTGCGCTCTAGCATCGCCGCGCGCTGGCGCATCACCTTCTCGTAGGGATTGTCGGAGAGGGGCGGCCGCTCGCGCTCGCGGGTGCGTTCGATCTCAGCCATTCTTGTTTTCCTTCTTCTCGGCGCGCTGGGCCTCGATCGCTTCGTGCATGTCGGCGACGGTCGGCGCGGCGACCTTGGTGAAATTGGTGCGCTTGATCGCGGCGCGCTTGGCGTCGTCGCAGAGCTGCCGGAGCGTCGCGCCGGAATAGCCGTCGGTCAGCGGCACGATGGCGGTGACGATCGCCTCGATCGCGGCGGCGTCGCCGGCGCCGCGCAGGCAGACCTGCAGAATCTGCTTGCGCTCGGCGGCGTCCGGCAGCCCGACCGGGATGTGCACGCCGAACCGGCCCGGGCGCAGGATCGAGGGATCGATCAGGTCGATGCGGTTGGTGGCGCCGAGCACGATCACGCGCGAGAGCTGCTCGACGCCGTCGAGCTCGGCGAGCAGCTGGCTCACCACCCGGTCGGTGGTCATCGAGCCGGCGTGCGCCCCGCGGATCGGCGCGATCGCTTCGAGCTGGTCGAAGAAGATCACGGTGGGGGCGACCTGTCGTGCAATGCGGAAGATCTGCCGCACGCCTTCTTCCGACTCGCCCAGCCACTTGGTGAAGATTTCCGGCCCGTCGACCGAGATGAAGTTCACCCCGCACTCGTTGGCCAGTGCCTTGGCCAGCAGCGTCTTGCCGGTGCCGGGCGGGCCGTAGAGCAGCACACCCACATGCGGCGGCAGGCCGCTGGCGGTGAGGAGCTGCGGATTGCGCAGCGGCAGCTCGACCGTCTCCTGCAACCTGCGCTTCACCGCCGCGAGCCCGCCGATGTCGTTCCACGACACGTCCGGCACGCTGATCAGGGTCTCGCGCAGCGCCGAGGGGCGGATCTGCGACAGCGCCAGCTCGAAATCCTCGCGCTCGACCCGGAGGTCTTCGAGCGGGATCCTGAAGGCGGCGCGATGGTCGGAGAGGTTGCCGGCGCTGCGGCGCAGCCGCGACAGGCCGGCGTCGCGGCAAAGCTCCATCAGGTCGGCGCCGAGGAAGCCATGGGTGCGCTTCGCGATCTCGTCGAGATAACGCTGCGCGTCGTCGGAGAGCGGCATCTCGCGGCTATGGATTTCCAGAATCTCGCGGCGGCCGGCGGCGTCGGGCGGGCCGATGAATATCTCGCGGTCGAAACGGCCGGGCCTGCGGAACGCCGGATCGACGGCGTCGATGCGGTTGGTGGTGCCGATCACGATCACGGAATCGACGCGCTTCAGGCCGTCCATCAGCGCGAGCAGTTGCGTCACCGTGCGGGTGTCGGCATGGGCGCCGGTCTCGCCGCGCTTGGGCGCCATGGCGTCGAGCTCGTCGATGAAGATGATCGACGGCGCGTGGTGGCCGGCCTCGTTGAACATGCGGCGCAGGTTCGCCTCGGTCTCGCCGGTATAGGTGCCGATCACGTCCGGGCCGTTGATGTAGTAGAAGCGCGCGTCGACCTCGTTGGCGACGGCGCGCGCCAGATGCGATTTGCCGGAGCCCGGCGGACCGTAGAGGATGATGCCGCGCGGCGGGTTGATGCCGAGGTGGCGATAGACCTGCGGATGCGACAGCGGCAGCTGCACCAGCTCGCGGATCAGCTTGATCTGCTTGCTGAGGCCGCCGACGTCCTCGAAGGTGACGTCGAAGGCGCCGTCCGGCAGATGCGCGTCGTGGTATTGCAGCGCGATCTCGGTGGTATCGTCGACCACGCCCGGGCCGTCGGCGACGTGCTGGACCTCGTAGGTGGTGCCGGCGTGCGACTTGGGGAAGGGGACGTAGAGCACCGCGCCGATCGAGACCGGCGTGCGCGCCTCGACCAGCACCTGCTTGATGTGCGGCACGAGGTCGTGCGCCATCGAGACGTCGACCGCGGGATTGAGCTCGACGCGATGAACCGGCCGCGCCTCGGCCGGCTCGATGTCGACCGTTTCGTTGAGATGCGCTTTCAACGCCTGCCGCACGAAGCGGTCGAGCCGCACGATGCCGGAGCCGCGGTCGGCGTCGGCGGGCGGATCGAGCCTGGCGAGGATGCTGCGGCCGCGGTCGGTCGCGACCCGCACCAGCGCGTCGGCGGCGACGCCCAGGGATTCCATCAGCGCGCCGTCGAGGCGGATGGCGAGCCGCGCGCTCTGGCCGGCCTGGCTCGCCAGATGATCGACGCTGGCGTGAATGTGCACGCGGCCGCCGTGGCCGTGAGCGCCGTGCTGGTGCGTGCGGTCGTCCATCGCCTATCGCCTGCCTCGCGTTTGCTGACAGTCTCTCCGCGAGTCGCGGCCGGACTCCCTCCCCCCAACGGGGAGAGGTAGCAGACCGAGCGTGCCGCCTGGGTGCGCCATCCCATTCAAAGTTCGCACTCTCATTTCCGCCGGTATTCCGGCGCGTCCTCGAGCTGCTCGAAGCCGGAGCCGCGGTCGACGAAGGTGCAGTCGGTCCAGTTCGGCTCGGTGGCGACGAATTTCACCGTGACGCTGGGGTCGGTGTTGAAGTGTTGCACGATGATGCCGCGCGGGCGCAGCGGCAGGTTGAGTACGTCGCCGGCTTCCCAGTGGTGCTTGACGCCGTCGATGACGCTGTAGCCCTCGCCCTCCAGCACCAGGATCACCTGGCCGCCCTGGAACTTGACGCGGCCGGAGCGGCTGCCGGGCGGGATCTCCTGCTGGAAGAAGATCATGGTCGAGAGGCAGGTGTCCTTGATCGACGGATGCATGTACCAGCGCATCAGCCCCTGCCGGTTGCTCTCGAGCGGCAGCTCGCTCTCCTTCACCACCTGGATGCCGGTCGCGATCTGCTCGCGCTGCTCGTCGCGGATCGCGATCAGGTCGTCCCAGTAGTTCTTCTCCGCGAGCTTCGCCTTGCGCTCCGGCCCCGCGCGCCTCGGTTTGGTTTCGCCTGTCATCTAGAACTCGTTTCCATATTGCTCGTGGAGCAGATCGAGGCGATGCAGCGCATCGCGGTCGGTGACCAGGAACAGCGTCGCGGTCTCGTCGGCCCTGTGGGTGATCCAGTTGCCATGCGGCAGGCTGAACACGTCGCGCTTGTCCCAGGCGATCGCGTCCTCGCCGACCTTGGTGGTGCCGCGGCCGTCGCAGACCAGGCACACCGCGTTGCTGGTAGTGCGGAAGCGGACGGTCTCGGTGCCGCTGTCGATCTGGATCAGGTAGCAGTCCATCAGCGGCATGGTCGGGCCGCCGTTGACCGGATTGACGTAGCGCACGCGGCGCGAGCCGTCCTTCCACTTCGGCGCCGCCTTCACGGCGGCCGATGCCTGTGCCCAGGGATAGCGGAACACCGGCGAGAACGGCGTCGCCGGCTCGCTCAGCTCCGGCACGATGTTCGGGAATGCGAAGGCGGCGTCGGCCGGCATGGTCGGCAGGTCGTGCGCCGGGCCGGGCTCGAACCTGTCGGTGCCGAGATAGCGGTGCAGCGGCGCGTCGAGCGCGTCGAGCCAGATGATCGGCCGGTCGCCGCGATGCACGTGCTCGTGCCAGGTCCAGCCCGGGGTGATGACGAGGTCGCCCTCGTCCATCGGGCAGTCCTTGCCGTCCACGACGGTCGCGGCGCCCCTGCCTTCGACGACGAAGCGCAGCGCGTTCATGGTGTGGCGGTGCGGCCGCGCCTTCTCGCCCGGCAGCAGGATCTGGAAGCCGGCGGCGAGATTGGTGGCGGTGGAGCCGGGACCGCCGGCGGCGTCGGGATCGGTCAGCGTCAGCACGCGGCGCTCGACCGCGGCCGGGCTGGTGACCGTCATGGCGTCGTCGATCAGCGGGCGCAGCACCTTCCATTGCCAGTGGTGCGGCGCCGGGCCGCCTTCGCGCGCCTTGTGGGCGAGCGCGCTCTCCCACAGCGGGCGCAGATTGGCGGCCTTCCAGTCCTTGCTGATCTCGTCGTAGGGACGGCCGCCGGGCGCGGTCGTGATCGGTGCGTCGGTGGCACTCATGTCGGTTCTCCGAGGGCGATTGCCGCCACTATAGCAAATGCGCGCGCGGCGCGTCCGCCGCGCCGGGCCGGTCAGGGATGACGGTTTCGAGCGTCGCCGCGCCGCGGATACGGTTCACGATCTCGCCAGCGTCCGCCGGGCTTTCATTGCCGCGCCAGGCGACGTGCCCGTCCGGCCGCACCAGCACCAGGCGGGTCTCATAGATCGTCGCGACGTCGGGATCGGCGAGCGTCACCGCGCGCATTGGCACGCCCTGCGCCTTGGCGGCGGCGAGCAGGCTCGCCGCCTCCGGCGGATTAGCGCCGAGCCGCAGCAGCACGAAGCCGTCGCCGTAAAGATCGAGCGTCGAGCGCTCGCCGTCGAGCCAGGCGTGCGGCGCGCGCGTGCCCGGCCTTGTCGTCGGCACGAACTGCGTGGCCTCCATTGGTACCGGCGGCGCGCCGTCGGGAACGCAAATCGGCGAGCCGTCGTAGCTGTAATGCAGCTTCATGTGTTCCGGGATCGACAGCCACGCCGGATCGGCCTTCCAGCCGGTGATGCCCTCGCGCCAGCCCGGGATGGCGGCGATGGCATTGTAGGAGCGGGTCGCCAGGCCGACATTGCGCACCGCGATCGGCCGTCTTTCTATTTCGTAGGAAGCAAGCAGCGCCGGCCCGCCCCAGCCTTCGGTGAGCGCGGCGAGCTTCCAGCCGAGATTGACCGCTTCCTCCAGCCCGGTGTGCATGCCGATGCCGCCGGTCGGCGAGCATTCATGCGCGGCGTCGCCGGCGATCAGGACGCGGCCCTGGCCATAGCGCCGCGCCACATAGTCGCGCCGCTCCCACGGCGACACCGAGATCATCTCATAGGGGAACGGCCCGCCGGTCATCTTGCGCAGCAGGAAATCCGGATCGGCCTTGCTGAGCGGCTCGTCGAACACGGTGAGCCGCCACAGCTCCTTGCCGTCGATCGGGATCAATTCGCCCCAGCAGCCGGTCTCGTCGATCACGCGGTAGAACCGCGCCCAGCCCTTGTCGTGCGAGGTCGCCAGGTCGGACGAGCGGAAGAACAGGTTGACGCTGTGCGCGATCGCGCCGATGCCCTCGATGCCGATGCCGAGCGCGTCGCGCACGAGGCCGGACGGTCCGTCGCAGCCGACGAGATACTGCGCGCGCAGGGTGCGCGCGGCGCCGGTCGCCATGTCGGTGACCTGCGCCGTGACGCCGTCGGCGTCCTGCATGAAACGATCGAGCCGCGTGTCGTAGGCGAGCGTCACGCCCGGCAGCGTGCGGGCGTGGTTGCCGAGGATCGGGTCGAAATAAATCTGCGGGCAGGGGCAGGCGGCCTCGGGCGTGAAGTCGCGCTTGTCGCGCTCGGCATAGGACGGCACCTTGAACCGCCATAATTCCGGGCCGCGCATGCTCGCGAGATAGACGAAGTCGCGCGCGTGGCTTTCCGGCCAGACCGCGGTGCGCACCGTCTTCGCGACGCCCCAGCGGCGGCAGAACTCCATGTTGCGCGCGCTCACCATGCTCTGCTTGGGCACGTTGATGGCGCCGTCGCGCTTCTCGATCAGCACGCAATCGACGCCGCGCTGCCCGAGGTCGCAGGCGAGGCCGAGGCCGACCGGCCCGGCGCCGACGATGATCACGGCGGTGGTCGTGCTTTCGGTCATCCGGAGCGCTCGCAGTCGTGGCCAACCTTCACATGCTTACACATCGCGGGATTCTTACACCTTCGCGGGGCCGGCTGTAAGATTCGGAATCCGGCAATTCTGATTTTGGATCAATGTGTTGTTCCTCCAAACTTACATTCTTACACCTCTTACCACTGTTGCGCCTTGCCAGCGCGATCAGGGCGGACATCGCGGATCGGACATCCCTCCGGCATGGGCGAAAGCGACCCATATCATCGGAAATAGTTCCTCTAAAAGGAATATAAGCCAAATCCTGGCATTTGGCAAGATCGTCTTGGGCGGTCGATCGAAAAATCTACCGCGGCGGCCGTCGCCTTGATGCGTCCGACAGCCGCGCCGGCTGCCGACACAAAAGCGCGCCATGTTTGACTCGTCACGCCCGCGCTTGTCGCGGGCATCCACGTCTGAGACCGCAGTCGAACCAAAGACGTGGATGGCCGGGACGTAAGGGCGTTCACGCCCGTCTTCGACGGGCTATGCCCGGCCATGACGCCGGGAGAGGTCGAACCTTTTGAATGTCGGTATAAGGGACGCACGTAAACGCGGCGGGAGGAACGAATGACGCGGATTTTGGCAGCCATCGCCGGCGGGTTCGTGCTGATCGCGACCGGCCAGCCGGCCGCGGCACAGCCGGGCGACCATTACGCCGGCAAGACGCTCCGCGTGATCGTCGGGCTCGAAGCCGGCGGCACCGTCGACACCTTCGCCCGCAGCTTCTCCGGCTATCTGCGCAAGCACATCCCCGGCAACCCGACCATCATCGTCCAGAACATGCCGGGCGCCGGCGGCAAGACCGCGACCAACCACGTGTTCGAGCGCGCCGCGCCCGACGGGCTGACCATCCTCTACGGGCCCTGGGATCCGCTGGCGCAGGCGCTCGGCGACCAGGGCCTGCGCGCGCGTTACGAGAAGTTCGAATTCCTGGGCGGCACCGGCGACATCCGCGTGATCTACGGGCGCCGCGACATGGTCGCGGGCGGCGTCAAGTCGCCGGCGGATATCATCAAGGCCGAAACCGTGGTGCTCGGGTCGCTCAACAACACCGATATTTCCGGGCTGCTGCCGCATCTCGCGCTGCGCACGCTCGGGGTCCGGCACAAGCTCGTGGTCGGCTATCGCGGCGGCAACGACGTGTTCCTGGCGTTGCAGCGCGGCGAGGTCAACGTTCATTCGACGAGCATCACGACCTTCCGCGGGCGCAATGCGCAATTCGTGAAGTCGGGCGAAGGCATGGGCTTCGCCTATCTGGTGCCGGTCGACGAGAAGGGCCGCTACGAAACCAGCAAGTTCATCGCCGAGATGCCGGCGTTCCCCGACCTCCACAAGCAGGTGCACGGCAAGGCGCCCGCGGGCGCGATGTGGGATGCGCTCAACTGGCTCACCAACCAGACCGGCGAATTGACGTTCGTGGGCCTCGCGCCGCCGGCGACCGATGCGGGCCCGCTCGATGTTCTGCGGAAAGCCTACGACGCGGCGTCGAACGATCCGGAGTTCATCGCGGAGTCGACCAGGCGTTTCGGGATGCCGTACACCTATATCGGCGTCGAGCGCGGCCGCGGTGTGTTCAATTCGCTGGCCGCGGTGCAGGGCGGCGTGTTGACCACGCTGCGCGCGGCGGTCGCCGGGCAGAATTGAATCGGGGTTGTAGGATGGGCAAAGGCGCTGTCACGCGCCCATGTTTTCCACGCGGCCGGTGCAGCGCCGTGCCCACCAAGGGCATCGCGCCGACGCGATTCTGCTGGTGGGCACGCTTCGCCCTGCTTTCGCGGGGCTCAGCTTTGCCCACCCTACTGACGACGCTGCGGGCGGCGATCGCGCGGCAGAATTAGCGCAGGTGCGACAGCTCTGCCTGTCTATCCGTTCGCCCGCCCGGCAATCCTATCCCGTCGCGCTGTTGGGGATCGGTACCCTGCGCTGGTACCGGGAAACGAAGATGGCACCGCACGCCGTCCATTGAAAAATCGATTTCGACCGTGCCGTCGAGCTGCGATGCGATCCCGTTGATGAGGCGGGTGCCGAAACCTTGCGCGGCGGGCGTTTCAACCGGTGGGCCGCCGGATTCCGCCCAATTGAAGTCGATGGTGCATGTCGACGGGGCCTTCGACACCGACCAGGAAATCCGCAGCCGTCCTCCCGCCACGGACAGCGCGCCATACTTGGCGGCATTGGTCGCAAGCTCGTGCAACAGCAGGCTCATCGCGACGGTATTGTCTGCCGTCAACAAGACGTCCGGACCGGACACCTCGATCGCGCCCTCCACGTTCCGGAAGCTCGTCAATGCGGCGTCGACAACGTCCCGGAGCTGGGCGCCCTGCCAGACGTTGCGTGTCAGCAAGTCATGCGAACGCGCCAGCGATATGATGCGGGCCGAAAACGCTTCCACGAACCGGGCCGGATCGCGCTGCGTGCGGATCGTCTGGGTGGCGATCGACTGGACCACCGCGAGCGTGTTCTTGACCCGGTGGTTCAATTCCTGGAGCAGCAGGCGCTGCCTGTCCTCGGCGGCTTTTTTGCCGGACACGTCGATCAGGACGCCGACCACGCGCCGGACTTTTCCCTCGCTGTCCTTGGTCACGGCCCCACGGTCCATGACCCAGCGCGTCTGCCGGTTGTCGCGACGGATCACGCGGAACTCGAGCTCGTATTTTTCCTGCGCTCCGTCGAGAACGCGCTGGATGAGCGCCTGCGCCTGCGCGCGATCTTCCGGATGGATAAACGACACCGCCACGTCCCCGGCGACCGGCCCTGTGATGTCTTCGGCGCCGAGCAGCTTCTTGAGATGCGGCGACCATTCGACCGTTCCCTTCGCGACGTCGAAGTCGTAACTGCCGAACTCCGCGGCGTCGGCGGCGGCCGACAGTTGTTCGGCAAGGTGCCGCAACTCCTGCTGCCGCTCGTCGAGTTCTTGCTGGGCGGTTTGCAGGGCCCGGTTGATGGTGTTGGCTTCCAGGAGCGTGCTGTGATCTGGCGCGATCGCCTCGCCCCTGCCGAGCGCAAGCGCCGCCGCCGACGAAAGCGAAAGCGGGCTCGACAGCCGCCGCCCGAAAACGACGCCGAGTCCGATCGCCAGCGCCAGTCCGCCGATGGCGCTGCCCGCCAGCAACAGCAAGGTCGTCCGGAGCTGGCCCTCGACCTCGCTCACAGGCGCGTTGACCGTGACATGCCAGTCCGAGAGCGACGATTTTGCGACGGTGCCGAGGACGCGGGCGCCATCGGTGTCCCTCATGGGGCGGACGCGTCCGTCAGGAAGCGCGCGCAACGGCTCCGGGCTGGACGTGCCGACCAGCGCTTGCCGGTCGGGCGAACGCGCCATGAGCATGCCACGCCCGTCCCAGACCGCGGTGACCCATCCCGGCCCGAGTTTCTGGCCTTGCAGCAGCGGCAGCAGGCGGTCGGGACCGAGCGCGAGCGCGAGCACGTAGAGCACCTTGCCGTCGCGCGCCACCGGAACCGAGATATGGAAGACCCGCAGCTTGCTGACGGTCCCGATAAACGCGTCCGAGATATCGTGCGTCGCGCCGGCGAGGATGCGCTTGACGCCTTCCGGGTTGCCGGTCACGGGCAGCGCTTCGCCATTAGGACGCAACGTGGTCAGCACCACCTTCATCGACCCGGGATCGGTCAGCAAAATGCCGAGCCCGATCTCGTCGACCACGGCGCGCGCCTGGGCATGGAAAGCCGACAGGTCGGGATCGCGGACGGCGGGCAGTGCGGCGAGCGTGCGAAGCACGGTCAAATGGCGCGCGAGGTCGCGATCGAGGTCGTCGACCAGGTCGTCCACGACCTGAGTCATGCGCTGCTCGAGCTGCACGCGCTCCAGCGCGACCGAGCGGTAGATCATGAGCCCCGCGGCCGCGAGAAGCGGCAGCGCAATCAGCAGTCCGAATACGATGAGATGCGCCCTGGCCGAATAGGCCGCGATCGCGTGCCTCGGGGTCGCATGAGCGGTCACCGCGACGGCCGCCTGGCGAGACGACGCGGTTGCCTATGCCCCGCGATCGATGGCCTGGATCCGAAAAGACATGAAGCCGGGGTGCCGTTCACGCCCGAGAACGCCGCCACCCGCAGCGAAGCGCTGTCCCCATCCAAACACATGACTTTATAGGCAACCAAATCGGCACAACAAAGCAGGGGTGAAGATATAGCAAAGGGGGGCGAATGGCCAGAATAATACGGCGCGGAACTCAAGCGCCCTGGCTGGAGGCATGAGCCAAGCCGTCACGAGCGTCGGAGCCGAAACCGTCACCAAGCACAACGCCGGAACCGGTGAAACAACCTATGTTAAGAGACGGAGCGTTTGCGCGCGGGTCAGTGCTTATCGCCCATCAACAGCAGGATGGGCAAAGCCGCCATCGCGTATGTTTCCACGCGGGCGGTGCAGCGCCGAGGGCATCGCGGCGGTGCGATTTCGTTGGTGGGCACGCTTCGCCCTGCTTCGCAGGGCTCCGCTTTGCCCACCCTACGCGTCGACGCTGGCGGTGAGCGCGTTCTGCTCGATGAAGATGCGGCGCGGCTGCACGTTATCGCCCATCAGCTCGTCGAACAGCGTGTTGGCCTCGTCGATCTCCTTGACGGTGACCTGGAGGAGCGAGCGCGCATTGGTGTCGAGCGTGGTCTCCCAGAGCTGGTCGGGGTTCATCTCGCCCAGCCCCTTGTAGCGCTGGAGCGAGATGCCCTTGCGGCCGGCGGTCATGACGGCGTCGAACAGGCTGACCGGTCCGTGGATCGGCGTCGTCTCGTCCTTGCGGCGGAATTCGCCCGGCCGCGGATAGACCTGCTGGAGCGTTACCGCGTATTCGTCGAGCTTGCGGGCCTCGGCCGAATTGAGCAGGGCGTGATCGATGATCGCGACTTCCTTGACGCCGCGCACGGTGCGCTCGAACTGGAAGCCTTCGCCCTCGGTGAATTTTCCCTCCCAGCCGCGCTCGGTCTCTTCCGCCAGGGCGTCGAGCCGCTTGGCGATATAAGGCGCCGCCGCCGTCGCCTTCACGACGTCGCCGAAAATCCTGGGGTTGAGCACGCCGAGAATGGCGGCCTGCTCGACCACGGTGCGGCTATAGCGGCTGTGCAGTCCGTTGAGCACGTTGCGGATCGTGCGCGCCTGCTCGACCAGCGAACGCAGGTCGCCGCCGGCGCGATGCTCGCCGGTCGCGAGCTGGAGCACGGCTTCCTCGATGCCGGTGCCGATCAGGAAGTCTTCCAGCGCGCGTTCGTCCTTGAGGTACTGCTCGGACTTGCCGCGCGAGACTTTGTAGAGCGGCGGCTGCGCGATGTAGAGGTAGCCCTTCTCGATCAGCTGCGCCATCTGCCGGTAGAAGAAGGTCAGGAGCAGCGTGCGGATATGGGCGCCGTCGACGTCGGCGTCGGTCATCACGATGATCTTGTGGTAGCGCAGCTTGTCGACGTTGAACTCGTCGGTGCCGATGCCGGTGCCGAGCGCGGTGATCAGCGTGCCGATCTGCTCCGACGACAGCATCTTGTCGAAGCGCGCGCGCTCGACGTTGAGGATCTTGCCGCGCAGCGGCAGCACCGCCTGGAATTCGCGGTTGCGGCCCTGTTTGGCGGAGCCGCCGGCGGAATCGCCCTCGACGATGAACAGCTCCGATTTCGCGGGATCGCGCTCCTGGCAGTCGGCGAGCTTGCCCGGCAGCGACGAGATGTCGAGCGCGCCCTTGCGGCGGGTGAGCTCGCGCGCCTTGCGCGCGGCCTCGCGCGCGGCGGCGGCTTCCACCACCTTGCCGACGATGATCTTGGCCTGCTGCGGGTTCTCCTCCAGCCAGGCGTTGAGCGTGTCGTTGATCACGCCCTCGACCACCGGCCGCACCTCGGAGGAGACGAGCTTGTCTTTCGTCTGCGAGGAGAACTTCGGGTCGGGCACCTTGCACGACAGCACCGCCGTCAGGCCTTCGCGGCAGTCGTCGCCGGTGAGCGCGACTTTCTCCTTCTGCGCGACGCCGCCCTTTTCGGCATAACCGGTGATCTGGCGCGTCAGCGCGCCGCGGAAGCCGGCGAGATGGGTGCCGCCGTCGCGCTGCGGGATGTTGTTGGTGAAGCACAGCACGTTCTCGTGGTAGCTGTCGTTCCACCACAGCGCGCATTCGACCGTGATGCCCTCGCGCTGCACGTTGATCATGATCGGCTTCGGCACCAGCGCGTTCTTGTTGCGGTCGAGATAGCGCACGAACTCCTCGACGCCGCCCTCGTAACGCATCTCTTCGCGCTTCTCGACCGCGTGGCGCATGTCGGACAGGACGATCGTGACGCCGGAGTTGAGGAAGGCGAGCTCGCGCAGCCGGTGCTCCAGCGTGGCGAAATCGAACTCGGTCTTGGTGAAGGTCTTGGTCGACGGCAGGAAGCTCACCTCGGTGCCGCGCTTGCCCTTGGCGTCGCCGACCGTCTTGAGCGGCGCGGCCGCGTCGCCGTCGCGGAATTCGATGAAGTGCTCCTTGCCGTCGCGCCAGATCGTCAGCTTGAGCCAGGTCGACAGCGCGTTCACGACCGAGACGCCGACGCCGTGCAGGCCGCCGGACACCTTGTAGGAATTCTGGTCGAATTTTCCGCCGGCGTGCAGCTGGGTCATGATGAC
This sequence comes from Xanthobacteraceae bacterium, assembly GCA_019745775.1. Taxonomy (GTDB): domain Bacteria; phylum Pseudomonadota; class Alphaproteobacteria; order Rhizobiales; family Xanthobacteraceae; genus VAZQ01. The sequence continues at coordinate 26,344 of JAIESR010000018.1, read as the reverse complement.
CTCGGCCGCCGATACGCCTTCGCCCTTGTGGATGTCGGTCGGGATGCCGCGGCCGTTGTCGCGCACGGTGCATGAGCCGTCCGGATTGAGCGTGACGGTCACCTCGGTGGCGTGGCCGGCGAGCGCCTCGTCGATCGCGTTGTCGACGACCTCGTAGACCATGTGATGCAGGCCGGAGCCGTCATCGGTGTCGCCGATATACATGCCCGGCCGCTTGCGCACGGCGTCGAGGCCCTTGAGGACCTTGATCGACTCTGAATCGTAGGCGGCCGGATCGGGCGACTGGCGGGCAGGTTCAGCCATGAGCTAAGTCTTTCGATCGCGCTCGAAAAAGCGCGGGGAATCAAGGGTTGGTTTGGCACGAAAAGGGAGGGCCGTACAGGCCAATTCGACTGCCGCTAATATATTGATTCGTCGACAAATTTAAAGGTCGGGAGGCCGGAAAAATCGAGCCGGAAAACGGTCGCGGAAAAGGCTCGAATCCCAGAGCGGAACGGGTCTTTCCCCGCTCATTCCCGCGCAAGCGGGAATCCGGTCTTGAGCCAACCTGGGTCCCCGCTTGCGCGGGGACGAGCGGGAGAGAGCGAGGTCAGCTTAACCGGGGAGTGCCCTAGCGTCCGTGCCTGACGCGACCATAGGCGCGGTCAGGCGCGCGGCGCGACGCGGCCGGGCGTGACCTGAAAGAGCTGCGCGCGGCCTTCGATCTCCGCGAACGCGGCGGGATCGGCACCGGTCATGAACACCTGCGCGCCGAGCTTTTCGAGCTCGCGGTAAAGCACGGCGCGCCGCCCGGGATCGAGATGCGCGACCACCTCGTCGAGCAGGAGCAGCGGCGCAAGTCCCGACATCTCCGCGAGCAGGCCGGCATGCGCGAGCACCAGCCCGATCAGCAGCGCCTTCTGCTCGCCGGTCGAGGCGTCGGAGGCGGCGATGTTCTTGGCGGCGAACGCCACCGACAGGTCGGTGAGGTGCGGGCCGTCGAGGGTGCGGCCGGCGGCGGCGTCGCGGGCGCGGTTGTCCTTCAGCACGGTGCGATAGCGGTCCTCGATCGCGGCGGCCGGATGGCTCGGCACCAGCTTCTCCATCCAGCCGTCGAGCGCGATCGCGGCGGCGGGAAACGACGACGCGGGATCGCGCCGCGCGGCCAGCGCCCCTTGCAGGCGCGCGACCGTCTCGGCGCGCTGCGCCGCCACCGCGACCGCAAGCTCGGCGGTCTCGTGCTCGACGGCGTCGAGCCAATGCGGATCGGGCCGCGGCTCTTCCAGAAGCCGGTTGCGCGAGCGCAGCGAACGCTCCAGCGCCGACACGCGGCCGGAATGGTCGGCGTCGACCGCGAGCACCAGCCGGTCGAGGAATCGACGGCGCTCCGACGCCGGGCCGTTGAACAGCGTGTCCATCGCCGGGACCAGCCAGATCACCCGCAGGTGGTCGGCGAAGGCGGTCGCGGACGACACGGGCTCGCGATCGATGCGGCACTTGCGCGTGGTCGGCGTGGCTTCGCCGACCGGCGGCTCGATGCCGGTTCCCAGCGCGGCGAGGCCAAGCGCGCCCTCGACGTCGCACGACACCGCCCACGATCCGTCGCCTTCCGAGAAGGCGAGCTCATCGAGCGTCGCGCGGCGCAGGCCGCGTCCCGGCGCCAGCAGCGAGATCGCCTCGATCAGGTTGGTCTTGCCGGCGCCGTTCGGCCCGGTCAGCACCACCAGCGACGCGCCGACGTCGATCTGCGCGGCGCGATAGCTGCGGAAATTCGTCAACGTCAGGCGGCGGATGCGGGCGGCGCTCATGAACGAACTCGTGACGACTTCCTGATGGAACCGCAGAAACCGGTTGGCAGGCAACTGAACGCAAAAAATCGCGTGGTTTCACGCGTCCGGGAGGTCGGAACCAGCCGCCCGAAGAGCCAGGCACCAGCTCATAACCAAGTGTGGGCCGCTATGACGAGGAAAGGAGTTGCCACCGACCAGTTGGCGCGTCATCTGCACGCCGCGATCGAGCGCGTGCGCGAGGACATGGAGAAGGTCGAATTCTGGGCCGATGCCATGTCCAGCTTTTCCGAGCCGGTGCCGGACTACACGCCCGGCGATGTGACGGTCTGGCTGCCGTCGGAGCAGGCGACGACGATCTCCTCGACCAAGCGGGAGAAGCCGCGAAAAGCGCGCGGCGCTTCGAAGCGACGTTAGGACTGGATCAATCCCGCACGAGAGCGGTTGCCACCTGATACGGGTGGTTCCTCCGCTCATTCCCGCGCAAGCGGGAATCTTGAGCTAACCTGGGTCCCCGCTTTCGCGGGGACGAGCGGGAGAGAGCGAGCCAACTTAATCGGGGAATGCATCAGACCCGCATCGGCATCAGCACATAGAGCGTGCCCTTGGAGTCCTTGTCCTCGATCAGCGTGGGCGAACCGGGATCGGCCAGTCTGAGGACCGCCGCCTCGCTTTCGATCTGCGACGCGATGTCCAGCAGGTAGCGCGAGTTGAAACCGATATCGAGCGGGTCGGCGGCGTATTCGACCTCGATCTCCTCGGTGGCGCTGCCCGAATCCGGATTGGTCACCGACAGCACCAGCCGTCCGCTCGAGAGCGAGAGCTTGACCGCGCGGCCGCGTTCGCTCGACACGGTGGAGACACGATCCACCGCCTGCTCGAATTCCTTCTTGTCGACCACCAGCTCCTTGTCGTTGCCGGCCGGGATGACGCGGGCGTAGTCGGGGAAGGTGCCGTCGATCAGCTTCGACGTCAGCACCACATCGCCGATGGTGAAGCGGATCTTGCCCTGGGAAAGCTCAACGGAGATTTCGGCCTCGTTGTCTTCGATCAGGCGCTGCACCTCGCCGACCGTCTTGCGCGGCACGATGATGCCCGGCATGCCGGCAGCGCCCTTCGGCAGCGGCAACTCGACCTGCGCCAGCCGGTGGCCGTCGGTCGCGACCGCGCGCAGCGTCTGCGTCTTGCCGGTGCCCGCGGCGTGCAGGTAGATGCCGTTGAGGTAGTAGCGCGTCTCCTCGGTCGAGATCGCGAACTGGGTCTTGTCGATCAGGCGCTTGAGATCGGTGGCGCCGAGCGTGAACGTGTGCGTCATTTCGCCGGCGGCGAGATCGGGAAAATCGTTCTCCGGCAGGGTTTGCAGGGTGAAACGGGAACGCCCGGCCTTGAGCGCGAGCACGGCGCGGTCGCCGGAACCCTCGATCACGACCTGGGTGCCTTCCGGCAGCTTGCGCACGATCTCGTAGAACATATGCGCCGGCACGGTCGTGGAACCGCCGGGCGATACCTCGGCGGCGATGGTCTCGGTGATCTCGAGATCGAGGTCGGTGGCCTTGAAGGACAGCTTCGAACCCTCGGCCCGGACCAGCACGTTGGCCAGGATCGGGATGGTGTTGCGACGCTCGACCACACGGTGCACGTGCCCGAGCGACTTCAACAGCGATGCGCGTTCGACGGTGACCTTCATGGACAGACCCCGGGGATGACCCCGTTTCTTCGGAGGGACGACAAAAGTGGCCCGTAGGCGCACTTTTCGCAAGCGTTTCGAGCCGTTTATCCACGCGACTTGGGTCGCGAGCTGGGTCGCGACTTGGGACGGCCGAGCCCCCACACGATGCGAATCCGTCGCGCAAATCAAGGCCCGGCCGGGTGGTCACACCGGGGCCGGGCCGTGCCGAATCCCAACCGGACTGTAGAAATCTAGTCCTGGAGCTGCCGCTTCAGGATTTCGATTTCCTCGGCCAGCGAGGTGTCGTTGTTCACCAGGTTCTCGATCTTGCGCACCGCGTGCAGCACCGTGGTGTGATCGCGGCCGCCGAAGCGCCGGCCGATTTCCGGCAGCGAGCGCAGTGTCAGAAGCTTGGCGAGATACATCGCCACCTGCCGCGGGCGCACGACGTTGGCGGTGCGCCGCGACGACAAGAGGTCGGCGCGGCTGACATTGTATTGCCGCGCCACGATGCGCTGGATTTCCTCGATCTTGATCCGCTTCGGCTCCTGCGGGCGGATCAGGTCGCGGATCTCGCGCTCGGCCATTTCGAGCGTGACCGGCTGGCCGGTGAGCTTGCTGTGGGCCAGGAGCCGGTTGAGCGCGCCTTCCAGGTCGCGACCGTTGTGGGTCACGGTCTTGGCGATGTAGATCAGCACCGCGGACGGCACGTCGAAGCCGGGATGATGCGCCTTCGCCGCGCCGACGCGCGCCTTGAGGATCTCGAACCGCAGCTCCTCGCCGAGCGAGCCCATCTCGACGACCAGCCCGCCGGCCAGCCGCGAGCGCACCCGCTCGTCGAGGGTTTCGAGCTCGGACGGCGGCCGGTCGGCGGCGATCACCACCTGCCGGCCGGAGTCGATCAGCGCATTGAGCGTGTGGCAGAACTCGGCCTGCGTGTTCTTGCCTTGCAGGAACTGCAGGTCGTCGATCACAAGCACGTCGATCGCGCGCAACGCCTCCTTGAACGCCAGCGCGTTCTGCGCGCGCAGCGCCGCCACGAAGCCGTACATGAACTTCTCGGCGGTGAGATAGAGCACCTTGCGCTCGGCGGTGGCGTTGCCGGCCCAGGCAATCGACTGCAACAGATGCGTCTTGCCGAGGCCGACGCCGGCATGGATGTAGAGCGGGTTGAACATCACCTGGTCGCCGCGCCGGCCCTGGGCCACCTGCTTGGCGGCGGCGTGCGCGAGCGTGTTGGAGCGTCCGACCACGAAGCTCTCGAACGAGAGCCGCGGATCGAGCGGCGAGCCGCCGAGCGCGTCGTGCACGGCCGAGATCGGCGCCGCGGCGCGCGGCATCTCGATGCCGGTCTTGATCTCGCGTTTGTCGTTGGCGGGCGCCACGACCTCCGGCGCCTTGGCCTTCGGCGGCAGCGGCTTGAGCACCGCGGAGCGCACCGTCAGCTCGATCCGCGCGACGGTCGAGACTTCTTCCTGCCAGCAAGCGAGCAGCTTGTCGGCGTAGTGCGACTGCACCCAGCTCTTCAGGAAGCGGGTCGGCACCGACAGGCGCAGCGTGTCGCCTTCGAGCGCTTCCAATTCCATCCGGGCGAACCAGCTGTTGAAGATGTCGTCGCCGACGCTGGCTTTGAGCCGCTCCCGCACCCGGTTCCAGAAATCTTGGTCCGAACTGTTCATTGCGTCGTCTCAGTATGGCTCGTGTGGTTCTGTTTCATGGACTCGGACTGCTTCCCTGACCCGGGAAGCGCAGGACGCAACACGAACGCGACGAAGGTATTGTTGAAGGTGACGACGGGGCGCGAGACGGCGAACGCTCAGCCGGCTCCGCTATTCGAAGCTTAACGGCCGGGTGGTGCCGGCCCCCGTGCCGTGACCGGGACATCCGGCCATCGCAAACGCGGGCCGGACGTGCGGCGCGAACGCGCGCCGGATCGATGCAAGCTTGAGTATGTCGAAATCGCCATGGTGCCCCCTTGTCCATCGTGGCCGCATTTCACGATGGGCGTTCCGCATTCCTCGACCGCTCACGGTCGTTCGTTCAATTCCTCGTTTCCTGTTTCCTGGCTCCCCCTACAGCAAGCCACGAAACCATTCACTCTTGAGCCGCGATGAGATGTCTCGCTTTGGTGTCGGTCATTGCCCCGCCGTTTTTGGGCAAAGGTCAGCCGTCCCCTTTTCGAGGAACCTCGACTACGATCTCATTTACTGAATTCCGTCGGTGAACCCGGCGGCGATGTGCAAAGTTGATAACACGATGAGGGCGGGCTGCAAGATTGCGGATGTCGCAAGTTGCGCCCGATTTGCAGGCACAATCATCGCAAGTTGCAACCGGCGTCACAAATTCCGGATTAACTCGTTGAAAGAGTTTTGCAATTGCGTCATCTCGCGGCTTGGAACGAAACGGGTAACTCGCCCGATGAATTCGCGTCCGGCGCAAACCGGGTGTGGCGCAAACGCCTCAGATTCAAACCCCGAAGATGGCCATGGCCGGTAAATCATTCTGTTCGCAGATTTTTTTCTGAGCGAAAATGACACCTAGCCCTGATGTGAGGTTCGTCAGACTCGTCGTGTGAGGTGTCTTTGAGCGGTCGCAAAGCAACAATGAATCGCTGCGTGACACTTATGCAACAGGGAGCGGGTCGACAGGGGAGCCTGGCGTTCGATTGATAGAGGTCGCGCGATCGAAACAACGCGCGATGCTCGCAACGTCAATCGCTTAGCGGTCTCTCGTTGCTGATATTCCAGCAACCCAAATGCCTGCCCGCGGTTTGTTCCCGCCGCCATGGTGAAGCAAACCACAGCGCAGCATGACAACGTGAAGCGCGATCAGCAAAAACAAAAGCCCGGCGTCTCCGCCGGGCTGGCCTGCTGTTTCGGTCAACGGTGATGCGCGATCACTTGGCGAGCGTTCCCAGCCGCTTGGTGAGCCGCGACACTTTCCGGCTCGCCGCGTTGGGGTGCAGCACGCCCTGCTGCGACGCGCGCATGAGCGCGGGCTCGGCTTCCTTGAGCGCGGCCGCCGCCTTGGCCTTGTCGCCGGTGGCAAACGCCTCCTCGACCTTGCCGAGGGTGGTGCGCAGGCGGGAGCGCCGCGACTTGTTGATCTCGGTACGGCGCGCGATCACCCGCGTCGCCTTCTTGGCTGAACTCGTATTCGCCATGCTGGTCTCTGATCGATCTCTGTGTGGGGTCGAAATCTCGACGCCGCCATAATGACAGCGGCGGCGGAAGCCCGCCGCCAGTTGGCGCGGTTTATAGTCAGGGCGGCCCGGCAAGTCAAAGCCCGGCGGAAACGGGCTCTAGAGCGTTCCCGGTCAAGCTGACCCGCTCTCTCCCGCTCGTCCCCGCGAAAGCGGGGACCCAGGTTGGCTCAAGACTGGATTCCCGCTTGCGCGGGAATGAGCGGGGAAAGACCCGTTTCGGGTCGGAACCGCTTTACGCCGCGCTTTTGGCCCGCACCCCGTCGTAGCCGGCGGTCACCGCCGCCCGGTCGGCCGCCGGGAACGCCGCCAAAGGCGGCTTCACCCGGGCCAGCGCCGCGTCCTGGTGGATATGGGACAGGAGCGCCTTGACCCCGGGCACCAGGGCCCTGCCGTCGAACAGCTTGCGGATGGTGACCGCCGCATCGAGCGCCGCCGCGTCGCCGGCATGGAACGCGCGCGCGCAGAGGTCGGCATTGAGGTTCGCGGTCGCCGAGATGCAGCCGGCGAAGGCGCCGCCGCGGGCCTCCAGCAGCACCGCCTCGGTCGAGGGGAACACGTCGAAGTCCTTCGAGATCGCAGCCGCCTCGCGGGCGTAGGCCATATCGCCGGAGGAATCCTTCAGCCCGACGATCCGCGGGCCGTGGCTGTCGAGCAGGCGACGGATCAGGGCCACATGCCAGGGCAGGCCCGAGAGCGCCGGGTAGTGGTAGAGGTAGATCGCGATCGGCGTCGCCTTGGTCGACTGCACGATGGTATCGACATAGGCGGCGAGGCCGTCGTCCGGCACGCCTTTGTAGTAGAACGGCGGCAGCACCAGCGCGCCGGCGAAGCCGAGCCCGGCGGCGTGACGGGTCAGCGCCACGGCATCGGCCGTGGCGGCCGCGCCGGTGCCGACCATCAGCCGATCGGTCGGGATGCCGGCGTCCTTATAGGCCGACATCACACGCTTGCGCTGCTCGAGCGAGAACGACGTCGCTTCGCCCGTCGTGCCGAGCACGTTGAGGCCGTCGCAGCCGTTGTCGAGCAGGAATCGCGCCAGGGTGGTCGCGCGCTTCAGGTCGGGCTCGCCGGCCTCGTCGACCGGGGTGGCGATGGCGGCGATGACGCCGGAAAGCTTAGCGCGGGCCATGGTGTCTCCCGTTAGAGGTTCGGGCTCTCAAGAACACCGATCGGCCGCTGAAATCAATCAGCGGCCGGCGGGCGCGAGCCGGCCGCCGGCGGCGGTACGGATGCGCAGGGCCGACGCCTTGGCCTCGCGCACCACCTTGTCGACGTCATAGGCCACGAGCCGGCCGCCGCGCTTCACGATGCGGCCGTCGACCAGCACGGTATCGACGTTCGACGGCATCGCCGACTGCACGACCGAGGCTTCGATATCGGCGACCGGGGCGATGTTGATGTCGTTGCCCCGGATCAGAATGATGTCGGCGCGCTTGCCGACCGTGATCGAGCCGGTCACGTCGCCGAGGCCGAGCGCCTTGGCGCCGTTGAGCGTCGCCATCTCGATCACTTCGCGGAAGGTGACCTCCGGCAGCTTCTCGGTCGGCGTGCCGCGCCAGGGGATGCCCATGTTCCAGGTGAAGCGCATGGTCTCGAACATGTTCGGCGGCGCGATCGAGTTGGCGTCGAACGACAGCGAGATCAGCACGTTGTGCCTGCGCATGCGGAGCAGCGCGTCGCGCGGATCGCCGGCGCGGCCGAGCCGGAACTCCGAGTGCGTGGCGAAGCTCAACGGCGTGCCGGTGCGCGCCATCGCCTGCGCATCGGCGTCGCTGGCCGGCAGGTAGTGGCAGATCAGGAGTTTCGGGCCGAGCCAGCCGCGCTTCTCGTAGTCCTCGGCGAAGACGCGGTTGGGCGGCGTCTGGCCGGCGTGGATCGCGATCCATAGTCCGCGCTTGCGCGCGATCTCCATCTCCTGATGGTAGACGGCTTCCTCGCTCTGCGAGCCGCCGCGCAGATTGACGCCGTAGGTCACCAGCCCGTCGAAGGCCGCGCCCTTGGCGAAGTAATCGCGCTGCACGCGGTCGATGCTGGCGAAATCGATCAGCTCGTTGCGCGGCATCTGGTCCACCTGGCCGTGCGAATAGAGCGCGCGCAGCATGGACTCGCGATGCGCGCGCAGCTCGGCGTCGGCGTGCGCCGCGGTGCGGGTGTTGTGCGACCAGTTGTGCACGGTGGTGACGCCGGCATTGGCGAGTTCGACCAGGCCGAGCATCACGCTGTTGTAGAAGTCGGCCGGCTCGAACAGCTTCGACGTCGCGTTCTTGGCGGCGAAATAGCCGAAGCCGTCGCCGACGAAGTTGCGGCCGACCGCGCTCCACATGTGATAATGGGTGTCGACGAAACCCGGCATCACGATCATGTCGGTGGCGTCGATCGTCTCGGCGCCGGTCGCCGCGAGATCGGGGCCGACCGCTTCGATGCGGCCGTCGCGCACCAGGATGTCGGCGCGCGGCAGCACGCCGGCCTTGTCGACGGTGATGACGGCGCCGTTGCGGATCACATAGGTGCCGCGGGCGGTGCCTGGCGCGGCGCCCTGAGCGAACGCCGGCGCGACGATGGCGGGGGCCGTCACGCCGGCCAGCGCCGTTGCCGCGAGCAGGCGGGTGAATGTCCTGCGGTCGAGCATCGGCGCCTCCTGTTGTTACGGCTCACCCGCTGACGTTGAACGCCGCCAGCGCGGCCATGTTGACGAGCTGGGTGTCGTTCGCCGAGAGCGGCACGATCTGCACCGGTCGGTCGAGCCCCACCAGGATCGGCCCGATCACGGTGGCGCCGCCGAGCTCCTGTAGCATCCTGGTCGAGATCGACGCCGAGTGGAACGCCGGCATGATCAGCACATTGGCCGGGCCGGACAGGCGGCAGAACGGATAGGCTTCGCGCAGCTCCATGTTGAGCGCGACGTCGGCGGCCATGTCGCCGTCGTACTCGAAGTCGAGGCGCCGCTGGTCGAGGATCTGCACCGCCTTCTGCACGTGCGCCGCGCGCTCGCCGGGCGGATGCCCGAAGGTCGAGAACGCGAGCAGCGCGACCTTGGGCTCGTAGCCGAGCCGCCGCGCCACGCCCGCCGCCTCGATCGTGATGTCGGCCAGCGTTTCCGCATCCGGCATTTCGCTCACGGCGGTGTCGGCGACCAGCACCGTGCGCCCGCGCGCCAGCACCAGCGAGACACCCATCACCGGATGCCCGGGTTTGGGATCGATGCAGCGGCGCACGTCCTGCAAGGCGACCGAGAAATTGCGGGTGACGCCGGTGACCATGGCATCGGCGTCGCCCAGCGCAACCATGCAGGCCGCGAAGTGGTTGCGGTCGGTGTTGACCAGCCGGTTGACGTCGCGCAGCAGATAGCCTTGGCGCTGCAGCCGTTCATAGAGATACGCGGCATAAGCGGCGTTGCGCTGCGACAGCGCGGCATTGATGATCTCGATGCCGCCGCCGAGCTCGACGCCGAGCTGGCGGGCGCTTTCGCGCACGCGGTCTTCGCGGCCGACCAGCAGTGCCGTGCCAAGCCCCTGCTGGACGAAGCTCGCGGCGGCGCGGATCACCTGTTCCTCCTCGCCCTCGGCGAACACGACGCGCTGCGGCCGCCGCCGCAGCCGCTGGTAGACGCGCTGCAGCACGCCGGCGACCGGATCGAGGCGCGACCGAAGTTGCCCGCGGTAAGCGTCCATGTCGACGATCGGCTTGCGCGCGACGCCGGTGTCCATGGCGGCCTTGGCCACCGCCGGCGGCACATAGGAGATCAGCCGTGGATCGAACGGCACCGGGATGATGTAGTCGGGCCCGTATTTCGGCCGCGCGCCGTAGGCGGCGGCGACTTCGTCGGGCACGTCTTCGCGCGCGAGGTCGGCCAGTGCGCGCGCGGCCGCGATCTTCATTTCCATATTGATGGTGGTCGCACGCACGTCGAGCGCCCCGCGGAAGATGTAGGGGAAGCCGAGCACGTTGTTGACCTGGTTCGGATAGTCGGAGCGGCCGGTCGCCATGATGGCGTCGTCGCGGATCGTGGCGACCTCCTCGGCGGTGATCTCGGGGTCCGGATTGGCCATGGCGAAGATGATCGGCTTCGCCGCCATCGACTTGATCATTTCGGGCGTGAAGGCGCCCTTGACCGACAGCCCGAACGCGACGTCCGCGCCCTTGAAGGCGTCGGCGAGCGTGCGCGCCTTGGTGTCGACCGCATAGGCCGACTTCCATTGGTTCATGCCGTCGGTGCGGCCCTTGTAGATCACGCCTTTGGTGTCGCACAGGATCAGGTTTTGCGGCGCGAAGCCGACGGCCTTGAGCAGTTCCAGGCAGGCGATGCCGGCGGCGCCCGCGCCGTTGCAGACGAGCTTGGTGTGCTTGATGTCGCGGCCGGTCAGGTCGAGCGCATTGAGCAGGCCGGCGGCGGCGATGATCGCGGTGCCGTGCTGGTCGTCGTGAAACACCGGGATGTCGAGCAGCTCGCGCAGCCGCTGCTCGATGATGAAACATTCCGGCGCCTTGATGTCCTCGAGGTTGATGCCGCCCCAGCTCTTGCCGAGGAGCTTGACGCAATTGATGATCTCGTCGGGATTCTCGCTGGAGACTTCGAGGTCGATCGAGTCGATGTCGGCGAAGCGCTTGAACAGCACCGCCTTGCCTTCCATCACCGGCTTGGCGGCGAGCGCGCCGCGGTTGCCGAGCCCGAGGATGGCGGTGCCGTTGGTGATGACGGCGACGAAATTGCCCTTGGTCGTGTAGTCGAAGGCCTTGCTCTCGTCCTCGGCGATCGCCAGCACCGGGACGGCGACGCCGGGCGAGTAGGCGAGCGACAGATCGCGCTGCGTCGCCATCGGCTTGGTCGCCACGACTTCGAGCTTGCCGGGCCGGCCCTGGCTGTGGAACAGCAGCGCTTCCTGGTCGGTGAATACCGGACGGCCGCGGCCGCCGTTCTTGTCAGACATAGCAACTCCCCAACGCCCACCAGACGCAACAGACAGCGGCCGGAACCGCTCGAAACTAGCCGTTGCAAGCACCCCTCTCAAGGGACGCCAGATAGAAGACGGTGCGCCGCCGTTCCGCGCGCTGCGACATCGCGCCACTTTCCGACACGGAATGCATTGAACCGCGCGGGTGACCGGAGTAATTCATCTGTCCCGATTCCAGACAGCACAGCGGCGCGACGATCCCATGATCCGTTTCCTGTTGCGGTTTATCGGCCTTTTGTTGCTCGCATTGGCCTTCATCTTCCTGGTCTATGACGGCACCAAGTCGATCGCCGACCAGCGGCTCTACGTCACCAAGGTCGCCGAGGTCTGGGCGACGCTGCACGAGGGGAGCCTGACGCAGGTGCGGCCGGCCCTGGAGGGGCTGGCGCCCTGGCTCTGGGACCCGCTCGCCGCCAGCGTGCTCAACGCACCGGCCTGCCTGGTGCTGGTGATCGTCGGCACCGTCCTGGTGCTGCTCGGCCGCAAGCGCCGCCCGCTGATCGGCTACGCGCGCTAGCCTCGCGGCGGCGTGATCCGCACGGACCAACTGTTGATGCCAGGCCCCCTGCGCGGCGCGCACGCGCGGCTTATATTAGGGGCACGCCAGCCGACCGATCACGGGAGATGCCCGCATGTTCATGCTCCGCAAGAAGACCGAGATGCCGTCCGCCGCCGACGCCCTGCCGGGGCGGCCGACGCCGATCGCCACCGCCGCCAAGCACTTCATCAACCAGCGGCCGCTCAAGGGCCCGTATCCGGAAGGCACCGAGACCGCGATCTTCGGGCTCGGCTGCTTCTGGGGCGCCGAGCGCAAGTTCTGGGAGCTCCGCGACGGCATTCACATCACCGCGGTCGGCTATGCCGCCGGCCACACGCCCAACCCGACCTATGAGGAGGTCTGCTCCGGCCGCACCGGGCACAACGAGGTCGTGCTGGTGGTCTACGACCCGAAGAAGATTTCCTTCGAGAAGCTGCTCAAGACCTTCTGGGAAAGCCACGACCCGACCCAGGGCATGCGCCAGGGCAACGACGTCGGCACGCAGTATCGTTCCGGCATCTACGTCACCAGCGACGCCCAGCGCAAAGCCGCGGAAGCGTCGAAAGCGATGTATGACAAGGAGCTCAAGGGCCGGGGGTTCAATCCCATCACCACCGAAATCCTCGACGCGCCGCCGTTCTACTTCGCCGAGGACTATCACCAGCAATACCTGGCGAAGAATCCGATGGGCTATTGCGGGCTCGGCGGCACCGGCGTGAGCTGCCCGATCGGGGTCGCAGACAAGTTTACGCAGTCCGCGCAAGCTTGACTGGGTGCGCCGCGGCGTAACGGGCCGGTCCGTCTCGGTCGCCGATATCGTCGATCCGTCATCCACGGTTTGCGACGTGCGAACCGCAAGATGGCGGATCAATTTTCTCGCGAGGCTGCTATAACGCGGCGGTCTGCGCGAGGTGAGAGCCATGCGGAAATTCGAGCGCACCATCGAAGCCATTCTGTTCCAGAGCCGCTGGACGCTGGCGCCGTTCTATCTCGGGCTGGCGTTCTGCCTGTTCCTGATGCTCTTCCAATTCATGCGCGAGCTCATCCACCTGGTCGTCAAGATTCCGGCCGCCACGGAAGCCGACGTGATCCTCGGCGTGCTCGCGCTGATCGATCTCACCTTCACCGCCAACCTGGTGCTGATCGTGATCTTCTCAGGCTACGAGAATTTCGTGTCGAAGTTCGATCAGACCGATCACGATCGTCCGGAGTGGATGGCCAAGGTCGACTTCGGCGGCCTCAAGCAGAAGCTGATGACCTCGATCGTCGCGATCTCGGCCATCCAGGTGCTCAAGGCCTTCATGAACACCGCGCAGACCGCCGGAACGCCGGACACCACCTGGCTCGCCTGGCTGGTGGCCCTCCATGTACTGTTCCTTGGCTCGCTGCTGGCGGTCGTGATCGCCGACCGGATTTCGGACCCCGGCAAGCCGGCGGCCGAAAAGCCGTACGCTACCCAGAAATCCGCCGGCAAGGAGTGAGCCCGGCAAGCCCGGTATCCCGTGCGGTTTTCGAGGCGCCATCAGTGGGTTAGGCTTTCTTAACCATATGCGGCTGTAATCCGTTAACCGTGTCAGTTGGGTTTCCGGATTCGTCGCATGCGGCCCAGTCGCCTGATAAGTCGCCTCATAAGCCGCCTCACCCCGATTTTGTTGGCTGCGCTCACGGCCGCCGGATGCATGCAGACGGCGTTCGCGCCGGACAGCGGTGCCGTGTCGCGCGGCCCCGGGCTCAGCGTTCCGCCCAATCTCGACAGCATCGCCTACGAACGCCGTGTCCCGGCGCCCGCGTCCTACGCGCAAGCGCCGCCGCCGCAAGTTGCGCAGGCTCACGCTCCGGCCGCGCCGCCGGTTCACCGGCAGTCGCGCGCGCAGCCGGGCAATGCCATGGATGCGCACGCGCCGATCGTGCCGGTCGTCGCGCAACCCGCCGCCGATCCGGCCTATCGGCTCGACACCGGCGACAAGCTGCGCGTGGTGGTGTTCGGGCAGGACGGCTTGAGCAATTCCTATTTCGTCGACGCCGCCGGGCAGGTGACCATTCCGCTGATCGGTGCGGTCTCCGCGCGCGGTCTCACCACGCAGGCGCTGGCGCGGGCGGTGGGAGCGAAGCTGCGCGCCGGCTTCATCCGGGACCCGCACGTCGCGATCGAGGTCGAGACCTACCGGCCGTTCTTCATTCTCGGCGAGGTGACGCAGCCGGGGCAGTATCCCTACGTGCCGAACATGACGGTGGAGACCGCGGTGGCGATCGCCGGCGGCTTCACGCCGCGCGCCTACCGCTACGACGTCAAGATCGACCGGCCGGCCGCCGGCGAGACCTTGCGCAGCCGCGCCGCAGTGCCGCTGCTCACGCGGGTCGAGCCCGGCGACACCATCGTCATCAAGGAACGCTGGTTCTAGGCCGCCGACTCGTCCGTGCCTTCAGAGCTTCTCCCCCTTCTTCGGGGCATGTTGGACGATGTCTTTCAAGGCGTCGCTGGGCGGGGCCGGATTCTTCGGTTCGTCGTTCTCGCGGTGAGCGGCATCGGAACCGAGCGCCTTGGCTCTGGCCAGCGCGGCCTCGACGTTATCGAGTGCAGCCTCGACATTTTCGAGTGCCTTTTTCTTTTCGAATGCGGCCCATGCCTGCTCGAAAGCGCGTTCCCTTATTTCCTCGTCTCGAAACGATCGCTCCAGCCGGTATTCGATTTCTTCATTTACGGAGCGTCCTGACAGCTTTGCAGCCGCCTCGAGCTTTTCGTCCAGAGCGCCACGCGCGCGGAACGTTCGGTTCTTGTTGAGATTGCTGGCCTGTTTCGGCCGCCGGCTCTTGCTCGCCGTCATCTGACTCTCCGACACCGGACGCCGCGGTCGCGTCCAATGGGTTGGTTACAACCAAAGGGAGGAAACAAGATGAACAGAATTTTGCTTTTTGCGTGGGCGGTCGTGTCCCGGGCGTGCCCTTAAGCCAGCCCGGGACCGCTCGCCGCGGCGATACCAGCGCCGGATTACTTCTTCAGGTGCTTCTTCAGGAAGTCGATGAAGCGCGGCCACGCCGCCTTCGCCGACGCTTCGTGATAGCTGCCGCGCTCGTCGCAGTGGAAGCCGTGGCCGGCATCGGCATAGACGTAGATCTCGCTGTCGCCGCCGCGCTTCGCCTTGACGGCCTCGACATCCGTCATCGGGATGCCCTGGTCCTTCTCGCCGAAATGCATCTGCATCGGCACCTTCGGCTTCTCGTCGGCGAACTTCGCGATCGCGCCGCCGTAATAGGCGATCGCGCATGAGAGGCCGGAGAGCCGCGTCGCTGCGAGGAAGGCGATGCTGCCGCCCATGCAGAAGCCGACGATCGCGACCGGGCCTTCCTTCTTCAGCTCGTTGATGGCCGCCTGCGTGTCCTTGAGCATCGCATCCCAATTCGGATTGGCGATGAACTTGCGTGCATTCGCGATCTCGTCGGGCGTGTAGCCGCACTCGAAACCTTTTTGCGTGCGATCGAACAGCGCCGGCGCGACGGCGGTGTAGCCTTCGGCGGCGAGCCGGTCGCAGACCGCGCGGATGTGCTTGTTGACCCCGAAAATTTCCTGAATGACGACCACGCCGCCCTTGGAGGGGCCGGCCGGGTCGGCGCGATAGGCGCCGAGCTGGTGGCTGTCGTCGGCCGTCAGTGTGAACTGCTTACCCAAGTTAACCTCCTGTTACGTTCCTGCTGGGGCTGTCGGAAGGGCTGGCGCCGGGCGCCAGCTTCTTTGTGCATGATCTTGTCCGAAAACCGGTTCCCACTTTTCGGGATCATGCACAAAATCAGCCGATTTCACGCGGGCGCGCAAGCGGTTGCCCCGCGATGGGAACTGCCGTCCTGCCACACCATCGCTCCATCGATGAATGTCAGATGAACGAAAAAACCCTGGAAATCAATCGTTTGAACCTGCGGCGCGGCGGCCCCGACTACTGGCTCGGATGGTTCACATCGAGCCAAAAGGTCTCTCACAATGTTCAAACGCACTGCACTCTTCGCCTTCGCCGCGGCGCTTGCCGTCGGCCTGGCAACTCTCGTCTCCTCCGCTGCCGATGCGCGTCCGCATGGTAGCGGCGCCAGCAGCCATGGTCACGGCGGTCGCGTCGTCGGCGGTGGCGGTAGCGGGATGGTTCGTCATCCCGGCATCGTCCGTCATCCCGGCCACGGTCACGGCCGTCATATCCCGCACCTCCACCGGCACATTCACATCCGCCGCCACATCCACATCGGCCACCACCACCGGCTGGGTTGCTGGCGTCACCCGTGGCTGTGTCGCCCGATCGTGCGGAACTTCTGCTGGCATAACCCGTGGCACTGGCACTGCCGTCGGCCGGTCCACGTCGTCGGTGGCTACTACCCGGTCGCGACGGCGCCGGCGGTGGTCCGTCCGGTCGCGGCGTCGTGCACCTGCCTGCGCAAGACCTACCTGCCGAATGGCGCGGTCCTGTTCCAGGATGTGTGCACCAATGAATCGGCAGTGAACCCGCCGGCCCAGGCCGCGGAGCTGCCTCCGCAGGGAAGCTAACAACAATAACAAGAGCACGAACCTTGGAGCCCCGGCATCGTCCGGGGCTCTTTGTTATTTGCGTGTTGTTGTCGAGACGTTGCGAAAGTTCAACGCGCGGCGGAAGCGCGCCGGTTCGCGAGCCCGAAGGCACCCGCCAGCAACTCATACGAATGGCGCCGCGCGCCGTGATCGTACAGCATCGTCGTCACGATCAGCTCGTCGGCCTTGGTCGCTTCGATCAGCGGCGTGAGCTTCGACACGACCGTATCGGGTGCGCCGGCGAACAGCCGCGCCCGCCGATGGCGGATGCGCTCGAGGTCGATGGGCGTGTAGGGAAAATTCTGCGCCTCTTGCGGGCTCGCGAGCGGCATCAGCTCGCCGCGGGCGCGGCGCACCCAGTTGAGATCGAGCGTGGTCGCGAGCCGATCCGCCTCCGCATCGCTGTCGGCGCAGACCACGGCGACGCCGAGCATCGCATAGGGCTTGTCGCGCGATTGCGACGGACGGAAATGGTCGCGGTAGCTGAGCATGGCCGCGACCGCGTCGTAGTCGGAGAAATGATGCGCGAACGAAAAGCCGGCGCCGACCATGCCGGCGAGCTGGGCGCTGTAGCCCGACGAGCCGAGCAGCCAGATCGGCGGCAGCGGACTGTCCGAGGGCATCGCGTGCACGTTGCGAAATGGATGACCTTCCGGATAGGCGTTGCTCTCGAACAGGATCAGCTCCTGGAAGCGCTCCAGGAAATCGTCGTCGGTGCCCTGCTGCTGGCGGCGGCGCAGCGCGTAGGAGGTCACCGGATCGGTGCCGGGCGCGCGGCCGAGCCCGAGATCGATGCGGCCGGGGAACAGCGCTTCCAGCACCTTGAAGCGCTCCGCCACCATCAGCGGCGCGTGGTTCGGAAGCATCACCCCGCCGGAGCCGACGCGGATATGGGTGGTCGCTGCCGCGATCTGGCCGATCATGATATCGGGTGCCGAGCTCGCGACCGAGGGCAGATTGTGATGCTCGGCCACCCAATAGCGATGAAAGCCGAGCTTCTCGGCGAGCCGCGCGAGGTCGATCGAGTTGCGCAAGGCGGTCGCGCCGGAGGAGCCGGCCGAGACCGGCGACAGGTCGAGCACGGAGACGGGAATGGACGGCGCAGCCATTCCGGTCAAAGTGGGCCCGGGCGCCGCAATTGCCAGTCTTTCTTCCAGCCGGTCAGCCGCCCGCGGCGGAATTGCAGCGCGACGCCGTGGTCGGTCGGGTAGAAGCCGGGGATGCCCGCATGGCCGACGGCGATGAAGATTTCCGAGCCCGGCGGTCCGGAATGATACGTCAGGGGAAGCCCGAGCGCGGCCGAGGCCTCAACCGGCGTCATCCCGAACGCCAGCGGCACGGTATTGGCGCGCGGCGCCCCGCACCACGCCAGCCAGCACACGCACAGCGATGCGATCATCCGTCTCATGGTGCTATCTTCAGCCCGATCGGATACGGAGGCAAGGGACGCGGCAGATGCCGTCCACGCCTTCGCGCGTGCTTGAAACCGGACGGCTCGCCTCGAATTCGCCTTGCGCCCGGGCGATCCCGGGTCCGCCACGGATGTTGAAACCATCGCGAGATTTGGGTTGAACTGCTGCCGCACAGCGATTCTGGAACCATGAGCTCGACCGAGTGCAGCCATTGCGGGGAACCGCTTCACGAGGGTGCGCGCGCCTGCGGCTATTGCGGCGCGCCGGTACGCACGCGGTGGAGCATGCTGGCGATCACCGCCGTCCTGGCGGCGGTCTGCCTCGCGGCGGTCGCGGCGGCGATTCTGCTGCTCGGCGGTCGCTCGTCGACCCAGGACACCGCGGCGGTGGACCAGCGTGGCGGCGACTTCGCCTGGCTCGAAACCGCGATGAAGCAGTGTGACGACCAGGCCGCCAAGGACGCCAAGGGACTGCACTACCTGGTCACGCCACTGGTCGACGAACCGAGGGACGAGCCGGGCTGGCGCCGGATCTCGATCAACGACATCGGCAACGCCATCCTCATCGGCGGGGAGGACATGCTGGCCGGGCTGCGACGCAAGGCGTTGCGGATCAGCACCGAGGAATACGTCTTCAGCGCCCGCAACGAAACGACCAAGGACGTCCTGACCTGGAAGCCGTCGACCGGCGTTCGAAAATTCGTGGTCAACGATGCGTCGGGGATCCAGCAGTTCAAGGTCCAGTTCCAATCGAGCGACGCGGCGCGGGCCATCAATTGGGGCTCGACCTTCGAGCGCCAGCCGGGCAACTGCTACTGGGTCAATGCCATCCTCCGGCATTAGCCGGCGCAATCGGTCGAATCGATAAAATTTGAACGATCACCGTATCGGAATCGAAGTCCCGCGGGCGTTAGTTGACGCCGCATGTCTGCGAAACAGGCCGAAAAGCTGATCGAGAACCTCGGCATCCTGGTCGTGGACGAGAGCCTGTACATGCGCAAGCTCACGCGCATGATGCTGATGAACATCGGCGCCAAGACGATCTTCGAGGCGTCCGACGGCGTCGCCGCGCTCGACGCCATCCGCAGCGCCAATCCCGACGTCGCCTTCATCGACTGGGACCTGCCGGTGCTCTCAGGTTCGCAGGTCATCAAGATCGTGCGCTCGCCGGACGTGTTTCCGAAGCCGCATCTGCCGATCGTCATGCTCACCGCCCATGCCAACCGCGCCAATGTCGCGGAGGCGATGCGGCTCGGCGTGCATGAATTCCTGCTCAAGCCGACGTCGCCGCAGGCCTTGCGGGACCGTCTGCTCTCGATCATCGTGAAGCCGCGACCGATGGTGCAGGTCGGAAAATTGTATGTGCCGGAGCCGCGCGACGGTCGGGCCGAATCTCGCCACCCCTGATCAGCTCGATTTGCCTGATATCAGTTTACGTGCGCCGCTGATAGCGATCGCGATCGTGAACAACCAGGTAATCATGGCGCCGATCCCGAACATGATCCGTCCCACCATGGCATTCGCTTCCAGCGAGAGCAGGAACACCCCGGTGCCGCTGAACACGCGTGGGCCCGCGCCGAACGCAACCCAGGTACCGATGCTCGCGAGGCCGCCGGATATCACCACGCCGAGCAGATAGTAGAACAGCCGCATCCACCAGCCGGTATCCTTGGGCAATTCGCCGGTGTCGGATACGCCGTGCAGCGCGCCGACCGTGATCGAGACGCCAGCAAGCATGAACACGATGCCGGCCACGGCGGCGATCCAGAGCGGCCCGTCGCCCGCGCGAGGCTTCATCGGGACAACGCCGAGACCGAACAACAGCAGAAACAGTCCCATGCCTATGGCAGCGAGGCCGCACAGGAACGTGGTAAGGGGTGATGCGGGTTGCTGGCGGTCCATGGCAAAGCCCAAGCGCGCGGTTGCAATGCCGCAGTCTGACCGGCCTTGCTTGCCAATTGGTTGAAGTGCTGGTGAGCTTGCGGCACCTGGGGATTTGGACATCGGGGAAACAGCGACATGAGTGGACGCGCCTTCGCCTGGCCTGACGGCAAGCGTATCGCGGTGACGGTCAATGCGATGCTGGAGACCTGGTCGGAGGGCAAGGCGCCGCCCTATGGCGTGCAGGCGTCGCAGCACAAGCCCGGCATCGATCACGCCGGCATCGCCTGGGGCAGCTACGGCGGCAAGGTCGGCGTGTGGCGGCTGATGGCGCTGCTCGACCGCCACGGCATCCGCGGCACCTTCTGTGTCAACGCGCGCTGCGCAGAGATCTTCCCGGAGGCGGTGCAGGCGATCGTTGCGCAAGGCCACGACGTGGCCGGACACGGCTACTTGCAGGATCAACTTCTGACCGGCATGGGGCCGGACGAGGAGCAGGCCACCATCCGCCGCTCGCTCGCGATCCTCGAGCAGGCGACCGGCCGGCGCCCGACCGGCTGGATCAGCCCGGTGACGGCCTTCACCGAGCATACGCGCAGATTCCTCGCCGCCGACAAGCTGCTGTGGCACGGCGATGCGCGCGATACCGATCTGCCGAGCGTGGTCGAGACCGCCGCCGGGGCCATCGTGCAGATTCCCGGCAGTGACTTCACCGACAACCGCACGCTGCGCTCGAGCCCGCAGGACATCTGGGACGTCTACAAGGAGACCTTCGACTACCTGCGCGCCTGCGAGCCGCCGGGCTTTCTCGCGCTCTCGCTGCACTGCCATTTCGGCGGGCGCCCGATGATCACCGCCGTCTACGAGAAGATCCTCGGCTATATGCGGGCGCACGACGACGTCTGGTTCTCGTCGTTCGGCGAGATTGCGCGCTGGGTGATGGACACCCAGCGCGATGCCGACACGCACGCGCGGCGACTCATCAAGAAGGTTTAAGCCAATGCTGCCATTTGCATCGTCGCCGGAATTGCGCGCCGAGGTGCTCGCGGCCTGCCGCGTGCTCACCTTCTTCCGCATCGTCGAAGGCTTCGGCCATGTCAGCGCCCGCGTCGGCGACGACCGCGTGCTGATCACGCCGCGCCGCGCGCTCGGGCTGGTGACCGAGGCCGAGCTGGTCGAGATCGATCTCGACGGCAAGCCGGTGGCGGGCGGGGGGCGGCCGCCGCTCGAAGTGCCGATGCATCTTGCGGTCTACCGCCGCCGCGGCGACGTGATGGCGATCGCGCGCGGCCATCCCCGCAATGTCGCGGCCTACGCCTGCGCCGGCGCGCCGCTGAAGGTGGCGCACGGCTTCGGCGCCAATCTCGGCGCCGAGGTCGGCGTGTTCCGCGAGCCCTATCTCGTCACCGGCGGCGAGATGGCGGACGGCGTCGCCGCCGCGCTCGGCGGCGCGGAGGCGGTGATCCTGCAATCGAACGGCATGCTCGCCGTCGGCCGGACCGTGCCGCACGCCTGCGTGCAGGCGCTGTTCCTGGAGGAGACCGCCGCGCTGCAACTGCGCGCCCAGGCCGCCGGCCTCGCGCCGCAGTTTTATTCCGCGCAAGGTGCCGCGCGCCGCCATGGCGACGACAGCGTGCACGAGCCGGTGCGGGCGTGGGAATACTACGTCGCGGCGGCGCAAGGGCGGCTGACGATTGCGCGGTGAGCGGTGGCGAAAGCGACCAGCTCAGAGTTGGCGCGCGCGCCGCCGCATCGTTTCCGTCAAGCGCCGCCGGGCGCGTGAGTTAGGAACTCTTTCAACATCTCGCCTCTGTGAATGGCCTGTGTAGCAGCGCGCGCCGTCGCGCGCGGCATGGCCAATCAGTGGCGAACAAATGGGATTGCCACGAATAATATCCATTGTGGCCACAAAGCTACATCCTGCGATTGCCCACCCCGGTAGCATCGAACCTTCTTCAACTCTCGGGGAAAGGGCACTTCGATGGAGACATCGATCAGACGAGCTGCGTTTCACTGTCTCACCTTCGCGGCCGCGGTTGCCGCGAGCATGCCGGCTTCGGCGCCGCCGGTTGCCGCAGCCGACATGCCGCTCAAAGCGCGGACCGAGCCCGCCGTACGGCTGCTGTGGACCGGCTACTACGCCGGCGCCCACGGCGGTTGGGGTTGGGGCACGATGCGCGTCGACGACCCGCTGTTCCGTCCCTCCGACACCCGACCGGAATTCAAATCGGATGGACCGATCGCGGGCGGTCAGATCGGGGCGAACTGGCAGTTCGGCAACGTCGTGGTCGGCTTAGAGCTCGATGGCTCCTGGGCCTCGCTGCGCAGCGTAACCTCCAACATCAATCCGCAGATCCCAGGGGTGTTCGGCAACGGCGTCGAGATCCATGCATTGGCGACCGCCACCGGACGCGTCGGATACGCGATGGGGCCGTGGCTCTTCTATGCCAAGGCCGGCGGCGCGTATGCGTACATGGACATCACAACGGCGATCACCGCCCAGGGGCCGATTTCGACCACCGAACACCGGTTCGGCGTGACCGGCGGCGCCGGCGTGGAAGTGGCATTCCTGCGCAACGTGTCGGCGAAGGTCGAGTACAACTACCTCTATTTCCCGGAGCACTCGTACACCTTCGTCATTCCGAGCACGCCGAACAGCAGCAGCCTCGATCACTACGTCCACCTGGTGAAGGCCGGCATCAACGTGCGGCTCGGCGGCGACGCCGTCGTCGCGCGTTACTGAGCCCGCATCCGCTAGATCAGATCACAGACATTTTGGAGATGAGAACCATGTGGACCTCAATCAAAGCAACACGTTCGATCATCGCAGCCGCAGCCGCAGCCGTCCTGCTCGCCGGAATGGCTGCGACGCCAAGCCAGGCGCAGCCGGTCGAATATGTCCGGATTTGTTCGATTTACGGCGCCGCCTTCTTCTACATCCCCGGCACCGATACCTGCGTGAACGCGCGCCAGATCGTGGACAACCAGTTTGCGATCGCACGCGCCAACACGCGCGCCGCGACCGGCACCGCGATGGCCGCCTCTCTGGTCGCGCCCTGGCTGCCGACTGGCACCAACTTCGCGGTCTCGAGCCATTGGGCCGGATTCGACGGGCAGCACGCGGCCGGCGTCCACGGGCTGATGCGGATCTCCGGCAACTTCGTGTTCTCGGCCGGTTTCGCCGCCGGTCTCGATCGCGGCAAGCTGAACACGTTCACCGAGCGAACGCAGACCGCGCAGGGCACGTCGACCCCGGCTGAGTCCTGGAGCGACATCCGCATGCTGAGCCGTGCCGGCTTCATGTACGCGTGGTGACCATGAACACCCCGCGCCATTCACACAGCACCTGTCATTTTTTTGGAAAGAGCACGCACATGACAACCTCAATCGCACGTTCGCTGAGCCGCCGGCTCGCTTGTGCCATCGTCGTCGCCGTCACCGCAGCGGGACTACCGGCATTCGCGCCGGCAGCGTCCGCCGCCGACATGCCCGCGCAGGCGCGACCGCACGCCGTCGTCGTCACGCCGCTTTGGACCGGCTTCTACTTCGGTGTCCATGGCGGCGGCGGCTGGGCCAGCACCCACGTCTCGGATCCGAGTCTCCAGGTCATGTCCCAGATCGCCGTTATCGACGCGAGCGGTCCGCTTGCGGGTGGGCAAATCGGCGCCAACTGGCAATTCGGAAATGTCGTGGTCGGTGGCGAAATCGACGTGTCGTGGGCGCGGATCCGCGGCAGCCGAAGTCCGGAGCCGGGCTTCCCGTTCTCGGGTTTCGAAACCAACTTCCGGGCGCTGGCGACCGGCACTGGCCGCGTCGGTTATGCGGCAGGCTCGTGGCTTGGCTACGCGAAGGCCGGCATTGCGTGGGCGGACCTCGAGTTCACCTATCGCGTGGGCGCTCCACCCTCATCCAGCGTCCCCCATACGCGGACCGGCGTGACCGCCGGTGCGGGCGTGGAAGTGGCGTTCTGGCGCAATCTGTCGGCCAAGGTCGAATATAATTTCGTGTACTTCGGCGAGAACTCGATCCCGATCGGCAGCAACCGCGATTCCGGCAACGCGGACCACGTGCTCCACCTCGTGAAGGCGGGCCTCAACATGCGCTTCGGCGGCGACTACGTCGTCGCACGCTACTGAGCGGCGCCCGCAACAGCATCGATGGTGACACCATGTGGACTTTGATCAAATCGCTGCGGGCCGGCGCGATCAGCGCTGCGTTCCGCACGCTTATCGGCGCGGCCGGCTTGTTCGCCGGGCTGGCGGCGACGCCAGGCCACGCGCAACCGGTAGAATATGTGAGGATTTGCTCGCTCTACGGCGCCGCCTTCTTCTACATCCCCGGCACCGATACCTGCGTGAACGCGCGCCAGATCGTCGACAACCAGTTTGCCATCGCACGCGCCAACACGCGCGCCGCGACCGGCACTGCGATGGCGGCGTCGCTGGTCAACCCGTTCCTGCCCAACGGCACCAACTTCGCGGTGTCGATGCATTGGGCGGGGTTCGACGGCCAGCATGCCGTCGGCGTCTCCGGGCTGATGCGGATCGCGGGCAACCTCTCGTTCTCGCTCGGGCTGGCCGCCGGTCTCGATCGCGGCAAGCTGAATACGTTCACCGAGCGGACGCAGACCGAGCAAGGCACGTCGACGCCGGCCGAGTCGTGGAGCCAGGTCCGCGTGCTGGGACGCGCCGGCCTGAACTACGCGTGGTGACGCCGTGAGGCGTCATCATCACGTCTGCTCGAACACCAGCATGGTGTAGCGGATCGTGCCGCGCCGATGCAGGCGCTCGAGATGCAGGCCGCCGATCTCCGCGTCGCTCAGGCGTGCGAAGCCTGCGCTCGCCTTCTCGCCGGCCTGCGACGAGAGGTCGGCGAAGGCGGCGTCGAGTTTGTCTTCGGCGCGCGGCTTCATCAGATGCGAAAGGTCCTCGCGCGCGACCAGCCGCAGCCCTGCCGCCGCGGCCGCCGCAATCCAGCCCGGGGCGCTCGGCGCCACCGGGCAGCGCCAGCAGCGTTTGAATTCGGCGAGCAGTTCCGTGTCGCTCGCGGGCACGTCGTCGAGCGGCATGTCGTCGATGATGATCATGCGCCCGCCGGGATCGATCGCGGACGCGAGATTGGCGATGGAGTGGGCAGGATCGGACGAGTGGATCAGGCTCTCGATCGCGACCACCACGTTGAAGCGGCCGGGCAGCGGCGCGTCATAGGAGGTCAGATGGAAGTCGATGCGATGGTCGAAGCCGCGGGCGGTCGCGATGCCTTTCGCGCGCGTCCATTGCTCGGGCGAGACCGTGATGCCGGTCCATTGTCCGCCGTGGACGTGCAGGCAGCGGAAGCAGGTGCCGCCATAGCCCGAGCCGGCGTCGAGCCCGCGCACCGGCGATTGCGTGGCGATGTGCGGGTCGACGAACTTGTAGATCGTCGTGGGCGAGAACGCGCCGGTGTCGTGATCGATCAGGAAGCGATG
Organism: Xanthobacteraceae bacterium; assembly: GCA_019745775.1. Classification (GTDB taxonomy): domain Bacteria; phylum Pseudomonadota; class Alphaproteobacteria; order Rhizobiales; family Xanthobacteraceae; genus VAZQ01. The sequence goes on along the minus strand of JAIESR010000018.1, from coordinate 909 downwards.
GATGGTGTCGTTCTCGCGCCCGGAGAACACCTGGAAATCCTTGTCCTCCGCGGTCCAGCGATGCAGCTCGTCGTAATAGAGCGCCACGTCTTGTGCAGGCATGCGGGGAAGTTCCGGTTGCTGGTTTGAGGTACGCGGCGGGCGGGCGATCGGATGCCCATGCGGGTTGGATGCTCCGCCGGCGTCGGCGCGGGCGTAGCCGGGGAGGGGTGGCCCGGCATCACTGCCGGACCCTTATGGAGAAACCGCGGCAGCCGCAGGAAATTCCGGGGCGCGATGAACGAATGGCGCTAGCGGCTCCGCACCGCGCCCAAAATCTCGTTCCAGGCGATCAGGTCGCTGTCGCGGCCCTCCCGGATGACGGCATAGCGGCTGTTCGCGGCGTACAGCTCGTGAATCAGGCGGGTAATGGTCGCGACTGCGCACGACTCTTGATCGTCCTCGTCCTCCGCGGTTGTCGCCGGCTTTCTGCGCTTGGTTGCAACCATGTCGCCCCCCTTCCGATCCGATCAGCGACTGGACAGCTACAGCGCGATTGAGACGGAAAAGCCGGTCGCCAAGCGCGGCATTGGCACGGTGCTACCGGCGAGGGGTAACGCGGTGTGAGATTCCACAAGAAAAGTTCCGTGCCGTGCCGGAACCGGGGTCACGACGAATGCGCTGCGTGTCGGGTTGCTCGCCGACATAGCGCCGCGAGCGCTCATCGTGCGCCGCCGGAGCGAAAAGGGCCGAGTGCCGCGTCAACGACAACCCGCCGCCCGGCGATCGTTGCTCCGCCCTGTGTCCTGTTCTTCTGCTTCTGCGCCGGTGCGGGCGTGCGCGCCTGGCTGCCCTGCCCTTCCTGAGAGAGGGGTGACAGTTCATTCCGGAGACATGGGTTACACAATCGGGCCTTTTGCGGGGAGCGCA